>NZ_CDBN01000091.1 GCF_000820085.1 Aeromonas sanarellii
GGAGGGGCGGGTTTCGAGAATTGCGACGTATTTTACATTTTATAAACATTTTTTTGGGTGGTTGGACTGTCTCTTTGATCCAGCTCACGTTACAATGCGCGGGCCCACTTCACCTATCGCGCAAACGATTTTCAGGAGATAAACGGATGTTGAAACGTGACATGACCATCGCCGGCTATGATCCAGAGCTGTGGCAGGCCATCACAGACGAGACCCGTCGTCAGGAAGAGCACATCGAGCTGATTGCGTCCGAGAACTACACCAGCCCCCGCGTCATGGAAGCCCAGGGCTCCCAGCTGACCAACAAGTACGCCGAAGGCTACCCGGCCAAGCGCTACTACGGTGGTTGCGAGTATGTGGATGTGGTTGAAACCCTGGCCATCGAGCGCGCCAAGGAGCTGTTCGGTGCCACCTACGCCAACGTGCAGCCGCACTCCGGCTCCCAGGCCAACAGCGCCGTCTACATGGCCCTGCTGCAGCCGGGCGACACCGTGCTGGGCATGAACCTGGCCCATGGCGGTCACCTCACCCACGGCTCCCCCGTCAACTTCTCCGGCAAGCTGTACAACATCATCCCCTACGGCATCGACGAGTCCGGCAAGATCGACTACGACGAGATGGAGCGTCTGGCCGTTGAGCACAAGCCGAAGATGATGATCGGCGGCTTCTCCGCCTACTCCGGCATCGTCGACTGGGCCCGCATGCGCGAGATCGCCGACAAGATCGGCGCCTACCTGTTCGTCGACATGGCCCACGTGGCCGGTCTGATTGCCGCCGGCGTCTACCCGAACCCGGTGCCCCACGCCCACGTGGTCACCTCCACCACCCACAAGACCCTGGCCGGTCCGCGCGGTGGTCTGATCCTCTCCGCCGCCGACGACGAAGATCTGTACAAGAAGCTGAACTCCGCCGTCTTCCCGGGCGGTCAGGGCGGCCCGCTGATGCACGTCATCGCCGGCAAGGCCGTTGCCTTCAAGGAGGCGCTGGAGCCCGAGTTCAAGACCTACCAGGCCCAGGTCGTCAAGAACGCCAAGGCGATGGCGGCCACCTTCATGGAGCGCGGCTACAAGATCGTCTCCGGCGGTACCGACAACCACCTGATGCTGGTGGATCTGATCGGTCGCGAGCTGACCGGCAAAGACGCCGACGCAGCCCTCGGCAAGGCCAACATCACCGTCAACAAGAACTCCGTACCGAACGACCCGCGCTCTCCGTTCGTGACCTCCGGCGTGCGTATCGGCACCCCGGCCATCACCCGCCGCGGCTTCAAGGAGGCCGAGTCCATCCAGTTGGCCAACTGGATCTGCGACGTGCTGGACAGCCACGACAACGAAGAAGTGCTGGCGACCGTGCGCGAGAAGGTGCTGGACATCTGCCGCCGCTTCCCGGTCTATGCCTGATAACGGCCTATGCCCGGTTTGAGACCAATGCCACCCAATGGGTGGCATTGTTTTTTCTGGGCTTTTACCGGTTTTCCATGGCCGTGTTACACTGACCGACCTAGCGCCAGCCCCCGGGGCCCGCGCCCTTTTTCATCCACGCCGGAGGTCCGATGCATTGCCCTTTCTGTAGTGCCGTTGATACCAAGGTGATCGATTCCCGTCTGGTGGCCGAGGGCCATCAGGTGCGCCGCCGTCGCGAATGCCTGCTCTGCCACGAGCGTTTCACCACCTTCGAGATGGCCGAACTGGTGATGCCCCGCGTCATCAAGTCCAACGGCTCGCGCGAGCCCTTCAACGAAGACAAGCTGCGTGCCGGCATACTGCGGGCGCTGGAGAAGCGACCGGTGAGCATGGAGGCCATCGAGAAGGCGGTCAACCACATCAAGTCCCGCCTGCGCGCCACCGGCGAGCGCGAGGTCGCCTCCGAGCTGGTGGGCAACCTGGTGATGGACGAGCTCAAGAGCCTGGACAAGGTGGCCTATATCCGGTTCGCCTCCGTCTACCGCAGCTTCGAGGACATCCGTGAATTCGGCGAAGAGATCGCCAAGCTGGAGAAGTGAGTTTTCCGTCCACCCAGACTGCGTTCGGCGGCGCGGCAACCGATGAGCCCGACGCCGGGAGAGGGGGGATGTTTTGTCAGAGGAGCCCAGATGTTTAGTCAAGACGATTACCAATGGATGAGCCGGGCCCTCGAACTGGCCCGCCGCGGCCGTTACACCACGGCCCCCAACCCCTGCGTCGGCGCCGTGCTGGTGAAGGCCGGCGTGGTGGTGGGAGAGGGCTGGCACCAGCGGGCCGGCGAGCCCCATGCCGAGGTCTATGCCCTGCACGCGGCAGGGGAAGAGGCCCGCGGTGCCACCGCCTATGTGACCCTGGAGCCCTGCTCCCATCACGGCCGCACGCCCCCCTGCGCCGAGGCGCTCATCAAGGCCGGGGTGACCCGGGTGGTGGCCGCCATGGTGGATCCCAATCCCCAGGTGGGCGGGCGCGGCCTGCGCATGCTCTCCGAGGCGGGCATCAAGACCGATTTCGGCCTGCTGGCCGCGGAAGCCGAGTCCCTTAACCCCGGTTTCTTCAAGCGGATGCGCACCGCCTTCCCGCAGGTGACGGTCAAGCTCGGCGCCAGCCTGGATGGTCGCACCGCCATGGCGAGCGGCGAGAGCCAGTGGATAACCTCCCCCGAGGCGCGCCGCGACGTGCAGCGGCTGCGGGCGCGCCACGATGCGGTGCTCTCCAGCGCCGAAACCGTGCTGGCGGACAACGCCTCCCTGACCGTGCGCTGGGACGAGCTGCCCCCCTCGGTCAAGGCGGTCTATCCCAAAGAGACCCTGCGCCAGCCGCTGCGGGTCATCGTCGACTCGCAAAACCGGCTCACTCCGGATCAGCCCCTGTTCCAGAGCGAGAGCCCTGTGTTGCTGGCCCGCCACAAGGCGGACGGCGACTGGCCCGCCTGGGTGCAGCAGCTGGAGGTGCCGCTCCTGGAGGGCAAGCTGGATCTGGTCAGCCTCTTCATGCTGCTGGCTAAGCAGCACAGCATCAACTCTGTGCTGATCGAGTCGGGGCCCCGGCTGTGCGGCGCCCTGCTGGAGAAGGGGCTGGTGGACGAGCTGGTGCTCTATCAGGCGCCCAAACTGATGGGGGATGAGGGGCGCGGCCTGTTCCACCTGCCGGGGCTGACCCGCCTGTTCCAGGCCCCCAAACTCAACCTCAAGGATGTGCGCATGCTTGGCCAGGATATTCGCATCACTGCAAAAATAGCCTGATTTTTCAATGTTCACGGGGGTATCCGTTGCCCCCGTCATCAGCAAGGTGATCTGCATGTTTACCGGAATTATCGAAGCGGTGGGAACCCTGGTAGAGCTGCGCCGCCAGGGGGAGGATATGGCCCTCACCGTCCATGCGCCGACCCTGGATTTTGGCGACGTCAAGCTGGGCGACTCCATCGCCACCAACGGTGTCTGCCTTACCGTGGTCGCCCTGGGCGACCAGCGCTATACCGCCGACGTCTCGCTGGAGACCCTGTCCCGCACCGGCTTTGCGGCGGCCAAGGTGGGGGATCCGGTCAACCTCGAGAAGGCGCTGATGCCCACCTCCCGTCTCGGGGGCCACTTGGTCTCCGGTCACGTGGACGGCATGGGCGAGGTGAAGAGCAAGTCCGCCAGCGGCCGCGCCATCGAATACTGGATAGAGGCGCCAGGCGAGCTCTCCCGCTACATCGCCGAGAAGGGGTCGATTGCGGTGGATGGCATCAGCCTCACGGTCAACGCCGTCCAGGGGGATCTCTTCCGGTTGACCATAGTGCCCCACACCGCCCAGGAGACCACCATAGCCCGCTGGAAACCCGGCTACCGGGTCAACCTCGAGGTGGATCAAATCGCCCGCTACTTGGAGCGCCTGATGACGGGCAAGCGCGAGGAGAGCAGCGCCTCCACCCTGACCCTGGAGAAGCTGGCCCAGTCCGGTTTCTTGTGAGCCGTTTTGCGGGAAAAACGCTTTTCTGTGATCCCGCTCCGATTGAAATGGGGCCGGCTGCCCCAATCTAGAGCGGAATGAACCCAGTTCGAACCGAGCCCGCGGGCTCATTTCCCAAGCACATTGATGGAGTAGCCCATGGCGCTGAGCACGACCCAGGAAATCATTGCCGATATCAAGGCTGGCAAGATGGTGATCCTGATGGATGACGAAGACAGGGAGAACGAAGGGGACCTCATCATGGCTGCCTCCTGTGTCCGCCCGGAAGACATCAACTTCATGGCGCGCTACGGTCGCGGCCTCATCTGCCTCACCCTGACCCGGGATCGCTGCAAACAGCTGGCGCTGCCGCTGATGGTGGACAGAAACAACGCCCAGTTCTCCACCGCCTTCACCGTGACCATAGAAGCGGCCGAGGGGGTGACCACCGGCATCTCCGCCGCCGATCGCGCCGTCACCGTGCAGGCGGCGGTCGCGCCCAATGCCAAGGCCTCGGATCTGGTGCAGCCCGGCCATATCTTCCCGCTGATGGCGCAGGATGGCGGCGTGCTGACCCGCGCCGGCCACACTGAGGCCGGCTGCGATCTGGCCCGGCTGGCTGGCTATGAGCCTGCGTCCGTCATCGTCGAGATCCTCAACGAAGATGGCTCCATGGCCCGGCGCCCGGATCTCGAGATCTTCGCCGAGCAGCACGGCATCAAGCTCGGCACCATCGCGGATCTTATCGAATACCGCAACCAGCACGAGACCACGGTAGAGAAAGTGGCCGAGTGCAAGCTGCCCACCGAATACGGCGAGTTCGACCTCGTCACCTTCCGTGACACCATCGACAACCAGGTACACTTCGCCCTCAAGAAAGGCGAGGTGAAGGCCGACCAGCCGACCCTGGTGCGGGTGCACCTGCACGACGTGCTGAGCGATCTGCTGCTCACCGACCGCCACAGCGCCCGCAGCTGGCCGCTGCCCAAGTCTATGGCCCGCATCGCCGATGAAGGGGGCGTGCTGGTGATCCTGGGGGCGGAGGCGCACGGTGCCGAGCTGCTGGCCAGGGTCAAGGGATTCGAGGCCGCCGACAAGGGGCTGGCGCCGGAAGGGGCCAAGTGGCAGGGCACCTCGCGCCGGGTCGGCGTGGGTTCCCAGATCCTCAAGGCGCTGGGGGTGGGCAAGATGCGCCTCTTGAGCTCGCCGAAGAAGTACCACGCCCTCGGCGGCTTCGGCCTGGAAGTGGTGGAATACGTCGGTGAGTAAGCGATCCCGTGGCGGGATGGAGAACGTTCGCCACTGGATGTTGCCGGAGAAGTACCATCTCCTGCCGGGCGGCTTCGGCCTGGAAGTGGTGGAGTACGTCGGCGAGTAAGCCTGCATACGGTTGAAATCATCACCATGGCCGCCCGTTGCGGCCATGGTTTTTTGTCGCGGCTCTGTTGTGCTAGAATGCGTGCACTTTTGGCCGCGGCCCCATTGATGGCCCTACTGATTGCACAGAGACAGGATTTCCAATGAAGATTATCGAAGGAAATATCGCCGCTCCCGAGGCGCGTGTTGCTATTGTCGTTGCCCGTTTCAACAGCTTCATCAATGACAGCCTGGTGAACGGTGCGCTGGACGTGCTGAAGCGTCAAGGCCAGATCCAGGAGAGCAACCTGACCCTGGTGCGCGTGCCGGGCGCCGTCGAGATCCCCCTGGCGGCCAAGAAGCTGGCCAAGAGCGGTCAATACGACGCCATCGTCGCGCTGGGCACCGTCATCCGTGGCGGTACCTACCACTTCGAATTGGTGGCGAGCGAGAACGGCAAGGGGCTGGCCCAGGTGATGATGGAGTATGAGATTCCCGTTGCCTTCGGCGTGCTGACCACCGAAAACATCGAACAAGCCATCGAGCGCGCCGGTACCAAGGCGGGTAACAAGGGTGCAGAGGCTGCACTGAGCGCGCTCGAAATGATCAACGTCCTGAAACAACTGGACGTGTAACGAGGAGAAATGCATTGAAACCGTCCGAGCGCCGTAAGGCCCGTCATTGCGCCACCCAGGCCATCTACCAGTGGCAGATGACCCAGGCCAACGTGGGCGACATCGAAGAGCAGTTCAAGATCGATCAGGACACCAAGGGTGTGGACCTGAACTATTTCCGCGATCTGCTGTTCGGGGTTGCGGTCCACTGCAACGAGCTGGACAAGGTGTTCGCACCTTTCCTCTCCCGTCCGCTGGAAGAAGTGGACATGGTGGACAAGGCGATCCTGCGTCTGGCGACCTACGAGCTGACCCGTCGTGAAGATGTGCCGCCGCGCGTGGTGATCAACGAAGCGATCGAGCTGGCCAAAGCCTTCGCCGCCGATGACAGCCACAAGTTTGTCAACGGCGTACTGGACAAGGTGATCAAGACGCTGCCCAAGCGTTGATCCCGCCGTCCGTCAGCATTTAAGAGAGGAGCCAGCTTATTGCTGGCTTTTTACTGTATGGGTGAATTTGAGCTGATTGAGAAGTACTTCAAGGCCCCCCACGCCCGCAAGGACGTGGTGATGGGACCTGGGGATGACTGTGCCCTGCTGACCCTGCCCCCCGACGTCCAGTTGGCGGTGAGCACGGATACCCTGGTAAGCGGTGTGCACTTCTTTCCCGACATGGATCCGGTGGATCTCGGCTACAAGGCGCTGGCGGTCAACCTGTCCGATCTCGCCGCCATGGGGGCGGAGCCGCGCTGGGTCTCTCTGGCCCTGACCCTGCCCGCCGTCAACGAGAGCTGGGTCGCCGGTTTCGCCGAGGGCTTCCTCGAGCTTGCCGAATACTACAACGTGGCCCTGGTGGGCGGTGACATGACCCGGGGTCCGCTCTCCATCACCGTTTCGGTGAAGGGATCGGTGCCTGCCGGCCGCGCCCTGCTGCGCAGCGGTGCCAAGGCGGGGGACGGCATCTATGTGACCGGCACCCTGGGGGATGCGGCCCTGGCCCTCTCCCACCTGCTGGGCAAGCGCACCCTCAACGAGAACCAGCTGGCGGCCGCGCTGCCCAGGCTCGACCATCCCCATCCCCGCATCCTGGCGGGCCAGGCCCTGCGCGGGCTGGCCAGCAGCGCCCTGGATCTCTCCGACGGCCTGGCCTCGGATCTCGGCCACATCCTCAAGGCCTCCGGGGTACGGGCCCAGATCGATCTCAACCTGCTGCCCCTCTCTCCCGTGTTGCAGGATGCAGTGCCCGTCACGGATGCCTGGCAACTGGCGCTGGCCGGTGGCGATGACTACGAGCTCTGCTTCACCGTACCCCAGGAACATCACGGTGCCCTGGACACGGCACTGGCCAATTGCGGCGTCAAGTTCACCCGCATCGGCCGCATCCTGGCCGGGGAACCCGGCATCGACTATATGCAGGATGAGCAGCCGGTCGAGCTCCATCTCAAGGGGTGGGATCATTTCGCATGAAGATCAAACCTGAGCTCAAGCAACTTAACCTGAGGAACCCGCTCCACCTGCTGGCGGTGGGGTTTGGCTCCGGTCTCTCCCCCAGGGCGCCGGGCACCATGGGGACGCTTGCCGCCATCCCGCTCTACCTGCTGGTGAGCGGCCTCTCTACCCCCTGGTTCATCGCTCTGCTGGTGGTCGGCTTCGTGGCGGGGGTGCGCATCTGCCAGAGCGCCACCGACGCCATCGGCATGCCGGATCACGGGGCCATCGTCTGGGACGAGGTGATAGGCTTCGGCGTCACCATGATAGCGGCGCCCGCCGGCTGGGAGTGGGTGCTGGCCGGCTTCGTGCTGTTTCGCCTGTTCGACGTGCTCAAGCCCTGGCCCATCTCCTGGTTCGATCGCCGCATCCACGGCGGACTCGGCATCATGCTGGACGATCTCATCGCCGGTCTGTTCGCCCTGCTGTGCATGCAGCTGCTGGCCCGCTGGTAAGGGAGCCGGGCAGGTCCGCCTGTGCCGTCTCATCTGCCTGCCAGCCCGGGTGGCAGGCAGCCTCCGATCCTGCGGCTCCCACCCCTCTCATCCCTCGTCGTGAATGGCCTTGTCGACCAGCGAGGGCAGCCATCTCTGGCTGGTCCTCTCGCCGCCCGTTGCCGTCCCATGCCAATGCTCGCCGGGACGAGGCCAGGCGTCTGGGCAGGGGCTTCCCGGTCCTGGGCCGTTTTGTATGCAATCCCTCCCGATCTGCGCCGCCAACCGGCAAGGGTCTCTGGTTGAACATTCTGGATGGCCACTATTTATCTCTGCTTAGTTTTCCTTCTCCAAGATATGCTGTCGTCAAAAAAACATTTCACATAAATATTCACTACTCATTCGAGACTTGCTAGTTTATGTGGGGTGGTGGAAATGGTGGTTTGTTATCACTTTGTTGAAACATAAACGGCAAATCTGCTCGTAATGCCAATGCAATATCTGGTAATGTGACTTTTACCAACATTTTACGCCCATGGTTCCAGCTTTATCTGGGCAAAGTATTGCGAAATTGTATAACTGGATCATTTACACCCGCGGGCAAACCGACTAACTTACTCGCGGGTTATTCCAAAAAAATGCAAAAAACCCGCCCGGATCGCTGGTTTGGCTGCCTCATGGATTGAGCGTTTATTACACGACAAAGGCTCTCGAGCAGTACCCAAGGCACAACCAGCATCTGCGGCTGATTTACGGACGAATTATTTGGGACGGATGTCCCCCGCAGAGGTAACCATGTCCTTGCTTGAAGTAAAAAACTTGCGGATCGAGTACCCCTCCCGCTACGGGGTGCTGGCCGCGGTCAAGGATCTCTCTTTTTCTGTTGAAAAGGGCGAGATCGTCGGCGTCGTCGGTGAGTCCGGCGCCGGCAAGTCCACCATCGGCAACGCCGTCATCGATCTGTTGAGCCCGCCCGGTCGCATCGCCCGCGGCGATATCTACCTCAACGGCGAGCTCATCTCCGGCAAGAGCCAGAACGAGATGCGGGCCATTCGCGGCTCCCGCATCGGCTTCATCTTCCAGGATCCCATGACCTCCCTCAACCCGCTGTTCACCGTGGAGCAGCAGTTGGTGGAGACCATACTGGCGAACACCAGCCTCACCCGCGAGGCAGCCTTTGCCAAGGCCCTCGAGCTGATGGGCGCGGTGGGGATCCCGAACCCGGATGTGCGCATCAAGCAGTATCCCCACCAGTTCTCCGGCGGCATGCGCCAGCGGGTGGTGATCGCCATCGCCCTCTCCGGGGATCCCGAGCTCATCATCGCCGACGAACCCACCACGGCGCTGGACGTCTCCATCCAGGATCAGATCCTCCAGCTCATTCGCTCCCTGTGCAAGGAGCGCCAGGTAGGCTGCATGCTGGTGACCCACGACATGGGCGTGGTCTCCAACGTCACCGACAAGGTGGCGGTTATGTATCGCGGCGATCTGGTGGAGTTCGGCACCACCGAGCAGGTGCTGGGCCGCCCCAATCATCCCTATACCCGCAGCCTCATCTCGGCGGTGCCCCGCTCGGACGTCAAGCTGGTACGCTTCCCCCTGGTCTCCTATATCGAGGATGCCGGTGCACCGGATACCAGCATCGATCTGAAGACCCACTGGCTCGGCCAGAGTCAGGACGAGCGCGCCTATGAAGGAGCGCTGCTGCGGGTGGAGAACGTGGATCTGAAGTTCGTCACCAAGGATTCCCTGTTCCCGAGCCGCCGCCAGTACGTGCGGGCCTGCAACAACATCAGCTTCGAGATCTTCGAGGGGGAGACCTTCGGCCTGGTGGGAGAGTCCGGCTCCGGCAAGTCCACCATAGCCCGGGCCATCACCGGCCTCTATCCGCCCGATGCCGGCAAGATCATCTTCGAAGGGATCGACCTCACCGCCCTGAAAGGGGAGCACGAGCGTCGCCCCCTGCGCCGCCAGATGCAGATGGTGTTCCAGAACCCCTATTCGTCCATGAACCCGCGCATGAAGGTGCGCGACATCATCGCCGAGCCGATCCGCTTCCACCGCCTGGCCGAGAGCGAGCGGCAGATCGAGCAGATCGTGGGGGATCTCCTGGATCACGTCGGCCTGGGCAGCGGGGCAGGGGTCAAGTATCCCCACGAGTTCTCCGGCGGTCAGCGTCAGCGCATCTCCATCGCCCGTGCCCTGGCGACCCGGCCGCGCTTCCTCATCTGCGACGAGCCCACCTCGGCGCTTGATGTCTCGGTGCAGGCCCAGATCCTCAACCTGCTCAAAGACTTGCAGCAGGAGCTCGGGCTCACCATGCTGTTCATCAGCCACGATCTGCCGGTCATCCGCCAGATGTGCGATCGCATCGGCGTGATGCAGCACGGCAACCTGGTGGAGGTGGCCGAGACCGAGAAGCTCTTTACCAATGCCGCGCATGAGTACAGCCGCAAGCTGATCTCCCTCATGCCGGAGTTCAAGGGAATGTCCCGCGAGGGGCTGGAAATCGCAAGCTAGGAAAGAGCCGGCTCGCCGGTCTGCTTGTCAAAAAAAGTGTCAATAAAAAGCCAAAAGCATGGAGAAAGACATGAAGAAAGGATTATCCAAGATCGCCATGGCGCTGTTCGCCGCTGGTCTCGCGTTTAACGTCTCTGCCGCCGACATCAAGGTCGCCGTCGCTTCCGACGCCACCTCGCTGGACCCGCAGGAGCAGCTCTCCGGCCAGACGCTGGAGATGTCTCACCTGGTGTTCGATCCCCTGATGCGTTACACCCAGGATCTGCAGTTCGAGCCGCGCCTGGCTGAGAAGTATGAGCGCATCGACGACAAGACCGTCCGCTTCCACCTGCGCAAGGGCGTCAAGTTCCACTCCGGCAACGACTTCACCGCCGACGACGTGGTGTGGACCGTCAACCGTCTGAAGGCCTCCCCGGACTTCAAGGCGATCTTCGACCCCATCGCCGAAGCCAAGAAGGTAGATGATTTCACCGTGGATCTCGTCACCGCGAAGCCCTTCCCGCTGGTGCTGCAGACCGTGACCTACATCTTCCCGATGGACTCCAAGTTCTATACCGGCAAGACAGACGCCGGCAAGGACAAGTCCGAGATCGTCAAGAACGGCGACTCCTACGCCTCGACCAATGTCTCCGGTACCGGCCCGTTCACCGTCAAGTTCCGCGAGCAGGGCGTGAAGCTGGATTATGCCCGCAACGCCAACTACTGGGACAAGGCCTCCAAGGGCAATGTCGACAACCTGACCGTGGTGCCCATCAAGGAAGATGCCACCCGCGTGGCCGCCCTGCTGGGTGGGGACGTGGACATGATCTACCCGGTCGCCCCGAACGATCTGGAGCGCGTGAAGAACGGCAAGGATTCCCAGCTGGTCACCCTGTCCGGTACCCGCGCCATCATCATCGAGCTGAACCAGAACACCAACCCGGCGCTGAAAGACAAGCGCGTGCGTCAGGCGATCAACTACGCCATCAACCAAGTGGGCATCGTCGACAAGATCAACAAGGGTTTCGGCACCCCGGCCGGCCAGCTGAGCCCGAAAGGCTATGCCGGTCACAACGAGGCGCTCAAGCCCCAGTATGATCTGGCCAAGGCCAAGGAGCTGATGAAGGAAGCCGGTTACGAGAAGGGCTTCAAGATGACCTTCATCTCCCCGGCGGCCCGCTACGTCAACGACGTCAAGATCGCCCAGGCGGTCTCCGCCATGCTGTCCAAGATCAACATCAAGGTGGATCTGAAGACCATGCCGGTAGCCCAGTACTGGCCGGAGTTTGACAAGTGCGCCGCAGACATGCAGCTGATCGGCTGGCACTCCGACACCGAAGACAGTGCGAACTTCTTCGAGTTCCTGACCTTCACCAAGGATGCCAAAACCGGCATGGGCCAGTACAACTGCGGCGGTTATGCCAACGCAGAGGCTGACAAGATGGTGATGGAAGCGAACACCGAGACCGATCCGGCCAAGCGTGCCGCCATCCTGCAGAAGGTGGAAGCCATGCTGATCGACGACGCCGCCTATGTGCCGCTGCACTGGGAAGATCTGGCCTACGGTGCCAAGAAGAACGTCGACATCAAGCCGATCGTCAACGTGATGAACTTCCCTTATCTGGGTGACCTGGTGGTCAACAAGTAAGAACCTGCTCACGCTCTTACTGCGAAGCCGTGATCAAGGCTCATGTGCTGCTCGCTTATGTGGAACCAAGGGCTCATGTATTCACATACACTCCGGTTCCTGCGCTGCTCTTTACCTTGCTGACGGCCTCTCGTTACAGAGCGTGAACAGGTTATGAAGGAAGGACCCGGCGGGGCAACCATGTTTGCCCCGCCATTAACAGAAGCCTGTGCCAAGACACAGGCCACGTAGAAGGACAAGCATGTTTACATTCCTGCTGAAACGGTTCTATCAGGCCGTGATAGTGATGTTCGTCATCAGCCTGGTCGCCTTCTCCATCCAGGACAACCTGGGGGATCCGCTGCGCGAGCTGGTGGGACAATCCGTCTCCGAGTCCGTGCGCCAGGAGCTGCGCGACAAGATGGGCCTCAACGATCCCTTTTTGGTGAAATACAGCCGCTTCCTGCAGAACGCGGTGCAAGGGGATCTGGGCACCTCCTATTTCTTCAAGCGACCGGCCCTCGAGGTGATCCTCGACAAGCTGGTGGCAACCCTTGAACTGGTGTTTGCCGCCGCGATCATCATCGTCGTCGTCTCCATTCCGCTGGGGGTTTATTCGGCGATAAGACCGCGCAGCATTCTCACCAAGGTCATCATGGCGGTGAGCAGCATCGGCATCTCGATCCCGGTCTTCCTGACCGCCATCATGCTGATGTACCTCTTCTCCATCCAGCTCGGCTGGCTGCCGGCCTATGGCCGCGGCGAGACCTACAACCTGCTGGGCTGGGAGTCGGGCTTCTTCACCTGGGACGGCATACTGCACCTGATCCTGCCCGCGGTCTCCCTCTCCTCCATCATGCTGCCGCTGTTCATCCGGCTGGTGCGCTCCGAGATGCTGGAGCAGCTCTCCTCCGAGTACGTCAAGTTTGCCCGGGCCAAGGGGCTGGACAACAACAAGGTCTACTACCAGCACGCCCTGAAGAACACCATGCTGCCGGTCATCACAGTCGGTGGCGTGCAGATCGGCACCATGGTGGCCTACACCATACTGACCGAGAGCGTGTTCCAGTGGCCGGGGACCGGCTTCCTGTTCCTCGAGGCGATCCACCGGGTCGATACGCCCCTCATCACCGCCTACGTCATCTTCGTCGGCCTGATCTTCGTGGTGACCAATACCCTGGTCGACCTGCTCTACGGGTTGATCAACCCGACCGTCAATTTGACCGCCAAGGGGTGAGCACATGAGTAATGCAGTAACAGCGAGCCCGAGCCGTTGGGCACGTTTCAAGAATTCCGACATCGTCTACTACTTCCTGCGGGACAAGGTAGCCATGTTCAGCTTTGCGGTGTTCGTGGTCTTCGTGCTGGCGGCCCTGCTGGCCCCCTGGCTGGCCCCGCACAACGTCTATGACCAGACCAGCTTCGACCTGATGGATGCGGAGCTGCCCCCCTCCTGGCTGGAAGGGGGCGAGGAGCGCTTCTGGCTCGGTACCGACAACCAGGGCCGCGACATCTGGAGCACCATCCTGTATGGCGCCCGCATCTCGCTCACCATAGGCCTGTTTGCGGTGGGGTTGCAGCTGGTGCTCGGCATCGTCATCGGCCTCATCGCCGGTTACTTCGGCGGTCGCATCGACAACCTGCTGATGCGTTTCGCCGACGTGCAGCTGTCGTTCTCCACCATGATGGTGGCCATCATCATCTCCGCCATCTTCCAGGCGACCTTCGGCTCCGAGTTCTACTCGAAGTTTGCCATCGTGATGTTGGTGGTGATCATCGGCATCGCCGAATGGCCCCAGTATGCCCGGACCGTGCGCGCCTCCGTGCTGGCAGAGAAGAAGAAGGAGTACGTGGAAGCGGCCAAGGTGATGGGTTTCCGCGCCCCGCGCATCATGTTCCGCCACATACTGCCGAACTGCCTGTCGCCCATCCTGGTCATCTCCACTGTGCAGGTGGCGAACGCCATCATGAGCGAGGCGGCCCTCTCCTTCCTGGGGCTCGGCATGCCGGTGGATCAGCCGTCACTGGGCTCGCTCATCAGCGTGGGCTTCAACTACATCTTCTCCGGCTCCTGGTGGATCACCGCCTTCCCGGGCATCTGCCTGGTGGTGCTGGTGCTGGTCATCAACCTGTTGGGTGATTGGCTGCGGGATGTGTTCAACCCGAAGATCTACAAGGGCTGACTCGGGTCAGTTAAGGAAGAGAAACAAGAAGGGCGCCATATAGGCGCCCTTCTTTATCTGTGTTGCGTGCGATGAGCCTGTCAGGCCTGCAGCCAGGCCTCGATGCTGGCCTGAATGCCGGTGGCATCCAGCCCCAGCAGGGCGTAGATCTCCTCCTGGGTGCCCTGCTCGATGAAGCGATCCGGCAGGCCGAGATTCAGCACCGGCTTGCACAGCCTGGCGCCCATCAGCAGCTCGTTCACCGCGGAGCCGGCGCCGCCCATGATGGCGTTGTCCTCCAGGGTGACGAACTGATCGTGGGTCGCGGCAAGTTCAAGCACCAGCGCCTCGTCCATGGGCTTGACGAAGCGCATGTCCACCAGGGTGGCATCCAGCGCCTCGGCGGCGGCCCTGGCCTGGTGCAGCAGGGTGCCGAACGCCAGGATGGCGGTACCCTTGCCCTCACGCACGACGCGGCCCTTGCCGAGCGCCAGCGTCTGCATCTCGCTCTCTGCCTGGATGCCGGTGCCGCTGCCTCGGGGGTAGCGCACCGCCGCCGGCCCGTTGTGCTGGTAGCCGGTGTAGAGCATCTGACGGCACTCGTTCTCGTCGGACGGGGTCATCACCACCATGTTCGGCACTGTGCGCAGGAAGCTGATGTCGAAGGCCCCCTGGTGGGTGGGGCCGTCGGCCCCCACCAGACCGGCGCGGTCGATGGCGAACAGCACCGGCAGCTCTTGCAGCGCCACGTCGTGGATCAGCTGGTCATAGGCGCGCTGCAGGAAGCTGGAATAGATGGCCACCACCGGCTTCTGCCCGGCGATGGCGAGGCCGGCGGCGAAGGTGACCGCGTGCTGCTCGGCGATGGCCACATCGAAGTAGCGATCCGGATACTGCTGGCTGAACTTCACCAGCCCGGAGCCCTCGCGCATGGCGGGAGTGATGCCGACCACGCGCTCGTCCCTGGCGGCGATGTCGCACAGCCACTGACCGAAGATGGCGGAGAAGGTCGGCTTGCCACCGGCGCTCTTGGGCAGGGCGCACTCGTCCGGGTTGAACTTGGGGACGGCGTGATAACCGATGGGATCCTTCTCGGCAGGCTCGTAGCCCTTGCCCTTCTTGGTCTTGACGTGCAGTAGCTGGGGGCCCTTGAGGCTGCGCATGTTGCGCAGGGTCTCGACCAGGGCGTGGATGTCGTGGCCGTCGATGGGGCCGATGTAGTTGAAGCCGAACTCCTCGAACAGGGTGCCGGGCACCACCATGCCCTTGAGGTGTTCCTCGGCCCGCTTGGCCAGCTCCTTGACCGGCGGCAGACCGGCCAGCACCTTCTTGCCGCCTTCGCGGATAGTGGTGTAGAGCTTGCCTGACATCAGCCTGGCCAGGTGGTTGTTCAGGGCGCCGACATTTTCGGAGATGGACATCTCGTTGTCGTTCAGCACCACCAGCATGTCCTTGTGGACGTCGCCGGCGTGGTTGAGGGCCTCGAAGGCCATGCCGGCGGTGATGGCGCCGTCACCGATGACGGCCACCACCTTGCGGCCCAGTCCCTCGCGCTCGGCGGCGACCGCCATGCCGAGGGCCGCCCCGATGGAGGTACTGGAGTGACCGACGCTGAGGACGTCGTACTCGCTCTCCTCCCGCCAGGGGAAGGGGTGCAGGCCGTCTTTCTGACGGATGGTGTGGATGCGATCCCGCCGGCCGGTCAGGATCTTGTGGGGATAGGCCTGATGGCCCACGTCCCACACCAGGCGATCGAAGGGGGTGTTGTAGACGTAGTGCAGGGCGACCGTCAGCTCGACGGTGCCGAGGCCGGAGGCGAAGTGACCGCTGGAGCGGCTTACCGAGCGCAGCAGGTACTCGCGCAGCTCGTTGCACAGCACGGGCAGTCGCTCGAAGGGGAGGGATCGCAGCTCGACCGGCGTGTCCGCGAGGGCCAGGTTGGGGTAATCGCTTATATCAACGCTCATATTGTTACTGTTATCCAGCGTTTAGTGGGTTCGCTCGATGATGTAATCGGCAAACGCTTCCAGAATGTTGGTATTGTAGGGCAAGGCTTGCAGGGCTGTTAAGGCCTTGTCATGCAGTTCGCGAGCCAGCTCACGGGCATTGTCGAGTCCGAGCAGGGCCGGGTAGGTGCTCTTCTCCTGCGCCAGATCCGAGCCTTGCGGCTTGCCCAGGGTGGCGGTGTCGCCCGTGATGTCGAGAATGTCGTCCTGTACCTGGAAGGCGAGCCCGATGGCGGCGGCATAGGTCTGCAGGGCGGCCAGTGTCGCGGGTTCCACGTCGGCCTTGCACAGGGCCCCCAGGGTGACGGCGCACTCGATGAGCGCCCCCGTCTTGTGGCGGTGCACCTGCTCCAGCTCGGCCAGGGTGATCCGGCGGCCCTCGGCCTCCAGATCCAGCGCCTGGCCGCCGCACATGCCGAGATAGCCCGACGCGCGGGCCAGGGCGCTCAGCATCTTGACCCGGTTGGCCATCAATTCGGCCGGCATGGGGTGATCGGCCAGGATGGAGAAGGCCAGGGTCTGCAGGGCATCGCCGGCCAGGATGGCGGTGCCTTCGTCGAACGCCTTGTGCACCGTGGGCTGGCCACGACGAAGGTCGTCGTCGTCCATGGCGGGCAGGTCGTCGTGCAGCAGGGAGTAGGCGTGGATGCACTCCACCGCGGCGGCCGGGCCGTCCAGCAGCTCGCTCTTGACGCCCAGCATCTCGCCCACGGCGTAGACCAGGAAGGGACGCACCCGTTTTCCACCCAGCAGCAGGCCGTATTTCATGGCGTCCCGCAGGCGCGGCGCCATGGGGGGCAGGGCCTCAAGCTGTGCCGAGAGGCAGCCGTCGATGCGCTGGCGGTGCAGGCGGGAGAAATCGTCGAGAGTCACTCACTCCTCTCCTTGCTCTGAGCGAAAGGGGACCGCCTGCTCGCTGCCATCGGCCTGGGTCAGGAGGATCTGGATCTTCTGCTCGGCCTGCTCCAGCTTCTGCTGGCCGGCGCGCACCAGATGGATGCCCTGTTCGAATTGCTTGAGTGCCTCCTCGAGGGGGAGCGAACCCTGTTCGAGCTGATGCACTATGGTTTCCAGCTCTTCCAGGGTGGCATCAAAACTCAGACGGTCGATTTTTTTACTGGCCATGTCCATCCTCGGGGATTGAAAAAAACGGCTCATCTTAACATCGACCGGCCACAGGGGGGAGGCAGAAAAGTGCGCTGCCCTCAAACTATCCCGTCCCCGGCCGATAAGAACTGGCTGATATCCCCGCATCTCCGCGCGCCAATAGGGGGGGAACCGGGCTTGCTGCCAGGGGCGTAATAGCAGAAAATTCAGCGCAGTATAAATAGACGCAAGTTTGGTGACAGGAGCAAGGATGTGGATTTAGGCAGTCTGATAGGCATAGTGCTGGGGTTCGGGGTCGTGGTGTACGGCATGCTGCTGGGTGGCCCCATGAGCATGTATGTGGATATGCCCTCGGTCTACATCACCATCTTGGGTTCTCTGTTCATCTGCATGATGAAGTTCAACCTCGGCCAGTTTCTGATGGCGTTCAAGGTGGCCGGCAAGGCATTCATGTACAAGGGCGACAAGCTCGATGATCTGATTGCCAAGGCGGTGGAGCTGGCGGACGCGGCCCGCAAGGGGGGCTTCCTGGCCCTGGAGGCGGCGGAGATCCCCAATACCTTCATGAAGAAGGGCATCGACATGCTGGTGGACGGCCATGACGCCGACGTGGTGCGATCCGTGATGGAGAAGGACATCGAGTTGACCTCGGAGCGCCACGTCATCGCCGTCAAGGTGTTCCGCTCCCTGGGGGATCTCGGCCCCGCCATGGGCATGATAGGTACCCTGGTGGGCCTGGTGGCCATGCTGGCGAACATGAGCGATCCCAAGTCCATCGGCCCTGCCATGGCGGTGGCCCTGTTGACCACCCTCTACGGGGCGATCGAGGCCAACATGATCGCCATCCCCATCGCCGACAAGCTGGAGCTGCGCAGCGGTGAGGAGCAGCTGAGCCGTACCCTGATCCTCGACGCCATCATGGGGATCCAGGACGGCCAGAACCCGAGAGTGATCCAGGCCATGTTGCAGAACTACCTGAATCAGTCCAAACGCAACAACGGGACCGAATAGGAGCGCGCATGGCAAAGTGCAAGTGCCCGCCTCCCGGTCTGCCCGGCTACATGGGGACCTTCGCCGACCTCATGTCCCTGCTGATGTGCTTCTTCGTGCTGTTGCTCTCGTTTGCCGAGATGGACGTGCAGAAGTTCAAGCAGATCGCCGGCTCCATGGAGAAGGCGTTCGGGGTGCAGAACATCCTGGAGGTCAAAGACATTCCCAAGGGGACCTCGGTCATCGCCCAGGAGTTTCGCCCTGGCCGTCCCGAACCGACCCCCATCGACACCATCATGCAGCAGACCATCGACATGACCCAGACCGAGCTGGACTTCCAGCCCGGAGATGCTGACAAGGCCGGGGGGCATGACAAGACCGAGGGACAGCAGAGTGGGGGTGACACCGCCCAGCAGGCCCAGAAGGCGCAGGAGCAGTCCAATACCCTGGCCAAGGCGCTGGCGGAGCAGATGCAGGCCCAGATCCAGGACGGGGCCATCGAGATAGAGGCGCTGGGTCAGCAGGTCATCATCCGGATTCGCGAGAAGGCGGCCTTCCCGGCAGGGTCTGCCTTCCTGCAGCCCCAGTTCTGGCCTGTGATCCGCAAGGTGGCGACCCTGCTCAAGGATGTGCCGGGTGAGATCACCGTCTCCGGCCACTCCGACGATGTCGCCACCGAAGACGAGCTGTTCCAGTCCAACTGGGAGCTCTCATCCCAGCGAGCGGTGGCGGTGGCTCATCAGATGATCAAGGTGCCCGGCTTTGACGGCAACCGGCTGGTGGTGCAGGGTATGGCGGACTCCCAGCCGCTGGTGCCCAACAACAGCCCGGAAAACCGGCGCATGAACCGGCGGGTGGAGATCGCCATCATGCAGGGCAAGCCGACGGTCTCGGCGCCCATCGGGGTTGCGGATCCCAAGTAGCTTTCGCCGGAAAGCGCGATCCCCCTTGCAGGGGCTGACATGGATTTTGTGGCGGCTTCATATTAAGATGCCCCATCCGAACCGACAGCTGCGGCTCTCTTTTGATTGCCGCAGCTTCTCTTTATAAAGCAACCCAGGTTTCGACTATGAATCATACTCCGATGACTGTTCGCGGCGCCGAAAAGCTGCGCCAGGAGCTCGACTATCTCAAGACCGAGCTGCGTCCCCAGATTATCGAAGCGATTGCTGATGCCCGTGAACACGGCGATCTGAAAGAAAATGCCGAATACCATGCCGCCCGCGAGCAGCAGGGGTTTTGTGAAGGCCGCATTCAGGAAATCGAAGGCAAGCTCTCCAACGCTCAGGTGATCGATGTCACCAAGATTGCCAACAATGGCCGCGTCATCTTCGGCGCCACCGTGACCCTGCTCAAGAGCGAGACGGAAGAGGAAGTGGTGTACCGCATCGTGGGTGACGACGAGGCGGACATCAAACAGAACATGATCTCCGTGAACTCGCCCATTGCCCGCGCCCTGATCGGCAAGGAAGTGGACGATGTCGCCATCGTCAAGACCCCTGGTGGTGACGTGGAGTACGAGATCCTGGAAGTCGCCTACCTCTGAGTCTGAGGGGCGGAAGAGACAGGGGAGCCGGGCTCCCCTGTTGCATTTACTCCCCCTGATAGGCCTGGACGAAGGCGTCCTGATGACGCTGGAAGAGCCAGTCCCGCAGCTGTTCCTGATCGTCCTTGTCCAGTCGAAATTGCACGGCCCAGTCATGCTGGCTCTGGTTGGTATCCACATGCCTGATCAGGCTGCCCGTCATCGCCAGGGGGGAGAGCCCCTCGATGCAGAGGGTGCCGTTCAGGGGATCGCCCCTGACCATGGATGCGGGCAGGCCCGCCACTATGAGGCCGCCGAGGGAGAGGCTGTGCACCTCATACTCGGTATCCCCGCTGCGCAGCACAGCGTGCTCTTCGAGGCGCCAGGCGCGCAGATGAGGCGAGCCAAGCTCGGTGATGGTGGGGGCGGCGATGCGCAGTTCGGCGTGGCCTTCCGCGGCCTGGGTGCAGTGCAGCGGAAAACGCAGCTGGTGGCCGGCGATGCGGGCCTCGAGTGTCAGAGGGGTGGCGCGTTGCAGCAGGCTCTGCAGGGGAAGGGGCAGATTGCCTCGCAGGAACTGGCCGGCAGCCTGGTCCTCGCTCTTGCCCAGGTCCCGCAGCATGGCCAGTTCTTCATCGGTGAGAAGCTGATGCTTGTCCATAGTGGATGTCCGCGACTATTCATCGCAGGTTAAGGGCCTGACGGCTATTTTGGCAAGCGACTTGGGAAGAAGGGAAATGAAGGAAAGAGCGAATGCTCTTTCCTGTTACTTGCGCGGCAACTGGATTTTGGGTTCTTTGGCCTGACGATAGATGGTCAGTACATGGCCCATGCTCTGTACCTTGATAGCGCCGGTCTCACGGACGATGGCATCCATTACCAGCTGCTTCATCTCACGATCTTCAGACGACACCTTGACCTTGATCAGCTCGTGGTGGTTCAGCGCCAGATCGATCTCGGCCAGCACCCCTTCGGTCAGACCGTGCTGTCCCAGCAGGACGACCGGCTTCAGGCTGTGGGCAAGGCCCTTGAGGTACTGTTTCTGTTTATTGTTGAGAATCATGGCAATTTCTTCATAAGTCAGGGTTGAAAGGGGCGTATTCTACCCCCACTTAGCCCTTAATACTAATAACCCTTGTGGTTTTTTAAAGTCGACAATCATGACCCAGAAAAAACGTTCCCCCAGTTCAACCCGCTGGTTAAAAGAACATTTCGACGACCAATACGTCAAAAAAGCCCAGAAGCTGGGGTTGCGTTCCCGTGCCGTTTTCAAGATCGACGAGATCCAGGGCAAGGACAGATTGCTCAAGCCTGGCATGACGGTGGTGGACCTGGGGGCGGCCCCCGGTGGCTGGTCCCAATTTGCCATCGACCAGGTGGGCGACAAGGGGCGGGTGATCGCCTGCGACATCTTGCCGATGGATTCCATTGCCGGTGTCGATTTCCTGCAAGGGGACTTTCGGGAGGAAACTGTCCTCGGCGCCCTGCTTGAACGCGTCGGCCCGGACAAGGTGGATGTGGTCATGTCTGACATGGCACCCAACATGAGCGGTACCCAGCAGGTGGATCAGGCCCGTGCCATGTATCTAGTCGAGCTGGCGCTGGACATGTGCAATCAGGTCCTGAGCAGTAACGGCAGCTTCGTGGTCAAGGTGTTCCAGGGGGAGGGGTTTGATACCTATCTCAATGAAATACGTAGACTTTTCTCTGTCGTCAAGATTCGTAAACCCGACTCGTCCCGTGCCCGTTCACGAGAAGTCTACATTGTGGCTACCGGTTTTAAACTGTAGTACCCTAACCCTCATCGTTAACTGTCAGTCTGCGAGGTCATTGATTTGAGTGACATGGCGAAAAACCTAATCCTGTGGCTGGTCATCGCCGTCGTGCTGATGTCGGTGTTCAATAGCTTCAGCCCCAGCGATACCACCAGTCGCCAGCTGGACTATTCCAGCTTCGTGAAAGAAGTGACCCAAGAGCAGATCCGTGAAGTGCGGATGGATGGCAAGGTCATCAATGGCGTCAAGCGCACCGGTGAACGTTTCACTACCATCATCCCTGCGCCGGATCCCCAGCTGCTCAACGACATGCTCAACCACAACGTCAAGGTGATGGGTGAGAAGCCGGAAGAGCCGTCTCTGATCACCTCCATCTTCATCTCCTGGTTCCCGATGCTGCTGCTGATCGGTGTCTGGGTCTTCTTCATGCGTCAGATGCAGGGCGGCGGTGGCAAGGGTGCCATGTCGTTTGGCAAGAGCAAGGCTCGCCTGATGAGTGAAGATCAGATCAAGACCACCTTCGCCGACGTCGCCGGCTGTGACGAGGCCAAGGAAGAGGTCAAGGAGCTGGTCGACTATCTGCGCGACCCGAGCAAATTCCAGAAACTGGGCGGCAAGATCCCGACCGGCGTGCTGCTGGTAGGTCCGCCCGGTACCGGTAAGACCCTGCTGGCCAAGGCCATTGCAGGCGAGGCCAAGGTGCCCTTCTTCACCATCTCGGGTTCCGACTTCGTCGAGATGTTCGTGGGTGTGGGCGCCTCCCGTGTCCGCGACATGTTCGAGCAGGCCAAGAAGTCCTCCCCCTGCATCATCTTCATCGACGAGATCGACGCGGTCGGTCGCCAGCGTGGCGCCGGTCTGGGCGGTGGTCACGACGAGCGCGAGCAGACCCTGAACCAGATGCTGGTCGAAATGGATGGCTTTGAAGGCAACGAGGGCATCATCGTCATCGCCGCCACCAACCGTCCCGACGTACTGGACCCCGCTCTGCTGCGTCCTGGCCGCTTCGACCGTCAGGTGGTGGTCGGACTGCCGGATGTGCGCGGTCGCGAGCAGATCCTGAAGGTACACATGCGCAAGGTGCCGCTGGCGGATGACGTCAACCCGGCTCTGATCGCCCGCGGTACTCCCGGTTTCTCCGGTGCGGATTTGGCCAACCTGGTCAACGAGGCTGCCCTGTTCTCTGCACGCGAGAGCCGCCGCGTGGTTTCCATGCTGGAGTTCGAGAAGGCGAAGGACAAGATCATGATGGGGGCGGAACGCCGCTCCATGGTGATGAAGGAATCCGAGAAGGAGATGACGGCCTATCACGAGGCGGGTCACGCCATCATCGGTCGTGTGGTACCGGATCACGATCCCGTCTACAAGGTGTCCATCATTCCGCGCGGCCGTGCCCTGGGTGTGACCATGTACCTGCCGGAGCAGGATCGCTGGAGCCACTCCAAGCAGCACCTGGAGTCCATGATCTCCAGTCTGTACGGCGGTCGTCTGGCGGAAGAGCTGATCTACGGTGCCGAGAAGGTATCGACCGGTGCCTCCAACGACATCGAACGCGCCACCGAGATTGCCCGCAAGATGGTCACCCAGTGGGGCATGTCCGAGCGCCTCGGTCCCATGCTCTACGCGGAAGAGGACGGTGAAGTCTTCCTCGGTCGCAGCATGGCCAAGGCCAAGCACATGTCCGACGACACCGCTCGCATCATCGATGCCGAGGTCAAGCAGGTCATCGATCGCAACTACGATCGTGCCAAGCAGATACTGCTGGACAACATGGATGTGCTGCACACCATGAAAGATGCGCTGATGAAGTACGAGACCATCGATGCCAAGCAGATCGACGATCTGATGGCTCGCCGCGAGGTCCGCGCCCCCAGCAACTGGCACGATGAACACGGTGACACCCCGCAAGGTGGCGCCACTGTGGGCAACGGGTCCGAAGTCAAGGCTCCGGCCGATGACAGTAAGGCGCCACTGAGCGACGTCGACAAGGCGAACGATGTCCCGGCCAAATAAATTGTCATGATCCAAACCCCGGGCTCGCCCGGGGTTTTTCTTTGTGCGGATAGTCAGATGTTCTGATGCAGGTGGATGAAAAGATGCAACTAGACAGCAAGGGGCGCAGCCTCTCTCTGGATCGCCCCCATGTGATGGGCATTCTCAATGTGACGCCGGACTCCTTCTCCGATGGCGGTCGCTTCAAGCGGATCGATCTGGCGCTGGGCCATGCCAGCGAGATGGTGGCCGATGGGGCGACCCTTATCGATATCGGTGGCGAATCGACCCGCCCCGGTGCCCCCGACGTGAGCGAGCAGGAAGAGCTGGACAGGGTCATCCCCGTCGTCGAGCGGATGGTGAAGGAGCTCGATGTGATGGTCTCCCTCGATACCTCCAAGGCGGCCGTGATGGTGGCGGGCTGTGCCGCCGGCGCCCACCTGATCAACGATGTGCGCGCCTTGCAGGAACCGGGAGCGCTCGACGCCGCGGCAGAGGCGGGTGTGCCGGTGTGCCTGATGCATATGAAGGGGCAGCCCAGAACCATGCAGGCAGAGCCCCATTACGACGATCTGGTGGGAGAGGTGAGGGCCTTCTTTGACGAGCGGATCGCAGCCTGCCTGGCGGCCGGGATCCCGCGCGAGCGGTTGTTGCTGGACCCGGGTTACGGCTTTGGCAAGACCCTGGCCCACAACTATCGGCTGCTGGCCGAGCAGCACAAGTTGCTTGATTACGGTTTGCCGCTCTTGGTGGGCATGTCGCGAAAGTCTATGATAGGCAACCTGCTCGGCTGCCCTGTCGATGAACGGCTGGCCGGCAGTCTGGCCTGTGCCCTGATCGGGTTGCAACAAGGGGCCAGGATCATCCGGGTGCACGACGTGCGCGCCACCATGGATGCGCTGCGTGTCGGCTGGATGACCATGACGGGACAAGATTTCGTATCCAAATAGAAAAACGAGAAACAGACAATGACCAGAAAGTATTTCGGCACCGACGGTGTGCGCGGCAAGGTGGGCGAATACCCAATCACCCCGGATTTCGTGATGAAGCTCGGCTGGGCTGCCGGCAAGGTGCTCTCCAAGAAGGGCACCCGCAAGGTGCTGATCGGCAAGGACACCCGCATCTCCGGCTACATGCTGGAGTCGGCGCTGGAGGCAGGCCTCTCCGCCGCCGGTCTCAAAGCCATTCTGATGGGGCCCATGCCCACTCCGGCCGTCGCCTACCTGACCCGCACCTTCCGTGCCGAGGCCGGCATCGTCATCAGCGCATCCCACAACCCCTATTACGACAACGGCATCAAGTTCTTCTCCGCCGACGGCACCAAGCTGCCTGACGACGTCGAGCTGGCCATCGAGGCCGAACTGGATCACGAGCTCAAGTGCGTGGAGTCCGCCGAACTCGGCAAGGCGCAGCGCATCGACGATGCGGCCGGCCGCTACATCGAGTTCTGCAAGAGTACCTTCCCCTCCAACCTGAGCCTGGAAGGGCTGAAGATGGTGGTGGACTGCGGCCACGGTGCAACTTATCACATCGCCCCTTCCGTCTTCCGCGAGCTGGGAGCCGAAGTGATCGCCATCGGTTGCAGCCCTGATGGCCTCAACATCAACGATGGCGTAGGTTCCACCGCACCGGAGGCGCTGGCCGCCAAGGTGCTGGAGTGCAAGGCCGATCTCGGTGTCGCCTTCGACGGTGACGGCGATCGTCTGGTGATGGTGGATGGTACTGGCTACATCATCGACGGGGACGAGATCCTCTATATCATCGCCCGGGATGCGCTGCGCAACGGTCGTCTCAAGGGCGGCGTGGTGGGTACCCTGATGGCCAACATGGGGCTGGAGCTGGCGCTGCAGACCCTCGGCATTCCGTTTGCCCGCGCCAAGGTGGGTGACCGCTACGTGCTGGAGATGATGAACGAGAAGGGCTGGCGCATCGGCGGTGAGAACTCGGGTCACATCATCTGCCTGGATCAGACCACCACGGGGGATGGCATCGTCGCCGCCCTGCAGGTGTTGACTGCGATGCGCACCGCCGAGATGCCGCTGGCCAAGCTGCGCTCCGGCATGAGCAAATTCCCCCAGGTGCTGGTGAATGTGCGCTTCGCCGAAGGCAAGGATCCGCTGGCATCGGACGCCGTTCAGCAGGAAGTAGCCGCGGTGGAGCAGGAGCTGGCCGGACGTGGTCGCGTGCTGCTGCGCAAATCCGGGACAGAGCCGCTGATCCGGGTCATGGTGGAAGGGGAACACGAGCAACAGGTGCGTGACATGGCCGCACGCATCGCACAACGGGTCGAGTCGGCGTTTTAATGAACAACCAAGGCGGCTTTTTAGTCGCCTTGGTTGTATCTTGTTCAAACGATTCGAAAATTTGAAAATAGCACTTGTCAGCTGAGCATCCTCTGGATATTATCAGCCCCGCTTTCGCAAGGGAGTTGCCGATGGGACATCGCAAGCCGTTTGTAGCAGCCAACTGGAAGTTACACGGTAGTAGGTCGCAGTTAGAGCAGTTTACTGGTCAGTGCCTAGAGTGCATTGATGAACGAGTAGACGTGGTCTTGTGTCCATCCCATGTGCATCTCGACTTCACGGCCGCTCTGCTCAATGGGCAGAGGGTGATGAAGTTGGGGGCTCAGAACGTGAGCCAGCACAGACAGGGCGCTTACACGGGGGAAGTCTCGTGTGAGATGCTGGTCGAGGCAGGGTGCCAATACGTACTGGTTGGCCACTCCGAGCGCAGGCGTCTCTTTGGTGAGACCAGCTTCATCGTCGCGGAGAAGTTCGCGGCAGTCAGAGCGGCTGGCCTGATACCCATACTCTGTCTGGGTGAGTCAGGGGCCGCGAGGCAGGCAAGAAGAACCTTCGAGGTGATTGCCGAAGAGCTGGACATCGTCATAGAGAAAAATGGCGCGATGGCTTTCGATAATGCTATCATCGCCTACGAGCCGATTTGGGCTGTAGGTACAGGTAAATGCGCCACACCCGAGCAGGCACAAGAGGTTCATTCCTTTATACGCGGTCGCTTGGCGGAGGATACTCCGGTAATAGGTGAGAAAGTCAGAATCATCTATGGTGGGAGCGTGACGCCGGCCAATGCACAGGATTTGTTTGCCCAGCCCGACATAGATGGCGGTCTGATTGGTGGAGCAAGTCTCGATGACAAGGCGTTTTTAGGAATCGTTGAAGCGGCAAAGGGTGCAAGTTAAATGTACGAGATTCTTTTGGTCGTTTATCTGCTGGTATCGCTGGCTCTGATTGGTCTGGTGATGATTCAGCAAGGTAAAGGGGCTGATATGGGCGCCTCCTTCGGCGCAGGGGCATCGAATACCGTATTCGGCTCCGGTGGTTCAGGTAGCTTCCTGACCCGCACAACAGCGATTTTGGCTACTCTGTTCTTCTTGATTAGCCTGGTGCTCGGATCCATGTCGAGCAACAAGGTAAAACAGGGTAGTGAATGGGAAAATCTGCAACAGACCCAACAGGTTGAGCAGAGCAAAGCGCCAGTGAAGAAAGACACTGACGTTCCCGAGTAAGAGTTTTGCCGTGGTGGTGGAATTGGTAGACACGCTATCTTGAGGGGGTAGTGCTCTAGGGTGTGCGGGTTCGAGTCCCGCCCACGGCACCAATTAAGCAGTGAACCCGGGTGACCGGGGTGTTATAGCCAGTCAGTCTTGTGTGATGAGAGTGAAGTGGCTATAATCTCGCACGATTTCGGACGCGGGGTGGAGCAGCATGGTAGCTCGTCGGGCTCATAACCCGAAGGTCGTCGGTTCAAATCCGGCCCCCGCAACCAAATTTCACGCATTTCCTACGCTCAGGAAGGCGGTCGCTGCGAGGCGACAATCAGGGTAAAGCGCCAAGCCCCGATTTGACATCGGGGCTTTTTGTTATGTGCGATTTATTCTGACTCTATTTCTATCTGGGCTATATGCCCTTTTTTTGTTTTTCGGAGGGTGACTTTGGCTACGTTGGAACAACGTTTGACCGATCTGCTCGAGGCTCCTGTCGTTGCCTTGGGTTTTGAACTGTGGGGTATCGAATTTGTCCGTGCGGGCAAACACTCGACCCTGCGCGTTTTCATCGACGCGGAGCAAGGTGTGACGGTGGAAGACTGCGCCGAGGTGAGCCGCCAGGTCGGCGCCATCATGGACGTCGAAGACCCCATCACCGAGGAGTACTACCTTGAAGTCTCCTCCCCGGGTCTGGATCGTCCGCTGTTCAAGGTCGCCCAGTTCGAAAAATACGTTGGCCAGGAGGCGGCGGTTTCGCTTCGGATGGCAACAAACAACCGCCGCAAGTTCAAAGGCGTAATCAAAGCCGTGCAGGGGGACATGATCACCCTGACGGTAGATGGTAAGGACGAGGTGTTGGCTTTCACCAATATCCAAAAAGCGAACATAGTGCCGAACTTTGGTTAACGAGGCTATCGGATATGAATAAAGAGATTTTGCTGGTCGTTGACGCAGTGTCCAACGAGAAGGCTGTCCCCCGCGAGAAGATCTTCCAGGCTCTGGAGACTGCGCTGGCGACTGCGACCAAGAAAAAATACGAAGGCGAGATTGAAGTGCGGGTCGAGATCGATCGCAAGACCGGCGACTACGATACCTATCGCCGCTGGGTCGTCATCGCGGATCAGGCTGCGATGGAAAACCCCTACGCCGAGATCACCCTGGAAGCGGCTCAGATCGAGCAGCCGGATATCCAGATTGGCGACTACGTGGAAGATCAGATCGACTCCGTGACCTTCGACCGTATCACCACCCAGACCGCCAAGCAGGTCATCGTGCAGAAAGTGCGCGAGGCCGAGCGCTCCCAGGTCGTCGACCAGTTCAAGGACAAGGAAGGCACCATCATCAGCGGCGTGGTCAAGAAGAGCAACCGCGACAACGTGATCCTGGACTTGGGCAGCAATGCCGAGGCCGTGATCTTCCGCGACGACATGCTGCCGCGCGAGACCTTCCGCCCGGGCGACCGCATCCGCGGCCTGCTGTACGCCGTGCGTCCGGAAGCCCGTGGTTCCCAGCTGTTCGTCAGCCGCTCCAGCCCGGACTTCCTGAAAGAGCTGTTCCGCATCGAAGTGCCGGAGATCGGCGAAGAGATGATCGAAATCATGGGTGCCGCCCGTGACCCGGGTTCCCGCGCCAAGATCGCGGTGAAGACCAACGATCGTCGCATCGACCCGATCGGTGCCTGTATCGGCATGCGCGGTGCCCGCGTTCAGGCGGTTTCCGCCGAGCTGAGCGGCGAGCGCGCCGACATCGTGCTGTACGATGACAACCCGGCCCAGTACGTGATCAACGCCATGGCGCCGGCCGATGTGGCCTCCATCATCGTCGATGAAGACAACCACACCATGGACATCGCCGTGGAAGCCGCCAACTTGGCCCAGGCCATCGGTCGCAACGGTCAGAACGTGCGTCTGGCCTCCCAGCTGACCGGTTGGGAGCTGAACGTGATGACCGTCGAGGACATGCGTGCCAAGCACCAGGCCGAGAACGACCGCATCATGACCCTGTTCACCAGCACCCTGGACATCGACGACGATTTCGCCGGCCTGCTGATGGAAGAGGGCTTCTCCACTCTGGAGGAGATCGCCTTCGTGCCGGTCAATGAGCTGCTGGCCATCGACGGTCTGGACGAAGACATGGTCGAAGAGCTGCGCAAGCGCGCCAAGGATGCCCTGACCACCAAGGCCCTGGCCAAAGAAGAATCCTTTGAAGGTGTTGAACCTTCCGAAGAACTGCTCAATCTGAACGGCCTCGGCCGTGACATGGCGTACGCCCTGGCCGCGCGCGGCATCGGCACCCTGGAAGATTTGGCAGAGCAAGGCATTGATGACCTTGCCGACATCGAAGGGCTGACCGCCGAGAAGGCAGGTGAGCTGATTATGGCTGCTCGCAATATCTGTTGGTTCGGAGAAGAGCAGTCTAGTTAAGATCAAACGGAGGAAAATGAATGGCAGAAGTATCAGTCAAACAACTTGCCACTGACATCGACACACCGGTTGATCGTCTTCTCCAGCAGTTTGTCGATGCCGGTATCAGCAAGAGCAAGGCCGACGACCTGGTCAGCGAGTCCGAGAAGCAGACTCTGCTGGCCCATCTGAAGAAACAGCATGGAGGTGACGAGGTTGCCGCCCCTGCCCGCATGACCTTGCAGCGCAAGACCAAGAGCACCCTGAGTGTTCAAGGTACTGGCGGCAAGAACAAGGAAGTGCAGGTAGAAGTGCGCAAGTCTCGCACCTATGTAAGACGCTCGGCGCTGGAAGATGAACAGCGTCAGGCGGAAGCCGAGGAAAAAGCGCGTTTGGAAGCAGAAGAAAAAGCTCGTCGCGAGGCCGAAGAGAAGGCCCGCCTCGACGCTGAAGAGAAGGCTCGCCGTGAGGCTGAGCAGGCTCGTCGTGAAGCTGAGGAAAAGGCGCGGATCGAGGCACAACAAAAGGCTCGACAGGCTCAACAGCCCGCCAAAGCAGCCAGTAGCACAGCTCAGCAAGAGGCAGAAAAGATGGCCAAGCGCGAAGCAGAAGAACTGAAGCGCCAACAGGAACAGACAGCTTTGCAAAAAGCTGAAGAACTCGCCGCGAAGAAAGCCGAAGAGGCTCGTCTCATGGCGGAACAGAATGCGGCCCGCTGGGCCGAGGAAGAGGCGGCTCGTGCCAAAGAGAGCAGCGATTACCATCTGACCACCAACAAGCACGCGCAAGCGGCGGAAGATGAGCTGGATCGCAAGGAAGAGACCAGCCGTCGCACGGCTGCCGCTGCCAAGGCGCCGAAGAAGGTCGGCCGTCGCGAAGATGACCGCAACGACCGCAACTCCCGCGATCCGCGTGCTCGCAAGGGCAAGCGTGGCAAGATGGCCATGCCGAACGCCATGAAGCACGGCTTCAACAAGCCGGCGGCCGTGGTCAACCGCGACGTCGTCATCGGCGAGACCATCACAGTGGCGGAACTCGCCAACAAGATGGCCGTCAAGGGTGTCGAAGTCATCAAGGTGATGATGAAGATGGGCGCCATGGCCACCATCAACCAGGTGATCGACCAGGAGACCGCCCAGCTGGTCGCCGAGGAGATGGGTCACAAGGTGGTGCTGCGCCGCGAGAACGAGCTGGAAGAGGCGGTACTTAGCGATCGTGACGAGACCTCCGAAGCCAAGCCGCGCGCCCCTGTCGTGACCATCATGGGTCACGTCGACCACGGCAAGACCTCCCTGCTGGACTACATCCGCAAGGCCAAGGTTGCCGCGGGCGAAGCCGGCGGCATCACCCAGCACATTGGTGCCTACCACGTCGAAACCGACAGTGGCATGATCACCTTCCTGGATACCCCGGGTCACGCGGCGTTCACCTCCATGCGTGCCCGTGGTGCCAAGGCCACCGACATCGTGGTACTGGTGGTGGCTGCCGATGACGGCGTCATGCCGCAGACCATCGAAGCGATCCAGCACGCCAAGGCCGCAGAAGTGCCCCTGGTCGTTGCGGTCAACAAGATCGACAAGCCGGAAGCGGATCCCGATCGCGTCAAGACCGAGCTGGCCCGTTACAACGTCATGTCGGAAGACTGGGGTGGCGACTGCCAGTTCGTGCACGTCTCCGCCAAATCCGGTCAGGGCATCGACGACCTGCTGGAGGCCATCCTGATCCAGGCCGAAGTGCTGGAGCTGAAGGCCGTGGTCGACGGCATGGCCAGCGGCGTCGTGATCGAGTCCTTCCTTGACAAGGGCCGTGGCCCGGTTGCCACCGTGCTGGTGCAGGAAGGTACTCTGCGTCAGGGCGACATCGTGCTGTGCGGTCTGGAATACGGCCGTGTGCGCGCCATGCGTGACGAACTGGGTCGCGAGATCAAGGAAGCGGGTCCGTCCCTGCCGGTCGAGATCCTCGGCCTGTCCGGTGTGCCCTCTGCCGGTGACGAAGCCACCGTCGTGCGTGACGAGAAGAAGGCCCGCGAAGTGGCACTCTATCGTCAGGGCAAGTTCCGCGAAGTCAAGCTGGCTCGCCAGCAGAAGGCCAAGCTGGAGAACATGTTCGCCAACATGACCGAGGGCGAAGTGTCCGAAGTGAACGTGGTGATCAAGGCCGACGTACAGGGTTCCGTGGAAGCGATCTGCGACGCCCTGGTCAAGCTCTCCACCGAAGAGGTGAAGGTGAAGATCGTCGGTTCCGGCGTGGGTGGCATCACCGAGACCGACGCCACCCTGGCTGCCGCGTCCAGCGCTATCCTGGTGGGCTTCAACGTCCGTGCCGACGCTTCTGCCCGCAAGGTCATCGAGGCCGAGAGCCTGGATCTGCGCTACTACTCCGTCATCTATGACCTGCTGGACGAAGTGAAGCAGGCCATGAGCGGCATGCTGGCACCGGAATATCGTCAGGAGATCATCGGTCTGGCGGAAGTGCGCAGCGTCTTCAAGTCGCCGAAGTTTGGCGCCGTGGCCGGCTGTATGGTCACCGAAGGTGTGGTCAAGCGTTCCAACCGCATTCGCGTTCTGCGCGACAACGTGGTTATCTACGAAGGCGAGCTGGAATCCCTGCGTCGCTTCAAGGATGACGTCAACGAAGTCAAGAACGGCTACGAGTGCGGCATCGCGGTCAAGAACTACAACGACGTGCGCGAAGGCGACCAGATCGAAGTTTACGAGACCGTTGAAATCCAGCGGACTCTGTAAGCCGAGCGTTATACAAAATAGGGGGCCGCGGCCCCCTTTTATCGCAGGATAGAATATGGCCAGAGAATTCAGCCGGACCCGTCGGGTCGGGCAGCAGATCCAGCGTGAAATCGCGCTGATCCTGCAGCGCGAGGTGAAAGACCCGCGCATCGGCATGGTGACGGTTTCCGATGTGGAAGTGTCCAAGGATCTGAACTATGCCAAGATTTACGTCACCTTCTTGCAGCTGGAGAACGATGCCGAGCGAATCGCGGAAGGGCTCAAGGGCCTGACCGAAGCCGCCGGCTACATCCGCAGCCTGCTTGGCAGCGCCATGCGCCTGCGGGTGGTGCCGGAGCTGCGTTTCTACTATGACCAGACCCTGGTCGAGGGGATGCGCCTCTCCAACCTGGTGACCAACACTGTGCGGGAAGACAAGCGCCGCATGACCGAAGCCGGTCGTGACGAGAGCGATGCCGCACCGGATGACACTACTGAGGACAAAGCCTGAGATGTCTCGAAGACGTCGTTTCAAGGGCCGTGACGTGCACGGCATCCTGCTGTTGGACAAACCCACCGGCCTGACCTCCAACGATGTGTTGCAGAAGGTCAAGCGGATCTACAACGCCGCCAAGGCCGGCCACACCGGCGCCCTGGATCCCCTGGCGACCGGCATGTTGCCGATCTGCCTGGGGGAAGCCACCAAGTTCTCCCAGTACCTGCTGGAAGCGGACAAGCGCTACGAGGTGACCGCCAAGCTCGGCGAGCGTACCAACACCAGCGACTCCGACGGGGAGGTGGTCTCCACCCGGCCGGTGAACGTGGCGGTGGGCACCCTGATCGAGGCGCTGGACCAGTTCCGCGGCCCCATCATGCAGGTGCCGTCCATGTACTCCGCCCTCAAGCACAACGGCCGTCCGCTCTACGAGTACGCCCGCGAGGGCATCGAGATCGAGCGGGAAGCCCGTCCCATCACCATCTTCGAGCTCAAACTGCTGAGCTTCGAGGGGGATGAGGTGCGCCTCGAGGTGCACTGCAGCAAGGGCACCTACATCCGCTCCCTGGTGGACGATCTCGGCGAGGTGCTGGGCTGTGGCGCTCACGTCACCCAGCTGCGCCGTACCCAGGTGGCCAGCTACCCATACGAGCGGATGCTGACCCTGGAGCAGCTCGAGTGCATCTTCGAGCAGGCCAAGGCGGAGAGCATCCCGCCGCGGGAGCAGCTGGATCCCCTGCTGCTGCCGATGGATACCGCCGTGGCCTCCCTGCCAGAGGTGAACATGCAGGTGGCGGTGGCCGCCTACGTGAATCAGGGTCAGGCCGTTCAGGTGGCGGGTGCGCCGCAGAGCGGCCAGGTCCGCATGACGGTCGGCCCGGAACGCGAGTTCATCGGGGTGGGCGAGATCGACGACGAGGGGCGCGTGGCGCCCAAGCGTCTGGTGCGCTATCACGACGAACACGACGAGGAGTGATCCTCAGGCGGTATCGAGGCGTGTTGGCCGTTGTGCCTCTTTCCCGTTGCGAAAAGTGACGGGGACGATTATGATACCGCCCTCATTTCACGGCTGAATTAGAGATTGGCTGTGGACCTTTAAACACTCTACTGGAGTAACATCATGTCTCTAAATGCTGAGATCAAAGCGCAAATCGTTGCCGACAACGCTCGTGGCGCCAACGACACCGGTTCCCCCGAAGTGCAGGTTGCCCTGCTGACTGCCCAGATCAACCATCTGCAAGGTCACTTCAAGGAGCACGCCAAGGATCACCACGGTCGTCGTGGTCTGCTGCGCATGGTTTCCCAGCGTCGCAAGCTGCTGGACTACCTGAAGCGTAAAGATTCCGAGCGTTATGCCGCTCTGATCGCCAAGCTGGGTCTGCGTCGTTAATCGACCATCAGATTTCGCGAAAAAGGGGAACCGTGAGGTTCCCCTTTTTTATGGCCCGTTTCAAACGGGATGCAGGCCGTTGCCTGCCTCACAGAATTAACGTCCGCGCTTACCTTTTGATGCGAATCAAGTATACTTGCACGCGAATTTAAAGCGCCAAATTGTTAAAAGGAAATTCACGTGAATCCTATTGTAAAGTCATTCCAGTACGGTCAACACACCGTCACACTGGAAACCGGTGTGATGGCCCGTCAAGCCACTGCGGCCGTCATGGTCAGCATGGACGATACCTGTGTCTTCGTGACCGTCGTAGGCAAGAAAGAGGCCGATCACGGCCGTGATTTCTTCCCGCTGACCGTCAACTATCAGGAGCGTACCTATGCTGCTGGTCGTATCCCGGGTGGTTTCTTCCGTCGTGAAGGCCGTCCGAGCGAGGGTGAAACCCTCATCTCCCGTCTGATCGACCGTCCCATCCGTCCGCTGTTCCCGGAAGGCTTCCTCAATGAGGTTCAGGTGGTTGCCACCGTCATGTCCGTGAACCCGGCCGTTTCCCCCGACATCGTTGCCATGATCGGTGCCTCCGCGGCGCTGGCCATCTCCGGCATCCCGTTCGGCGGCCCGATCGGTGCAGCCCGCGTGGGTTACATGAACGGTCAGTACGTGCTGAACCCGACCACCACCGAACTGCCCCAGAGCGATCTGGACCTGGTGGTTGCCGGTACCGCCAACGCCGTGCTGATGGTGGAATCCGAAGCGGCCATCCTCTCCGAAGAGGTGATGCTGGGCGCCGTGGTCTACGGTCACGAGCAGATGCAGGCCGTGATCAACGCCATCAACGAATTCGCTGTCGACGTCGGCACCAAGCCGTGGGACTGGACACCGCCTGCCGTCAACGAAGCGCTGAAGGCCAAGGTGGCCGAGCTGGCAACAGCTGAACTGGGTGAAGCCTATCGCATCACCGAGAAGGCCGTGCGTTATGAAACCATCGCCGCCATCAAGGGCCGCGTGGTCGAGCAGGTCATCGCCTCTGGCGTGGAAGAAGATGCCAAGAAGATCGGCGAAGAGTTCCACAGCCTGGAAAGCCGCATCGTCCGTGGTCGTGTCGTACGTGGCGAGCCGCGCATCGATGGTCGCGATCCGGAGATGATCCGCGCCCTGTCCGTCGCCACCGGCGTACTGCCGCGTGCCCACGGCTCCGCCCTGTTCACCCGTGGTGAAACCCAGGCCATGGTCGTTGCCACCCTGGGCACCGAGCGTGACGCCCAGAATATCGACGAGCTGACCGGCAACCGCGCCGATCGCTTCATGCTGCACTACAACTTCCCGCCATACTGCGTCGGTGAGACCGGCATGATGGGTAGCCCGAAGCGCCGTGAAATCGGTCACGGTCGTCTGGCCAAGCGTGGCGTTGCTGCCGTGATGCCGAGCGCCGACGAGTTCCCGTACGTGGTACGCGTGGTCTCTGAAATCACCGAATCCAACGGCTCCTCCTCCATGGCCTCCGTCTGTGGTTCCTCCCTGGCGCTGATGGACGCAGGTGTGCCGATCAAGGCCTCCGTTGCCGGTATCGCCATGGGTCTGGTGAAGGAAGAAGAAGGTTTCGTCGTGCTGTCCGACATCCTGGGTGACGAAGATCACCTGGGCGACATGGACTTCAAGGTTGCCGGTACCACCGAAGGTGTGACCGCCCTGCAGATGGACATCAAGATCGAAGGCATCACCAAGGAGATCATGGAGATTGCCCTGAAGCAAGCTCGTGGTGCTCGCCTGCACATCCTGAAAGTGATGGACGAAGCCATCCAGGCTCCGCGTGCCGAGATCTCCGATTTCGCCCCGCGCATCCACACCATCAAGATCAACCCGGAGAAGATCAAGGACGTCATCGGCAAGGGTGGCTCCGTGATCCGCGCGCTGACCGAAGAGACCGGCACCAACATCGAGCTGGATGACGACGGTACCGTCCGCATCGCCGCCGTCGACGGTGAAGCCGCCAAGGAAGCGATCCGCCGTATCGAGGCCATCACTGCCGAGATCGAAGTGAACCGCATCTACGAAGGCAAGGTTGTCCGTCTGGCCGACTTCGGTGCCTTCGTCAACATCCTGCCGGGCAAGGACGGTCTGGTGCACATCTCCCAGATCACCGATGCGCGCGTGCAGAACGTGGCCGACTATCTGAAGATTGGTGACGTGGTGAAGGTGAAGGTACTGGAAGTGGACCGTCAGGGCCGCGTGCGTCTCTCCATCAAGGAAGCGAACGCCCCGACCGAAGCCGCTGCCGCTCCGGCCGCCGCCGCCGTTGCCGTGGAAGAGCCGGCTGCCGAATAAGCCGCCGCCTGCTGAAAAAGCCGACCTCAGGGTCGGCTTTTTGTTGTCTGGCATCCGGCGATCCCGTCGGTGAGATGCCTTGTTCCTTTTGGCGCCACTTGCTATAAGGGGCGACCCGCCTCTCGGTTGTCAAAAGGAAGTGCAACATGTCATGGGCCTCTCTCAGGCAGTTTACCCCCCTGGTCTGGATCGTCATCCTGGGCACCTTCATGGTGCGTACCACCTTCTTCATGGTCTGGCCCTTTCTCTCCATCCTGCTCTACCGTGACTACGGCCTGTCGGCGACCCTGATAGGGGCCATCCTGGGGGCGACGGCGGCCCTCTCCACCCTGGTGAGCTTCTACGGTGGCTGGTTGTCGGACAAGTGGGGGAGGCGCAACATCCTGCTGTTTGGCTGCCTGATATCGGCCTCGAGCGTGGCCCTGCTCGGCCTCTCCCACCAGGTGGTCTGGCTGGCGGTCGGGGTGATCGGCAGCGGCCTCTCCTACGGGCTCATCGACTCCCCCGGCAAGGCGCTGATGGCCGACAGCCTGGCCGAGCCCAAGGCCCGCGAACTGGCGCTGCACCTGCGCTACTTTCTGCTGAACCTGGGAGCGGCCATCGGTCCCCTGCTCGGGGTCACCTATGGTCTGAGTGCGCGGCAGGAGACCTTCCTGCTGCTCAGCGCCAGCTACCTGCTGCTCGGCGCCATCTTCGTCACCGGCTTTCGGCTGGCCGGTTGTCAGGCAAGCCAGGCGGCCGGTCCCGGCATGCGCACCGTGTTGCGGGTGCTCTGGCAGGACAGGGGCTTCCTGCTGCTGACCCTGGCGAACCTGCTGCTGATGCTGGTCTATGCCCAGTTCGAATCCCCCCTCATCCAGTACCTGACCCGTTCGGGCACACCCGAGGTGGAGCGGCTCATCGGCTGGCTGGTCACCGCCAATGCGTTGACCATAGTGATACTGCAGTTCCCCCTGCTGCACCTGACCGCGGGTTGGCCCACCCGGCGCAGGCTGCAACTCGGGGTGGCGCTGTTTCTCGGCGCCCAGTTGCTGTTTGCGCTGGGGGATACCGCCATCTGGTGGCACTGGATAGTGGCCGTGGTCCTCTTGAGCGTCGGGGAGTGCATCCTGTTCCCCTTGCTCAACGTGCTGATCGATCAGATGGCGCCGAGCCACCTGAAGGGCAGCTACTTCGGGGCGGCCTCCATGTCCGGGCTCGGGGTCGCCATGGGGGCCCTGCTGGGGGGCTGGATACTGGCCCACTGGGGAGGCGCCACCCTCTACGCCCTGATGGCGCTGCTCTGCCTGATGATCCTGATGCTCTATGGCCTGAGCACCCGGATCCCGCGACCCACGCTGGCCCGGGCCGGTACCTGATGGCTAGAAGGTCAGCACCTTGTCGGCGGCCAGGGTCCACTGGGCCAGCAGGGGCAGGGTGCCTATCTCGATGCCCTCGATGAGGGGCAGAGGGGTGATGCCACGGGCGTCGGTGCAGCTCTGGCACAGCCGGATCTGGGTGCCCTGTGCCAGCAGGATCTCCAGCATCTGGCGCAGGTTGTAGCCCTCGGCCGGGCTCTGCCCTGCCAGGGCGGCGCCGACCGCATCCGACATCAGGAAGAGTTTCAGGTCTGTCTTCTTCTGCTCCTGGAGGGCAATCCCGAGGCGAAGGGCATTGAACAGGGACTCGCTGCCATAGGGGGCGCCGTTGGCGACGATGAGGATCTGCGGTTTCATGGGACTCTCCTGGGTTAAAGGGGCATTGTAGCGCCACCCGGATGACACTGGCTTGATGCAGTGCAAACTCTGTCGTAGCCCGGGTTCCCGCGTCTTGACCTCGCGGGATGAGTCAGGTCTCATGGGCGGCCATCCAGTATGACAGAGCAAAGAGGTCGTTATGTGGAAGATCGCCGGAATAGGCTTGTTGCTGTTGGCCGGGCAGGCCTATGGCAGTGAAAACGTCGGCTGCAAGGCCAGACATCAGGCGGTGACCGAGCAGCTCGCGTTCGCCAGGGCGCACGACAACGCAGAGCGGGTTGCCGGGTTGGAGCAGGCCCTGCGCAACATCGAGACCCACTGTACCGATGCCGGGCTCCTTGAGGATCAGCAGCAGAAAGTGGTCAAGCAGAAGGCCGAGGTGGAAGAGCGGCTGGCGGATCTGCAGAGTGCGCGGGTGGCGGGCAAGCCGGACAAGATCGCCAAGAAGCAGGCAAAGCTGGAAGCGTCCCAGGCCGAGCTGCTGGAGGCCCAACGGGAACTCGAGGCGCTGCAGAAACTGGTCAAGCCCTGAGGGGAGGGCAGCGCAATAGAAAAAGCCGGGCATGCCCGGCTTTTTCTATGGTGAGTGGGAGCCCTTGTGGGGCTGCTGTCGCTACTGCCTGTGCATCCGCACGAACTTATCCAGCAACTGATCCTCGGTTTCCACGTGGGCGGGAGCCCGGAGGATGCAGTCCAAAAGGCGCAGACGCTGATGCCGGTGTTACTGCCTGTGCATCCTGACGAATTTGTCCAGTAACTGCTCTTCGGTCTCCACGTGGGCGGGATCCCAGATGATGCAGTCGATGGGGCAGACGCTGATGCAGGTGGGCTTCTCATAGTGGCCGACGCACTCGGTGCAGCGATCCGGGTCGATCTCGTAGATCTTGGTCCCCAGGCTGATGGCCTGGTTCGGACACTCCGGATCGCACATGTCGCAGTTGATGCACTTGTCGGTGATGAGCAGCGCCATCTCAGGCCGCCGAGTGGGGCTGACGGGTATCCTCGCGCTCGCCGAGGTTGCGCAGCAGGATGCCGTAGTTCACGTCCACTTCCTTCGGTACCGGCACATAGACCACGTGGCCGTTGCCCGGCGCGGTGTCGATGAGCTCGCCCTTGCGGTTCTGCATCTGCTCCAGGTTGAAGCTGAGGTTGCCTTGTGGGGTCATCAGCTCCAGGCTGTTGCCCAGCAGGAACTTGTTCTTCACCTCGACCTCGACCATGTCACCGTTGCGACCGGTGATCTCGCCGACGAACTGCTGGGTGTCGGAGACGGAGTAGCCGTAGTCGTAGTTCTGGTACTCGCTGTGGTTGTGGCGGCGCAGGAAGCCCTCGGTGTAGCCGCGGTGGGCCAGGTTCTCGAGGGTGCCCATCAGGGTGGGATCGAACGGCCGGCCGGCCACCGCATCGTCGATGGCCTTGCGATAGACCTGGGCGGTGCGGGCGCAGTAGTAGAAGGACTTGGTACGGCCTTCGATCTTGAGGGAATGGACGCCCATCCTGGTCAGGCGCTCCACGTGCTCGACGGCGCGCAGGTCCTTGGAGTTCATGATGTAGGTGCCGTGTTCGTCCTCGAAGGCGGTCATGAACTCGCCGGGACGGTTGGACTCCTCCAGCAGCACCAGGGCGTCGCTCGGCTTGCCGGCCCCCAGGGTCGGATCCACCTTTTGCACGGCGATGGGCTCCTGGCGGTGGACGATCTGGCCCACGTCATCTTCCTTGCCCTCGTGGACCTTGTACTCCCAGCGGCAGGAGTTGGTGCAGGTGCCCTGGTTGGGGTCGCGCTTGTTGATGTAGCCGGAGAGCAGGCAGCGGCCCGAGTAGGCCATGCACAGGGCGCCGTGGACGAAGACTTCCAGCTCCATCTCCGGCACCTGCATGCGGATCTCCTCGATCTCGTCCAGCGACAGCTCGCGGGAGAGAATGACCCGGGTCAGGCCCATCTGATGCCAGAACTTCACCGTGGCCCAGTTGACCGCGTTGGCCTGCACCGACAGGTGGATCGGCATCTCGGGGAAGGCTTCGCGCATCATCATGATGAGACCGGGGTCGGACATGATCAGTGCGTCCGGTTTCATCTCCACCACGGGGCGCATGTCGCGGATGAAGGTCTTGAGCTTGGAGTTGTGGGGCTGGATGTTGGCCACCACATAGAACTGCTTGCCCAGGGCATGGGCCTCGTTGATGCCGAGCTGCAGATTCTTGTGATCAAATTCGTTGTTGCGTACCCGCAGGCTGTAGCGGGGCTGACCCGCGTAGACGGCGTCGGCGCCATAGGCATAGGCGTAACGCATGTTCTTGAGGGTCCCGGCGGGGGAGAGCAATTCTGGTCTGAACATGTTGGACTCTTTGTCTGATTGCAAATCAGGACGGCGCCACCTGATGGCGTCGTATGGATTAATCGGCATGGCGCGACCGTACTCGACGCACCGCCTCCGATCGGACTACACCAGGGAACGAGATGGTTCGATACTCCTGATACAGAGGGTGCGAGATTGTACTCGTGACCGGCCCTTCATGCAATTTGGGGAGGGGCTGCCAGGCCGCCGACCTGTTCATTTTATGCTCATAAGAGCGATGTTAGGGTGTCAGCAAGCCGGGAGGGGCGGTCGCTGGGGAGGGAATGGATCTTTTCCGCGAAAAAGCCCATCTCCAAGTTGAAATTTTGCCCTACTCGGGAAAGAATGCGCGCTCGGTTATTGGTCTCGGGTGACGCGTCACAGAACAAGCCGAGGATGAGCAGGCCAAAGGCCCACAGGTACAGGAAACCATACAGGAATTTTATGAATCCCCTTCGCATTGCCGCTTCGGCCCTTTTTTGCACTCTGACCCTGGTCAGCCAGCAGGCTGCCGCCGTTGAATACGTGCTGCCCGCCGCGAACAGCCGCCTGATCGGCGAGAATCAGGAGTACGTGGTCCCCGCGGACAACCGTCCGCTGGAGCAGATTGCCGCTGACTTCCAGCTGGGTCTGACCAACATCATGGAAGCGAACCCGGGCGTCGACCCCTACCTGCCGACGCCGGGCAGCAAGCTGGTCATTCCCCATCAGCTGATCCTGCCGAATGCGCCGCGCGAGGGGATCGTCATCAACGTGGCCGAGATGCGCCTCTACTACTACCCCAAGGGCAAGAACGTGGTGCAGGTGCTGCCCATCGGGATCGGCCAGCTGGGGGTCAACACCCCGGAGAACTGGATCACCAAGGTGGAGCGCAAGCGCGCGAACCCGACCTGGACCCCGACCGAGAACATCCGTCGCCGCTACGCCGCCCAGGGCAAGACCCTGCCCGCAGTCTGGCCGGCCGGTCCTGACAACCCCATGGGTCTGCACGCCCTCTACATCGGCAACCTCTACGCCATCCACGGTACCAACGCCACCTTCGGCATCGGTCTGCGGGTGAGCAGCGGCTGCGTGCGCCTGCGCGCCGACGACATCAAGTACCTGTTCGACAACGTGCCGGTCGGCACCCGCGTCCAGTTCGTGAACCAGCCGGTCAAGACCACGGTCGAACCGGATGGCGGTCGCTACATGGAAGTGCACGAGCCGCTGTCGCGCACCGAGGAGGAGTTCAACTCCACCGCCGCCGTGCCGCTGCCCATGACCCCGGCCACCACCCGTTTCATCGCCCACGCCGAGAGCGACTCCAACGTGGTCAAGCAGGTGCTGGAACAGCGCACCGGCATGCCGACCCGTCTCAATCCAGAGGCCTGATGGCCAGCAGGATCCGCTGAAAGAACAACGGCGACCCCAGGGTCGCCGTTGTCGTGTCTGCCCGCCCGTCAGGCGGCTGGCGGGGCATAGAGGGCCAGCCAGTTCCCTTCGGTATCTTCGATGATGACCCGGGAGCCATGGCCGCTGCCGATGCTGTGCAGGGGTTCGAGCACCCGCCCGCCGAGCCGGGGCACCAGCTGCTCCGCCTCCTGCAGCCTGTCACCGAGGGAGAGATAGATGAGGGGGCCGGCGCCGCCGGGCTGGTGGTATTTGTCCATGGGGCCGAGGCAGGCCGCCGCGTTGTTGCCGTCGTAGCGCAACATGGCATAGCGCATCTCCTCCTCCTGGATGGGGGTGACCTGCACATCGAGCAGGGCCGAGTAGAAGTCCATGGCGCGATCCAGATCCCGTGTCGGAATGTCGGCCCAGACCAGGGTGTTGTCCATCGTCGTATTCTCCAGAGATTCCCGGCCAATGCGGCCGGTGGCTCTTTGAGGTTAGGAGTGGCCAATACGCGGTGCCAGAGGCAAAAAAACGGCGCCATCAGGCGCCGTTTTCAGTTGCAGGAAACCAGGGGGTTCTCCATGTCATTCAGCTATTTACCTGCGATGCTCAAGCCGCCGAAGCGGATCTGCGGGGCATAGAACTCCTTGCCATCGTCGTGGTGCAGCAGGTTGCCGACCGCCTCCAGCTCACTCAGCAGGCGATAGAAGTTGCCCGCCACCGTGATGCCGCGCACCGGCGTCACCCGTTCCCCGTCCCGGCACAGGAAGCCGGAGGCGCCGAACGAGAAGTCGCCGCTCACCGCGTCGGCCCCGGAGTGCAGGCCGTCGAGCTTGACCAGCTCCAGGTACTCGCCGCTTTGTACCTCGGCCTCGCCGTGGGGGCCGAGCCCGAACACCAGGTGGCGCGGGCTCACGTCCAGGGCACTGCGGGCACTGCGGGCGGCTGCACCGTTGCTCGTCACGCCGAAGTGGCGGGCGGTGGCGCTGTTGTGCAGCAGGGTCTTGAGCTCCCCCTCGCCGATGAGCAGCAGATCCGAGGTGGCGGCCCCTTCGCCGTCAAACGCCTTGATCTTCATGCCCCCCGGCATATGGACCCGGCTCTCCAGGGTGAGCCAGCGGGAGGCTACGCTCTGGCCCACCTTGCTGCGCCAGGGGTTGATCCCCTGCTGGGCCCACTTGCCCGACAGCGCCGACTGAAAGCAGCCAAACAGGCTGGCCAGGCAGTTGGGGCTGAAGATGACGCTGTAGCGACCGCTCGGCACCGCCTCACCCATCAGCAGGCCATCGGCCACGGCATGGATCTGCGCGATGAGGGGCACCGGGTCCAGCTCGTCGAAGCGGCGGCCGTACAGCCCCTGGTAGTGCATGGACTGGCGGCCGCCCCGCTCGATCAGGGCCGAGCTGTGGCAGCCGACGCTGAATTCCTGGTGCTGGCAGAACGAGCCCTGGCTGTTGGCGAGCCACAGCCGGCTCTCCCCCTCGAAGAAGCCGTTGTAGGGGGCACCGGTCACGTCCGGCAGGGCCAGCATGTCGGACTCGAGGCGCAGGGCCAGGGCGATCTTCTCTTCCACCGCCGTGGTGTCGGGCTGGTGGATCTCGGCGCAGTCGGTGGCGAGCCTGCTCTGCTGCACTGTGATGCGCTGGTCCGGGTCCACCTTGGCGAAGCGGCTGGCATCGAGCGCATCCTGCACCATGGCATCCAGGGCGGCCTCATCGAGGGCCTCCGAGTAGGCGATGCCGACCCGGCCTTCCTTGATCAGCCGAATGCCGATCTGCTGGCTGCTGGTGACCTTGTATTCACTGAGCTCGCCCTTGTCGGCCTTGAGGGAGAAGGCCCTGTCCTGGTTGGCGATGACGTCCGCCTCGGCACCGAGAGCGGCGACCTTGTCCAGCAGGCGGGCAAGCAGTTGGTTCATGTCGAGCTGGCTCATCAGGCGTTCCCTCCCACCAGGATGTTGTCCACCTTGAGTGGCGGCTGCCCGACCGAAGCCGGGATGGAGCCGGAGACAGATCCGCACATGCCGGCGGAGAGGGCCAGATCGCGCCCCACCATGGAGATCTCCTTGAGCACCTGGGGGCCCGTGCCGATCAGGGTCGCCGATTTCAGCGGTCTGGTTATTTTGCCTCCCTCGATAAGGTAGGCCTCCTGCACGTTGAAGTTGAACTCGCCGGTGCCGGGCTGCACCGAGCCGCCCCCCATCCGCTTGGCATAGATGCCGTGCTCCACGGTCGCCAGCATCTCGTCCAGGCTGTGGTTGCCCGGCTCGATGTAGGTGTTGCGCATGCGCGAGGCCGGGGCGAACTTGTAGGATTCGCGCCGTCCGGAACCGGTGCGGGCGTAGCCGGTGCGAAGGGCTCCCATCCTGTCCACCAGGAAGCCGGTCAGCACCCCCTCCTTGATGAGCTGGGTGTGCTGGGTCGCCATCCCCTCATCGTCGACGTTGATGGAGCCCCAGGCGTTGCCCTGCAAGCCCTCGTCCACCGCGCTGACCGCGGGGTTGGCGATGAGCTGGCCCATCTTGTCGTGGAACACGGACGCCTTCTTGGCCACCGAGGTGGTCTCCAGCAGGTGGCCGCACGCCTCGTGGAAGATGACGCCGCCAAAGCCGCTCTCCATGATGACCGGCAGGGTGCCGCTCGGGCAGGGGGCGGCACCCAGCTTCACCAGCGCCTGGCGGGTGGCGGTGAGGGCCAGCTCGCGGGGATCCACGCCGGCGGCGTGCTCCCACCCCTTCATGGCGCCGGGGGCCTCATAGCCCACGCTCTGCTCGCCTCCGTCCAGGGCGATGGTCTGGGCCATGATGCGGTTGTAGTGGCGGCGATCGGCCACCTGTACCCCTTCGCTGTTGAAGATCTCCACCTCCTGCTCCCAGCCCAGCACATTGCCGGAGAACTGGCTCACCTTGTCGCTCTCGGCGCGGGCCGCGGCGTCCATGGCGTGCAGGTAGGCGATCTTCTGCTCCAGCAGCTTGTCGGCCGACAGGGGCAGGGCGATCGGGTTGCGATCGGTCAGGCGGGTGAAATCGAAGGCGATGGCGGTCACCACGGGGTCACGCCTGTCTTTGGCCGCCAGCAGGGTGACGATGCGCAGGAGCTCGTTGCGATCGGCCAGGTTGGTGTAGCCGTAGAGCACCTTGTGGCCGTAGCACAGGCGCACGCCTATGCCGAAGTCGAGGCCGCCGCTGATGTTCTCTATCTGGCTGGAGAGCAGGCTGAGCTGGCTGCGGCGCTTGCGCTCCACAAACAGTTCGGCGAAGTCGGCACCCAGTGCCAGGGCGTGATCGAGCACGTCGCGGGCGATGGCGGGGGCCAACAGGGAGAATGAAGTCATAGAATATCCTTTTCTGGTCTGTCCGTTTGCTTCCGACACCCGGCTTTAGGTTGTTATAGGGTGTCGAACCCATTGTTGCAGACCAGAGGCCAAAAGTCGCTATAGCGTCAGGCGATGATACCAAACGAGAAAATCGGTGCGATTTATGCGCCCGGTGACCCGAAATCGGGCCACCGGCAGTGGGATCAGAGCCGTTCGTGGATCTCGCCGAGGATCTGGTCGACCCACTGCTCGATGCGGGATGCGATCTGGTCGTACTGGTTGGCATCGTCGAGGGTCAGGCCGACGACAAGATGATGGCCATCGTCGATCCGTATCCAAGGGGTCATCGAGCATGCAAGCTACCTGGATCAGAGCAGCTCGTGGATCTCGCTTAATATCTGGTCGACCCACTGCTCGATGCGGGATTCGGTCTGGTCGTACTGGTTGGCATCGTCGAGGGCCAGGCCGACGAAGTGGCGGCCATCGTCGATCAGCGCCTTGGAGGCGTCGAACTCGTACCCCTCGTTGGGCCAGTAGCCCACCAGCTTGACGCCCTTGGGCACCAGCTGATCGTGCAAGAGGCCGAGGGCATCCTGGTACCACTCGCCATATCCCAGCTGATCGCCCAGGCCGAACAGGGCGATGATGCGGCCCTCCAGATGCACATCCCTGATGTCTTCCCAGCGGGATTCCCAATCTTCCTGCAGCTCGCCGAAGTCCCAGGTGGAGATGCCCAGGATCAGGATGTCGTACTCCTGCATGCGGACGAGGGGGACATCCTTGATGTTGTGGAGATCGACCAGCTCGGGGCCGATGAGGGCGCGGATCTTCTCGGCGGCCATCTCGGTGTAGCAGGTGGTGGAGCCGTAAAACAAACCTATCTTCATCGCTCTTCTCTTGATCGCAGTAGGCCAGGGGGGCGGGCAACCGGCAGGGTGGCGCCCGGGGGAGGGCGCCAGTCTAGCAGATTGCCCGGCGCGCTTCACCGCCTGGCGGACGATGGAGAAGCCTGCCTTGCGGCCCGGGTGGGTCGACGCGCTACAATGGCCCCCTGTTTCCCTGAGCGCGGCGTACCATGAGCAAAGCTGAATCCCATCCCCTTATCGAGCCGTTTCTCGACGCCCTCTGGCTGGAGCGGGGGCTGTCTGACAACACGGTCGGCGCCTATCGCACGGATCTGGAAAAATTCGCCCTCTGGCTCGATGAGCAGGGGAGCTCCCTGCTGCTGGCCGGGCTGGACGACATCCAGCACTACCTCGCCTGGCGGGTGGACCATCAGTTCGCTGCGAGCAGCACGGCCCGCTTCCTGTCGGCCCTGCGCCGCTTCTATCAGTACCTCAACCGGGAGAAGCTGCGCAGCGACGATCCCACCGTGCTGCTGGAGGGGCCCAAGCTCCCCAAGAAGCTCCCCGCCGATTTGAGCGAGGCCGAGGTGGAGGCGCTGCTCATGGCGCCCCTGGTGGATGACCCGCTGGAGCTGCGCGACAAGGCGATGCTCGAGCTGCTCTATGCCACCGGGCTGCGGGTCTCCGAGCTGGTGGGGCTCACCGCCGAGCACGTCAGCCTGCGCCAGGGGCTGGTGCGGGTGGTGGGCAAGGGCAACAAGGAGCGGCTGGTGCCCATGGGGGAGGAGGCGGTGCACTGGCTGGAGCGCTACTACCGGGAGGCACGTACCCTGCTGCTCGGGGGCACCAGCTCGGACGTGGTGTTCCCTTCCAAGCAGGCGCGCATGATGACCCGCCAGACCTTCTGGCACCGCATCAAACTCTATACCCAGCGCGCCGGTATCCAGGGCGAGCTCTCCCCCCACACCCTGCGCCACGCCTTCGCCACCCATCTGCTCAACCACGGCGCCGACCTGCGGGTAGTGCAGATGCTGCTGGGGCACGCGGATCTCTCCACCACCCAGATCTACACCCACGTGGCGAACGAGCGGCTCAAGGCGCTGCACGGCCAGCACCATCCCCGCGCCTAGGCTCCCGTGCCCGGACAAAGAAAGGGGGCGACGGTTCAGCCGTCGCCCCCTCAATAGCCAGTTTCCCGGCCTGTTTCACTGCATCATCATTCCAGGGTCTGGATGGTGACCTCCACTTCGGCCTTGACCTCGTTGAGTTCGTCATCCTTCAGGGTGACCACCAGAGGTTCCGGGTTGATCGCCTTCAGATCGATGTTGCCGAGATCGGCGAGCCCGGGTTCGAGCTCCAGCACGAAGGCGCAGTCATAGTGGCCGCCGGGCAGTATGGCCCCCCCAGTGGTGCAGAAGGCGAAGGGCCCGAAGCCGGCTTCATGGGTACTCACCCCCGGCTCATCGTAGAGGGTGAAGCTGCCCGGAATCCCGTTCCCATCGGCCACATCGACCCCCTTGAAGGTCAGGGCGGTGACGGTCAGGGTGTCCACTCCGTTGTTGCTGATGCGGACAAAGCCAGCGGCCTTGAGGGCAAAGAGCTTGGTGATGTCGGGGGGGACATCGGTGAACTCCACAGTGGCATCATCGCTGTCGGTCACGGTCTGATTGTCCTCATCCTTGCCGCTGATGGTTGCCGTGTTGGTATGGCTCTCATCAGCATTGCCCTGCAGATCCTTGGAGAGGGTGCAACTGGCCGACTCGCCCGGGCTCAGGACGAAGCCGGCCAGCGCCACGGCGGGCAAGAGCGGGGCACCGTTCTTCCTGTTGACCTGGCACTGGCTGGTCAGATTGCCGAACACGTCATCATCCAGGTCATTGAAGGTGACCTTGTCCACGCCATTGGCATCGACGGAGAAGGTGAAGGTATAGGCCACCGAACGTTTCTCATCGGAGTCGCCCGTCTCGGGCACACTGACGGGGACGGCATCCTTTTGCAGCGTGATGGTCGATGCCACGTCATTGATGTTGACGGTGGCGCTGTCCTCTCCCGTTGCCTCATCCCCTTCGTTGTCCAGGGCCTTGGCGGTCACCTTGTTGGTGTGCACATCGCCGGCGTTGCCACCGACAAACTCGGTGACGCTGCACTGGAAGGGGGTGCCCTTGTACAGGGCCACGCCGCTGCCGAGATCGCAGGTGCCCTGCCCGTCCAGATCGCCGAACTTGTCGTCCACCAGGCTGGTCAGGGTGAGCGGATCGTCGTGATCGCCCGCGGTATTGGTGACCTTGATGGTGTAGGTCACATTGGCCCCCGGCTCCAGCACCTCGTCGGTGGAGGGGGTCTTCTCAACCGCTATGGTGGGCGGGACATTGGTGATCTCGACCAGCTTGGCGCCGCTGCAGTTGTTGCCGGCGGTCTGGAAGCCGGTCGGGCAGGTGCTGCCGTCGCCGACCGTGCCGCCGTTCTTGTCCTTGAACAGGGCCACTATGTTGTCGACGTACTTCTCGGGGCTCTGATCGTTGGGCAGATCGCGATCCTTGATATGCAGGGTGAACTGACAGCTGTAGGTGGCGTTGGGCAGCACCTCCTTCGTCGTCGAGCCCGCGGCGGGTTTCGCACAGGTGCTGCTGAGCAGATAGATGCCGTCCGCCGTCCCGACGCTCTCGGTAGCGCCCCAGAGGTCCACGCTCTTGTCGTAGGAGCCATCTCCGCCCACGTCTATCTCATCCTTCAGGCTGGCGATATACAAGGAGGCGACGCTCGAGTTGGTGAAGCTCAGGTTGTAGGTGAACACGCCACCCGGCTCGGGCAGGCTGGTCGGCTCGACCGTCTTGGTAATGGCAGGCGGCTCGGGTCTGATAAACACGTTGATGGCGAAGCTGTCACAGTTGCACTTGGACTTGGTGGCGGGCACGGCGCCGGGAGGAACCGTGCTCTCGCTGCAACTGAGGCTCTTCTGGATGTCCCAGGCCGCGCAGTAGGTGAAGAGGGCCTTGTTGGGATCCGTGGGGCTGGGTTGGCAGAGCATGGTGATGGGCTGGTTGAAGAGCGTGTATTGATCGGTGCCGTTGGCCTTGGTGATATCGCCGCAGGTGTCCAGGAAGTCGGTCGCCTTCAGCTTCGGTTCCAGATTCACATAGGCGACCTGGCCATTCTCCCCGGCGTCGCTCGCCTTGGGCAGCACGAGGCTGCAGTTTCTTGCTCCTCCCTGCACCACCTGCGGGCTCTGGGACGTTCTCGGCAGGTAGAAGGTGGTGTCATAACGCTCACTGGCGTTGGTCTTGATGGTCACGTCTGCGTTGAAGGTGAACACCTGGCCGTTGGTACACTCCTGGTTCGGATTCACCGGTACCACTTTGGAGACCTCGATGTCCTTGGCCGTGCAGTTGAGGCTGCCGCCCGAGAGTGAACCCCCCTTGGCAATATAGGCGTCTGCCATGCAGGCCTCTTGTTGCAGGCCCGGAAAGATGCCGGCCCAGGCCGGGGTGAGGTGGAGTCCCCCCAGCATGACGACCCCGAGGGGGAGCGTCAGGGATCTGAGCAGGCGATTGCGCTGACTTGATTTCATAGCATTTCCCTCTTCCTATCCTGTGGTTTTTTGTTCCATGTCACCCGGCTGCGACTGCCTGGGCCGGGTGATGTCCCAGGCCTGAACGTGACCACAAGGAGGCCCTGTCCCTTGCGAGTAACGCAGGGGGGCGGGCGCGGCCCTGTGGGGTGGGCATCGATAGACAGCACCCCTACAGCAAGGAATGCACCAAGCACATAAATATTTGAAAAATAAGAAATTAGCTCGGGTTTTGGTCGCGTAAACGGGGTGATGTCCGCGAAGTTGTAACGACGGCATGGGGGCGACGGCGAAGTCTTGAGCATAATTAATTGATAAATAATGCTTTTTTAAATATCTCCCCTGTTACAGCGATGGAACAGGGGCGCTCCGGGGTGGTCCCGTCAGCAGACGTGATGGCGGGGAGCTTGCGCCAGCGTGCAGAGGGGAGGCGGGGTGCCAGGCGGTGCTGGTGACTGCTGGCAGGGGGGCAGATAGTTCGGGCATCCCCTGTATCAAGGCTGAGACAACCCCATCGCCCGGCATGCTTGGCGCCCGCCCCGGCATCGCGCCCCGGGGAGGGGACTTGGCACAGATCCGTGTCGGGATGACCGGCTGCGAGGGGAGACGGGAAGTCTTCGCCAACGAGAGAGGGAGGCCACAGGGCCTCCCTCTTGCTATGGGGTGGTGCCAGGCATGCGTATTGGCGATGCCGGTGACACCGGGCTGCTTACTTCCCCTGTTGGGACTTGAGCAGGTCGCGGATTTCGGTCAGCAGCTCCTGATCCTTGGTGGGGCCGGCCGGTGCGGCGGCTTCCTCTTCCTGCTTCTTCTTCAGGGTATTGATGGCCTTGAGCCCCATGAAGATGGCGAAGGAGATGATCAGGAAGTCGATACAGGTCTGGATGAACTTGCCGTAGGCGATGACCACGGCCGGGGCTTCCCCCTCGGCTGCCTTCAGGGTCACGGCGAGATCGCTGAAGTCCACCCCGCCCAGGATCAGGCCGATGGGCGGCATGATGACGTCTCCCACGAAGGAGGAGACTATCTTGCCAAAGGCGGCGCCTATGATGATACCGACCGCCATGTCGATCACGTTGCCTCTGGATGCAAAGGCCTTGAATTCTTGAATCAGACTCATTTTTCCCCCTAAAAATGGACGGCGTGTGGCGTGACCACATCTGGTTTTGAACAATAAAACATCTGTAAAACAGAGGGATGGCTATGATGCCTCCCGTCGTCACGTTTAGCTTGCGGGGCTCAAGCCCGATTGGCAACCTCAATGCCCGAGAAATTTATGCCTCTGCCGCTATTAACGCTTTGCTCACTGCGGGGCGTGGTGGCCTCTGTGCCCGTCGGCGTTCGTGAGGGGGGCGATGGGGGGAGCAGACTCCCAGCCTTGATGCCATGAAGAAGGGCCATGGTCTGCACCATGGCCCTGTGGTTCATGCGTGACTAAAACCTGTCATGCCTAAGGAGTGGGGCAATCCGGGCAAGTCGGGCAGAGCGGGCAGGTGGCGGTCGCCGTGTCGGTGTCGCTGCCAAAACCGAGAGGAGCCGTCCCCGTGGCCGTGACGGTATCGCTGAAGGAGATGGCGCCGGGCTCTTCCGAACCTGCACTGCTGGGCGTGTAGGATCCTGAATAGTCCTTGCAGTCTGCCGCATTCAGCGTGCCTATGTTATGCACGTTGCCGCTGGGGTCGTCGGTCACGGTGACACCGCTCAGGTTCAGAGGAGGCTTGTAATCAGGGGAGTTGGGGTCACCCACCCCTGTGGTATTGCAGACCTCACCACTGTAGTCGACTCTGAGCACGAGCTGGCTGCCGGCGTCGATGACTTTGGTGCTGCAAGCCTTGGTGACGCTGATCCCGGGCTCTCGCTGGACGACGGGGCAGGTTGCCGCAGCGGATGCGGTGATGGACAGTGTGCCACCGTCGCTGGAGGCGGCCTTGACACTGACGCCGTTGGTCGGTCCGTTACCGGCGGAGCCGAAGCTGCCGCTGTAGTCTTCTGATCCCCCCTTGGCTATGGAATCGAAGGTCGCGACGACAAAGTCATCGCTGGTGTCGGCCGGGGTGCCGTTGTCGTCGGTGACGACGACGTCATAGATGGTGCCGAAGCCTGCATTGGTGACGGTGCCTTCGAAGCTGTAGGTGAAGCCCGTATCGTCGCCGTTTATATCGCCGCCGGTACAGACCTTGGTGATCTCGACCTTGCACAGTTCGAAGTTGTCCAGCACGAAGTCCTTCAAGGCTGCCGTGAAGGAGCTGGAGGAGCGGGTCTCGGCCATGAAGCTGCTGAAGCAGCCGTCACTGCCGCCGACGATCTGGCTGAGGTTGATCCCGCCCTCGAAGAAGCTCTCGAAGGGGAAGGTGCCCTGGGTGCCGCTCTTGGGGGTGTAATCGCTCCACAGGCCGCTGACACCGTTTGCCAGCGTGTTGGCGGGCACGGGCACATTACCCGTGTTGGTCAGGGCGCAGGCCAGGTTGGCACCGCCCTGATTGGCGCAGACGACGTCGTTGGCCCCCGAGCCCTGCAGTTTGAGCCTCAGGTTGGCGGCGGCGCATTGACCCGGCTGCGGGTTGTTGTTGGTCGCCTTGCTGCAGGTCGGATCCCAGGTCACCACGGCCAGATAGGGAACCGCGTTGCTCGCCTGCGGGAAGTTGATGAGCACCAGGGTGTCCCCCACTGTGTGTTTGCCGCTGAAGCCGCCATTGGGCAGGGCGGTGACCTTCTGCTTGAAGAACCAGAACCCCATGAAGGCGTCGCCCACATTGGAGATCCTGTCGGCACCGAAGTAGAGCAACAGGTCGTTATCCTCGTTGTAGGCGGCGGCATAGGCGTGGGTCAGGTCATCCTTGTCGGGCACGGAGCCATCCTTCCAGCTCCATTTGTCTATATCCAGTATGTCCTTGTTGCCCCCCTCGAAGATGGTCCTGGGGGCGGTGTCCTGAATGATGCCGGTGAACTTGGTTGCCGCTCCGCTGTCGGGGGGGGTGGCCCAGTCATCGCTGTTGAGGGCTGGATTGTCATCCTGCGGGTTGGCATCCAGCTCGAAGGGGGACTCCGCCGTGGCGGCCAGTGCCGGAGCACAGAGCGCCAACAGCAAGGCCAGGGCGAGGAGGCCGTGCTGCCAACAGCGTAGCCAGAGATGTATTGCTCGGGTATCCATGTTGCATTCCTTCTGCTTGTTGTTGTCCATGTCGTCCGGTGCTGTGTGCACAGCCGGGGGCGCAGCTGGAATGCAGGCTTTGTTCCACAAGGCCAATATGCTGAAAAACAAAGAAAAAGAAGGGTTTCAATACGCATCTGAAGAGGCGTTGTTAATGACATGATGCACTCCGGGACGCGCGCCTAGCGCACACGCCGATGGGACAACGAAGGGGGCTTTTTGATGCTGTCTCCAAGGTGGAACATGGTGAGGGGGATGATTGTCTTGCGAGCGATCGGATTTAATTGGCAAATATTTCAAATTTATTGTTTTTAATGGGTTTTTGTTGGTTTTGGGTCTCGTTTGAGAGAGTTTTCATCCCTGTTTCATCAGTGGCACAAGTCGACCTTCTATCCAATACTTTGCACATTGTTTGTGCCGCCATGCGGTGGGGGGCATTGATGGAAATTCGTATGCTGCTGTGTGTCAACACGAGCGAGGTGTGGCGTCCTCCGTCCAATGCATCCTCTCTTGGGTGGCGGGTCTGTTCGGCCTCGTCGCCGCAGGAGGCCTTCAGCCACTACGTACAGAAGGCTCCCAGAGTGGGAGTGGTGCTGCTAAGTGAGGGGGAGGCCGAGGCCGTGGAGACGCTCTTTCGCCAGACCTGCGGCACCATGGTCTGGGTTGCCCTCGCTCCCCCTCATCTGCTCGCGCTACCCAGAATGCAGGAGCAGCTTCTGAACTACTGCTTCGATTATCACAGCCTGCCGGTGGAGGATGATCGTCTGCTGGCCATACTGGGCCATGCGTTTGGCATCGCCTGCCTGAGGGGAGAGGGGCATCGCCCCTGCGGGCATGGCAAGGATGAGGGGGGGCTGATCGGTGCCAGCCCCGTCATGAAGCAGCTCATGCATCGGGTGGAGCGACTGGCCAAGGCGGACTCGTCTGTCGTGTTGCAGGGGGAGAGCGGTACGGGCAAGGAGCTGGTGGCTCGCCTCATCCATCGGCATTCCCAGCGGGCGAATGGTCCCTTCGTCGCCATCAACTGCGGTGCCATTCCACCCACCCTGATCCAGTCGGAGTTGTTTGGCCACGAGAAGGGGGCCTTCACCGATGCCTGGCGGCGCCATATCGGTTGTGCGGAGAGGGCGCACAAGGGGATCCTGTTCCTCGACGAGATAGGGGAGCTGCCGGTGCAGATGCAAGTCAACCTGCTGAGGTTCTTGCAGGAGCGCACCATAGTGAGGGTGGGGGGCACCGAGCCCATCGAGGTGGACATCCGCGTGATTGCCGCGACGAACAGGATGCTGGACAAAGAGATGGCACAGGGGAACTTCCGGTCAGATCTCTTCTACCGCCTCTGCGTGCTGGATCTGGAGCTGCCACCCCTGCGTGAGCGGGGGGAGGATATCATGCTGCTGGCCCACCATTTCCTGAACAAGATGGGTAGTCTGAATCCCAAGGTGCACGGTTTTACGGTCAGCGCCATTCACCAGATGATGAAATATCACTGGCCTGGCAATGTGCGGGAGCTCAAGAACCGGCTGGAGCGAGCCTTGGTCCTGTGCGAGGGGTGTCGCATCGATCACCAGGATCTGGGTCTGGCTCTGCCGCTGGCAGAGGGGGGCATTCGCCCGCTGAACCTGGTGAGGGCCGAGGCGGAGTGCGAGGCCGTGCGCCGGGCCCTGATACTGTGCGGCAACAATGTGACCGAGGCTGCCCGCCATCTCGGGATCTCCAGGCTGACCCTCTACCGGGTGCTGGAACGCTCAGCCCCCCCTGTGCCTCCTGAAGTCCAGACCTCCTAGAGTCTGGTCCCGCAAACTCCCCCCTCGCCGATCCGCTCAAGGCGTGTATCATACGGCCTGCCATAGCTCATAGCCTCAGAAGACAGGATCGAATTCATGCCCCTGCACATCCGTCGTCGTCCGCGAGTCGATGATTCCCATCTGCCCGCCACCCTGCACCCCCTGCTTCGCCAGATCTTCGCGAGCCGCGGGGTGGAGGATCCCGCCCTGCTGGAGCGCAGCGCCAGCCAGCTGCTGCCGCCCCAGCGCCTGTTCGGCATGGAGCAGGCGGTGCCACTGCTGGCTGACGCCTTGGCGGCCCAGAAACGGATCCTCATCGTCGGTGACTTCGACTGCGACGGCGCCACCAGCTCGGCCCTGTGCGTGCTGGCCCTGCGCGCCATGGGCGGTCGCCACATCGATTTTCTGGTGCCCAACCGCTTCGAGTTCGGTTATGGCCTCACCCCGGAGATCGTCGAGCTGGCGGTGGCCCGCGGCGCCGAGTTCCTGATCACGGTGGACAACGGCATCTCCAGCATCGCCGGGGTGGCGGCGGCCAAGGCGGCCGGCATGCAGGTACTGGTTACCGATCACCATTTGCCGGGTCAGGAGCTGCCTGACGCCGATGCCATCGTGAACCCCAACCAGCATGGCTGCGACTTTCCCTCCAAGTCGCTGGCCGGGGTCGGGGTCGCCTTCTATCTGATGGCCGCCCTCAACACCCATCTGCGCCAGAGCAGCTGGTATGAGCGCCAGGGTCTGCGCGCCCCCAACGTGGCGGATTACCTCGATCTGGTGGCCCTCGGTACGGTCGCTGACGTGGTGGCGCTGGATGGCAACAACCGCATCCTGGTTCATCAGGGTTTGCAGCGGATCCGGGCCGGCCGTTGTCGCCCCGGCATCCAGGCGCTGGTGGACGTGTCGGGCCGCGACGGTCGTCGCCTGTGCGCCGCCGATCTCGGCTTTGCGTTGGGGCCGCGCCTCAACGCGGTGGGCCGGCTCGATGACATGTCCCTCGGGGTCGCCTGTCTGCTCTGTGACGACATCAACCTGGCGCGCCAGTTCGCATCCGAAATGGACAGCCTCAACCAGGAGCGCAAGGAGATCGAGCAGGGGATGCAGCAGGAGGCGCTCGCCACTTTGGAGCAGATCCGTTTTCGTGACGGCGAGGTGCCCTCCGGCATAGTGTTGCACCGGGACGAGTGGCATCAGGGGGTGGTGGGGCTGGTGGCCTCCAAGGTAAAGGAGAAGTACTACCGCCCGGTCATCGCGTTTGCGCAGAGCAGCGAGACCGAGCTCAAGGGCTCCGGGCGCTCCATCCCCGGTGTGCATCTGCGCGATGCGCTGGAACTGCTCGACACCCGCCATCCCGGCCTGATGGGCAAGTTTGGCGGTCACGCCATGGCGGCCGGGCTGACCCTGCCCAAGGCCAATATCGAGGCCTTCGGTCGGGCTTTCGAGGCGGTCATCGGCGAGCTGGTGACGCCTGAGCTGTTGACCGGGGTGCTGCTCACCGATGGCGAGCTGCTGCCCGATGAGCTGAGTCTGGAGCTGGCGGAGCTGATCCGCGCCTCCGGCCCCTGGGGTCAGGCCTTCCCCGAGCCGCTGTTCGATGGCGAATTCGTGCTGGTGCAGCAGCGGCTGGTGGGGGAGAAGCACCTCAAGATGATGCTGACCACGGATTCCGGCCACGCGGTGGATGCCATCGCCTTTGGCGTCGACTTGCAGCGCTGGCCCGACGCCTCGGTGAAGCGGGTGCGGCTGGTCTACCGGCTCGACGTCAACGAGTGGCGCGGCAACCGCAGCGTGCAGCTGCTGGTGGAGCATCTGGAGGCCGCCGGCCTCTGATTCCCGCGAGTCTCTCTTGCTGCCGATGACGGTCACCCCAGGGTGGCCGTTTTTTTATGGTGTGAACCCGGATTTTGCCGTTGACCCGTCTATTGCTTCACAGTTTAAGCTTCCCTGCATCGGGTCACAGACCCCATTGCGAGTCGCTGTCATGAAAATATCCGAACTGGCCCGGCGCTGCGGCCTGGCCCGCTCCACCCTGCTCTATTACGAGAAGCTGGGGGTGATTGCGGGAACGAGGGCCGCCAACGGCTATCGCCACTACGACGATGAAGATCTGCAGCGGCTGCGGATGGTACAGGCCCTGCAGGCCGGCGGGCTCAGCCTCAAGCAGTGTCTCGCCTGTCTGGCGGGCGAGCTGGAGCAGGCGACACTGGAAGCCCGGGTCAGGGAGCTGGATGAAGAGCTGGCGCGGATGCAGCGCGCCCGGGATTTGCTGGCGGATCTCGCCGGTTTGCGTGCGCACTCCGGCGACGAGTTCAAGGCCTGGCAGCGGCAGCTGCAGCATCAAGCCCCGCAGGCCTACTTTGCCTGGGTGATGAGGCAGGGATTCAGTGAAAAAGAGCGTTACCACCTGCAATGGCTGAGCAAAGACATGAACGAACATGAGCGTTACATCCGGGATTTCAAGCTGCTGCTGGACGGCATGAGCTATTGGGGGCCGGGGGATTGTGCCTTTACCCAGCAGCAGTTTGCCGCGCTGCCCATGGCGCCTCGCCGGATCTTCGACATGGGCTGCGGGCGCGGCGCCGCCACCATGGCGCTGGCACAGGTGACGGACGCAGCCATAGTGGCCATCGATCTGGACGAGGAGGCGCTGGCCGCCGTGGCGAGATCGGCCAGTGCGGCGGGGCTTGATCAGGTCACTACCCTGTGCGCCAATATGGCGGACTTGCCCATGGAACTTGCCCCCGCCGATCTTATCTGGGCCGAGGGGAGCGCCTACACCATAGGGGTGGCCAATGCGCTGAAAGCCTGGCGGCCGTACCTTGCCGGCCCTGCTGCCTGCCTGGTGCTGAGCGACCTGGTGTGGCTGACGGACACGCCGCCAGAGGAGGCGTTGGCGTTCTGGCAGCGGGATTATCCCGCCATGCAGACGCTGGCTGGCCTGCTGAAGACGGTGCAGGAGGCGGGGTATCGCTGCCTGTGGCACACCCAGTTGCCGCAAAGGGCCTGGCACAACTATCTGGATCCCATCGAGCGCAATCTGGCGCACCATCGCGCCGAGCTGGGGGATAGCCCAGCCTGGCAGGATCTGAGCCGGGAAGTGGCCATCCACCGCCAGTACCTGGGCAGCTATGGCTATGTGATCTGCTGCCTGCAGGCCGTCTGATCAGGCCATCCATTGAAAGAGAGTAAACGGAGAAACCCCTATGAACATCCTCATTCGGCCCGAAACGGGCGCCGATCACGAGGCCATTGAGGCGCTGACCGTGGCCGCGTTCCTCAATGCGCCCCATTCCGATCACAACGAACAGCTGATCGTGCGCGCCTTGCGCCTGGCCGGGGCACTCAGCCTGTCGCTGGTGACGGAGCAGGAGGGCCGGGTGGTCGGCCACCTCTGCTTCTCGCCGGTGACCATCAGCGATGGCAGCGAGCAGTGGTATGGTCTTGGCCCCATTTCGGTCTCTCCTGCGCTGCACGGCAAGGGACTGGGTTCACGGCTGATGGAAGCGGGTCTGGCACAGCTCAAGGGGATGGGGGCGGCCGGCTGCGTGGTGCTGGGGGATCCCGGCTTCTACGGCCGTTTCGGCTTCGTGTCCGAGCCGGGGCTGACGCTGCCCGGCGTGCCGGCCGAGTACTTCATGGCCCGCTCGTTCGGCGCGGCCATGCCCAGTGGCGAAGTGTGCTACCACCCAGCCTTTGAGCAGGGGTGAGCCCTCACCTTGAGGAAGATGCAAGCCGGTTGCTCAAGGTGGTGCAACCTTGCCGGTTTTATCGAATGGAGCAGTGTTTAATATCAATATTGCTGATATCTCATGGTGGAAAATGCAATAAGTAACGGTATTGTGATATATTCCACCTGTTTTTTTCTTGACGGACCGACCCCTTGCCATCCTCCCGCCGCCCCTCGTCATGGCCGATGGTGCTTGCCATCGCCAGCTTTCTCTGGCTTGCCGCCTTCGTCGCGGCAGGGGTCGTTGCAACCCCGGGTCCGGGAACGGGGGGGAAGGGGAGCCCGATGCAACTGCACGAGCCCTCCCATCAGGGGCTGGCCGACAGCGTCAGCCTGCCACCGGCGGGACAGTGGCGGCTCGGCTTCGAGCAGGGACGGCGGCTGGAAGGCGCCAACCACCCCGAGCCCTACCAGATGCTGCTGGCCTGGTTCCAGCACGAGATCCTCGGCCTGCTCTGTGGCCTGCTGTTCTTTTTGCCCCTCATCTACTTCAGGCAGTTGTCTGACTGCTTCGGCTATCTGCACACTCGGCGGCTTCGCTGCCACCACCTGCAATTTCGCTTCTGCCAGGGGGACTAGCGTCTCATCCCTCGCGGGCGTAGGGCGGGAGCTTTCCCGCTGCTGATCCGACCGGGCACAGGGCGTCGTTCCTGTGTCCCGATCGCGCCCGTGCCTTTTTGTCATCCCGTGTCGCCGCGGCCCGTCGGCCTGCAGCGACCCCTCTCTCGATGCAGACAAGTGGTGAGCCCCATTCATGGACTATTACGTCAACCTGTTCATTCAGTCGATCTTCGTGGAAAACCTGGCCCTGGCCTTCTTCCTCGGCATGTGCACCTTCCTGGCCGTCTCCAAGAACATCAACACCGCCTTCGGCCTCGGCATGACGGTGCTGGTGGTCATGGTGATCGCCATCCCCCTCAACAACCTCATCTACCGCCATATCCTGCGTCCCGAGAGTACCTTCCTCGGCGAGTTTGATCTGAGCTTTCTCGATTTCATCGTCTATATCGGGGTGCTGGCTGCCCTGGTGCAGGTGATGGAGATGGTGCTGGACAAGCACTTCCCGGCGCTCCACCACGCCCTCGGCATCTATCTGCCGTTGCTGACGGTGCACTGCGCCATCTTCGGCGGCGTCATGTTCATGGCCCAGCGGGATTACGACTTCATCGAATCCGTGGTGTACGGGGCGGGCTCAGGACTGGGCTGGCTGCTGGCCATCGTCGCCATCGCCGGTCTGCGCCAGAAGATGAAGTATTCGGATGTGCCAGAGGGGCTGCGCGGCATCGGCATCACCTTTATCGTGGCGGGGCTGATGTCGCTGGGCTTCATGTCGTTTTCCGGGATCTCGCTCTGAGTGCCCGCACGACTGAAACCGGGAAGAGGGTTGATGGCGGGAGCTATCAACCCAGCGTTTTGGCCATGTTGTAGCCGGTGATAACGAACCCCAGCTCCTGATAGAGCGCCAGTGCCCGTGGGTTGTCCTGGGCGACCCTCAGCTTGATCTGGCTGACGCCAAGGCACTTCAACTCGGCTTCCAGCACCGCCATGGCGGCCTTGCCATACCCCAGTCCGCGATGGGCCGGGAGTGTGTAGAAGTCATAGATAAAGGTGCTGTGGGCGGCGCTGTCGATGCTGTGCCAGAGATAGCCGGCGATGGGGGCGACTGCGCTCCCGACATTGTCATGCACAGTGTCATTGACAGGGATGATGCAGAGCAGGCTCTGACCCGGCGTGGCGGCCCCTTGGGGCAGGTATTGCCGCAGGGAGGCTTCGGCCTGCTGGCGGGCCTCGGTCTGGGTCAGCCCGTGGTTGCTGGCGAGATCCCGGGCGTAGTCGTCGATGAAGTAGTCGCGATAGGCGGGGAAATGCGCCTCATCCATGGGGATCAGGCGAACGATAGGGGTCGGCATCCGGCGTTTCACTCAAGGAAAGGGAGTCGCTACCTTAACCCCGGAGCCCAGGGTTAGCCAAGGGGCTGGCCGGGATGGCCGAGTCCGGAATGCTCAATAAAAAGAGCGCCCAAGGGCGCTCTTTTCTGTCTGTGGCGGGGAGGCTTGCTTGACCTCTCTTTCGTGCGAGGTTATTTAACCTCTTCGCCCTTGGCCTGCAGGTCCGCGTGGTAGGAGGATCGCACGAAGGGGCCGCAGGCGGCGTGGCTGAAGCCGAGCGCCATGGCCACGTCTTTCAGCTCGTCGAACTCTGCGGGCGGCACATAGCGCTTCACCGGCAGGTGATGGCGGCTCGGCTGCAGGTACTGGCCCAGGGTCAGCATGTTGACGCCGTGCTCGCGCAAGTCCTTGAGCACTTGGACTATCTCCTCGTTGGTCTCGCCAAGGCCCATCATCAGACCGGACTTGGTGGGCACGTGCGGGTGCATCTCCTTGATGCGGCGCAAGAGCTCCAGGGACCACTTGTAGTCGGCGCCGGGGCGGGCGACCCGATACATGCGCGGGGCGGTTTCCAGGTTGTGGTTGAAGACGTCAGGCGGGGTCTCGCGGAACACCTCCAGCGCCTGCTCCATCCGGCCGCGGAAGTCCGGGGTCAGGATCTCGATGCGGGTCTGTGGGCTGTGCTCGCGGATCTCCTTGATGCAGTCGGCGAAGTGCTGGGCACCACCGTCGCGCAGATCGTCGCGGTCCACCGAGGTGATCACCACGTACTTGAGGTTCATCTCCTTGATGGTCAGCGCCAGCTTCTTCGGCTCCTCCGGATCCAGCGGCAGCGGACGACCGTGGGCCACGTCGCAGAAGGGGCAGCGGCGGGTGCAGATAGCGCCCATGATCATAAAGGTGGCGGTGCCGTGGTTGAAGCACTCCGCCAGGTTCGGGCAGGAGGCTTCCTCACACACAGAGTGCAGCTTGTTCTTGCGCAGGGTGCTCTTGATGTGCTCGATCTTCTGGCTCGACGGCGGCAGCTTGATCCGCATCCAGTCCGGCTTGCGCAGCACTTCCTCGTTGGGATCCGGCATGAATTTCACCGGGATCAGGGCCATCTTGTCGCCATCGCGCAGCTTGACGCCCGGCTCCATACGAACGGGTTTGCTCATGATTCACTCTCGGTGTTTGTTATTGTCTGGTTGATGGCCACCAGGCTCATCGCTGAGCCCTCATGGCCGCGCGGCATGAGCCTGCTCATGCCGCCTCTTCGGTATTCGTGATCTCTTGGTAGCCGATCAGGCGGGCCAGCTCCGTCACCAGCAGGGACTGTGCCTCGGCCACGCTCCGGGGGCCGCCCAGGGCGCTGGTCTGGGTCATGGCCATGCCCGCATAGCCGCACGGGTTGATGCGCAGGAAGGGGGTCATGTCCATGTCGACGTTGAGGGCCAGCCCGTGGAAGGAGCAGCCCTTGCGAATGCGCAGACCCAGGGAAGCCAGCTTGGCCTCCATGCCCAGATCGCTCTTCACGTAGACGCCGGGGGCATCGGGTTTGGCATAAGCCTCAATCCCGCTCTTGGCCAGGGTGTTGATGATGGCGGTTTCGAGGCAGGTCACCAGCTCGCGTACCGAGAGCTTGCTGCGGCGCACGTCCACCAGCACGTAGAGCACCAGCTGGCCCGGGCCGTGATAGGTCACCTGACCGCCGCGATCGCTCTGCACCACCGGGATGTCGCCGGGGGCGAGCAGGTGTTCGGCCTTGCCGGCCTGACCCTGGGTGTAGACGGGATCGTGCTCCACCACCCAGAACTCGTCGGGGGTGTCGGGGGTGCGGTTGTCGGTGAACGCCTTCATGGCGTCCCACACCGGCTGGTAGGGGCGACGGCCCAGCTGTCTGACGAGCAGTTGGCCGGCTGACGGTTGTGGCTCGGCGGGCGTTTCGAGTGACATCTTTCCTCACTGGCGGCGCGGTGTCGGTACGGTCGCCGCTGCGACCGGGCGGCAAATAATCAGTCGCCCCGATGGCGGGGCGAGAGAGGCGACTTACAGGACGTAGCGAACCAGCTCGATCTTGCCAAGAGCGGTGTACATGGCTTCGATATGTTCCTTGCTGTGGGCGGTGACCGTCACTCGTACCGAGTGATAGTTGCCCTTGGAGCTCGGCTGGACGGTCGGGCTGTAGGTGCCGGGGGCGTGCTGCTGCAGCACTTCCACCACCATGTCGGGCAGGGCGGGATCGGCCACGCCGAGCACCTTGAACGGGAACTTGCAGGGGAACTCCAGCAGTTCATCAAACTTGGTATTCATTTGCTCACCTTTTTCGTCGTCCACAAGGCGACGTTGTCTTTAATCTTGCATGGCCCCTCGGGGCCGCCAGTCACTGTCAATATGGGCACGGCCCACGCCGGGATCAAGGCCCGGGCGATGTGACAAGTGGTGGAGGTGTTGCTTTTTACCACAAATCGGTTATCGGCGGAACCTGCAGATTACAGGGTTATTGACTGGACAGACCGGAAAAGACAGCAGCGGCGCCTGTTGGCGCCGCTGCTTGAGGAGGGGTCTGTTACTTGAACCAGCTGGAGACCAGCATCACCAGGTAATCCCACAGGCGGCTCATCAGGCCACCTTCCTGCACCTCTTCCAGGGCGACCAGGGGCACCTGCTTGATCTCCTTGTCCCCCTGCTTGAGGTATACGGTGCCGACGCGCTGGCCCTTGGCCAGGGGCGCCTTCAGCTCGCTCTCCAGCTGGAAGTCCGCTTTCAGGTTGTTGCCCTGACCCCGGGTGACCAGCACGGAGACGTCCTTGTCGACCCCCAGCTTCACTTCCGGCTTGTCACCCATCCAGATCTTCTGGGTCACCAGCTCGGTGCCCGCCTTGTACGGGGTCAGGCTCTGGAAGAAGCGGAAGCCGTAGGTGAGCAGCTTCTTGCTCTCGGCGGCGCGGGTGGCTTCGCTGCTGGCGCCCAGCACCACGGCGATCAGGCGCATGCCCTCGTTGTTGGTGGCGGAGGAGACCAGGTTGTAGCCCACCTGGCTGACGTGGCCGGTCTTGATGCCGTCCACCTGCAGGGATTGATCCCACAGCAGGCGGTTGCGGTTGTGCTGGGTGATGCCGTTGAAGACGAAGGACTTCTGGGAGTAGATCTTGTACTCCTCCGGCTGATCGTGGATCAGGGCCTGACCCAGGCGGGCCATGTCGCGGGCGGTACTGTAGTGGCCCTCTTCATCCAGCCCGTGGGGGTTCTTGAACTGGGAGTCCTTCATGCCGAGCTTGGCGGCCCAGGCGTTCATCAGGCTGGCGAAGGAGTCGGTGCTGCCCGCCAGGTGCTCGGCCATGGCCACGCAGGCGTCGTTGCCGGACTGGATGATGATGCCCTTGTTCAGATCATCGACTGAGACCTGCTTACCCACCTCGATGAACATCTTGGAGGAGTCGGAGTAGTTCTTGGACCAGGCGTTCTGGCTGACGGTCACCATGTCGGTGCCCTTGATGTTCCCCTTGTGCAGCTCGTCGCCGACGATGTAGGAGGTCATCATCTTGGTCAGGCTGGCGGGCGGCAGACGCTCGTCGGCGTTCTGCTCGGCCAGCACCTGGCCGGAGAAGTAGTCGATCAGGATGTGGGCCTTGGCGGAGATCTCCGGCGCGGCGGGGATCACCATGGGGGCGCTGTTCAAAGTGGGGACCGGCTGGGCGCTCGGCAGGGCCGAATCCGGCGTCGGAACAGGCTGGTTGGCCTGAGCGGTGGCGCTTAACAGGGAGGCCAGAATAACGGAACGGGCAAATTTGGACATCTTGAAATTCCTGGTGCCTGGATGGGGTGTACCCAAGTTGAAAAAAAGCGGGCTTCACTATACCAGATGTGCGTGTCGGTCATAGCCCGAGATGCGATCTGGACGGGATTTTATGGGGTTGTCCCCGACCTCGCGTCGTATCCCGGCGTGAGGTCGGGGGCTATGTCAGGGAACGATGAAGGCCTGCTCCAGCCCGCCCTGGCGGATCTGTTCCAGCAGGATCGCCTGCTGATCGGTCGCCACCGGTCCCAGCAGGACGCGGAAGACGGCGCCGTGGGCCACCACCTGATAGGGCACGCCGTAGCGCTGGGTCATCACCTTGCCCATGGCCTGGGCCCGGGTCTCGGAGCCGCTCGCCAGCACCTGGATCATCTTGCCCTGGACGGTGGCGGCCTTGGGAGTTGAGAGGGTGCTGGTCGCCGTGGCGGCCGCTGCCGGAGCCGCCTTGGCCGGCGGGGTGGCGGTCGGCGTCTCGTTGACGAAGGTATCCGCGGCCGGCGCCGCAGGCACCATGGGCGTCATCGGTGTCATGGGCACCATTTCGACCATCTGGTCCGGCTGATCGGTGATGAGCTCGAGGCGCACCCTGGCCTCGCCACCGTCCACCATCTCCAGTTGCCTGGCGGCGGCGTGGGAGAGGTCGATGAGGCGATCGCTGCCGAAGGGGCCGCGGTCGTTGACGCGTACTATGGTCTCCAGCCCGTTGTCCAGGTTGGTGACCCGTACATAGCTCGGCAGCGGCAGGTTGCGGTGGGCGGCGCTGAACAGGGTGCTGTCCTGCACGTCGCCGTTGGCGGTCTTGTTGCCGTCCAGATCCCGGGCGAGCCAGCTGGCCGTGCCCTCCTCGCTGTAGTGCTTGATGTCGCGCCACACCTCGTATTTCTGCTTGCCTATCCAGTAGTCCCGGTTGCCGCTCGTGCTCATGGGCTCGGGGCGCGGAATGGCGCCGGTGGCCTGGGGGATCTCGATCACCTGGGGCTTCTCTTGCGGGACGGGCTCGGGCGGCAGCGGCTGGGGTTCTGGTTGGCTGCTACAGGCGGCCAGCAACAAGGTCAGGCTGAGGGGAAGAAGTCTGTGGCTGTAATGCATAAGCGTCCTGGATGGCTTGACTGAGTTGATGCACCGCCATCGCATAGAGAGGGCTGCGGTTGTAGCGGGTGATCACGTAAAAATTGTGGCGCGCGACCCAGTATTCCGGTCCTTCGGCCTGCTCCAATGCCAGCAGTTTCACCGGCGTGTTGGGTGCCAGCGGGGTGGCGAGCTCGATGCCCGCGGCCGCCAGCTCGGCCCAGCGCTGCTTGAGCTCGGGCTCGGGTGCCAGCAGGGTACCCACTGGTGCCAATCCGATCAAGGCGGGCTCGACCACCGACTCCCCCCAGCGCCAGTGGTGCAGGGCGAAGTAGTTGGCCACGCTGCCGATGGCATCTGCCGGGTTGGCGAACAGATCCCGCTTGCCGTCGTCGTCGAAGTCGACCGCGTAGTGGCGATAGCTGGAGGGCATGAACTGGCCCATGCCCATGGCACCGGCATAGGAGCCCTTGAGGGTGGTGAGCGGCCACTGCTCCTCCCGGGCAAGCAGAACCAGCTGGGCAAACTCCTTGGCGAAGAAGTCGGCCCGCTCGGGGTAGTGGAAGCCCAGGGTATAGAGGCTGTCGAGTACCGGATGGCGGCCCATCTGGCGGCCGTAGAAGGTCTCGATGCCGATGATGGCGACGATGAGGGCGGCGGGCACCCGGTAGCGCTGTTCGGCCCGGGCCAGGGTGGTCGCATGGCGTTGCCAGAAGCCGACCCCGTCCCGGATCCGCTCGGGGGTGACGAACAGCGGCCGGTAGCGGTGCCAGGGCTTGGCCTCCCAGGGCTTGCTGATGGTGTCCAGCACCTCCTGGCGTACCCTGGCCTGGGCGGCGGCGGCTTGCAGCTCGGCCAGCGGCACCGAGTGCTGCAGGGCGAGTTGTGCCAGTTGGGGCGGCTCGGGAGCCGCACCTGCCGTCAGTGACCAGGCTGCCAGCATCCCGCAGGCCAGCCTTTGCAGCCCCCGGATCATCAGGCCAGCAGTCTTCTGTGAGTCTGGATGGACATCAGGACGCCGAAGCCCGCCATCAGGGTCACCATGGAGGTGCCGCCGTAGCTCACCAGCGGCAGGGGCACCCCCACCACCGGCAGTATGCCGCTCACCATGCCCATGTTGACGAACACATAGACGAAGAAGGTCAGCGTCAGGGCGCCGCCCAGCAGGCGCTCGAAGCTGTTCTGGGCCTGCATGGAGATGAAGAGGCAGCGGCTGATGATGTAGAGGTAGATCACCAGCAAGAGGGCGACCCCCACCAGGCCGAACTCCTCGCTGAACACCGCGAAGATGAAGTCGGTGTGGCGCTCGGGCAGAAACTCCAGCTGGGACTGGGTGCCCTGCAGCCACCCCTTGCCGAAGACGCCCCCTGAACCGATCGCTATCTTGGACTGGATGATGTGATAGCCGCGGCCGAGCGGGTCCTTCTCCGGATCCAGCAGCATCAGCACCCGCTGGCGCTGGTAGTCGTGCATCAGGAAGAACCAGAGCACCGGCATGAAGGCGCAGATCAGCAGAACCGCCAGCCCGATCAGCCACCAGCTAATCCCCGCCAGGAAGATGACGAAGAAGCCGGAGGCGGCCACCAGGATGGAGGTACCGAGATCGGGCTGGGCGGCGATCAGCAGGGTGGGCAGCAGTACCATCACCAGGGCGATCATCACGTGGCTGAACTTCGGCGGCAGCGAATGGCGGCTGAGCCAGGCGGCCACCATGATGGGCATGGAGAGCTTCATCACCTCGGAGGGCTGGAACTTCATGAAGCCGAGGTCGAGCCAGCGCTGAGCCCCCTTGCCGATATGGCCGAACACGTCCACCGCGATGAGCAGCAGCACCACCACGGCGAACAGGGGCACGGACCAGCGGGCGTAGAGGGAGGGGGGCAGCTGGGCCATGCCGATCATCAGGGCGAAGGCGAGGCCGCCGCGCACCAGCTGGCGTACGATGGCGTCGACACTCTGCCCCGACGCCGAGTAGAGCACCACCATGGAGAGGGTCATCAGGGCCAGCAGGCCGAGCAGCAACGGCAGGTCGATGTGCAGCCTGTACCAGATGCTCTGCTGGCGGGCGGAATTACTCATGAGGGGCGACCTCTTCAGATTGGGGTTGCTTGGCCGGGGCCGGCGGCAGCTGGGGTTCCGGCGGCAACAGATAGGCATCCAGCATGTGGCGGGCCACCGGGGCGGCCATGGCGCTGCCGCCCCCGGCGTTCTCCAGCACCAGGGCGACCACGGCCTTAGGGGCTTCGAAGGGGGCGAAAGCGACGAACAGGGCGTTGTCGCGGTGCTCCATCTTGGTGGTGGCCGCGTTGTAGACCTGGTTCTCCTTGAGGCCCACCACCTGGGCGGTTCCTGACTTGCCCGCCGCCTTGTAGGGGGTATTGGCAAAGGCCCGGCGACCGGTGCCTTCATGGCCGTTGATGACGCGCCACATGCCGTCCTTGGCCACCTGCCAGTAGGTGTCGCTCTTGGCGGCGATGGCCACGTTCGGGTTGATGGGGGCGTTGACCACGCCGTCGGAGGAGGCGGTGCTCTTGAGCAGATGCGGCGTCACGTCGTGACCGTTCTGGGTCAGGATACTGATGGCCTTGGCCAGCTGGATCGGGGTGGCGCTCCAGTAGCCCTGACCGATGCCGATGGAGATGGTGTCCCCCTGATACCAGGGCTGGCGCCAGCGCGCCATCTTCCAGTCTCGGGACGGCATGACCCCCTTGGTCTCCTCGAACAGATCGACGCCGCTGTACTGCCCGAAGCCAAACTTGGTCATGTAGCTGTTGATCTTGTCGATGCCGACCCGGTAGGCGAGATCGTAGAAGTAGGTATCCGCCGACACCTCGATGGCGCGGTAGACGTCGAGCCAGCCGTGGCCCCAGCGGCGCCAGTCGCGAAACTTCTTGGTGGTGCCAGGGATGGAGAAGCTGGGCCCGCCGAAGTAGCGATAGTTGGGGGTGATGGCCCCTTCGTTCAGCCCCATCACCGCCATCATGGGCTTGACGGTGGAGGCGGGGGCATAGATGCCCTGGGTGGTGCGGTTCACCAGCGGCCTGGCGGGATCGTTGAGCAGCGCCGAGTAGTTGGCGCTGGAGATGCCCGTCACGAACAGGTTGGGGTCATAGCTCGGGCTCGACTCCATGGCCAGGATGGCGCCGGTGTTGGGTTCCATCATGACGATGGCGCCCCGGCGACCGGCCAGCAGCTCCTGCGCCTTCAACTGCAGGCGGATGTCGATGTTGAGGTAGATGTCCTTGCCGGGCTCGGGAGGCTGGAACTTCAGGGTGCGCACCACCCGGCCGCGGTTGTTGACCTCGACCTCCTGGTAGCCCGCCACGCCATGCAGCTCGTCCTCGTAGAACTTCTCCACCCCCTGCTTGCCGATGTCCTTGGTGGCGGCGTAGTTGGCGAGCTTCTCCTCCTTCTCGAGACGCTCCACGTCGCGGGTGTTGATCTTCGCCACATAGCCGAGGGCATGGGTCAGGGTGTCGCCGAACGGGTAGTAGCGCTTGAGGTAGGCCTCGATGCTGGCCCCCGGGTAGTTGTGCTGGTTGACCGAGAACAGCGCGACCTGGTACTCGCTCAGCTTCTCGAACAGGGGCACCGGCTTGAAACGGCGCTGGCGCTTGACCTCGGCCAGGAATTTCTCCTTGGTTCCCTCCGGCAGGGCCAGCAGGGCGATGAGATCGTCGGCGGTCTGCTCCAGGTTCTCGGTCTCTTCCGGCACGATTTCCAGGCTGTAGACGGGGCGGTTTTCCGCTAGCAGCACCCCGTTGGCGTCATAGATGAGGCCGCGGGGCGGCGCCACCGGCACGACGCGGATCCGGTTGTCATTGGAACGGGTCTGGTAGGTTTCGTAAGACTCTACCTGCAGGTAGTAGAGGTTGCCGAGCAACACCAGCATGAGCACGACCATGCCGATGTAGGCGACCAGGGTGCGCCGGAAGAACAGGCGCCCCTCGGCGCTGTGGTCGCGCATTTCGATGCGATTCTTCAGCATGCCGTTACCTTGTGGCTGACGTACGGGTGAGAGAGGCGATATGCATGCTCAGGCTCCGGGGGCCGGGTGGATGAGCGGAGTGCGTGGGCTCTGCATGGGTCACTCTCTGTGATAGGGGTGATTGGTGGTGATGCTCCAGGCGCGATAGAGGCTCTCGGCCACCAGCACCCTCACCAGCGGATGGGGCAGGGTGAGCGGTGACAGGGACCAGCTCTGTTCGGCGGCGGTCTTGCACTCGGGAGACAAGCCTTCAGGCCCCCCGACCAGCAGCGCCACGTCGCGGCCATCCAGCTTCCAGGCCTCCAGTTGCACGGCCAGCTGCTCTGTGGTCCAGGGTTTGCCGGGAATGTCCAGGGTCACGATGCGCGAGCGGCCGGCGGCCGCCAGCATGGCTTCCCCCTCTTTTTGCAGGATGCGGGGAATGTCGGCATTCTTGCCGCGTTTTCCGGCGCCGATCTCGACCAGCTCGAACGGCATGTCTTTCGGGAAACGGCGACGGTACTCTTCGAAGCCATGCTCTACCCAGGCAGGCATCTTGGTGCCCACTGCAATCAACTGGATCTTCATCTTGCTCTACGCCCTTGCCCTTTTTTGCGCGTCTGCACGCTTACTGTGCATTCACCTGGGCACCGCCCCAGAGTTTTTCCAGTTGGTAGAAGTCGCGGTACTCATCCTGCATCACGTGCACGATGACCGAGCCCATGTCCACCAGCACCCACTCGCCGGTGAGTTCGCCTTCCACGCTGAGCAGATCGAGCCCGGCGTGGCGCGCCTCGCTGGCGAGGTTGTGGGCGATGGCACTGACGTGGCGATTGGAGTTGCCGGAGCAGATGATCATGGTGTCCGTGATGCTGGATTTGCCGCGCACATCGAGGATGATGATGTCGCGGCCTTTCATGTCATCGATCTTGTCGACGATAAAGGCGAGCAATTCTTGGCCTTGCAATGTCTTCTCCTATCTTCCGGCGCCAGAGGGCGGCGGATTATATCATGGTCACTCCCGTTTCCCAGCCTGGCAAAGGGAGCGGATCCGGGGTTGCCACTCATGCAGGGGGCAACCCCTTAACGATCACTATAGTGCGCAACCCGCTCCGGCAATAGCCGGGCCGGTGCCGGGTGCGCCTCAGGGTGTCGGCTGGCTGGGCCGCACCGTTTGGCCCGTTCACTGGCCCCGGGTTGGCCGATAGAGGCCGTGCAGCCGGATGTAATCGGCGACCGGCGCGGGCAGCAGATACCTGGGATCCCGGCCCGATGCCAGCAGGGCTCTGAGCCGGGTGGCGGAGAGCTCGACGGGCAGGTTGCCCGCCAGCCAGATATGGCCGTGGCGGTGACGATGCAGATCCTCGCTGTCCTGGGTCTGGTGGCGGGCCAGCAGATCGGCCACCTCGGCCGGATAGTCCGGTTGCCAGCCGGGGCGGGTGCTCACCACCAGGTGGGCATGGTCGAGCAGCTCCTGCCAGCGGTGCCAGCTCGGCAGGCCGAGCAGGGAGTCCATGCCCATCAGGAAGCAGACTGGGGTGTCCGGCAGCTCGGCGTGCAGCGCGATCAGGGTGTCGATGGTGTAAGAAGGCCTGTCCCGATCCAGCTCCCGCTCATCCACCACGAAGCCCGGATTCTCCGCCGCTGCCAGCGCGACCATGGTGAGGCGCTGCTCGCTCGAACAGTAGGGGCTGGCGCGATGGGGGGGGATATGGTTCGGAACCAGGCGAACCTCCGCCAGCCGCAGGGCCTCGCGGGCCTCGATGGCGGGTCTAAGATGGCCGATGTGGATGGGATCGAAAGTCCCCCCCAGAATGCCGATGGGTGGTCTCAGCGTCATTCTTCTGCCCCTGTCTGAACAAGGTGATCGATATGGCTCGGCTCGCATGTGCCGCCGAGGATGCCGATGGGTGCGTTTAGCATGGATCCGCCTCCAGCAGCTGCAGCGGGGTGCCATCGCGAAAACCCAGCGCCAGGGTCTGCAACATCAGCCAGGCCTGCTCGGTATCGAAGCGGCGCTGGGCGTCGTCGAGCCGGGCCATCAGCTGCCACAGCTGCTGCAGCTTGGCGAAGGGCAGCCGGGTCAGGGCCTGCTGGATCAGTTGCTGGCGGCTCTGCCAGATGCGCAGGCGCGAGAAGTGCTCCACCAGAGGCTGACCGGCCCTGGCCGCCAGCGCCAATTCGGTCAGCTGTTCCAGCTCCCGGCACAGGGTCCAGGCCAGCATGCCGGGCTCGGTGCCCTCGGCGCGCAGGGCCAGCAGGATGCGCTGGGCCCGGTTCACCTTGCCCTCCAGCAGGGTGTCGATGAGCTGGAACGGGGTGAAGTGGGCGTGGCGGATGATGGTCTCCTGCAGGTAGGCGACCGTGATCGGCTGAGGGGGCGAGAGCAGGGTCAGCTTCTCTATCTCCTGGCTCGCGGCCAGCAGGTTGCCCTCGTAGCTGTGGCACATGAAGTTGACGGCGTCCGGCAGCACCTTGAGGCCGAAGCGCTGGAAACGGGCGCTCATCCAGCGCGGGAAGAAGCGGGGCTCGGGGTGGTTGACCGGCACATAGGTGCCGCTCTGGCTCAGCTTGTCGAACCAGGCCGCCTTCATCTGGGTCTGGTTGAGGCGGGGGCCCGAGAGCACCAGCAGCAGATCGGGGTGCAACTGCTTGGCTATCTCGGCGATGCGGGCGGCCAGATCCTTGTCGACCTTGGCCGGCAGCTCCAGCTCGATGATCTGGCGGGCGGAGAAGAGGCTCATGGCCTGGCAGGCGTCATAGACCTGGTTCCAGTCCAGCCCGGCCTCCACCACGAAGCTGTGGCGTTCATCGAACCCCTGTTTGCGGGCGACCTGACGCACGGCGTCGATGGCCTCCAGCTTGAGCAGCGGCTCGTCCCCAAAGACGAGATAGCAGGGCTTGAGCCCTGCCTTGAGATGATCCGCGAACTGCTCCGGATAGACTCTCATCAGGAGGCTCGCATCAGAACTTGACCTGGCTGAGCTGACGGATCACCAGGTTCGCGGCCTGCTCCTGCATCTCCTTTCCGAGCTGCTCCTGCTCGCGGGAGGAGGCGAGCGCCGCATCCGGCTTGTTCAGGAAGCTGCGGTTGAAGGTGATGGGGAAGACCTGGGTCGGCTTGCCCGGCACCGTCACGCTGAACTGGGTGCTGTAGCCCAGCAGGTACTCGCGATCCTGGCCGATGGCGTCGACGGAGGCGACCTGACTGCTGCTGCGCACGCCGGCCAGGGTCAGCACCGGGATGCCCTCCTTGTCCGCCAGGGTCACCCCGGAGGCCTTGAGGCGGGTGGTCACCAGGCGATAGAAGTCGCTCTTGTTGTCACCGACCACCTTCATGGTCATCAGCTCGGGGGGGATGGCGGTGCCCCGCATCTGAAAACCGCAGGCCTGCAGCAGCAGGCCCGTCAGCATGATGGCAATCCAGCGAGTAAGGGACATGCCCATATGAAATCCTCTTTGCTGTGCTTGAACGACGGCGGGCCAGGCCCGCCGTCTTCAGTTGGTCAGATTTGGTGACCAGAGATCAGTTGGCGACGATGTTGAGCAGCTTGCCCGGCACATAGACCACCTTGCGCACGGTCAGGCCGTCGGTGAACTTCTGCACCGAGGCGTCGGCCATGGCCAGCTTCTCGACGTCGGCCTGGCTGATCTCGGCCGGCACGGTCAGCTTGCCGCGCATCTTGCCGTTGATCTGCACCACCACCAGTTTCTCGGTCTCGACCATGGCCGCTTCATCGGCGACCGGCCAGCCGGTCACGTCGATGTCCCCTTCCTTGCCCAGCATCTTCCACAGCTCGAAGCCGATGTGCGGGGTGATGGGGTAGAGCATGACCACCACGGCTTCCAGTGCTTCCTGCATCAGGGCTCTGTCCTGCTCGTCGCTGCCCAGCTTGGCCAGGTTGTTCATCAGCTCCATGATGGCGGCGATGGCGGTGTTGAAGGTCTGGCGGCGACCCACGTCGTCACTCACCTTGGCGATGGTCTTGTGCAGCTCGCGGCGCACGGCCTTCTGCTCGCTGGAGAGGGACGCCACATCCAGCGCCGGCACGGCACCCGCCGAGACGTGCTCGAAGGTGGTGCGCCACAGGCGGCGCAGGAAGCGCTGTGCACCCTCAACGCCCGAATCGGACCACTCCAGGGTCATGTCGGCCGGGGAGGCGAACATCATGAACAGACGGACGGTGTCGGCGCCGTAACGCTCCACCATCAGCTGGGGATCGATGCCGTTGTTCTTGGACTTGGACATCTTGGTCATGCCGGAGTGGATCACCTCGCGGCCATCGTTATCCACCGCCTTGGTGATGCGGCCCTTGTCGTCCCGCTCCACCTTGACGTCGAGGGGGCTGACCCAGACGTTGCCGCCCTTCTCGTCCTTGTAGTAGAAGGCGTCGGCCAGCACCATGCCCTGGCAGAGCAGGCGCTTGAACGGCTCGTCGCTGTTCACCAGGCCCGCGTCGCGCAGCAGCTTGTGGAAGAAGCGGGCGTAGAGCAGGTGCATACAGGCGTGCTCGATGCCGCCGATGTACTGATCCACCGGCAGCCAGTGGTTGGCAGCCGCCGGATCCAGCATGCCCTTGTCGTAGTCCGGGGAGCAGTAGCGGGCGTAGTACCAGGAGGACTCCATAAAGGTGTCAAAAGTGTCAGTTTCCCGGAACGCTTCCTGGCCGTTGTAGGTGGTCTTGGCCCACTCGGGGTCGGCCTTGATGGGGCTCTGGATGCCGTCCATCACCACGTCTTCCGGCAGCAGCACCGGCAGCTGGTCTTCCGGGGTCGGTACCACTGAGCCGTCAGCCAGGGTCAGCATGGGGATGGGGGCGCCCCAGTAGCGCTGACGGGAGACACCCCAGTCGCGCAGGCGGTAGTTGACGGTGCGCTTGCCGCGGCCGAGCCCTTCCAGCTTGGTTGCGATGGCATCGAAGGCTGCCTGGAACTCGAGGCCGTCGAACTCGCCGGAGTTGAACAGCACGCCCTTGTCGGTGTAGGCGGCGGCGATCACGTCCGGCGCCTCGCCGTCGGCCGGCTTGATGACCGGCTTGATCTCGAGGCCGTACTTGGTGGCGAACTCGTGGTCGCGCAGATCGTGGCCGGGCACCGCCATCACGGCACCGGTGCCGTAGTTCATCAGCACGAAGTTGGCGACCCAGACCGGTACCTTGCGGCCATCCAGCGGGTGAATGGCGTAGAGGCCGGTGGCCATGCCCTTCTTCTCCATGGTCGCCATGTCCGCCTCGGCCACCTTGGTGTGCTTGCACTCCTCGATAAAGGCGGCGAGCTCGGGGTTGCCTTCGGCTGCCTGGGCGGCCAGCGGGTGACCGGCGGCGATACCGACATAGGTCACGCCCATGAAGGTGTCGGGACGGGTGGTGTAGACCTCCAGGTGCTCATCCTGGCCATCGACGGCGAAGCTGATGTTGACCCCTTCGGAGCGGCCGATCCAGTTGCGCTGCATGGTCTTGACCATCTCGGGCCAGCCTTCCAGGTTGTCGATGTCGTTCAGCAGCTCTTCGGCGTAGTCGGTGATCTTGATGAACCACTGGGGGATCTCTTTCTGCTCCACCGGGGTGTCGCAGCGCCAGCAGCAGTTGTCGATCACCTGCTCGTTGGCCAGCACCGTCATGTCGTTCGGGCACCAGTTGACGGAGGAGGTCTTCTTGTAGACCAGGCCCTTCTCGTAGAGCTTGGTGAAGAACCACTGCTCCCAGCGGTAGTAGTCCGGCTTGCAGGTGGCGAGTTCTCTGTCCCAGTCATAGCCCAGACCCAGCATCTTCAGCTGGTTCTTCATGTATTCGATGTTTTCGTAGGTCCAGGGGGCCGGCGCCGTGGCGTTCTTGATGGCGGCGTTCTCCGCCGGCAGGCCGAAGGCGTCCCAGCCGATGGGTTGCAGCACATTCTTGCCGTTGAGCCGTTGATAACGGGAGATCACATCACCTATGGTGTAGTTACGCACGTGCCCCATGTGCAGTCGACCAGACGGGTAGGGGAACATGGAGAGGCAGTAGAACTTTTCCTTGTCTACTTTCTCCACCGCCTTGAAGGTTTTCTTGGCATCCCAGTGCTGCTGCACTGCTGGTTCTATGGATTGGGGAACGTATTGCTCTTGCATTGGTGACATCCGGATCTGTGAAATGAATAGATAAAACGGCTGGGAAATCGCAATAGAATACCCATATCCTGCGGCGGCAACAACCGCCAGCATCCGCCGGTCCCCGGCCGGGCACGATCAGCTATCTGTACAGGAGCAACACCATGGACAAACGCCAGAAAGGGTATGAAGCCTTTATCGCCCAGCTCAGGAAGCAGTGGGAGGAGACGGAAGAGTTCCAGGGGGAGCGTCTCAACCGGATGATCGCCAGGGTGCAGGCCTATATGGAAGCGGCGGGGGATCTGACCAAGGATGAACTCGCCCTGATCGCCGAATACGTGAAGCGTGATCTCGGCAACTACGACGAGGGAAAGCAAGAGGTGCCCGAATCCGCCTTTATGCTGGCCCTGAAAGACACAGCCTGGTCCTGGCTGGCGGATGTGACCGACCGCGCCCAGGTGGAGTGGCAGGAGCTCGCGGACGAGCTGGAGCACAAGGGCATCTACCGGGCCGGGGACTGGGTCGGACTCGGCGTGCTGGTGTGCGATCACTGCGAGTGGCGCCATACGGTGCTGCATCCTGAACAGCTCGGCACCTGCCCCGAGTGCGGGGCCGACGAGTATCACCGCGAGCCGCTCTCGCCCTGATCACCCCCTGACAACGGCATATAAAGAGAGGCGCCCAAGGGCGCCTCTGCGATTTATCCACGTCTATCTCTTCAGGCCTTGCGGGCCCAGGGATGGGCGCGGGGGCGCAGCACCAGCGCCAGGCCCAGCAGCAGGGCGGCGATGCCGTACATGGGCCAGCTGCCGAAGCGCAGGTAGGGGGTCTCGCCGTGGGCGGGACGCACCTCGGTTCTCAAGACCCCGGCCTGGAACTGCGGGATCTGGGCGATGATGCTGCCGTCTATCTCGGTGACTATGGTGATGCCGGTGTTGGTGTCCCGCAGCAGCGGGCGGGCCAGCTCCAGGGCGCGCATGCGGGCGATCTCCATGTGCTGCCAGGGGCCGATACTGGTGCCGAACCAGGCGTCGTTGGAGACGGTCAGCAGGAAGTCGGTATCCGGCTGCACGTTGCGGCGCACCTCGTCCGGGAAGATGATCTCGTAGCAGATGGCGGCGGCGAACTTGAGTCCCTTGGCGATCAGGTTCGGCTGCACCTCGTCCCCCCGGCTGAAGGAGGACATGGGCAGGTTGAAGAAGGGGGCGATGGGGCGCAGCAGATCTTCAAAGGGCACGAACTCGCCGATGGGCAGCAGGTGGTACTTGTAGTAGCGGTTCTTGTGCTCGTAGTGATAGGACTCCTTGCCGTCCGCATCCTGCACCCCCATGCCGAGCACGGTGTTGTAGAAGCGCTGCTGCTGGAGATCGTAGTGAATGATGCCGGCCAGCAGGCCGGTGTCATTCACCTTCATCGCCTTGTCCAGGCTCTCCAGATAGGTGCCCATCTCCTTCTCGATGGCCGGGATCGCGGACTCGGGCCAGACGATGATGTCGGCATCCTGGTTCTCGCGGCTCAAGTCCTGGTAGGTGCGCACCGTGGGGATCAGGGCCTCAGGATCCCACTTGAGAGACTGGGCGATGTTGCCCTGCACCAGGGCCACCTTGACCGGCTCCCCCCGGGTGACCCAGTTGAGCTGCATCAATCCTTGCGCCGCCCCCACCAGGGCGACGGGCAGCAGCAGCCAGGCCGGCTTGCGGCTCTGCCACACCAGCCAGAGGGCGGAGGTGGTGAGCAGCAGGGCGAGGGTGATGCCCTGCACTCCCAGGAGGGGAGCGAACCCCTTGAGGGGGCCGTCTATCTGGGTGTAGCCGAACCAGAGCCAGGGGTAGCCGGTCATCACCCAGCCACGCAGCCAGTCGGCCCCGAGCCAGAGCGCCGGGAAAGCGAGCAGCCAGCGGCTCCAGTGGCGGCCGGCGAAGACGCGGGCGAACAGCCAGCAGGCCAGGGTCGGATAGAGGGAGAGATAGGCGCAGAGCCCGGCCAACAGCACGAAGGCGGCCGGCAGCGGGATGCCGCCAAACTCCGTCATGCTGACGTGGATCCACCACTGGCCCGGCAGGAACAGGCCCATGGCGTAGCCGAAGCCGCGCCAGGCCGCCTGCCTGGGGCTGGCCTTGTCCAGCAGGGCATAGAGGCCGAGCAGGGAGAGGATCACCAGGGGCCAGTAGCCGAAAGGAGAGAAGGCCAGCACGGCGATGGCACCGGAGGCCAGGGCGAACAGGCTTGTCAGGAGTTTCGATTTCACGGGGGATCGGGGCTCGAATTGGGCTGAATAAAATAAAGTGGCCGACATCTTAACCGCAAACGGTGCCAACGGCGAGCCTCCCGGCGGCCGGGTATCGAGGGGCGGTGGCAGGGAGAATGAAAGGGTAAGGGCCTGACAGAATGACAAACGCCCCTTGGCAGGGGCGTTGAACGTCAGGTCCGGGGCGGGAGAGATCAGGACTCCGGCTGGGCCGCCGCGTGATGCTCCGGGATCTTCACCTGCAGCTGTTGCAGACGACGCCGGTCCGCGTGCATCACCTTGAACAGGTAGCCGTCGAGCTCGATCTCCTCGCCCTTCTTCGGCAGGTGGCTGAAGGCGTGCATCACCAGGCCGCCGACGGTATCCACCTCTTCATCGCTGAACTGGGTGCCGAAGAAGTCGTTGAAGTCCTCGATCTCGGTGAGGGCGCTGACGGAGAAGACCCGCTTGCTGATGCGGCGGATATCGACGGGCTCGTCCTCGATGTCGTCGAACTCGTCGTCGATCTCGCCGACGATGAGCTCCAGAATGTCCTCTATGGTCACCAGACCCGAGACACCGCCGAACTCGTCCACCACTATGGCCATGTGGTAGCGCTCTTCGCGGAACTCCTTGAGCAGGCGATCGACCCGCTTGCTCTCCGGCACGATGACGGTGGGGCGCAGGATCTTCTCGAGCTGCAGCGGCTCGCTGGCGTGATGGCCGCCGAAGCCGAACGGCAGCAGATCCTTGGCGAGCAGTATGCCCTCCACGTGATCCTTGTCTTCGTTGATCACCGGGAAGCGGGAGTGGCCGGATTCGATGATGACCGGCAGGAAGTCGTCCACCGGTTGGGACTTCTCTATGGTCACCATCTGGGAGCGGGGGATCATGATGTCACGCACGCGCAGCTCGGCAATTTCGAGCACGCCCTCGATCATGTCCTTGGTGTCCTGATCGATGAGGTCTCGCTCCTCGGCATCGGCGATGACATCCACCAGATCGTTGCGGTCTTTTGGCTCGCCCTGGAAGAGTTGGCTGAGCTTGTCGAGCCAGGTTTTCTTCGGCGAGCCGGTACTAGGGTGATCGTCGGTCATTTTCTCTCTTGGTTACTCGTATGAACACACTTGAAATCGTTGTGGCTATATGAGGATAGGCATCGGCTGTTTCAAGGCGATGACCATCCGGTGTTTTACTCTTCGTCGTTCAGACCAGGGCCGGCGATACCGAGTTCCTGCATGATGTCGCGTTCGGAACGGCACCATCTGAGCGGCTCTTGATTCACCTTATCCTTCGACATCGTCGTCCAGATAGGGGTCCGCAAAGCCCAGCTCCTGCATGATGTCGCGCTCTAGCTGCTCCATCTCCTCGGCTTCCTCGTCCTCGATATGGTCATAACCTAGCAGATGCAGACTGCCGTGCACAACCATGTGGGCCCAGTGGGCGTCCAGGGTTTTACCCTGTTCGACGGCCTCGGCCTCGACCACCTGGCGACAGATCACCAGATCCCCGAGCAGGGGCAGTTCCAGGCCGGGAGGGGCCTCGAACGGGAATGATAGCACGTTGGTGGGCTTGTCCTTGCCGCGATAGGTGTGGTTGAGCTCGCGGCTCTCCTCCTCGTCGACGATGCGCACCGTCACCTCGGCCTCCTGCTGGAAGCCGAGGATGGTGCCCTCGAGCCAGCCTTGCAGCTGGGCCTCGCTCGGCAGGCCGTCGGGGCTGGCGCAGGCCAGTTGCAGATCCAGGGTCAGGCTCATTGGGCATTCTCTCTGCTGATGTTCTCTTTGTTGCTGGCGGCGGCCTTCTCGGCCGCCTGCTGGGCGTCGAACGCCTCGTAGGCCTGGACGATGCGGGCCACCACGGGGTGGCGTACCACGTCCTTGGACTCGAAGAAGTTGAACGACAGGCCGTCGACTCCCTGCAGCACCTCCAGGGCGTGGCGCAGACCGGACTTGGTGCTGCGGGGCAGGTCCACCTGGGTGATGTCGCCGGTGACCACCGCCTTGGAGTTGAAGCCGATGCGGGTCAGGAACATCTTCATCTGCTCGGTGGTGGTGTTCTGGGCCTCGTCCAGGATGATGAAGGCGTCGTTCAAGGTTCTTCCGCGCATATAGGCGAGCGGCGCCACCTCGATGATGTTGCGCTCCATCAGCTTCTCCACCCGCTCGAAGCCCAGCATCTCGAACAGGGCGTCGTAGAGGGGGCGCAGGTAAGGATCCACCTTCTGGGAGAGGTCCCCTGGCAGGAAGCCGAGCTTCTCCCCCGCCTCCACCGCCGGGCGGGTCAGCAGGATGCGGCGGATCTCCTGGCGCTCCAGGGCATCCACGGCGGCGGCCACGGCCAGATAGGTCTTGCCGGTGCCGGCGGGGCCTATGCCGAAGCTGATGTCGTGGCGCACTATGTTGGCGATGTACTGGGCCTGGTTCGGGCTCCTCGGCTTGATGAGGCCACGCTTGGTCTTGACCGTCACCTCCTTGCCATAGGGGAGGCTAGGCACCTCCTCGTCGTCCTGCTCCAGCACGCGGGACTCCTGCACCGTCAGGTGCACCATCTCTGGGGTGATGTCGGTCACCTTGCCCCCCTTGAGGGGCTGGGTCTCCACATAGAGGTGCTTGAGGATGACGGCGGCCGCGTCCACCTGGGCCTGCTTGCCCAGCACCTGGAAGTGGTTGTCCCGGTAGCTGATCTCGATGCCGAGGCGGCGCTCCAGCTGCTTGAGGTTGTCGTCAAAGGGGCCGCACAGGCTGGCGAGACGCAGGTTGTCGGCGGGCTCCAGATGCAGGTTCAGGGTCGCGATATGTCGGCTCAAATTGACCTCGTTTCAAGGTTCTTCCCTTCTGTGAGGGAAGAGACATTAATGGGGAGTGAAGGCCGCAACGCCCAGGGGATCGGGCTCGTTGTCGGGGCGGCCGGATTGGACCTGGATTTCGCTTGGAGCGGGGGTAAAAGCGGCCACCCCCAACCCATCGGGCACGTTGTCGGGGCGACGGGCCAGGATCTCGCTCGGCGCCGTGGCGATGCGCAGGTTCATCTCGTCCTCGCCGCGGATGAAGCGGCCGCGCAATGAGTAGGGGCGCACGTCGGTGATCTCCACGTCGGCGAAGCCGCCGATGAGGCGGTGCGGCCCCTCGAAGTTGACCACCCGGTTGTTCTCGGTGCGGCCGGAAAGCTGCATGGGATCGAGCTTGGACGGCCCCTCCACCAGGATGCGCTGCACCGAGCCCAGCATGGCGCGGCCGATGAGCATGGACTGGTGATTGATGCGGTTCTGCAGCCGGGTCAGGCGGGCCTTCTTCACCTCCATGTCCACGTCGTCCGGCAGATCGGCGGCCGGGGTGCCGGGGCGCGGGCTGTAGATGAAGCTGAAGCTCATGTCGAAGTTGATCTCCTCGATGAGTTTCATGGTGGCCTCGAAGTCCTCGTCCGTCTCGTTCGGGAAGCCGACGATGAAGTCCGAACTCATGGTGATGTCGGGGCGCACGGCGCGCAGACGGCGGATCTTGGACTTGTACTCCAGCACCGTGTGAGGGCGCTTCATCATGGTCAGGATGCGATCCGAGCCGCTCTGGATCGGCAGGTGCAGGAAGCTGACCACCTCGGGGGTGTCCCGATAGACCTCGATGATGTCGTCGGTGAACTCGATGGGGTGGCTGGTGGTGTAGCGAATGCGGTCGATGCCGTCGATGGCGGCCACCAGTCGCAGCAGTTCGGCGAAGGTGCAGTGGCCGCCGTCAAAGGTCGGGCCCCGGTAGGCGTTGACGTTCTGGCCGAGCAGGTTCACCTCGCGCACCCCCTGCTGGGCGAGCTGGGCGATTTCGTAGAGCACGTCGTCGAGCGGACGGCTCACCTCCTCGCCGCGGGTGTAGGGCACCACGCAGAAGGAGCAGTACTTGGAGCAGCCTTCCATGATGGAGACAAATGCCGTGGCCCCCTCGGCGCGGGGCTCGGGCAGGTTGTCAAACTTCTCTATCTCGGGGAAGGCGATGTCCACCTGGGCGCCATGGCCCTCCTGCACCTGCTTGATCATGGTCGGCAGGCGGTGCAGGGTCTGGGGTCCGAAGACGATGTCCACATAGGGGGCGCGTTTTCTCAGATTGTCCCCTTCCTGGGAGGCGACGCAGCCGCCCACGCCGATCACCAGCCCCGGCTTCTTCGCCTTGAGCTTCTTCCAGCGACCGAGCAGGTGGAACACCTTCTCCTGGGCCTTCTCGCGGATGGAGCAGGTATTGAGCAGCAGGACGTCGGCATCGGAGGGCTCCTCGGTCAGCGTGTAGCCGTTGCTGGCATCCAACAGGTCGGCCATCTTGGACGAGTCGTACTCGTTCATCTGGCAGCCCCAGGTCTTGATATGAAGTTTCTTGCTCATCGCTTCTCTTGACTGTTTTTGAAATCGGCAGGGTCAAAGGACCGGCCATTTTACTCCGCAATCCCGGTGCTGACCAGTCTGGGGCCGGCCGCCGCCCCCCGGCCTCCCCGTGCCCGGCCTGGGATGGCCGCCGGCAATTGCGCGACTGGCGCACTGTTTCTCCCGTCGCCTTGCGCTATCATGCCCCATTCGGTTCGGCCCTTGCGCCCTCGTGCGGGGCGACTCCTTGCAGGAATCAAGTTATGGAACAGTGTGATATCGCCATCGTCGGCGCCGGCATGGTGGGCGCCGCCACCGCCTGTCTGCTGGCGGCAGAGGGCCTCTCCGTGCGGGTCATCGAGACCCGGCTGCCCGAGCCCTACGCCCCCGGGCAGCCGCTGGATCTGCGAGTCTCCGCCATCAGCCAGGCCTCGGTGGCGCTGCTGACCCGGGCCGGTGCCTGGCAATACCTGCAACAGATGCGGCTGTGTCCCTATCGCCGGCTGGAGACCTGGGAGCTGGATGGTTTCGCCACCCGCTTCGACGCCGCCGATCTGGGGCTGCCCCAGCTCGGCTACATCATAGAGAACCGGCTGGTGCAGCTCGCCCTGCTCAAGAGGATAGAGGATTTCCCGACCATCCAGACCCACACCCCGGCGGCGGTGAAAAGCCTGCGCCAGAGTGCGGAAGAGGCCGTGCTGACCCTGGACGATGGCACCGAACTTAGCGCCCGCTGGGTGCTGGCCTGCGACGGCGCCGAGTCCCACACCCGCCAATTGGCCGGGATCGGGGTGTCGCGCTTCGAGTACCGCCAGCACTGCATGCTGATCAATATCGACACCGACTTCGAGCAGGAAGACATCACCTGGCAGCAGTTCACTCCGAGCGGCCCGCGCGCCTTCCTGCCCCTGCCGGGCCGCCACGGCTCCCTGGTGTGGTACGACAGCCCGGCCCGCATCCGGGCGCTCACCGCCATGAGCCACGAGGCCCTGGCCGCCGAGGTGCGCCGCCACTTCCCGGCCCGGCTCGGCGGCTTCACCGTCACCGGCAAGGGGAGCTTCCCGCTGGTGCGCCGCCACGCCAACGACTATTGCGCCGGTCGGGTGGTGCTGCTCGGCGACGCCGCCCACACCATCAACCCGCTGGCGGGGCAGGGGGTAAATCTCGGCTTCAAGGACGTGGCCTGCTGGACCGAGTTGCTCGGCAAGGCGGGGGCCCAGTGGCATGCACCGGCGCTGGCGGCGCGCTACGAGCGGCGTCGCCGCCCGGACAACCTGCTGATGCAGTCGGGGATGGATCTCTTCTACGGGGTGTTCAGCAACGAGATAGGGCCCCTCAAGCTCGCCCGCAACCTGGCCCTCAATCTGGCGGACAAGGCGGGCCCCCTCAAGGAGATGGCGCTGCGCTACGCCCTGGGGTTGGTATAGGGCGTACGCCCTCCATTGCGTTAGAGGAGTCGCGCGTCCTATCCGCCTTGTCCTGGCTCTGGGTGCTCCGCCCTGACCAGGGTCAGGAAGCGATCCCGGATGGGATCCGCAAACTCCGGGTTCCACACCAGGCTTATCTCCCACTCGGACCAGGGGCCGAAGAGGGGGTAGAGGGTCACCTCCCTGCCCGCGATAAAGCCGACGCTGCGGGGCAGGATGGCGTTGCCGATACCGGCGGCCACCAGGGCCACCAGGGTCTGGATGTCTTCCGCCTCCTGGATGATGCCGTTCAGCCGGTTGGCGCCGAGGAAGCGGGCGATCTGCTGGCTGAGACCGGGGCAGCGATGGCCCACCATCTGCAGCAGGGGCTGGCGGGTCAGCGCCTGCGCCACGTCGAAGGCGGCGGGATCCGGCCCAATCAGCCGGGTGGGCACCGCCAGCACCAGCCTGTCCGTCAGCAATCTGTGCTCCCTCAACTGGGGCGCGTCTGGCCGACGCATAAAGCCCAGCTGCAGTCGTCCCGCCAGCAGCAGCTCCTGCTGGGTGGCGGAGGTCATGTCCTGCAGGTGCACCAGCACGTCCGGGACCTGCTGCTTGAAGCGGGCCACCAGGGAGGGGGCGAGTGCGAAGCTGGAGATCCCGAACCCTATCTTGAGGCGCCCGGCGGCGCCGCTCGCCAGAGCCAGGGCGTGCTGCTCGAATCCCTTGCCGTGATCCACCAGGGCGCGGGCCTGGGGAAGCAGCTGGAGACCGATGGCGGTCAGTTCGGCGCCATGGCGGCCCCGGTTGAACAGGGTGCTGCCGAGCGCGAGTTCCAGCCCCTGGATCTGCTTGGTCAGGGCCGGTTGCGTGACGAAGAGCCGGCTGGCCGCCTCCCGGTAGTTGGCGGTCTCGGCCAGCATCACGAATGCCTGCAACTGCCTCAGGTCGAATCTCATTCCATTTGGTTATCCAATGTGGCGATTTATTGATTATAAATTATCTAACTGCCTTGTTCTAATGGTCTAGAAACGGGCCTTCTTGCCCGCTGACCAGCCACAAGGAGTCATGCCATGTCGAGCGAACGCTATCTGTTTTTGATCAAGGGGAGCCTGGTGATGGCCCAGCCACTGGCCGCGCCGGAGACGGGGGAGCTGCTGACCAGCCTGCTGCAGCAGGGGTTTGTCGTGGGGCCCGTGCCGGTGTGGGCGAGCAATGCCGAGCAGGCGCTCGCCTGCTACGAAGAGGCGGTCCAGCGGCAGGCCTTCGTGGATGTGCTGGCGGGGAGAGCCGCATGACAGGGCTCACTCTGGAGGCGGCAGCCCTGCTGCTGGACATGGACGGCACCCTGGTGCACTCCACCGGCGAGGTGGAAGCCGTGTGGCGGCTCTGGTGCCGGCGCCATGGGCTGGATCCGGAGCCCGTGCTGGCCATGTGCCACGGGGTGCGCTCGCGGGAGGTGATCCGGGCGCTGGCTCCCTGGCTGGACCTGGCGTCTGAGGTGGCCCTGCTCGACGAGCTGGAGATCCGCCACGGCGGGGCGGCAGAGCCGATCGCCGGGGCCCGCGCCGTGCTCGACGGCCTGCCGGCGGATCGCTGGAGCCTGGTGACTTCCGCGAGCCACAGGGTGGCGCGCCACCGCCTGGGCAGCGCCGGATTGCCGCTGCCACGCCTCCTGGTCGGCGCCGAGGACGTGGTGCGGGGCAAGCCGGATCCCGAGCCTTATCTGCTGGCCGCAAGCCGGCTTGGCCTGGCTCCCGCCGACTGCCTGGTGTTCGAGGATGCGCCCGCGGGCATCGCCAGCGCGCTGCGGGCCGGCTGCCGGGTGGTGCAGGTCGGGGGAACCCAGAGGTGCGATCCGGCGGTCACCGCCCTGATCCCGAATTGGGGCCGGGTGACTGTGGTCGTGCAGGGCGCTGGCCAACTGCAGGTGCAGCTGACGGCCTGAGAGGCGGGCAGAAAAAGCCCCCGACTGACGGGGGCTTGAGCGGGCGAGGCGTCAGGATTACTTGAAGACCCGGAAGCGCACGTCGTCGTCGATGAAGGTCTTGTCACCGGCCGGCTGTTCTATGCTGCCGAAGGGCATCTGGGCGCGCAGCAGCCAGCTGGCAGGCAGGTTCCACTCCTGGCGGACCGCCTGGTCTATCAGCGGGTTGTAGTGCTGCAGGGAGGCCCCTATGCCCTCCTGGGCTAGGGTGGTCCAGACCGCGAACTGGGCGATCCCGGTGCCGTGTTCGGACCAGATGGGGAAGTTGTCGGCATAGAGGGCGAACTTCTGCTGCAGATCCTTGATGACGGCGGTGTCTTCGAAGAACAGCACAGTGCCGAAGCCTGAGCGGAAGCTGCCGTTGACCTTGGCTTCGCTCTGGGGATAGGCCTCTGGCGGGACTATCTTCTTGAGCTCGGCCTTGACGATGTCCCACAGCTTGTGGTGCTGCTCGCCAAACAGGATGACGGCACGGGAGCTCTGGGAGTTGAACGAGGAGGGGCTGTGCTTGACGGCATCCTTGATGAGCGCCGTCAGCTGGGCCTCGGAGTGGGTCACCCGGTTGCCCAGGGCATAGATGGTACGACGTACTTTGATCTGTTCGATAAACGGACTGCTCATAACATCTCCTTGGTTGCTGAATCATCGCCGCCAGTCATGCCGGCAAAGGCCATCTGGCTCCGATCTCTCGAGCCATCGACTATAACACCTTCCGCGCAGGAAACCGTCAACGCAGGGTGATGACAGTTTCTACTTTTTATGGATATTCACATGACGGGAGCGCATATGGTCGACGGAGACTGCTGATATCTTTTTTATCATTAACAGTAGACGTTAATGATTTCAATCAATACCTTGGTGGTTGTTTCAACTATAAAATGCATGACATATGACATTTTATAGGGGGTTGGATGGCTGCCACTATCATCAAGGAACGCTATTACATCTTGACCCCGCTGTCGTGCCTGCTCGGCGTCCTGGTGTTGATCGCCACCCTGCTGCTGGCGGCGGCCAGCTACCTGCGCAGCATCGACAAGACCATGGCAGGCTACGGCCACATGCTCACCTCCATCGACGCCACCCTGATCCATGAACTGGTGCAGGACAACCAGCGCCAGCTCGGCGTGCTGGAGTCCTCGCTGGACAAGCGGGCCATCGCACGGGGAGAGACGGCCATCAACCCGATCTGGGCCATCGCCCACCAGTTCAAGCACGACGCCCACTTCCTCTATTTCTACAACGCCCGCACCCATCGTCTCGACAGCTACCCCCACTGGCAGGCGCCGGCCGGCTATCAGGCACAGAAGCGCCCCTGGTATCAGGCGCTCTCCGGCGAGGGGGACGACCTCATCTGGTTTGGTCCCTACGAGGAGTTTGATTCCGCCAGCCAGGTCCTGACCCTGATCAAGCGCGTCAGGGATGACGAGGGGCAACTGCTGGGGCTGCTGATGGTGGACATGTCATTCAACACGCTGCAGGCGGCGCTGGGGCGGGCACTGGGAGGGGACAAGGCCGCCCTCTACATCACGGAGCGCAAGGGGGGGCAGCTGGTGGTGGGGCACAATCTGCAGCTGCGGCCGGTCGGCCTTGATCCTGAGAAGCAGGTGGCCGGGCTGGACGTGATCTGGGAGGGCAGCCACCTGAGGCACCCGCTGACGAACATCGGCTGGGATCTCAATCTCTATCTGCCCCCTGCCCACTTCCATGAAAACCTGCAGGATACCCTGCTGATGGTGGTGTTGCCCGCGCTGGCGCTGCTGTGCGTCTGGCTGTGCAGCCTGGTGTTTCTGGTGCGAATATTCCGCCAGGAGCAGGCCCTGGTGCAGGGCTCCCTCAGCGGTCTCGTCCAGGATGAGGCCCTGCTGGAGATCCAGCGGCGCCGGCGCACCTGGTTCGTGCACGGCAGTCTGGGGGAGATCAACCAGGTGAGAAACAGCCTGATCCAGGGCCAGGATGCCCTGCTGCACGATCCCCTCACCGGGATCATGAACCGGCGGGCCTTCGATCAGGACAGGGCCAGGCTGGATCAGGAGGCGGTCCCCTACTGGCTGGTCCTGTTCGATGTGGACAACTTCAAGGGCGTCAACGACAGCTGGGGCCACGGCGTGGGAGATGCCGTGCTGTTCCGGGTGGCGACCATCATGGCGAGGACCCTGGGGGAGGCCCAGGTCTACCGGATCGGCGGTGATGAATTTGCGGCCCTGCTGCCCTGGGAACAGGGTGAGGTAGAGTGCCGCCTGACCCATCTGCTGGCCCGGGTACAGGCGCTGCAGTGGCGCGAGTTTGAGGCGTCCATCACCCTGAGCGCCGGAGGGGCGCATTACCCGGAAGGTGCTCCCAACCTGCTCGAGCGGGCCGATGAATGCCTGTACCGGAGCAAGCACCAGGGGCGGGACTGCTGGCATCTGGCGTCCAGCCGGCCTCCCTCCGAGGGGGAGGTTGTGACAGTATCTGTCTGACCGTCATCATGATAAAAAGGGCCCTCGGGCCCGGGTGCGGGGTCACAGCGGGGATAATTTCCCGTGTGACCTTTTTTTTTGTTTAATTTTCATTGGGTTGCTCTATTTCACTCCTGAGTGTCGCGAAGAGGAGACAGACGGCCCGGCGATGACGGACCCGTTGCCCCGGTAGCGTTGGCCAGGCCGCTTTGTATAGTGCAGGGAAAATAATCAATCATCAGGTTTGACAGGAGTAGCCCATGAAGATGAAACCATATGGCGTGAGCGCACTGGCATTGCTGGGTGCACTGCTGTTGGGGACGGGCCAGGTGCAGGCGTCGGAGACCCTCAACACCATACTCGGCGGCGGTGCTGGCGGGGTGGCCGGGACCATGATCGGCAAGGAGCTGGGCGGCGACACGGGCGCCCTGGTGGGGGCGGCGATCGGCGGTGCCGCCGGTGGGGCCGCCACGGCCAACCGGGGCAACAAGAATGAGGCCGCCCTCGGGGGGGCCGTCGGTGCCCTGGGGGGCGCCGCCATCGGCAAGAGCGTCGGGGGTGACACTGGTCGCCTGATCGGGGCCGGCATCGGCGGTGCCGGCGGCTCCGCCATCGGCGCCAAAACCGGCGACACTCACGAGAGCAACAACCACCGCTATTACGACGACAGGCGCTATTACAAGCACCACAAGCATCACAAGAAGCACCGCAAGCACAGATGGCATGACGACTGATGCCGCGACAAGACGACAGAAAGGGGCCCTGGGCCCCTTTCTTGATCCCGCCGCGCGGTCTCAGACCAGGCGGTGCTGGCGCCTGCCAAGGTAGAAGGCGTTGATGTTGTCGATCAGCTGATCCGCGAGCCGCTGCATCGACTCCTCGCTGGCCCAGGCCACGTGGGGGGTCAGGATGAAGTTGGGGTAGCGCAGGGCCTGCATCAGGGGATGGTCCGGGGGCGGAGGCTCCACGCTTGCCACGTCGAAACCGGCGCCGCCGAGCCGGCCGTTGCCGAGGGCCTCCAGCAGGGCCTGCTCGTCCACCAGGCCGCCACGGCCCACGTTGATGAGCAGGGCCCCCGGTTTCATCATGGCCAGCTCCCGCTCCCCGATGAGGTGGCGGGTGTAGGGGGTGAGCGGACAGTGCAGGCTGATGACATCCGAGCTCTCCAGCAGGGCGTCCAGGGGCAGTCTGTCGTCATCGCCGGGAGTCCCTATCTGGCTCTGGGCATAGCGCACCTCCATGCCGATGGCCTCGGCCCGCTGCCCCAGGGCCTGCCCCAGGGTGCCCTTGCCGATGATGCCGAGCCGCTTGCCGTGCAGATCCGTGATGGGGTGGTCGAAGAAGCAGAACTGGCCGCTCTGTTGCCAGCGCCCTTCCAGCAGGGACTGGCGCCAGGCAAACAGGTTGCGCGACAGGGCCAGCATCAGCGCCATGGCGTGTTCGGGAACCGAGGGGCCCGAGTAGTTGCGGATATTGCACACGGCGACATTGGCGGCGCGACAGGCCTCCAGATCCAGGTTGTCGCTGCCGGTGGCCGCCAGGGCGATCAGGCGCAGCTCCGGCAACTGGGCCAGCTCGGCGGCGCCTATGCGGACCTTGTTGATGATGGCGATGCTGGCGCACTTGAGCCGCTCCACCACCTGATCCGGCGCCGTGGTCGGGTAGCTCTGCCAGTGATGGGGAAAATCGGGGCGGCGCAGATTGATGCCGGCGTCCAGGGTGTCGCTGTCGAGAAACACGATTTGCTGCATGAAGCCTCCTGCCATTGGTGCGGACATGATGCCAAAGATGGCGTGCCGCTGACCAGCCCGGGAGCGTGTCCGGGAGAGGCCCGCCTCCAGGGCGACGGGGTCAGATCCAGCCCAGGTGGGTCAGCCAGCCCTGGATGCGCCCGGGCGTCTCGTCCAGATCCATCAGGGCATAGGGACGATAGTTCAGCTTGTGGCTGCGGCGGCTCTCGCTCTTGCGCGCCTCGGCGGCCAGCAGAGGCCAGGTGCTGCCCTCCTCCTGATAGAGGTCCAAGGTGGGGATGCTGGCCTGTGCCACCTGCTTGGCCAGGGTCTGGTTGCTCTGCTGATTGGGGAAGAAGCCGTCGAGCAGGACCAGGGCATCGGGGGCCGGCAGCTGTTCGCTCGCGATGAGGTTGGCGGCCCAGGCCGCGCTGGTCCCCTGTGCCAGCAGCAGCCTGAAGCCCCCCTCCTGCAGCTTGGCGTCGCCGAGCTTGCTGATGCGGGTGGCAAACTGCTTGCGAAAATCGTCGATGGCCTGCTGCTTCTTCTCGGCGGCGGGATCCAGCTCCGTCTGTTGCGGCGAGGGGAGCAGCAGCAGGGTGTCGAAGCCGAGCCGCCCCAGATCCCGGGTCAGTTGCCACAGCTGGCCGCTTCGCTGCCAGTCAGGCAGCAGGATCGCGAGCCCCAGATAGCTGTCGCCGTCGTGCCTGGCGAACAGCACCCGCTGCTTGTCGACCTGGGTGCTGTCAGGCACCCCTTGCCAGTCGCCATTCTGCCAGTAGTCGGGTGGCACCAGGGGGGCGGGCTCGCCGGCCCGCGCCAGCCCGCCGTACAGGCAGCCAAGACTCAGCAACAACAGTGGTAACAACGCTCTGGCCATGGGCCCCTCGTGGATTGTCCCGGGATGGGTCTTACAGTTAGCGGCGGCGGCGGCCATTTCTGAAGGGGGATGCCTGGCTGGGCGCCATGGCCCGGGTATGCATGTCGCCGGTCGCCAGCCGGAGCGGGGCAGTCCGGTGACACGGCCAATAAAAAAGCGAGCCTGAGGCTCGCTTTTTGCAATGGGTTCGAGGGGTCAACTTAGTTGACGCGACGCTTGAACTCACCGGTGCGGGTATCGATTTCGATCTTGTCGCCGATCTCCACGAAGGCGGCAACGGCCAGCTCGTAGGAGGTGCCCTTCAGGCGGGCCGGCTTGGTCACTTTGCCGGAGGTGTCGCCACGGGCGGCCGGCTCGGTGTACTCGACTTCGCGAACGATGGTGGTCGGCAGCTCTACGGAGATGGCTTTCTCGTTGTAGAAAGTCACTTCACACAGATCTTCCATGCCGTCTACCAGGTAGTTCAGCGCGTCACCCAGGTTGTCCTTCTCGACGTCGTACTGGTTGTACTCGGTGTCCATGAAGACATACAGGGGGTCGGAGAAGTAGGAGTAGGTGCACTCCTTGCGCTCCAGTTGAACGACTTCCAGCTTGTCGTCGGCCTTGAATACGGTCTCGGTGGCGCTGCCGTTCAGCAGGCCTTTCAGCTTCATCTTGACCACGGCGGAGTTACGGCCGGATTTGTTGAATTCGGCTTTCTGGACCACCATCGGCTCGGTACCGATCATGACGACGTTACCAGCGCGGATTTCCTGTGCGGTTTTCATGTAAAAAATTCCTGTTCGTATACGGGCAGATAAAAACTGCCAGATTATATACGGCTTTCTAAAAATTTCACCAACCTCGTGACGAGATCCCCCTCGGCGAGCAACTTCTGTGACCAGGCTCGCGCATGTTGCTGCCAGTGTGCGGCATGGATCGGCCATTGGGCCCAGAGTTCGCGCACATCGTGCCCATGATTGAGGGCGTGATTGAAGGCGCGCAGCCACAGCGCCGCGTCGGTCGGCAGCGCCGCCAGATAGTGCGTGAGGAAGTCGTCCAGCTTGGCGATGTGAGCCTCGTCGTCCTGGGGATAGATGTGCCACAGGAAGGGCCTTGCCGCCCACTGGGCCCGCACGAAGGAGTCTTCCCCCCGCACCAGGTTGAGATCGCAGCTCCACAGCAGCCGGTCGTAACCGGCCTGATCCGTCATCGGCAGCAGCTTGATGCACAGGCTCCCCGCCTGCAGCAGATCTCCCGCTTGGGCCGTAGGGATGGCGTCTGCCAGCCCGGCCCCGGTGAGCACGTCCTCGAGGGCGCGCCCGAGCGGCAGCAGCAGGGTGACCGGCGTGGCGCTCTGGCTCCAGCGCTGGACCAGGCTCCTGAGCGCCGCGCTCTCATAGGTAAAGAGGCTGACCCTCAGCTCGTTTTCTCGTTTGGGTGGCAGGCCCAGGCTGGCCCAGTAGGTGGCAAGCCCCGTGTCATCCTGCTGCCAGGCATCCCGCTCGGCGATGAGCCCCTGCTCGCACAAGAGGCCGCCAGTTCTCGGCGTGAAGCCCGGGAAGAAGAAATACTTGTCGAGGCTCTGGCTGTCGACCCGCTGGGGGGAGGCGAGGCCGTGGCAATCCTCGACCCAGGCCTCGGCGCTGAGATATTCCAGGTTGATCCAGCAGGGGGGCGGGCTCTGCTCGGCCATGTGCGCAATGAAGGGGGCGGGCAGGGCGCAGGCGAAGGCCTCGATCACCACGCGTGCCGGCACGGCATTGGCGGGCAGCGCGTCGTGCCAGCGCTGGATATGGATCCCCTCGACCCACTGGGCTTCTTGTGCGGGATCCAGTCCGGGGCAGATGCGGGCAAAGCTGGCCAGATCGTCCACCCAGAGCCTGACCTTGCCGTGGCCTTCCCGCTGAAGCTGACGGGCGAGCCGCCAGGTGACGCCGATGTCGCCGAAGTTGTCCACCACGGCGCAGAAGATATCCCAGTCAAAGGGGGGCAGGGGGCTGCTCATGTCGGGGTCCAGATGCAAAAAAACCGGTGCGCAGGGTAGCACACCGGTGACTCGGCTTCTAACGGTCGGGCCGCCAACCCCCTCCCAGCGTCCCCCTTCGAAAGGGGGAGGAGTCAACACGCCCTCCCCTGGTGAAGGGGAGGGCTGGGGTTCCCGTTACTCCTTGCCGTAGACGTTGTTCTCCTGCTCCCGCACCCGGATGAAGGTGGTGCGCTTGGTGAGCTCTTTCAGCTGGCTGGCGCCTACGTAGGTACAGGTGGAGCGCACGCCGCCCAGAATGTCGCGCACGGCGTTCTCGACCGGACCGCGGTAGGGCAGCAGCACGGTTTTACCCTCGGAGGCGCGGTATTCGGCGACGCCACCGGCGTGCTTGTCCATGGCGCTGGAGGAGCTCATGCCGTAAAACTTCATGAAGGGTTCGCCGTCTACATCGACGATCTCGCCACCGCACTCCTCGTGGGCCGCCAGCATGCCCCCCAGCATCACGAAGTCGGCGCCGCCGCCAAAGGCCTTGGCGACATCGCCCGGGCAGGTGCAGCCGCCGTCACCGACGATCTGGCCGCCGAGGCCGTGGGCCGCATCGGCACACTCTATGATGGCGGAGAGCTGCGGATAGCCGACCCCGGTCTTGACCCGGGTGGTGCAGACCGAGCCCGGGCCGATGCCGACCTTGACGATGTCGGCGCCGGAGAGGATCAGCTCTTCGACCATCTCGCCAGTCACCACGTTGCCCGCCAGAATGACGTGGTTGGGGCAGGCTTCACGAATTTTGCGCACAAACTCGACGAAGTGTTCGGAGTAGCCGTTGGCCACGTCGACACAGATGAAACGCAGAGCTTCGGACATGGCGAGGATCTGGCGGGTCTTGGCGAAATCTTCAGCCGAGGTGCCGGTGGAGACCATCACATGGCCCAGCAGCGCCGGATCGGTCTCGTTGACGAAAGCTTGCCACTGCTCAAGGTTGTAGTGCTTGTGTACCGCGGTCATCATCTCGAAACCGGCCAGGGTGCGCGCCATGGCGAAGCTGCCGACGGTATCCATGTTGGCGGCGATAACGGGCACCCCCTGCCATTGGGTCTGGGTGTGCTTGAAGGTGAACTGACGGGTCAGGCTTACTTGGGAACGGCTCTTGAGGGTAGAGCGCTTGGGGCGGAACAGTACATCCTTGAAACCGAGCTTCAAGTCTTCTTCGATACGCATTGCGAATTCCTTATTGAGCCTTGTGAAAGTCACTGTTGCAGTGGGCAAAATTTTCGGCAGGCACAAAAAAACCGCAGGTTTTCAAGGCCTCCGGTTTACAACAGTGTAGGGAAAAATCCCGCCGGAACAAGACTGATAATTCACGAGGCCTTGTGGTAGCCTTTGGCGTCACAACCTCAGGATGGCAGCCAGTGTCATCCAGCACCTTCCTCCCCCCATTTCTTTCTGTTCCTCCCCTCTCTGTGGGGGCATGCACTGTGTCCGGCACGGCCTGTCGCCTGCCATCGGGGTGGCCGGGGGCGGTTCGCCCCGGGCCCGGAATCCGGTTGACCCGCCGGATGGCTGTGGTACATCTGGGCGCAACATCGGCAAGGCGAGAGAGCGAGATGAGCAAGAGAATGGCGAGCGCGGTCATGATGTGGGCCCTGTGTGGCAGTGCGGTGGCGGCGCCGGTCAGCTACGGCTGGATCGAGAAGGGGGTGATCATGCCCTACGGGGTGGCGGTCAAGATGAAGCTGGATACCGGGGCGCTCACCTCCTCCCTCGATGCGCGGGAGCTTCACCACTTCAAGCGCGACGGCAAGCCCTGGGTGCGCTTCACCCTGGCGCTGACCGATGCCAACACCGACAAGGCGGTGCGCCAGACCCTGGAGCGGCCGGTGGAGCGCAGCGTGACGGTGCGCGGTGCCGGCGGCATGGAGCAGAGGCCCACGGTGACCATGAGCATCTGCGTCGGCGACAAGGTCTACAAGGAGTGGTTCACCCTGCGGGATCGCAGCGAGATGATCTACCCCGTGCTGCTGGGACGCCGGCTGCTGGCGGAGCTGGGGCCGGTGGATGCGAGCCGGACCTTCACGGTGCAGCCCAGCTGCCGCTGATGTTCCGTGGAGATGAACAACGGGGGCCTGGCCCCCGTTTTTCATGGCTGGAATGCGGGCGGTGCAGCTCAGGCAGGGCGCAGGGGGGAGGGCAGCAGCACGCTCACTTCGAGCCCCCCTTCAGGCCGGTTGTGGATGTCGAGATCCGCCCCGTGAAGCTGGGCGATGCGCTGGACTATGGCCATGCCGAGCCCCACCCCGTCCCCCTGCTGGGGATTGACCCGGAAGAAGCGCTCGCACAGCCGTGACAGGGCGGCGGTGGGGATGCCGGGGCCGTTGTCCCGCACATCCACCCGGACCCGGTTGCCCTCCTGGCTGACCACTACGGCGATCTCGCCGCCCACCTGGGTGTAGCGCAGGGCGTTGTCGATGAGGTTGCCGAACATCAGCTCCAGCAGCATGGCCTGCCCCATCACCTGCAGGTGGCCGGCGCCCTCCAGGGAGAGCTGCTGGTCCTTCTTCAGGGCGATGGGGGCCAGGGTGGCCAGGGTGGACTGCAGCAGCGGCTCCAGGGCCAGGCTGGCGAGCGCCGGTGTCTGCTGGTTGTCGATGCGGGCCTGGGTCAGCAGCTGGCGGATCAGGCGATCGCTGCGATCCAGGGCCAGCTGCATCTTGCGCAGCGCCTGCTCGCGGCTCTGCTCATCCTCGGCTGCCATGGCGTTCTCGCTGTGGATGCGCAGCACCGCCAGCGGGGTGCGCAGCTCGTGGGCCGCCTCGTTGGTGAACTGCTTCTCCCGCTCCAGGGTGTCGGCCAGGGTGTGCATCAGGCGGTTGATCTCCCCCACCAGCGGCGTCAACTCCTCGGCCTTGATGGCCAGGTTGAGCGGGCTCAGGTTGGCGGGGTGCCGCTCGCCGATGGCTTGCGCCAGCAAGTGCAGCGGGGCCAGGCCACGGGTGACCAGCCACCACAGCAGGCCGAGCAGGAAGGGCAGGGTGATGAAGAGCGGCAGCATGGTGAGGGTGGCCATCTTGCTGGCCAGCTCGCCCCGCTCGTCGTCCCGCTCCGCGACGATGAGCCAGGTCTGCTCATCCTCGTTGTAGAGGGTGAAGGTGCGCCAGTCGTGGCCGTCGCGATGCACGGCGCCAAAGCCCAGCTCCGGCTTGCCGAACAGCTGGCGCGGCGCGCTGGGGGAGCGCAGCAGTATGTTGCCCTCGCCGTCGGTCAGCTGGAAGGTGAGGTTGCGCTCGAACTCGTGGCCATAGGGGGTGAACTCGTTGTCCTGTCCGATCTGGCCGAAGCCGCTCGGCTCCTGGTGGGGGGCGTTCGGCACGGCCTGCTCCCACTCCTGATAGATGGCGCCGTTGCTCGGCAGGTCGCCGCGCTGTTTCAGATAGCGGTCGAGCAGCTGGTTGGTGATGCGGGCGGACTGGGCCAGACGGGCATCAAACAGCTCCTCCATCTCGTGATTGGCCTCCAGATAGCCGATGAGGCCGCTGACGGCGAGGCTGACGCTGACCAGGGCCAGGATGCCGGAGAGCAGGAAGCGGCGGATGGAGCGGACGCGACTCATGGGGCCGGGGCTCCCTTGCCGCCCGTGACATCGAGCTGGGGCACTATGTAGCCGACGCCGCGGATGTTGCGGATGAGCTCGGGGAAGAACTTCTTGCGCAGGTGGTGGATGTGCACCTCCACCGCGTTGCTCTCGGCCCCCTCGTCCCAGCCGTAGAGGCTCTGCTGCAGCTGATCCCGGCTCAGGACCCGGCCGCTCTGGGTGATGAGCTCCTGCAACAGCTTGTATTCGTGGGGGGTCAGCCTGACCGGCTCGCCTCGATAGGTGACCTGCTGTGACGCCGGATAGAGCAGCAGCTCGCCGTACTCCAGCTCGGCCTGGGCCTGCCCCTTGCTGCGGCGCACCAGGGCGCGCAGGCGGGCGTTGAGCTCCTGCAGGGCGAAGGGCTTGACCATGTAGTCGTCGGAGCCCGCATCGAGCCCCAGCACCCGGTCGTCCAGGGCATCCCGGGCGGTGAGGATGAGCACCGGCAGGGTCTGCCCTTCCCGGCGCAGCTTGCGCAGCAGGCTGATGCCGTCGATATCCGGCAGGTTGAGGTCAAGGATGAGGGCGGCGAACTCCTCGCTCTTGAGCGCCGACAGGGCGGGCAGCCCCTGTTGCAGCCAGTCCACCGTGTAGCCGCTGCCGCGCAGGGCATCCACCATGCCGTCCCCCAGCATCACATCATCTTCCACCAACAGGATCCGCATTATCTTCTCCCTCAAACGACACTGCCCACCAGTATGCAAGCTGGTGGGCAGAGTTTAAATAGCGCACTGATCTGCTTGCGTTTACAGCTTGGCGAGGCGCTCGCGGATCTCCGCCCTGCGCCCCTCGTCCGCCACCTCGCGGCCCGGTCTGGCGGGGGCGGCCAGGGCCTTGTCCAGGTAGATCCTTGCCTGCACCTTGTCCCCCTGATCCAGCAGGAAGTCGCCGTAGAAGAAGTTGGGGTCGATGCCGGTGGGGTTGATGGCCAGCGCCTGCTTGAGCAGTTGCTCCGCCTTCTCGTCATCGCCGAACCCGACCGGCCAGCCCGGCACCTGGTAGTAGAGGGAGCCCAGGCTGGTGTAGGCCGAGCCGTCCAGCGCAGCGGGATCCTGCTTGATGGCGATCTCCAGCCTGGCCTTGGCCTCCTTCACCAGGCCCAGCGCTCCCAGGCCACCCTTGGCGCCGGCCCAGGTGCTCTTGACGATGGCGGACCAGATCAGCAGATCGGTGCGAAACGCCTCCTTGGCGCTCGCCTCATCGGCCTTTGCACTCAGGGTCTCCAGGCAGCTCTCCTTGGCCTTGCCGGTCTGCTGGTACTGGCAGTGGGCCCACTGCTGCTGGATGGTGGGCAGGGCATCGGCGGCCTGGGCCTGCATGATTCCCAGGGTGAGCAGCAGGGCGCCCAGGGCGATACGGGGGGATGTGGCGTGTTTCATCTCAATGTTCCTTCTCGTTCGTGGCACAGGGGGGCGGGCTCTGGTGCCCGGTGGCAAGGGGGAGCGAGCGGCGGGCGTGGCGCTCGATGACGGGATGCTGTCTGGCCAGCGCCCTGTCCACCACGGCGGGCAGCAGGGCGTTGAGCCGCACGAACAGCTTCTCCGGCCAGCCGAGCCAGCTGCGGCGTGTCTCGTTGCACAGGGCGATGACGGCCTCCTCGGCCACGTCCTGGGGGCTGTCGGTGTGGGTGCCGAGCTCGGCATTCATGGCGTAGGCCGCCTCGGAATTGAGGTGGGTGCGGGTGGCGCGGGGGGCGAAGTGCAGCACCTTGATGCCGGTGCCCTCCAGCTCCCGCCCCAGCGCCTCGCTGAAGCCCCGCAGGGCGAACTTGCTGGCGCAGTAGACGCTGTACCCGGCATAGCCGATGGCCCCCAGGCTGGAACCTATGTTCATGATGATCGCGGGCTTGCGCAGCCTCGGCAGCAGGGCGCGGGTGAGCTGGATGGGGGCCTCGACGTTGAGCAGCAGCTGGCGCTCGACCTGCTCGCTGCTCTGATCCTCCAGCCAGGCAAACTGGTTGCAGCCCGCGCCGTTGATCAGCACGTCCAGCCCCTCGTCCAGGGCCGGGTGCTGCAACAGCCTGGCCCGCTCCTGGGGCGAGCCCAGATCGGCGGTCACCGTCTGGTGGCGCTCCGGATGCGGCAGCTCCTTGCGCAGGCGTTCCAGGGCGCCGGCCCTGCGTCCGTGCAGCAGCAGGTGTGCGCCCTGGGCCGCCAGCTCCATGGCCAGGGCCTCGCCTATGCCGCCGCTGGCGCCGGTGAGCAGTATGCGTTTTCCTTCGAGCTTCATTGGCCGGATCCCGTGAGCTGATAGAGCATGTCGCCATAGAGGCGGTAGACCACGCGGGCCGCGTGAATGATGGCGGCCTGATCGGCCTGGTCTTCCACCCGGTTCATCAGGGATTCGAAGAACTTGAGGTGCTCCTGATCCAGGGCGCCGTGGGAGCTGAGGTAGCTCATCGCCTGGGGCGGCAGACCCAGACCGCTCCTGAGCTGATCGGCGATGGTCAGGGCGATGGCGACGCTGGTGCCCTCCAGCACCTGCACCATGCCGAAGAAGCCCATGGGGTTGCCGCGCTGGATCTGGTCGTAGAGGAAGGCGACCATCAGCTCGATGGGGAGCCCGGGCCGGCCGTGGCGCACCGCCTCGGCATCGCCGCCGCAGGCGCGGATGTCATTGAGGATCCACTCCTGGTGGCCGTACTCCTCGTCGATGTACTCGCGGATGGCGCCGCGCACCCACTCGTACTCCTGCCCCAGCCTGCCGCCGGTGGCCATCAGCAGCGGCACCGTGTGGCGCACGTGGTAATAGGCCTGTGCCAGGAAGGCGAGGTAGGTCTCCCGGCTGATGTCGCCACGGCGGCAGGCCTCGATGATGGGAGCATTGAACAGGCGCTCGCGCTCGCCGGCGGTGGCTTGTTGCAGGGTCTGATAGAAACTCATGAAGATTCTCCTGTGAGGCCTTGTGTCAGGCATTGGTCGATCTGCCGGGAAAAGTGCTGATAAATCTCGTTGCGACGGGGGCGACCGTTGGCGGTCAGCAGGCCGGGGTGCTGATCCAGCGCCACCGGCAGCCAGTGATGGATGCGGGCGTAGTCGGGCAATTGCCGGTTGAGCCGGGCTATCTGTTCGGCCAGCTGGGACTGGCTGCCCGGCAGCGGCTGGATCAGGGCCACGTTGGCGGGCTGGCCGTCGCCGAAGATGACGATGCGGGCGATGGCCGGGCAGAGCTGGGCCTGGGCCTCCACCCATTCCGGCGAGAAGTTGCGGCCGAAGGCGGTGATCTGCACGTTCTTCTTGCGCCCCGTGATGTGGAGATAGCCCTCCTCGTCCAGATGGCCCAGATCGCCGGTGGCGATCTGCGGGTCAGCAGGCTTGCCTGTGGCAAGCGGGTTGGCCGCGGCGCCCTCTTCCCCCAGGTAGCCCAGCATGGCGCTGCCGCTCACCATGACCTCGCCGTCGGCGGCGATCGTCACCCGGCAGTGGGGCAGGGGCAGGCCGACGCTGCCCGGGCGATCCCCCAGGGGGCCATTGAGGGCGACCACGGAGCCGCACTCCGACAGCCCGTACCCCTCGTAGACCGGCAACCCCGCCGCACGGGCATGGCCGATGAGATCGGGGGCGACCTTGCCGCCACCGACGGCGACGAAGCGCAGCCCCCTGAGCCCTTCGGCCAGCACAGGATTGGCGCCGCACAGGGCCAACAGCAGGCGCAGCAACTCGGGCACCAGCACCAGGCTGTGGCTGGGCCATCGCAACAGGGCCTGAGCCAGGGTGGCGGGATCCAGCTTGCTGGAGCCCGAGAAGCCGAGTTCCCCCAGGGAGGGGATGCGGCTGCTGGCACCGGTGAGCAGCGGCACGTAGAGACCGGTCAGGTTCTCCAGCAGGGTGGTGAGCGGCAGCAGGGTCAGGTGTTGTTCCACCCTGGCCGGGGCGACGCGCTCGGCCAGAGACTCGCAGACCGCCGTCATCTGCGCCAGCGACAGGCAGACCCCCTTGGGCTGGCCAGTGGTGCCCGAGGTATAGGTGATCTTGGCGGTGCCCGCCGGCAGCTCGGGCAGGCTGGTTGGGATGCGGCGCCACAGGGGCACGGCCTGCTCATCCGGCCTGCCTGCCATCAGCACGAACGGCGCGGCCGCCTGCCATCCCTGGTGCTCGGGTCCCACCAGGGCATCGGCCCCGCTGCTTTCCAGCAGCCAGGCCTGCTGCGCCGGGCTGAAGAAGTGAGGCACGGGGATGACCACGATCCCGGCCCGGGTGCAGGCCAGATCGATCAGGGCCCAGGGCAGACCGTTGTCGAGCTGCAGGGCCAGGCGGCGAATGCCGGCGTGCTGCAAGCGGTCGGCCAGGCGCTGGATCTGCTGCCACAGGGTCCGGTAATCCAGCTCTCCCTGGCTGCCTTGCAGTGCGGGCTGTCGCGGCGTCAGGCTGGCGTGGCGGGCGATGGCGTCGAACAGGCTCATTGAGCGCACCTCTTGTCATGGCCGGCCTGGTCAAAAAGCATGGGCATGGGCCCCAGCAGGTTGAGCAGCAGGCTGCTCTGGGCGAGCACCTCGCGCCCCTGGTTGAGGTCGCCCGCCATGACCCTGGGCTGACAGCGGTAGTACTCCCCCCAGGCGCTGGCGTCTGCCCCGACCTGGTGGGCCTCTGCGAGTGCCAGCTCCACCGGGTTGAGGCGCAGCCGGGCAAAGCTGTTGCGAAGCTTGGCGGTGCCGGTGAACACCACGTAGTCGAGGGCGTTGTCGCACAGCAGCCGGCACAGGGCGGCAAACATCAGGCGGGCATTGCCCGGCTCGCGGCAGGCGAGGTTGCCCACTTCGATGATGCGGCTGCGGGCCGGACGTACCCCGAGGCGGGTCTCGATGGCGGCCTCGACGGGCTGTTCCAGGTACTGCTCCAGATAGAGGGGATGCTCACGCTCGCCATGGCTGGCCTGGTTGAGGCCGCAGGCGCCGACCAGCACGCCGTCTGCCCGGTAGAGTCCGAGCAGGCAGGGCAGAAAATGGGGGATGCGGGCGTTGAATTCGAGGGTGTAGGCGGCCTGGATATAGGCTTGCAGCGCCATGACCTGCTGCTCTGATTCGGCCAGGATCAACCTGTAGGGGGCTTGGATCTCGCTGGTCATGGTTGGCTCCTTCTCTTGGAATGGGTTGAGAGTAAAAGGGCAAACTTAAGAAACCCTTAAGGAGCGAAAAAAGGAGGAAAAATGCGAGGGGCACCCGAAGTCGGGCGCGGGAGACGACCCGGCTGAGACAAAACAGTTGCCAGCGGCGGGCGTGGCAGGCAATCTGCCCCGCTGTCGCCATCCGAGGAGTCCCCATGCCAGCCCCTTGCCCTCTCTGTTCGTCCTGCCGAAGTTACCCCCTGCCGGTGGCAGGCAAGGCGTATCACCGCTGCCTGGCGTGCGAGCTGGTCTGGCTGGATGAGGCGGATCACCTGGACGAAGCGGCCGAGAAGGCGGTCTACGACGATCACGACAACCGGGTGGACGATCCCGGCTATCGCCGTTTCCTGATGCGGGCCTTCGGGGAAGTGCTGGCCCGGGTGCCGCCTCCTGCCAGCGGCCTCGACTTTGGCTGCGGCCCGGGCCCGGCGCTGGTCGCCATGGGGCGGGAGTCGGGCTTCGAGATGGCGGGTTACGACAAGTTCTACGCCAACGATCCCGAGCTGCTGTCGCGGGAGTATGACTTCATCACCAGCACCGAGGTGGTGGAGCACCTCGCCGACCCCCGCGCCGTGCTGGACGGCCTCTGGGCCCGGCTCAAGCCCGGTGGCGTGCTGGTCGTGCAGACCCAGCGGGTGCTGGGGGACGAGCGCTTCAGGACCTGGCGCTATCGCCAGGACCCCACTCACATCGTCTTCTTCGCCGAGGCCTCGTTCCGCGCCCTGGGAGCGTGCTGGCGGGCAGAGGTCGAGTTTCCCCATGCCGATGTGGCCGTCTTCACCAAACCCTGAGCCGGGCGTTTCCATTTGCCGCCGAGTTGGGCATGCTGGTGCTTTGCAACCTTGGAACGGATGCCCTTATCTTCATGTCGATTCCCCATCTCTCCCTGCAGGACGCCCGCCATCTGCAGCTCGCGGCCCAGGGTCTGCTGACCCCGCGCCGCACCAAGGCCGCCCCCGCCGATCTGCTTGACTGCATCCGTCGCATGGCGCTGTTGCAGATAGACACCATCTCGGTGGTGGCCCGCAGCCCCTACCTGGTGTTGTTCAGCCGCCTCGGCCACTACGACCCCGCCTGGCTGGAGCGGCTGCTGGCCGAGGGCGACCTCTTCGAATACTGGGCCCACGAGGCCTGCTTCGTGCCCCGGGAGGATTACCGGCTGCTGCGCCATCGCATGCTGGATCCCGCCGCCATGGGCTGGAAGTTCTCGGCCCAGTGGCTCAAGACCCACGGGGAGGAGATCGAGCAGATCGTCGAGCGCATTCGCCTGGAGGGCCCGGTGCGGGCTGCCGACTTCGAGCGCAAGGGGGGCAAGGGCAATGGCTGGTGGGACTGGAAGCCGGAGAAGCGGCACCTGGAGGCGCTGTTCACCGCGGGCCGCCTGATGGTGCGCGAGCGGCGCAACTTCCAGCGGGTCTACGATCTCGCCGAGCGGATCATCCCCGAGTGGGACGACGAGCGGGATCTGCCGAGCCTCGAGCTCGCCCAACGGGACATGGTGCGGGCCAGCTGCCGGGCGCTGGGGCTGGTCAAGACCGGCTGGGTGGCGGACTACTATCGCCTGCGGCGGGGCAAGTACGACGCCCTGCTCCATCGGCTGGCGGACGAGGGGGAGCTGTTGCCGGTGCGGGTGGAGGGGTGGCAGCACGGTGCCTTCGTGCACGCGTCGCTCGCGGGCGAGCTGGCGCAGGCCCAGGCGGGCACCCTCAAGGCGACCCACACCACGGCGCTCTCGCCGTTCGATCCCCTGGTGTGGGATCGCAAGCGGGCCAGCGAGCTGTTTGGCTTTGACTACCGCATCGAGTGCTACACCCCGGCCCCCAAGCGCCAGTACGGCTACTTCGTGCTGCCCCTGCTGCATCGCGGCAGGCTGGTGGGCAGGATGGACGCCAAGGCCCACCGCAAGGAGGGGGTGTTCGAGGTCAAGAGCCTCTACCTGGAGCCGGGCGTCAGGGTCACCCAGATCCTGGCCCGGGAGCTGGACAAGGCACTCCGGAAGCTGGCGGACTGGCACCAGACCCTGCAATTGAGATACGGCGCCGTGCCGGCGCCCCTGCTGGCGCTTTGGGCGGCGGGGGCATAACCCCCAACCTCCTCCTTGAAAAGGGGGGGGATAAAAAAACCGGGCGCTTGGCCCGGTTTCTCATTGCGTCAGGATGTGCTTACTGGAACACCAGCACCATCAGCAGACCGACGGTGATGGCGGACACCAGGAAGGCGAAGCCGTAGAACACATAGTGGTGCAGCTTGGTGGTGTGGATCCCCAGGTCATGCAGGCCGTGGTAGATGCGGTGCATGCCGTGCCAGATGGGCAGGGCGATGATGGCCAGCAGGATGCAGGCCCCCCACCAGGAGCTGGCGAAGGCGAGCACGCGCTCGTAGCTCATGGTCTCCACGTCCATGATGCCCATGGGCACCAGCAGACCGGTAATCAGGACAATCACCGGCAGCAGCATGGCAACCACCATGCCACCGGCACCAAACAGACCCCAGTATATTGGCTCGTCAGAACGTCTCATGCTTTTTCCTCAAATCAGGATTAATAGCGATATCGTGGCAACCTTGCTGACGCACGGGGTCCGGGGCCAGGCTGGCTCCAATAACCGGGTTCGTCAGAACGTTTCAGGGTTTTCTCCTCAGGCCACGATGATCAGGACAAGCAGGGATACCACCGCCAGCGCCAGATACTGGGCGATGACGATCGGCTTCTCCGGCACCAGGTCTTCACCACGGAAGATGCGCATGGCTTTCGGGGCCAGTGCGAACCAGGTCTTGGCGTGGAACAGGCAGGCTGCCAGGGCGACGACGTGGAACAGGATGGCGACCGGGCTCTGCAGGGATTCCAGCCAGCCGTTGAACGCCTCCTGACCCTGGACCAGGCGCATCAGACCCCACATCAGCACCACGGCGTAGATGGAGACGAAGATGCTGGTGCCTTCGCGGATCATGTAGCCGGTGTAGAAGGCATTCTTCAGCCACCAGTCTTTCTTCATCTCGCGCACGTAGGGCTTACGTTTGCTCTCAGTGTTGTTCATGGTCTCACTCCTGGTCTCAATCCGGCTTGAACATGGCGATCATGTAGTCCTTGGCGCTCTCGACCTTGCCAAGCTGGATGGCGGCGGCCGGATCCACGCCCTTGGGGCACACTTCGGAGCAGTAGCCCACGAAGGTGCAGCCCCAGACGCCCTCGTCCTGGCTGATGATCTTCATCCGCTCCCTGGACGCGCTGTCGCGGTTGTCGGCGTTGTAGCGGTAGGCCAGCGCCAGGGCCGCCGGACCGGTGAACTTCTTGTTGATGCCGTACTGCGGGCAAGCCGCATAGCACAGACCGCAGTTGATGCACATGGAGAACTGGTGATACTTCGCCATGTCAGCCGGGGTCTGGGTGTACTCGCCGTCGCACAGGTTGCGCGGTTCGGCCGGGATGATGTAGGGCTTGATGCTCTCCAGCTTCTCGATGAAGTCGGACATGTCCACCACCAGGTCGCGCTCGATGGGGAAGTTGTTGAGCGGCTCTATGGTCATCTTGCCCGGCAGGTAGTCCCGCAGGAAGGTCTTGCAGCCGAGCTTCGGAATGCCGTTGACCATCATGCCGCAGGAGCCGCAGATCGCCATCCGGCAGGACCAGCGGAAGCTCAGGGTGGAGTCCAGCTGATCCTTGATGTACTGCAGGGCGTCCAGCAGGGACATCTCTTTGAGGTAGGGCACCTGGAAGGTCTGCATCCAGGGCTCGTTATCCTGCTCCGGACGGTAGCGCAGGATTTCAATTTCGATCATCTCAGCCATTCTTCTTAGCCTCGTCTTGTTTCTCACCCTCGGAACCGTACACGCGCTTGGCCGGTTGGGATTTAGTGATCTTCACATCGGAGTAGTCGATGGTCGGGGCCCCTTCGCCGTTGTAGAAGGAGAGAGTGTGCTTGAGGAAGTTGACGTCATCGCGCTCCTCGTAACCGTCCAGACGCTGGTGGGAACCGCGGGACTCCTTGCGGTTGATGGCGGAGTGTGCCATGGCTTCCGCCACGTCCAGCATGTAGCCCAGTTCGATGGCGTACAGCAGGTCGGTGTTGAAGACCGAGGACTTGTCGTTGATCTTGATCTTCTTGTAACGGGCCTTCAGCTCGTTGATCTTGTCGATGGTGCCCTGCATCAGCTCTTCGGTACGGTAGATACCGACGCCGGCTTCCATGGACATGCCCAGCTCGTTGCGGATATCCGCCGGGTTCTCGGTGCCGTCGACATCCAGCAGGGAGAGGTGCTGCTTGATCAGAGCTTCGGCCTTGGCGGCCAGGGCGGCAGTGTCGCCGTGGGCCTGGGTCTTGGCAAACTCACCGGCGTGCTCGCCGGCCACCTTGCCGAACACCACGATCTCGGACAGGGAGTTGGAGCCCAGACGGTTGGCGCCGTGCAGGCCGACGGAGGCACACTCGCCCAGGGCATAGAGGCCCGGCAGACGGGTGGCGCACTGGCCGTTGGTCTCGATGCCGCCCATGGTGTAGTGCGCGGTCGGGCGCACCGGGATCGGCTCTTTCACCGGATCCACACCCACGTAGGCCTTGGCCAGCTCGCAGATGAAGGGCAGACGCTCTTTCAGGTACTTCTCGCCGAGGTGGCGCAGGTCGAGGTGAACCACGTCGCCCATGGGGCCCTGGATCACGCGGCCCTTCTGCTGCTCCTGCCAGAAGGCCTGGGAGAGGCGATCGCGCGGGCCCAGCTCCATGTGCTTGTTCTTCGGCTGGCCGACCGGGGTTTCCGGGCCCAGGCCGTAGTCTTGCAGGTAGCGGTAGCCATCCTTGTTCAGCAGGATGCCACCCTCACCGCGACAGCCTTCGGTCATCAGGATGCCGGTGCCCGGCAGGCCGGTCGGGTGGTACTGGACGAACTCCATGTCCCGCAGGGGCACGCCGTGGCGGTAGGCCAGGGCCATGCCGTCACCGGTGACGATGCCGCCGTTGGTGTTGTAGCGATAGACGCGGCCGGCACCGCCGGTGGCCAGCACCACGGACTTGGCCTGGATGAAGCGGGTGATGCCGTTCTGGATGTCGAAGGTCAGTACGCCCTGGACGCGGCCATCTTCCACGATGAGATCCAGGCAGAAGTGCTCGTCGAAGCGCTTGATGCTCGGGTACTTGATGGAGGTCTGGAACAGGGTGTGCAGGATGTGGAAGCCGGACTTGTCGGCGGCGAACCAGGTACGGGGGATCTTCATCCCGCCGAAGCGGCGCACGTTGGCCTTGCCATCGGGCTTGCGGCTCCAGGGGCAACCCCAGTGCTCCAGCTGGATCATCTCGTTGGTGGCGTTCTCGACGAAGTACTCGACCACGTCCTGCTCGCACAGCCAGTCACCGCCGGAGACGGTGTCGTTGAAGTGGTTCTCGAGAGAGTCGTCATCACGGACGACGCCGGCGGCGCCGCCTTCCGCGGCCACTGTGTGGCTGCGCATGGGATAGACCTTGGAAATCAGGGCGATATCCAGATCGGGGTGGGCTTCTGCAATGGCGATTGCGGCACGCAGGCCACCACCACCGGCACCGATGATGGCGACATCGGTCTTGATAATATCCACATCTGCCTCCTTAGGGATAGATTTGCTGGGCACGATTTTGCTCTATGAAAAAAATTCAGGCTTGATGCAAGTCAAACTGCTCTGTTTTAGTGCGTGGCAATGGTGGTTTTTAATACAACCACCCCATTCCATGGATGAAAACGCCGTTTTTATCGCCATCCTTCAGTGATCAGGATCAGCCGCAACCATCAGTCTGGTTGTTTTAACTCCCAGATTATATGTAGTTTTCTTTCAGTAAAATGAGAAATGCCTCTCTTTTTGGGTATTACCCTCAAAGTTTTTAAGTTTTTTATCAAAAATATTTAATAAGAACTATTCTCAGCATTTTATGGTCTGAAATCTTTTAAAAAAAGTAATGCGAATATAGCCGAGGTGAACCATGGGCAGGCTGTATGCGACCTGAATGGGGAGGAGCCTCACAAAAACGCGATACGGGGCGCCAGGGTAATAACTACTGAAACAAAAGGGATTTTACGTAAAAAAGGGGGCCTGTGCGGCCCCCTGGATGGGGTGGTCTCAGATGCGGAACATGCCCACCTGATTGTTCAGTTCGCCTGAAATATTTTTAAGTTGAGCCGACAGGTTGCGGGAGCTGTCCGCATCGATCGCCAGCTCGTCGGAGACGTCCTTGACCGCCTGGATGTTGCGGCTGACCTCGTCGGTCACCGCCCGCTGCTCCTCGGCGGCGCTGGAGATCTGGGTCGCCATGTCGGAGATCTGGTTGATGGAGGTGGTGATCTGCTCCAGGGCCTGGGTGGCGTCGTTTGCGTCTTCCACGCTGTTCTGGGCCAGCAGTTGACCCTCGTGCATGGTGCTGACGGCCCCCTGGGTGTTGCGCTGAAGGGTCTCGATCATGCTGCGGATCTCGACGGTGGAGCTGTGGGTGCGCTGGGACAGCACCCGCACCTCGTCCGCCACCACGGCGAAGCCACGGCCCTGCTCGCCGGCCCGGGCCGCCTCGATGGCGGCGTTCAGCGCCAGCAGGTTGGTCTGCTCGGCGATGCCCTGGATGGTGGAGAGGATGGTGTTGATCTCCTGGGCGTTCTTCTCCAGCTCCTGGATGATGCCGGAGGCTTGTTTCACCTGAGTCGCCAGATCCGTGATGGAGCGCTGGTTGCGGGCGATCACCTGCTTGCCGTGCTCACAGCTGCTGGAACTGCTGCGGGCTGCCTCCGCGGTCTGCTCGGCATTGCTGGCGACCTCGACGGCGGTGGCGGACATCTCGTGCACCGCGGTCGCAATCTGGGAGATCTCGTTCTGCTGGCGCGCCAGCCCCTGGTTGGATTTCTCCGCCATGTCGTGGGAGGACCTGGCCTGCTGGTTGAGCTGGGTGGAGGAGTTGGAGATGTCCTGCACCATGACGTGGATGCGTTCGATGAAGGTGTTGACGTGCTTGGCGACGGTGCCGACCTCGTCTTCCCGCTCGATCTTGATGCGGCGGGTCAGATCGCCGTTGCCACGGGAGAGATCCGCGATGGCGTCGCCGAGGGTCTTCAGGGGCGCCAGGGAGCGGTTGATGGCCACGTAGGAGAAGCCCGCCACGATGAGGATGGTGAGGAGGCCCTGCAGCAGGGCGGAGGTCACCATGCGGGAGACGGACTGATAGGCCACCGCCTCGTCCACCACGATGCCGAAGTACCAGTTGGTGTTGGGGATCTCGGTGAGATCGAACACGCTCGCCTTGCCGCTGATATTCATCTCGGAGATGGTGTTGTCATGGGCCAGCTCGTTGACCTTGGCGGCGGTGAGGTCCGGGGAGAGGGCGGTGGCGGGCTTGAGGGTCAGCGCCTTGTCCGGGTGGGCGATGATGGTGCCGTTGCTGTCCACCAGGATGGCGTAGGTGCCTTCCGAGTTGATCGCCAGCACGTCGCGTACCAGGCCGTCGATGGAGACGTCACCGGCGATGACGCCGTCGGTGCTGCCGCGGCTGAAGGGCTCGGCGATGGTGATGATGAGGTTGCCCGAGGCGGCGTCGGCATAGGGGGCCGTGATGGCGAGCTTGCCGGCGGCCATGGCGTCCTTGTACCAGGGGCGCTGGCGCGGATCATAGCCGGCCGGCAGATCGGTCGGCTTGCTCTGGATCATCCGGCCATCCTTGGTCCCCACGTAGACCAGGTCGAAGTTGCCCGCGTTCATGGACTGGGCCAGGTGGCTCAGCGGTTCCTCCTCCTTGGCGAAGGCCTCCTTGGTGGCCTGGACCAGGCTGATGCGGGCATCGAGCCAGCGGGAGATGCCCTTGACGTTGGCGATGGAGCTGTCGTCGATGAAGCTCCAGATCAGCCGCTGGGTTTCGCTGCGCAGCTGGGTGGTGTTGTACCAGACCTGCAGGCCGGAGATGACCAGGATAATGGCCCCGATGGCGAGGACCAGCTTGTTCTTGATGGATAGGTTCATGTTTACATCCTTGTGAGCGTCAGTCTGAGATCCGTGGTGTTTGTTATTGTTATGGGCCAACTCTGTATCGGCCGACTGTGGACTTTATGTATCCCGGTGCACAGCAAATTTTCGATTTATTTCACCTCCCGACGGCCCGCCAGGCCGCGCCGATACTCAGCTGAATCGATCTGGTCGGTTGGTAAAGATGCTATCGACGCCCATGGCCGCCAATGCATCCCCATCACTCACCTCATCGACCGTGTAGACCAGGATCTTGAGCCCCCGGCGATGGGCATCCGCCACCAGCCCGGCGTCGACAAAATCCACGTCGCAGTTCAGGGACCAGGCCCCCAACTCCTCGGCGAAGCGGGCACCGTGCAGCGGCAGGCTGGCGGTCAGGGCGCCGGTCCTGATCTCCGGCCGCAACACCTTGAAGCGTATCAGCTCGGGATGATGGAAGGAGGAGACGACCCAGTGCGCCGGGGTGAAGCCAAGCTCCGCCTCGGCCCGCCGGGTCAGGGCGGCCACCGGCTCGGCGGTGCCTGCACCCTTGAGTTCGATGTGCAGCTCGCAGCGCCCCGCAATCAGGCTCATGACCTGCCACAGGGTCGGGATCCGTTCCCCGTCTCCGGCATCCAGGCTTGCCAGATAGTCCCGGGATTGGTGGCTGAGCACCCCGTGGCCGTCGGTGCAGCGCTCCAGCCGCCTGTCGTGGAAGACCCAGAGCTCGCCGTCAGCCTGCTGCACGTCGAGCTCGATGGCGCCGACCCCGAGCTCCAGCGCCAGGGCGATGGCCTTGAGGGTGTTCTCCGGTGCCAGTCCGCTGGCCCCGCGATGGGCAATGATCTGCATTCGTTGCTCCTGTTGTCGTCATTGGGGGATGGTGATAACCCCACCCCGGCCCTCCCCTTCACAAGGGGAGGGGGCCCGTCAACCCCGGCTCATCCTGATATCGATCTGCTGGTGCGGCAGGTGCATGCCGTATTGGGCCTGCTTGTCCAGGATCAGCGAGTGGACCTCGTGGGTGCACGGGGACATTCGGTGATCCCTCAGTACCATGCTCAACCCCGGCTCATCCTGATATCGATCTGCTGGTGCGGCAGGTGCATGCCGTATTGGGCCAGCTTGTCGAGGATCAACGAATGCACCTCGTGGGTGATCGGCATCCGGTGATCCATGCTGTTGACGTAGAGCCGGATCTCGTAGATGAGGGCCGAGTCGGTGAATTCGATCAGGAATACCTCAGGGACCGGGGTGTCCAGCACCAGGGTGGACTCCTGCACGCACTGCTCCAGCAGCTGCTGCACCCGCCTGGGCTCCTGGGTCAGGCCGATGCGGATGCGCAGCTTGACCCGGGTGATGGCGTCTGACAGGGACCAGTTGATGAACTGCTCGGTGATGAAGGCCTTGTTGGGGACGATGATCTCCTTCCTGTCCCAGTCCACGATAGTGGTGGCACGGGTCTTGATCTTGGTGACTGTGCCGGTGAGATCGCGGATGGTGACGGTGTCGCCCAGGCGGATCGGCTTCTCGAACAGGATGATGAGGCCGGAGACGAAGTTCGCGAAGATCTCCTGCAGCCCGAAGCCCAGCCCCACAGAGAGCGCCGCCACCAGCCACTGGGTCTTGGACCAGTCGATGCCGAGCATGGAGAAGCCGGTGAGGGCGCCGATGAGCAGCACCAGGTACTTGCTGACCGTGGTCAGCGCAAAGCCGGTGCCGGGGGAGAGGCTCAGGTGCTGGAGCAGGGTGAGCTCCATCAGCCCGGGCAGGTTGCGGGCGGTGACCACCGTCAGGATGAAGGCGAAGGCGGTCAGCATCAGATCCTGCAGGGTGATGGCGGAGAGCTGCTCGATACCAGCCACCTTGCTGCTCACCTGCCACACCTCGATGCTGCTGAGGAAGCTGAACGCCGAGTTGAGATCCGACCATTGCACCACTACCAGCATGGTGAAGCCCAGCATCAGCAGGGTGCGCACTAGGCCGAGGGACTGGGCGCTGAGGGTGTCGAGATCCAGCTCGGGTTCCTCCACCACGTCGGGGATCTCGGAGCTGAGATCGTCCTCGTCCCGCTCCCGCTGGGCCAGGATCTCGGCCCGCTTGTGCTTGGCGCGGTCGAAGGCGAGCCGGCGGCGCTGGATCAGCATCCAGCGGTGGGCCAGGTAGTAGACGAGCAGGCAGCCGAGCCCCGCCAGCAGGCTCAGTTCCAGCTGGCGCAGCAGGGTGCGGGAGGTGTAGAAGTAGCCGAACAGGGCGCCCAGCACCGCCAGCAGGGGGGCCAGCATCAGGCTGTTCCAGATGAAGTGGTGCAGCAGGTGGGGCTTGGTCATGTCGGCCTGCCCCCAGGTCAGCGGCAGCTTCTCCCGGTTGAGGCGCGCGAAGAACAGCAGCAGCCAGAGGGCGCCGACGATGAAGGCGAGGCGGCCCAGGGAGTCATAGAAGGCGTGCTCCTGATAGCTGCTGGCCATGCCCTGCACGAAGAAACAGGGGATCAGCACCAGCAGCAGGGTGCGGAACTGGCCCCACACCCGCTGGACCCGCTCCTTCGGCCAGCGGAAGTGCAGGATCAGGATCCCCTTCTCCAGGGTGAGGTGGCGGGCGACCAGCAGGGCCAGCAGCAGGAACCAGATCTCGCCAAGGCCCCGGGCCACCGCCACCGCGAAGGGGTATTGCCAGGCGCCGTCCAGCAGGCCGTGCAGCATCAGCGCCATGGCGGGCAGGGGCAGGGCCGCCAGCAGGGAACGCATCAGCAGCCGGCTGGTGAGGCTGAACTTGTCCTGGGTCACCTTGCCGATGCGCGGGGCTATGAACTGGCAGTACTCCGTCAGGTGGCGGGCGAGTTTCAGCCAGCACCAGGCCAGTCCCAGCAGGCCCAGGCCGGCCAGGGTCAGGGTGAGGGGGTTGTTCTCGGCGATGGCCCTGGGGATCTGCAGCCAGTTGGCCGGGTTGAAGATCAGTCCCAGGGCGGCGGGCACGCCGAGCAGCACGACCGGGCTCAGGGGACGCACGTCCGGCATCCAGAACAGGTGGCTGGCGCTGAGTTCGCGGATCTCGTCGATCTTGCTGTTCTGGCGGCTGTAGAGCAGCTTGAGCCGGGTCTGCTCCTGAATGAGGGTATCGGAGGCGTCGTTGAGCCGGGTCAGCAGTTGCCGCCTAGCCTTGAGCAGGTTGTCGAGCACGGCGCGCTGGGCCCTGTCCAGGGTGATGCCGTCCCCGCTCAGCAGGTTGTTGCGGATCTGCGCCGGATCCTTCAGGGCATCCTGTTCGGTCTCGTACTGGTATTTCGCCATGCGCGCCTTGACGATGGCGGATTCCAGCTTCTCCAGCGGGAAGTAGGCGGGCAGGTCGGCCAGCTTGCTGCGCAGGTTCTCGCCATAGGCGTTGCTGATCTGCAGCCACTCCAGCTGTTCGCGCACCGAGTTGACCAGGTCGTTGAGCCCGGAGAGGGAGCTGTCCAGGGTGCGCTGCTCGTCCTGCACCCGCTCGATCTGGTCCTCCAGGGCCCCCAGTTGCAGGGAGAGCGCCTGGTTCTGCTGTTGCTGCTCCTGCAACAGGGGCAGATCCGAGGTGAGCTGCCGGCGCAGGCGTTCGCTCTCGGCCAGGGCCTGCTCGGTCTTCTCCCGGCGCAGCTGGTTCTGCTGGGCGAGCAGGCTGGCCTGCCACTCGTCCTCGTCCGTGATGGCGAGGTTGAGCTCCTGCAGCTTCAACTTGCCGAGATCGTTGCGCTGCTGGGCGGAGAGCTGTTCGAGCTCCAGCATCTGGATCCGGTCCGACAGGCTCTGCTCCTTGAGGCGGGTGGCCAGCTGCTGGGCCTCCTGCAGCCGATCCGACTCGTTGCTGAAGCTCAGGCGATCGAGCTGGGATCGGGTCTGCAACAGCTGCTTGCGCAGCTCGTCGACCCTCAGGTGATACTCCTGCCCCGTGCTCTCCAGCTGGTTGAGGCTGTCGGTCACCCCCTGGCGCTCCTTGCGCAGGTTGATCTGGCGGTTGCTGCTCAGGCTGATGGCCTGGCGCAGGGCGTCCTCCTTGAGGGAGGAGAGGGGCGGACGGGACTGGGGCTGGTAGTTGTGCAGCCCCTCCTTGAGCCGGGCCGACTCCTTGGGGTAGTCGATGAGGATCTGCTGGTAGGCCTTGCCCTGCTCCCGGTAGCGCTGGGCGTCCCGGGCATACTGCAGCGCCTGCTGGTAGCTCTCCCTCAGCTGCTGGTTTTCCGGGCTCTCCGTCTTGGGAACGCTCTGCAACAGTTCCTCGACCTGGGTGATGGCATCATCGGCCTGGGCTGCGGAGAAGGGGAGCAGGCTGAGACAGAACATCAGGCAGAGCAGGCGTTGCAACATGGCGCACGTTTCCGTTCATGAGAAATCGCCCTAGCCTAAAGCAGGGGCTGGAGCGGGTAAAGCCTTCCATCCTAATGATTCACAACATAAATGGCGGGTGATCCGGGTCTTGTTTGGCTATTATTCTGGCCGTTTCCCACCTTGTTGAGCATTCTATGTCCTCCGTCGACCTGGGCACGGCCCCCCTCTCCCGCCTCTTCCTGCGCTATGTGACCCCGACGGTGGCCGCCATGCTGGTCACCGGCGTCTATGTCACCATAGACGGCATCTTCGTCGGCCATATCCTGGGTCAGGACGGCCTGGCCGGCATGATGCTGGCCTACCCCATCTGCGCCGTGCTCTATGCGGTGGGGGCGCTGATCGGCATGGGCTCCTCGTCGCTCGCCTCGTTTTATCTGGGCAAGGGGGAACAGGCTAAGGCGCGCCACATCGTCGGCAACGCCCTGGTGATGGTGCTCATCGCCTCGGCCCTGCTCGCCTTTGTCGGCATCCGTCATGGGGACGAGATGCTGCGCTGGATGGGGGCCGAGGGAGTCATCTTCGATGCCGGCCTCGCCTACCTGCAGTGGTACGCCTGGCTCGGGGCCTTCGCGGTGCTCTCCATGGCGTTTACCGCCCTGCTGCGCAACGACGGGCGACCCGGCCTCACCACCTGGATCCTGGTGGGGGGCGGCGTGCTCAACGTCCTGCTCGATTACCTGCTGATGGCGGTGATCCCCTGGGGGCTGGCGGGGGCGGCCATCGCCACCATGCTCTCCCAGGCGGTGACCAGCGGTCTCTGTCTGTGGCACTTCTTCACCCCCCGCAGCCAGCTGCGCATCCGCTGGGACACCCTGGTGCCGGACTGGCGGCTGATGGGGGAGACGCTGCGACTCGGGGTGTCGAGCTTCCTGATGTACCTCTATCTCTCCGTGGTGCTGGCGCTGCACAACAAGGCGCTGCTGGCGGTGGGTAGCTCGCTGCACGTGGCCGCCTATGGCGTCATCAGCTACAGCGAGGCCTTCTTCTATCTCATCTTCGAGGGGATCGCCATGGGCATCCAGCCCATCGCCAGCTTCAACGCCGGGGCGGGCAACTGGGCGCGGGTGCTGCGGGTGCGCAACCTGGCGCTGGGGGTGACCCTGGTGGTGGCGCTGTGCGGCATGGTGCCGCTCTATCTGTGGCCGGAGGGGGTCGTCTACCTGTTTGCCGGCGACAACGCGGCCCTCTTGCCGGTGGCGACCCTGGGGATCTGGCTCTACTTCTGGGGGCTGCCCATGGAGGGACTGCTGCTGGTGGGGGCCACCTACTTCCAGGCCATCAACCGGGCCCGCATCGCCTCCCTGCTCACCGGCGGCAAGCTGGTGCTGATTGGCGGCTTCCTGTGGGGCTTCTCCTCCCTCTGGGGCGTGGCCGGCGTCTGGCTGGCGCTGCCTGCCTGCAGCACCCTGCTGGTTCTGGTGATGTGGCGGGTCATGGGCAAGGAGGCCGGGCTGCATGCCGCAGCCGCATAGCTAACGCCCCCGTCCATTGACGACAAAGGCAGCCTGGGCTGCCTTTGTCGTTTCATCCAGCCAGGGTCAGGGCTTGAAGGCCCCGATAAAGATGGCGGGGTCGACCCGGGCATCGTTCAGGCTAACGTTCCAGTGCATGTGGGGACCGGTGGCACGACCGGTGGCGCCGACCCGGCCGACGATGCCGCCGCGGGGCAGGCTCTGGCCCAGCTTCACGTCGACCTTCGACATGTGACAGAACATGCTGATGAGCCCCTGGCCGTGATCGACGAACACCGTATTGCCGTTGAAGAAGTAGTTGCCGATGAGGATGACCTTGCCCGCCGCCGGCGCCTTGATGGGGGTGCCGGCGCCGACCGCAAAGTCGAGGCCAGAGTGGGGGTTGCGCTCCTCGCCGTTGAAGAAGCGGCGCAGGCCGAACGGGCTGGAGAGGGGGCCGTTGACCGGCTTGTCGAACAGCAGGTTGCTGGGCTGGGCCGGGCTGAAGGTCTGGTAGGCCTTGGTCTGTTCGGCCAGCTCCCGATTGATGCGCGCCATGTCCTCCGCCAGCGGATTGACCTGGCGCGTATTTTTCAACTTGATGTGCTGCTCCCGGTAGTGCTTGGTGCCGACCTGGAAGCCGAGGGTGCGGCCATCGCCCAGCTTCAGCTGGTGGGGGCCGGGCTGGCTCTTGAGCGGGATGCCGACGATGGCGATCCAGCGCCTGCCCTCTTCCTGCACCACCAGCACGGGCTTGTCCTGATACCGCACGGCGGGCGCCTTGGCGCCGTCCCCGAGCGGCACCACGGCCACGCCCCCCGGCACAGGGTGATTGAGCAGGCGGCTGATAAAGCCGGATTCGGCGTGAAGAGCGGGACTGCCGAGCAGCACGAGAAGGAAGAACAGGCGGCGCATGGTGGCTCCATCGAACAAGGCGGTGAGATACGAGGGGGCAGATGATGCCACATTCTGCCGGGGCTGTCCGTCCCCCGGACCCATGGCCGCGGGGCTGCCTGAAAGGAGCAGGAGTGAAAACTCTGTGCTATTTACTAATGCGTCACTAAAAGGTGTCTTTGAATGACACCTATGTCGGCAAGCAGTGAAGCACTGGCAGGAGGACGGCAGTCGCCAGCGACATCCAGGGATAGACGGAGGTTGTGATGAAGACCAAGGCTCTCTTGCTACTCGGACTCATAATGGGGATGTCGGCACCCGTTGCCGCCTTCAACGGGGTCATTACCATCAATGGCGAAGTGACCGCGGGGACCTGTGCCATCGCGGTCAACGGGGGCACGGCGTCTGCGACCGTGACCCTGCCCACCGTCAGCACCAATGCCCTTGGCAGCATAGGCCAGACCGCAGGGGCGACCGGTTTCAACCTTGCTCTCACCAGTTGCCCGACCACGGGGTCTGTGCGGGCCTACTTCGAAAACATCGGGGTGGAGCAGACCACGGGCAATCTCAGCAACAAGGCCGTCGCCTCGGGAGGCAAGAACCCGGCCCAGAACGTGGAGGTGCAGATCCTCTCTGCCAACAGCACCCCCATCGATCTTCGTACCAACACAGGCAACAATGTGCTGGTCAGCTTCAGTGCCACCGGCGGGGCGACCCTCTACTACAGCGCCCAGTACATCGCCACCGGCGCCGTCGGTGCCGGCCTGGTCTCTGCGGATCTCATCTATTCTCTGGACTACCACTGAGTCTGCCCCATGAGCCTCCCTGCCTCCCATCGTTCCCCCCTGGCCGGGTCTGGCCGCATCCTCTGGTGCGCCTTGCTGCTCCTGTCCTGGCAGGCCTGGGGTCATGTCCAGATCTCCGGTACCCGGGTCATCTACCCGGCCAATGCGCGGGAAGTCACGCTGGAGCTGACCAACAAGGGGAGCACCCCCTCGCTGGTGCAGGTGTGGCTGGATGCCGGTGACCGCCGGATCCGGCCCGGTGCCGAGGCCCTGCCGTTTCTGATCACGCCTCCCATCACCCGCATCGAGGCCCAGCGCGGCCAGTCCCTGCGTCTGGCCTATGTGGGACAGGGGCTGCCTCAGGACCGCGAGTCCGTGTTCTGGCTCAACGTGCTGGAGGTGCCGCCGAGCGTCAAGTCCACCCAGGCTGGCCAGAACATGGTGCAGCTCGCCTTTCGCTCCCGGATCAAGATGTTCTACCGGCCGGCGGGTCTGGCCGGTAATGTGGAGCGTTCCGCACACCGGCTCACCTGGCGGCTGGTCCACCAAGGCGCAGGCTATGCCCTGCGGGCCAGCAATCCGAGCCTCTATCACGTCAGCATCAGCAACCTGGAGCTGCAGACGACCCAGTCGAAGCGTTACAGCAACCTGAGCGGTGGCATGGTGGCGCCGGGGGGTACCTTCGATTTCCCCGTGGAGCAACTCTCCGGGGCCGTCCATGCCAAGAGGGTGACCTTCCATTGGCTCAACGACTATGGCGCCCGCGAGGTGGGTGAATTCGTCTTCCGTTGATCCCGGTGCATGCGCCGGCGCCGAGGGGGATGCCATGAGCGCCGGCGTGTCCCTCCCTTGCCATGCTTCTCCGCCGGCCTGCGGCCCCGCCCCCGGTGGCTGGTGTCTCTTCCTCCTGCTCTGGGGAGCCCTGGCCATGGCCGAGGAGGCTCCCGGGCAGGCAGGTGGCTCACCCGACGAGGTGGAGTTTGACAGCCGCCTGCTCGACAGCCTGGGGGTCGACATCGATCTGGCGCGCTTCTCCCGTGCCGACTTCATCCCCCCGGGGCGCTATCAGCTCGACATCACCCTCAATGGCAAGGAGAGGCTGAGCCAGCAGGTGGAGGTGAGAGCGGGGAAGGATCCCGCTACCCCCAGGTTCTGCTTCCAGCCCGACCACCTGAAACAGTGGGGGCTGATCTTGGACAAGCTGCCCGATCAGACCGAGGTGACGCGGCAGCTCGGCCTCGACTGCATCGAGGTGGGGGCCCTGGTGCCCGGCGCCGGCTTCACGTTCGATCTCGCCAGCCTGAGCGGGGCTCTCAGCCTGCCCCAGGCCTACCTGGGCCGTGTCAGACGGGACTATGTGGGGCCGGAGCAGTGGGTGCAGGGGATCAATGCCGCCTTCGTCAGCTACAACGCCAACCTCTACTACAGCGAGCAGGAGGCGGTCGACGAACCGCTGAGCAGCAGCATCAACCTCAACACAGGTCTCAACCTCGGCGCCTGGCGCCTGCGCCACAACGGCTCCTATCAGGGGGGCAGTCACGGGGGCTATGATCCCCTCAACAGCTATGCGCAGCGGGACATTACCTCCCGTACCGCCCAGCTGACCCTGGGGGAGTATTTCACCCCGGGCGACAGCTTCGACAGCGTGCCCTTCACCGGTGTGCAGATCGCCAGCGACGACGCCATGCTGCCCGACTTCGAACGGGGGTTCGCCCCCGTGGTGCGCGGGGTGGCCCAGAGCAACGCCAGGGTCACCGTTCGTCAGGGCAGCGCCCTCATCTACGAAACCCAGGTGGCGCCCGGTGCCTTTGCCATCGACGATCTCTATGCCACCAGCTTTGCCGGGGATCTGGACGTGACCATCACGGAGGCGGATGGCAGCGTTCAGAGCTTCACCCTGCCGTTTTCCTCCGTGGTGCAGATGTTGCGAGACGACACCTCCCGCTTCAGCCTGACCCTGGGGCGCTATCGCAACGAGGCGGGGCCCGATGGGCCGGACTTTCTGCAAGGCACCTACAGGCGCGGCTTTTCGGATGCCCTGACCCTCTATGGCGGGGCCATCGCCGCCGAGGATTACACCGCCCTGCTGGGCGGTGTGGCGGTGGGGTCGGATTACGGGGCCCTGGCCGTCGATGTCACCGGATCCTGGGCGCGCGCCCTGCCCGTCAGCGCAGCCTTGCCGGCGTCGCAGTCCGGTCAGAGCTATCGCCTCACCTACAGCAAGCAGATGGAGATGACCCGGACCTATGTCACCCTGGCCGCCTACCGCTTCTCCAGCGAAGGCTACCTCGATCTCAACGACGTGGCGGCGATGCAGGCCCAGGCGCTGGACCGCCTGCAGCGGGAGCGCAATCGCTTCCAGCTCAATGTCAATCAGCCGGTGGGGGAGTGGGGGGATCTCTACTTCAACGGCATTCGCCGCGACTACTGGGGAGGCCAGGGGGAGAGCAGCAGCTTCCAGCTCGGCTACAACCGGGGGTTTGACTGGGGCAGCCTGACCCTGTCGGCCAGCCACTCCCTGGAGGAAGGGGCCGGCGATCAATACGTGCTGAGCCTCAGCATTCCCATCGGCGACAAGCTGGGGGCCCCGCGCCTTAGCAACACCCTCTCCTATCAGGAGGGGCAGGGGACCAGCGCCAGGCTGGATCTCAACGGCGGCTCCCGGGACGGCCGCTTCTATTACGGCCTCTACGGCAGCCATGGTCCCGGCGGGGAGGGCAGTACCCAGGGTTATGGCGCCAATCTGCAGTATCAGACGGCATCCGCCCAACTGGGGCTCAGCACCAGCCAGGGGGAGGGGTATGCCCAGTATGTGGCCTCTGCCAAGGGGACCCTGCTGGTGCACGGTGAGGGCTGGGTGCTGGGGCAGACGCAGGGGGAGACGATGGCACTGGTGGAGGCAAAGGGGGCCCAGGGGGCCAGGGTCAGCCACGGGATCGGCAGCGAGGTAGACGGCGATGGCTATGCCGTGCTGGCCGGGCTCAACCCTTATCGCACCAACATCATCGGCCTGGATCCGAGCGGCCTGCCGCTGGATGTGGAGATCGACGGCAGCGCCCGCATGGTGGCCCCCCGCCGGGGGGCCATCGTCAAGCTGGCCTACGAGACCCGGGTCGGTCAGCCCCTGCTGATCAAGGCCGAACGGCAAGATGGCAGCGCCCTGCCCTTCGGAGCCGAGGTGGTCGACGGCAGCGGCGGCTCGGTGGCCGTGGTCGGCCAGGGGGGACTTATCTTCGTGCGTGGCGAGCAGGGGCCCCTCTACGTCCAATGGGGTGAAGAGAGGGCAGAGCGATGCCGGCTCGCTTATCGGGCTCCCCGGCCGGATCCGGCCATGCCCTATCAGCAGGTGGCGGCCCGCTGCCTCGGCGTGGAGTCTGGCTCATGAGAAGGGTCGGATGGCCGGGTGTCGTGCTGCTGGCCCTGCTGTGGGCAAGGGAGGGCGAGGGCGCCCTAAACCTGACCCGTACCCGGCTCGTCCATGAGGGGGGTGAGGCCACACTGCTGGTACGCAACGATGGCGCCGGCCCCAGCCTGTTGCAGGCCTGGGTCGATGAGGGGGACGAACGCCAGGGACCGGCCGAGGTCACGACCCCCTTTCTGGTGGTGCCCCCCGTGATGCGGCTGGGGCCCGGACGGGGGCAGACGCTGCGTGTCCTCGGCGCGGATCTGGGCCGGCTTCCCCGGGACAGGGAGTCCCTGTTCTGGCTCAATGTGCTGGGGCTTCCCCCCAAGGCTCACGCCTCGCAGGGGAGCGTGCAGCTGGCCTACCGCACCCGCATCAAGCTGTTCTATCGGCCGCCCGGGCTGGCGGGATCGGTGGCGGAGTCGGTGTCTAAGCTGGGTTGGCAGGCCTTGCCCGGGGGCGGGCTCAGGGTCACGAATCCGGGCCCCTTCCACATCAGCCTGAGCGAGGTGCTGCTGACGGCAGGCGGGCGGGGGCTGGCCTGGCGCGAGGGCGGGGTGCTGCCGCCCTATGGTGCCCTGCCCGTGGTCATGGCGGGGAGGGTACCGCCGGACGCCAGGGGCAGGCTGCGCTGGATAGACGACGACGGTACCTACCGTGAACAGGCCTTTGTGCTGGGATTGGGGGGAGGATCGCGGGATGAGTAACATGGCTGGCCGTCATGGCCCCTGGCCCCTGCTGGCGGGGGCGCTCCTGCTGCTGGCGGGCATGTGGCCTCAAGAGGGGCTGGCCGTCAGCGGTCAATGCACCAGCCCCTTCGTGGCGACCCTGCCCATCAGCGCCGATAACGATCTCTATCAGCCTGGCGAGACCCGGAGCGCGACCTTCTCGACCACGGACACTGCCACCTGTGACTGCACCGGGATCTCGGTGGGCCTGCTGGTGACGGTCTACTACCAGGGCACGACCGGCCTGCCGACCGTTGCCGATCCCCTCGGTACCCTCATCAAGCTCAACCCCTATTTCGGCCTCAAGGTGGAGTTCAACGCGGCAGGGGCATACCAGACAGTTCCCTTCAATGCCACGACCAGTGGGTTGCTCAGCGCCTGTGTCGGCGGCTTGCTGAATGTCTCCCTGCTGGGGGGGATCAACGTGAACGGCGGGCGCGTCACCCTGAAGCTGCTCAAGGGGGTCACGGGCACCCAGACCTTCAGCGGCACCGTCGCCCACCTCTTCGTGCGCCGTGCCGGCACACCCGACACCAGCCCGGTCAATGCATTCAGCACCCTGGCGATGAACATCAGCGTCACCTCGACGCCGACCTGCCAGTTTCCCGCCGGCACCAGCATCCCCATCGATCTCGGCGCCGTGGCGCAGAGTGCCTTCGTCGAGGGGGAGATCCCCAGGGGATATAGCCCCCGCAGCGTCGATGTGAGCGTGACCTGCAGCCAGATCCCGAGCGACTACGTGGTGCCGCTGCGCTACAGCTTCGGAGGGGCGCTCAGCAGCCAGAACCGCTTCATCACCACCAGCCTGGCCGGAGTCGGGGTAGGCATGGTGGAGCAGGACACCTTGACCCCTATTCCATTCGATACCGCCATCGCGGTACCCTATTCGGCGGCTACCCATGACACCGACTACAGGGTGAGGCTCTATCCGACCCGGTTGCCGGGTCAGGTGGTGCGTACCGGTACCTATACGGGAACCATCATGGTCACGGTGAGCGTGCCCTGACGAGAGGCTTCCCCGCTCCTATTTTTCGACGAGGTCAATGATGCAAAGCGACAGCGCCCTGCGCCGCGAACCCAAGCGCCACTCCATCGGACAGGGCTGGATCTGGGTCCGCACGGGATTCGACATCTTCAACAAGGGGATGGGGGCCAGCGTGGCCATGATAGTGCTCTGGTTCGTGGTGGGCATAGTGCTGGACCAGCTGCCGGCGGGGGGGCTTATCTCCCAGCTGCTCTACATGGTGTGGGGTGCCGGCTGGGTGGCGGTGGCACGACGGGGCTTTGGGGGGCAGCCGCTGCAGTTCGCCGACTTCTTCGCCGGTTTTCGCCATCGCCTGACGCCGCTGATGCTGGGGGGGCTCATGGTGCTCGCCCTGTTCATGATGATCCTGATGATCTGTGCGTTCATGCTGCACCTGTGGGGGCTGACCGGCCTGTTGTCCCAGGATCCCGAGACCCTGACGCTGACCCCGGAACAGGCCCGGGGCTTCCTGCTCTGCGCCTTGCTGGGGCTGGCCCTGCTGGTGCCCGTGCTGATGGCCATCACCTTTGCCCCCGCCCTGATCTTCTTCCACGGGGTCGGGGTCTGGCAGGCGGCCAGGCTCAGCTTCAGGGGCTGTCTGCGCAACATGTGGCCCTTCCTCTGGTGGGGGCTGCTCGGGGCCGTGCTGATCTTCTTCGGGGCGCTGCTGATGCTGGTGGGCCTGCTGGTGGTGCTGCCCGCCATCAACTACTCCATCTATGCCGCCTATCACGACATCTATCTGGAGGAGCCGGTGGCGAACGATGGCGAGCCGCCTGCCAGGGAGTTTGGCTTCGAGGCGTGAGCCAGGATCCGCAGACAGGGGGCCGCCAGGCCCCTTTTTCATGGACCCTCACCGGGCTTGCCACAGGGGATCGTCCGCCATCCGGGCGACGAGAAAGTCGAGGAAGCTGCGCAGCAGGGGAGACATCTGCTTGCGGGTGCCGTAGACCGCATAGACGCCGAGCCGCTTGGGTTGCCACTGGGTCAGCAGGGGCATCAGGGCGCCGCTCGCGAGGTGGGTCTCCACCGAGTAGCGGGGCTGCAGGCTGATCCCCGCCCCATCCAGGGTCGCCGCCAGCAGCAGGTTGGAGATGTTGGCGCTGAGGTTGCCGCTCACCGGCACCGACTCGGGACCATGAGGCCCCTGAAACTCCCACAGGCTCTTGCCGAAATAGGTGTAGGTCAGGCAGTTGTGCAGGGCCAGATCCTGCACCTGCTGGGGCGGAGCATGGCGAGCCAGGTAGGCAGGACTGGCACAGACCACGGAGTGGCAGGTGCCTAAGGGGCGCGCCACCAGATTGGGATCCAGATCGTTGGTGATGCGCAGGGCGAGATCGATCCGCTCTTCCACCAGGTTGACCGTCCTGTCCAGCAGCAGGATGTCGATGGCCGTGCCCGGGTAGCGAGCCAGATAGTCGTTCGCCGCCTTGACCAGCAGGGCTTCGGAGAGGGAGTAGCTGCTGGTGATGCGCAGTTGGCCCTTGGGGGCGTCGTCGCCCTTCACGGCGATCTGTTCCATCTCCTCTCCGAGTGCCAACATGGCGCGGGCCCGGTTCAGGGCCTCCTCGCCCGGGCCGGTCAGACTCAGTCGGCGGGTGGTGCGGTGCAGCAATCTGGCTCCCATCCAGCGCTCCAGCTCGGCCAGGTAGCGCGAGACCATGGCGCGAGACATCTCCAGCTTCTCCCCGGCCCCGCTCAGGCTGCCCTGTTCGACCACGCAGACGAAGACCCGTAATGCGGTCAGCCTATCCATTCGTGCCTCTATATGCTCGATTTGTGCAACAGTGATGCACTGATTATGCGGTATTTGCACCTTAGGCGATCCAATACACTGTGTCCATCAAATGACCCCCCGAATACTTAATGAGGAATAGATGATGAACAGCACCCTGATCCGCAACCTGACGCTGGCCACCACCCTGCTCGGTGGCGCCGCGCTGGCCGCCCCCCTGACCGTGACCGTCTACAACCCCGGCGAGAAGGCGATCTTCCCGGTCTCCTCCTCACTGGTGACCGGTGACAAAGAGGCGATCCTGATCGATGCCCAGTTCGACGTGCAAAATGGCCAGGCGCTGGTCGACATGATCAAGAAGAGCGGCAAGAAGCTGACCGCTGTTTATATCAGTGCCGGTGATCCCGACTTCTACTTCGGTCTGGAGCCCGTCATGGCTGCGTTCCCGGATGTCAAAGTGCTGGCCGACCAGCATGTGGTTGACCATATCAACCTGACCAAGGATGCCAAGCTGAGCTACTGGAGCCCGATCCTGGGCAAGGGGGCACCCAAGAGCCTGACCGTGCCGCAAGTGATGACTGCCAGCCATCTGACCCTGGATGGCGAGAAGATTGAAATCAAAGAGATGAACACGCCCAATGCCTACCTCTGGGCCCCTTCCATCAAGACGGCATTTGGCGGTGTGCCGGTCTACAGCGGCGTGCACGTCTGGATGGCGGACAGCCAGACCAAAGCGGCCCGCAGCAACTGGGTCAAGGCGCTGGACAACCTGCTGGCCCTGAAACCCGAGCGCGTGGTACCGGGCCACTTCCTGGGCACCGCGCCCCAGGGCACTGCCGCAGTGACCTTTACCCGTGACTATGTCCAGCGCTTCGAGCAGGAGCTGGCCAAGGCGAACAGCTCCGGTGAGCTGATAGAGGGCCTGAAGAAGGCCTATCCGTCCCTGCCGGTGGACGACGGCCTGGCCATAGGTGCCAAGGTCAACATGGGCGAGATGAAGTGGTAAACCCCTGACGCCTACTTCCCTGTGTTTTTTTACCGGGCCCGAGGGCCCGGTTTTTTTAGCCGAATGAACGAGTGAATCACATGAACGACACCACCTTGCACTATGTCTATGACCCCCTCTGTGGCTGGTGCTATGGCGCAGCCCCCCTGCTCCGCGCCGCAGCCGGGATCCCGGGCCTTCGCATCGCGCTGCATGCGGGCGGCCTCTGGCTGGGCGCCCGGCGCCAGCCCATGGGCCAGGCCCTGCGGGACCATGTGCGCCCCCATGACGAGCGGATCCACGCCCTGACCGGCCAACCCTTCGGGGAGCGCTACTTCAACGAACTCCTGCTCAACGAGGGGTTGCTCCTCGATTCCGAGCCGCCCATTCGCGCCGTTCTGGCACTGGACGAGCTGGGCGGGGATGGCCTTGCGCTGTTGCACCGCATCCAGGAAACCCATTATGAGGAGGGGGACTGGGTCGGCTCCCCGGCGCGGCTCACGGCGCTGGCGCAGGAGCAGGGCGTGCAGCCTGAGGCCTTTGCCCAGGCCTGCCAGCGGGTGGATCTCGCCGGGCATCTGGCCGACAGCCAGGCCTGGTTGCGACGGCTCGGCGGGCAGGGATTCCCGACCCTGGGGCTGATGCGGGGCGAGCGCCTCCTGCCCATCCCCGTCTCACCGTATCTGGGGGAGCCGCACGCCTTCGCGAAGCATCTCGCCTCCCTGATGACTGACTGACCCCTGGCGGCCGCGGTTCCATGCCGTGGCCGCTGCCATGCTCCTGCTACCTGTGTGGCGGACGTGCATTCGCCTGCGAGCCTCCCTTGTCCCCCGCACCGTTCTTGTGCATGCTAGCGGCCACATTGAATGGCAGGATGCAGTACCCATGAACCTTCGCGATCTCGAATACCTGGTAGCGCTGGAAGAGGAGAAACACTTTCGCAAGGCGGCGGAGCGTTGCTTCGTCAGCCAGCCGACCCTGAGCGGCCAGCTGCGCAAGCTGGAAGATGAGCTGGGGGTGATCCTGATCGAGCGCACCTCCCGCAAGGTGCTGTTCACCCCGGCCGGGGACGCCATGGCCCGGCAGGCCCGCAAGGTGCTCAAGGAGGTGCGTGAGCTCAAGAGCATAGGCCAGCACTTCGCCGAGCCCATGTCCGGCGAGATCCACATCGGCTTCATTCCCACCGTGGGTCCCTACCTGCTGCCCCACATCATTCAGGATCTGCGCGAACACTTCCCCAAGCTGGAGTTCTACCTCTACGAAGAGCAGACCCAGGTGCTGCTCAAGCGGCTGGAGGAGGGGGAGCTGGACTGCCTCGTGCTGGCGGAGCTGGAGGGGATGGAGGGCTTTGGATCCATCCCCCTCTATCAGGAGCCCATGTGGCTGGCGGTGCCCCAGCATCACCCCGAGGCCATCGCCAGGGCGGTACCGCTGCACAACCTCAAGGGCAAGAAGCTGCTGATGCTGGCCGATGGCCACTGTCTGCGGGAGCAGGCGCTGGGATTCTGTTTTGCCGCCGGCATCGGGGAGGATCAGCGCTTCAAGGGCACCAGCCTCGAGACCCTGCGCAACATGGTGGCGGCCGGCAGCGGCATGACGCTGGTGCCCAGGCTGGCGGTGCCCGCCAATCCGGAGGAGGGGGGCGTCAGCTACCGCCCGGTGATCGACCCCGTGCCGGGGCGCACCATCTCCCTGCTCTACCGTCACTACTCGGTGCGGCGTCCCTGCTTCAATGAACTGGCGGCCCGCATCTCGCGCCTGATAAAGAGCCTGCCCGTCTAGGGGCGAGGTCCCCGGGCACAAAGAAAAAACCGGCGCAGGGCGCCGGTTTTTTTGTCTCTCGCAGATCTAGAAGATGTCGTCGGTCGAGACGGGGCCATCGGTGGCCGAGCCGTCACCGCCATACACCTGGTTGCCATCGGAGAGCTGGCTCGCGTAGCGGGTCGGTTCAGTGCCTTCCTTGAAGAACTCGTCCGTGCTGCTGCCATCGGCGCGATTGGTCAGCAGACCCGTCTCGCGATCGATGCGCACCTGCATGATCCCCTCGGGCACCGGCATCTTGCGCTCGGGCACCTGCTTGAGCGCCGTCTTCATGAAGTCGATCCAGATGGGCTGGGCGGCACCGCCACCGAATTCGGCGCGACCCAGGCCGCGTTGGTGGTTGTCAAATCCGATCCAGGAGGTGGCGACCAGATTCGGGGTATAGCCGGAGAACCAGGCATCGCGGGATTCGTTGGTGGTCCCCGTCTTGCCCGAGATGTCGTGGCGCTTGAGGTCGCGGGCCGCTCGCCAGCCGGTGCCGCGCCAGCCATTGCCACCCCAGATGGCGGTGGTCAGGGTGTCGGTGATCAGGAAGGCGCTCTGGGCGCTGATGGTCTGCGGCGCCATCTTGTTGGGCACGACGGGATCGATGGGGCACTGGGCCTTCCAGTCGGGCACCGTATTGGCATAGGCATCGGCGCTGTCGAGGCCGGCGGCGGCCAGCACGCCGCAGTCGCGGCAGGCGGCGGCCGGATTGGCCTGGTACAGGGACTTGCCGAAGCTGTCGGTCACCTCGGTGATGAAATAGGGGCTGACCTGGAAGCCGCCATTGGCCAGCACAGAGTAGCCGCGCACCACTTCCAGCGGGGTGAATTCGGCGGCGCCGAGGGCCAGGGATTCGTTGGCGGAGATGTGATCCCGGGCGAAGCCGAAGCGGGTGAGGCCGTCGATATAGGTATCCAGCCCGATGGCGCGCATCAGCCGGACCGACATCACGTTCTTGGACTTGGCGAGGCCGAGGCGCAAGGGGGTCGGCCCTTCATAGATGGCCGGCGAGTTCTTGGGCTGCCACATGGGGCCCTTGGCCGGATCCCACTGGTTGATCGGCGCGTCGTTGATGAGGGACGCCAGGGTATAGCCCTGCTCCAGCGCGGTGGCATAGAGGAAGGGCTTGATGTTCGAGCCGACCTGGCGGCGAGCCTGATCGACCCGGTTGAACTTGGAGATCTCGAAGCTGAAGCCGCCCACCAGGGCCTCGATGGCGCCGTCTTGCGGGTTCATGGCGACCAGGGCTGCGTTGACGTCGGGGATCTGGGAGAGCAGCAGCTCTTCCCCTTTTTCCCGCACCCAGATTTGGGCGCCGACTTTTAGCACATCCCGCGCCGATTTCGGGGCGAAGCCCTGGCGATCGTCGGTGATGAAGGCGCGCGCCCACTTGATGCCGTTCCAGCCCAGCTCGGCCTGTTTGCCGTTTCTGAGCACCAGGGTGGCGCTCTTGTCGCCCAGCTTGGTGACCACGGCGGCCATCAGGGGCTGATAGCTCGGCTGTTTGGCCAGGTGGGCCATGATCTGGTCGTAATCCCAGGCCGCTTCGCCGGCTTTCCACAGCAGGGCGGTCGGGCCGCGATAGCCGTGGCGGGTGTCGTAGTCGAAGACGCCGTCGAGCAGCGCCTGGTGGGCGGCGCGCTGGCGCTTGGCGGTGACAGTGGTGTAGACGTGCAGTCCCATGGTGTAGGCATCTTCACCAAACTGCTCCACCATCTTCTGGCGCACCATCTCGCTCAGGTAGGGGGCGTTCAGGGTCGTTTCCGCACCGTGGTAGCGGGCCTTGACCGGCATTCTGGAGGCTTCGTCATACTGGGCCTGGGTGATCTTGCCGGTCTCCAGCATGCGACCAAGCACCACGTTGCGGCGGGCGAAGGCGCGCTCCGGGGAACGGATGGGGTTCAGCATGGAGGGGGCCTTGGGAAGACCCGCGATGATGGCGATCTCGTCCAGGGTCAGATCCTTGACCTCCTTGCCGAAGTAGACCTGGGCGGCGGCGCCGACCCCGAATGCCCGGTAACCGAGGGGGATCTTGTTGAGATAGAGCGTCAGGATCTCGTCCTTGGTGAGGTTCTGCTCGATGCGCCAGGCGAGGAACACTTCCTTTATCTTGCGCACCAGCGTCTTCTCGTTGCTCAGGAAGAAGTTGCGTGCCACCTGCTGGGTGATGGTACTGGCCCCCTGGCGCGCCTGACCGGAGACGGCCCAGACGGTCGCGGCACGAATGATGCCGATGGGGTCAATGCCCGGGTGTTCATAGAAACGGGCATCCTCGGTGGCGAGCACGGCATCGATCATGGGCTGGGGGATTTCATCCAGCCGCAGGGGGATGCGACGAATTTCACCAAACTGGGAGATCAGTTCCCCGTCCCGGCTGTAGACCTTCATGGGGGTGGCCAGCTTGACATCGCGCAGAGCGCTCACATCCGGCAACTGGGGCTTGATGTAGAAGTAGATGCCGATGAGGCTGGCAACACCCAGCACTGCACCCAGCATCATGACAATAAACAGGCGAACGAGCCATTTCAGCATGGAAGAACTACCAATCGTCTTAAAATTAGCCAACGGGCGCAGAGTATAGCCTTTTTACCCTCGCGGATTCGAGGTTTTCCTGTCCGCAGACGCCGACCTCGAGAAGAGGCGGGAGGGTAGCATTCCGGGACGCAATTACCAAGGGGGGGCCGCAGCCAGGGCCGAAAGGAGAGGAAGGTCAACTTTTGACATAAACTTTATGACATTGATAGATAGAGCATTATATTGAGTTAAGGCATCACCCTGTGATGCGCTGTCCTACAATAAGTCCGAAACCCAATAACGCATGGATGTGTATATGTTTGGGCTATTAAGTAAGGGATCCCTCCTCTCCTTGGCGGGCATTGATTTTGGCAGTCAAACCATCAAGGCCGTCACCATCAGCGGGCGTCCCGGCAAGGTGCATCTCGGATCGGTTGCCGAGGTCCCCATGCCCAGGGGCACTCTGGTCGATTATCAACTGCAGGACATTGAGCGGGTCGGCCAGTCCCTCAAGTCGCTCAGGCGGCTCGTGCAAGGGGACTGCCAGCACGTGGCCACGGCCGTGACTGGCTCCAATGTCATCACCAAGATCATCCAGGTCGACACCAACATCAACGAGAGCGAGCTGGAGAACCAGGTTCATCTGGAGGCGGAACAGATCATTCCGTTTCCTCTGGACGAAGTCAGCCTGGATTTCGAGATCCTCGGCATGACCGCCGACAACAGCCGTCAGGAGGTGCTGCTGAGTGCGGCACGGACCGAGAGCGTCAGCGGCCGGGTCAGTGCACTGACGGAGGCGGGCATGAATACCATGGTGGTGGACGTGGGGGTCCACGCGCTCGGGCGCGCCGTGCTGGCTTGCCTGCCCGAGCTGCAAACCTGGGACAAGCCGGTCGGCATCGTCGACATCGGTGCCAGTGCCATGACCTTTGCCGTCCTGCTCAGGGGGCAGGTGATCTATTCCCGCTTGCAGAATTTCGGTGGCGATCAATACAGCCAGGCCCTGGCCTCTTTTTACAGCATGAGCCTGGAAGACGCGGAACTTGCCAAGCTCCAGGGATCCCTGCCTGCGGATCATGAGGTGGATGTGCTGCTGCCGCACCTCAGTACCCTGGTGCTGCAGATCCGGCGCAATGTGCAACTGTTCTGCAGTTCGTCGGGCAACAAGGAGCTGTCCAAGCTGGTGCTGACGGGCGGGGGAAGTCTGCTGCCCGGTCTGGCCGGGCAGCTAGGCAGCGAGCTCAACTGTGAAGTGCTGCATCCCGACCCCTTTGCGCTCTTTGGCAAGCCTCAGGGAGAAGGGGGTCTGGCCCACGGGGCCAAGTACATGACGGCACTCGGTCTGGCACTGCGGAGCTTCACACCATGTCAAATATAAATCTCCTGCCCTGGCGGCAGGCCAGGGCCCAGCGCCAGAAGAAGCAGTTCGGCATCCTGTTCGGGCTGTTCCTGGCGGGAACTGCCGTCATCGCCTTTGCCGTCGACTGGCTGGTGCAACAGCAGATCGGCTATCAGCAGGAGCGCAATCAGCGATTGCTGCAGGAGATGGCCATGCTAGACACCCAGCTCGGCGAAATCCGGCTGCTCAAGGAGCGGCGCAAGGATCTGATCGATCGCATGCAGCTCATCGAGCAGTTGCAGATGCGACGCAACATACCGGTGCGTCTGTTCAATCAGCTGCCCGTGCTGGTGCCCAATGGGGTATACCTTGACACCCTCGCCCTGCAGAACAACAAGATCGATGTCAAGGGCAAGACCGAGGCCTATGGCAGGGTGGCCAGCATGATGAGACGCATCGACGGGTCGGGCTGGCTGGCGCAGTCCCAGCTCAGCACCATCTTCACGGCAGAGGTGGCACCCATTGCACTGAGCCAGTTCTCCATGATGTTCCAGATCGCCACGGCACTCCCGGACGCGGCTAAGGGGCAAGAATGAACCTGCAACAGCTCAATGAACTGGATATCAATGACATCGCGCGCTGGCCCAGGGTCGCTCAGGGCATCTTCATCTTCCTCTGCTGTGCTCTGCTGGGGGGGGCCATTTACTACTATGTGATTGCCAACTCCATGACGGCATTGGCCAGGGAGGCGGATAAAGAGAAGGAACTGAAGAGCCAGTTCGAGAGCAAGGCCATGCTGGCCGCCAATCTGGAGGCATACAGGAAGCAGATGGTGCAACTGGAGCACCTGGTAGATACCCAGCTCAAGCAGTTGCCCAACACCCATGAGGTTGCCGGCCTGCTGGACGACATCAGCTTCATCGCCACCGACAACGGTCTCAAATTGAACAGGATCAACTGGGAGCCGGAGGTCAAACACGAATTTTCGACCGAACTGCCCATGCGCATCGAGGTGGTGGGCACCTATCACGAACTCGGCAAATTCACGGCAGACATGGCCGCGTTGCCGCGCATCGTGATCCTGGAGTCGTTTCAACTCAACCAAGACAAGGGACAGGACGAGTTGATCGGCATGTCCATGCAGGCCAAAACCTACAAATACAACGGTAAAACCGTGGAGCAGAAGCCATGAGCATGAGAGTGACAGTACTCCTCTTGTCGGCGCTGTTGGTGACGGCCTGCGGCGTACAGGAGGACATGGACGAGTACGTCAGGCAGACCAAGGCGAGGAAACCCATCCCGATCGAGCCCTTGCCTGAGATAAAGGCCTTTTCTCCCATGGCCTACCAACGCAGCGATCAGCGCAGCCCTTTCATTGCCCCCCAGCCGGAAACCAGTTCCAGGCTGGATGCCAAAGCCAAGCCGGATTGCGCACAGATCGTCGCCAATCGGGAGAAGGAGGTGCTGGAACGCTATTCGCTGGCCAGCCTGAGCATGAAGGGATCGATCGGCAGACAAGGACAGCTATGGGCATTGATCAATACCCCGGACGGGCAGGCCGTGCGAGTAGGGCTCAATCAGCACATGGGACTGGATCAGGGCAGGGTCATCAAGATAACGAATACTCATGTTGACTTGATGGAGACGGTACCGGATGGCAAAGGATGCTGGGTCACCCGAGAGACCCAGCTGGCCATGGCCAATCTCGACGCAAAACTATGATCAGGGATGAGCAGAGATGAGAACAACAATAAGAAGGATGACAGGTGTGGCGCTGCTGTGTCTGGGCGGATGCACTCAGGTGTGGGCGGTCCCCGCGTTGCAGGAGGTCAAAGTCAATCCCCTGCTGGCCGATCAACTCTTGCTGGAACTCAGTTTCAGCGAGCCCGTGAGTGGGTTTACCGATAGGCTGTCGTATGAACCCAATCAGCTCTTGTTGCATGTGCCCGGAGCTGTGGGGGCACTGACGGTCAATCCGCTGTCGATCAAGCAACAGGGGGTGAACAACCTCAAGGTCGAGGGCAAGGGGCAGGGGCTCGACATCAAGATAGCCCTCGATCAGCTGACCCCCTATCAAGTCCATCAGCAGGGCAACAAACTGCTGGTGTCGCTGGGGGAAAAAGCCGGTCAGCCAGTGGCCTCCTCGCCCGCCCCTGCGGCGGCCAACCCGTCGGCGCTTGTCAGGAGCCAGCCGGTGACGCAATCCGCCTTGATCGATACCCAGCGGGTTGCCCAGAACCAGTCCCAGTATCAGGCACAACCCGCCGTGGCGCAGGCCCCTGCCGTGGTGCCGATCCCTGCCGCTGCCAGCAAGCCCGTGCTGTCCGTCGCGCCGACGAATCCGGGAGGTGGCTATTTCAACTCGGTCAAGGGCGTCGATTTTCGCCGTGGCAAGGAGGGGCAGGGGGAGTTCCTCGTGACCCTTGACAACAGCTCGGCGGCGGTGGACGTCAGCAGCCGAGGTCAGAAGGTATTTGCCAAGTTCCACGGCACCCGGATCCCGGATGAACAGCTCAACCTCATCAATGTGCAGGACTTTGCCACCCCGGTCTCCCAGGTGGAGGTGTTCCGCCAGGGCAATGACACCCTGTTTGAACTCTCGGTCAACGGTCAGTTCGATTACCGTTACGATCAGGCCGACAAGATGTTCATCATAGAGGTAAAGAAACGGGCGGCCACCACGGCGGCCAAGCAATATCAGGGCAAGCCGATATCCTTGAACTTCCAGGATATTCCGGTGCGAACCGTGTTGCAGATCATCGCCGACTTCAACAATCTCAACCTGGTGACTACGGACTCCGTCGCCGGCAACATCACCCTGCGCCTCGATGGGGTGCCCTGGGAGCAGGCGCTGGACATCATCCTCAAGGTGAGGGGGCTGGACAAGCGGCTGGACAACAACATCCTGCTGGTGGCCCCGGCGGATGAAATCGCCGCTCGGGAGAAGCAGCAACTGGAGAGTCGCAGCCAGGTGGCCGACCTTGCGCCTCTCTATACCGAATACCTGCAGATCAACTATGCCAAGGCAGCCGAAGTGGCCGCCCTGCTCTCCTCCGAGAGCACCAAGCTGCTCTCCCCCAGGGGGGCGGTGAGCGTGGATGAGCGTACCAACGTGCTGGTGGTCAAGGACACGGCGGACGTCATCGGCAACGTCAAGCGCATGCTGGACATCCTCGATATTCCGGTCAAGCAGGTGGTGATCGAGGCGCGCATGGTGACCATAGACGATGGTTTCGACGAGGCGTTGGGGGTGCGCTGGGGCGTGACCAAGACGGACGGTCATGGCAACGGCACCTCGGGCACCATAGAGGGGAATGACGGCGCCGGTAACAATGACGGTAGCTCCACCATCACGCGTCCCGGCGTGGAAGACAGGCTCAACGTCAATCTGCCGGTGACCAATGCCGCCGGTACGCTGGCGTTCCAGGTCGCTCGTCTCGCCAACGGTACCCTGCTCGATCTTGAACTCTCCGCCCTCGAGAAGGAGAGCAAGGCCGAGATCATCGCCAGCCCCAGGGTGACTACCGCCAACCAGAAACCGGCCCTGATCGAGCAGGGGACAGAGATCCCCTATGTGGAGTCCTCCTCCAGCGGGGCCACCTCGGTCACCTTCAAGAAGGCGGTACTGAGCCTCAAGGTCACACCCCAGATCACCCCGGACAACAGGGTCATCCTCGACTTGACCGTGACCCAGGACACCAAGGGGGAAACCGTGCCGACCGGTACCGGGGATGCGGTCTCCATCAACGCCCAGTCGATCACCACCCAGGTGCTGGTCAACAACGGCGAGACCCTGGTGCTTGGCGGCATCTATCAGCAGACGATTAAAAATGATGTCAGCAAGGTGCCGCTGCTGGGGGACATCCCCGGCCTCGGCTACCTGTTCAAGAAAACCACCAGTGAAAACAAGAAGCGTGAACTACTGATTTTCGTGACCCCGAGGATAGTCACCGACGCCCTCTGAAAACTTTACATGTGAGAGCAAAACACATATAACCTTACGCCCCGATGAGGCTGGGGCGTAAGGGCTGCGGTTGCCAGTCCTGGTTTCTGTTGAGATAATCCCCCTCCTGATCCATCGCAAGATAAGGTTCATAGGTACCCCGGTCGAGTGTTTACCGGGGCCATACAGTTTGTAATTACTAACGAAAAGACATGGCTGAGAAACGCAATATTTTCCTGATAGGTCCCATGGGTGCGGGCAAGAGCACCATAGGTAGACATCTGGCAGAACAACTGCACATGGAGTTTTTCGACTCAGATCATGAGATTGAGCGCCGCAGTGGTGCCGATATCGGCTGGGTGTTCGATGTTGAAGGCGAAGAGGGTTTCCGGATCCGCGAAGAGAAGGTGATCGGTGAGCTCGCCGAGCATCAGGGTATCGTGCTGGCGACGGGGGGCGGCGCCATCAAGAGCCGTGAAACCCGCAACAAGCTCTCTGCCCGTGGCATCGTGGTCTACCTCGAAACCACCATTGAGAAGCAGCTGGCGCGCACCCAGAGAGACAAGCGCCGCCCCTTGCTGCAAACCGAAGAGCCGCCCCGGGAAGTGCTGGAGCGTCTGGCGCAAGAGCGCAACGCCCTGTATGAAGAAGTCGCTGACTTTGTCATCCAGACCGATGATCAGAGTGCAAAAGTTGTCGCCAATCAAATCGTCAAGTTGATCGGCATGTAATCCATTAGAGGACGTCCATGGAAAGGTTGAAGGTCGAACTGGGTGAACGCAGCTACCCGATAGAGATAGCTGCCGGTCTGTTGCAACATCCCGAGGTGCTGGCGCAGACGATCAAGGGCAAGCGGGTCATGATAGTGACCAATACCGTGGTCGCGCCCCTGTATCTTGAGCAGATCATTCAGTTGCTGTCCGGCTTTCAGGTGGAACACCTGATACTGCCGGATGGGGAGGCCCACAAGACCCTGGCCACCTTCGAGCGGATCATGTCCGCTCTGCTGGAAACCAGCCATGGCCGTGACACCACTCTCATCGCCCTGGGGGGCGGCGTGATAGGCGACGTTGTCGGCTTCGCTGCGGCAAGCTATCAACGAGGCATTCCGTTCATCCAGGTGCCTACCACGCTGCTCTCCCAGGTTGATTCTTCCGTCGGCGGCAAGACCGCCGTCAACCATCCCCTTGGCAAGAACATGGTGGGCGCCTTCTACCAGCCCAGGCATGTGATCATCGATACCGACTGCCTCAAGACGCTGCCCGCACGGGAGTTTGCCGCCGGCATGGCCGAGGTGATCAAGTACGGCATCATCTGGGATGAGTCCTTCTTCTCCTGGCTCGAGGCCAACATGACGCGCCTGCAGCGGCTCGATGCCGACGCGCTCTCCTACGCCATTCGCCGTTGCTGCGAGATCAAGGCCGATGTGGTCGGGCAGGACGAGACCGAGCACGGGGTGCGGGCCCTGCTGAACCTGGGGCACACCTTCGGCCACGCCATCGAGGCCGAGAAGGGCTATGGCAACTGGCTCCATGGGGAGGCGGTGGCGGCAGGCATGATGCTGGCGGCGGACACGGCCCTGGCCCGTGGCGACATGACAGAGCAAGAGGTTGCGCGGATCCGCGCCCTGCTGCTGGCGGCCGAGCTGCCGGTGCAGGCGCCGCCGGAGATGGATTTTGCCGCCTTCATCCGCCATATGCGCCGTGACAAGAAGGTGCTGGAGGGCAAGCTGCGACTGGTGCTGCCGGTCGGGATCGGGCGGGCCCAGGTGGTGGCCGACGTGACGGATGCTCAATTGATGGCGGTGATCGAGTCTGGTCGTGACCACTAACAAACTGCTCAAACTCCCTTCCCAGCGGCAGCTGGTCGACCGGCTGCTGCATCTGATCGAGTTCAATCACCCCTTTATCTTTCTCTGTGGCAAGCCCGGCAGTGGTCGTGGCACGCTCTGCGAGTCGCTGCTCGCCCAGTTGCCTGACACGGTGCGGGTGGTGAGCCTCATCGGCAGTCCGGCCATGAAGATGGCGGATGTACGCCAGTTGCTGCTGCAGCAGGTAGTGGCTCGCCCCCTGTTCAATGCGCAGGATGCGCTGGCCGACAGCTTCTTTCGCATGCTGGAGGGAAAGCCGTCCACCCTGCTGCTCATGGTAGAGCGCGCCGACGCATTGCCCGCCGAGCTGGTCGGGGAGCTGTGGGCGCTCTGTCGTCACAACGATACCCTGGCCGCGCCCCACAAACTCGCCATCCTGCTCTCCGGCGGTGACGCCTGGTGTCGCAACCAGAAGGCCCTGCTGAAAGGGCGTGCCATGCCCGCTCTCGAGCTGGAGGTCGCGCCACTGAGCGCGCCGGAGCAACGCATCTTCTTGTATGAGAAGGCCAAAGAACTCAAGATCCCGACAGCCCTCTTGCCCAAGCCCAAGGTGGAAGAGATCCTGAATGGGGCGGGCGGACACCCGTCCGCCATCATGCAGTCACTGGAGGATATCATGACCGACAGAAGGCCCAAGAAACGCCAGGCCGAGTTGCCCGTCAAGAAGATCGCGACCGTGCTGGCCCTGGTGGCCGCCGGCTTGCTGGCCCTGAGCTACCTGCCCCTGTTCGATGATGGCGGCAAGGCGCCAGACCAGGCATCGTCCCAGGGAACGGCGTTGCCCGACCCCGTCACCGCAGATCCCCTGAGCGTCGGCGGTGCGAGTGCGGCACAGGGCACCCAGGAGAGCGACACCGGCCCCGGGGCGGCGGGGACGCAGGTCGCCCGGGATTGGCAACCCGATGCCAAGCCCTTGCCCAAGAAGGTCGAGAGCGAGACGGTCACTACGGAGTCGACCAACTACGAGGGGCGCCGGGTAGTCATCTCCGACGAAGTGGTCGAAAAACTGATGAATCAGCCCAACGTCAGCGGCGCCCTGCCCACGGCCGTGGTGGACGAGCTGGTGGGCGGCGGTTCCCAGGCAGTGCCGACGGTGCAGGCCAAGGCACAGGGCAGCGCCCCGGCGGTCAAACCGGCTGCCCAGGGCAGCGGCACCCAGCCTGCGTCGGCCACACCGGCTGCGGCGCCGGCCCCCAAGGTGGCGTTGACTCCGGTCGCGACCCTCAACAAGAAGCCGAAGAACCACTACAGCGTCCAGCTGATGGGGGCGAGCAACACCAAGGCCGTGGACAGCTTCGTGGCGGAGCACGGGCTGGCGGGCAAGATCTGGGTCTACAAGACGAGTTTCCGTGGCAGTCCCTGGTATGTGGTGGTGCAGGGCGACTATGCCAGCAGCGCCCAGGCCAAGGCGGCGATCCGCAAGCTCTCGCCCGCCTTGCTCAAGGGACAACCCTGGCCCAAGTCGTTTGCCCAGATACAAAAAGAACTGAAGCAATAGCCAGCCGCCCGAAGAAGGGGGTAGAATCACCCCCCTTTTTTGGCATCGCCTTGTTAACACCGGACATCCATGAAAAAAACACGTGCGTTTTTAAAATGGGCCGGGGGAAAATACTCCCTGGTCGAAGAGATCGCCGAGCGCTTGCCGGACGGACGTGTGTTGCTGGAGCCCTTCGTCGGGGCGGGATCCGTGTTCCTCAACACGGATTACGATGCCTATGTGCTCAACGATATCAATCCGGATCTCATCGATCTCTACAACCACCTCAAGCGGCAGCCGGATCGCTTCATCGGCGAGGCTCGTCGGCTGTTCGTGGCCGAACACAACCACAAGACCGCCTACTACCGTCTGCGCACCCAGTTCAACCAGGCCGAGGCCGGGTTCGAGCGGGCCCAGCTGTTCCTCTTCCTCAACCGCCACGGCTTCAACGGCTTGTGCCGCTATAACAAGAAGGGCGGGTTCAACGTCCCCTTCGGTTCCTACAAGAAACCCTACTTCCCGGAGAAGGAGCTGTGGGCCTTCGCCGAGAAGGCGCAGAAGGCCACCTTCATCTGCGAGAGCTATGCCGACGCCATGGCGCGCGCCGAGGAAGACTGGGTGATCTACTGCGATCCGCCCTATGCGCCCCTCTCCACCACGGCGAGTTTCACCACCTACTCGGCGGGCGGTTTCACCCTGGACGATCAGGCTCTGCTGGCTCGCCTGGCCCGCCACACCGCCGCCCACAAGGGCGTGCCCGTGCTCATCAGCAACCACGACATCGAGCTGACCCGGGAGCTCTATCGCGGGGCCCGGCTGGACGAGATCCTGGTCAAGCGCACCATCAGCCGCAACGGCGGCGGTCGCAACAAGGTGGCCGAGCTGCTGGCACTCTATCCGCCCGGCATCGAACCCGAGCAGGGTTATTATCCTGGCGAGGCGGAGCTGGCCGTCGCCGGTTGAGTCGTGAACGGTCCCTGCGGGGACCGTTGTCGTTTCTGGTACTGCCGGCTTGCCGCGACACGAGCGGATCCTTCCTGCCACCCGGTGCGCCAGGCTGCGGATGGGTTTTCCCTGCAGGTACAGCCCGTTTGCAGCGATTGCACGGGGGAGCGCCGCGGTTCACTGGTGCAGCAGATGCGGGTCGTTTTCATCGCCCTTTTGCGATAAAATTGCGCCGTTTTTTCTGCCACGCTGCCAATGGATGACGCTGATGAAAGACTTTCTGATTGCCCCCTCTATCCTCTCCGCCGACTTTGCCCGCCTGGGTGAGGACGTGGCCAAGGTGCTGGCCGCCGGGGCCGACGTGGTGCACTTCGACGTGATGGACAACCACTATGTCCCCAACCTGACCATAGGCCCCATGGTCTGCCAGGCCCTGCGTGACTATGGCATCGAAGCCCCCATCGACGTGCACCTCATGGTCAAGCCGGTGGATCGCATCGTGCCCGACTTTGCCAAGGCGGGCGCCAACCTTATCACCTTCCACCCGGAAGCCTCCGACCACGTGGATCGCACCCTGGGTCTCATCAAGGAGCAGGGTTGCCAGGCCGGCCTGGTATTGAACCCGGCCACGCCGCTCACCTGCCTCGAATACGTGATGGACAAGCTGGACGTGATCCTGCTGATGTCGGTCAACCCGGGCTTCGGTGGCCAGAGCTTCATCCCCGGCACCCTCGCCAAGCTGCGTCAGGTGCGCCGCCTGATCGACGAGAGCGGCCGCGACATCCGTCTGGAGATCGACGGCGGCGTCAAGGTCGAGAATATCCGCGAGATCGCGGCCGCCGGTGCGGACATGTTCGTGGCCGGCTCCGCCATCTTCGGCAAGCCGGACTACAAGGCGGTGATCGACGAGATGCGGGCGGAGCTGGCCCATGTCCGTTGAGCGTCCCTTCGATCTGGTGCTGTTCGATCTCGATGGCACCCTGATCGACAGTGCCCCCCAGCTGGCGCTGGCGGTCAACCGTACCCTGGCGGATCTGGGGCTGGCGGAGGCCGACGAGGCGGTGGTGCGCACCTGGGTCGGCAACGGTGCCGACAAGCTGATCCAGCGTGCACTGGATTACCGCGAGGCGCCCGAGCTGTTCGCCAGGGCCCGCCCCCTGTTTGACCGGCACTACCAGGCCTGCCTGCTGGAAGGACTGGGGATGTATGAAGGGGTCGAGCAGAGCCTGCGTCGCCTGCAACGGCTCGGCTATCGCCAGGCCGTGGTGACCAACAAGCCGAGCCACTTCGTGCAGCCCATTCTGGAGGCCCTCGGCATCCAGGATTGCTTCGCCCTCTGGCTGGGGGGCAACTGCGTGCCCGTCAAGAAGCCGAGCCCGGAGCCGCTGCTGCACGCCTGCCACGAGCTGGGTGTCAGCCCGTCCCGCACCCTGATGGTGGGGGACTCCGAAAATGACGTGCTGGCTGCCCAGGCGGCCGGCATGAAGGTGGTGGGGCTCACCTACGGCTACAACTATGGCCGCCCCATCGCGGATTCCCGCCCGGACTGGGTATGCGAGCAGTTTGCACAGCTCGATGCCCTGCTGGCCGAATAACAAGGATCAACACATTCATGGCTAAACCAATCGTATTGAGCGGGGCCCAACCCTCGGGCCAGCTGACCATAGGCAACTACATGGGGGCCCTGCGTCAGTGGGTCAGCATGCAGGATGACTTCGACTGCCTCTACTGCATCGTCGATCTGCACGCCATCACCACCCGCCAGGATCCCGCGGCCCTGCGCAAGGCCTGCCTGGACGCCGCCGCCCTCTATCTGGCGGTCGGCATCGATCCGGCCAAGAGCACCGTCTTCATCCAGTCCCACGTGCCCCAGCACGCCGAGCTCGGCTGGATACTGAACTGCTACACCCAGATGGGCGAGCTGTCGCGCATGACCCAGTTCAAGGACAAGTCCGCCCGTTTCGAGAACAACGTCAACGTCGGCCTGTTTGGCTATCCGGTGCTGATGGCGGCGGATATCCTGCTCTACCAGGCCAATCAGGTGCCGGTCGGCAATGACCAGAAGCAGCATCTGGAACTGACCCGCGACATCTGCACCCGCTTCAACAACCTGTACGGCGAGGTGTTCACCCTGCCCGAGCCCTTCATCCCGACCGAAGGGGCGCGGGTGATGAGCCTGCAGGATCCCACCAAGAAGATGTCCAAGTCCGACGACAACGAGGCGAACTTCATCGGCCTGCTGGAAGATCCCAAGCAGATCGTCAAGAAGATCAAGCGGGCGATGACCGACTCCGACGAGCCGGCCGTGGTGCGCTTCGACCCCGAGAACAAGCCGGGGGTCTCCAACCTGCTGACCCTGATGTCCGGGGTGACGGGTCGCTCCATCCCCGAGCTGGAGCAGCACTTCGAGGGCAAGATGTACGGCCACCTCAAGGGCGAGACGGCCGATGCCGTGGTCGCCTTGCTGGAGCCCATCCAGGCGCGCTTCCGCGAGCTGCGTCAGGATGAGACTCATCTGCGGGCCATTTTGGCGGCTGGCGCACAAAAGGCGCGGGAAAGGGCTGAAAAAACCCTGACCAGCGTATATGATGTTGTCGGCTTCGTTCCTCGAGCCTGACATACTGGGAAGGTGTAGTAGAAGAGAGCTGGGTATCTGCCTGGCTTTCTTTGTTTTACCCGCCCGGTTCGTCATTTCCTCCTTCAATGTCACACAGGGGTCGTTGCCCCAAGAGAAAGCATGTCTGCCGAATCACATATCCTGACTGAAGAACTGGGTGACAAGGGCCACTGGCTGCGCAAGTTTCGCAAGGCCAAGAACCTCAACACCCTGCAGCTGATGGTCTCCAATGCCATCGACAAGCACCACAAGACCCCGGCCATCGCGGCGGCCATCTACCTGGCCGAGTGTCAGCGCGAGCGCGAGCTGGAGCAGGGGCGCCTGCTGGATCGCTGAGCCTTGCCTGCGGGCGCTGGCCATTCGCGGGCTGTGCTGCCGATCCCCTGAGCCCGGCGCAAGCCGAGTCCCGTTTATTCCTCCCCGGGGCCTGCCCATGGTGGCGAGAGCGCTCGTCTCCCCCTTGGCTCCTGCCCACCTCGCAGACCATGAAAAATGGCGTTGCGCCTGCACGGGGCGTGAAGGGGGCCGCGATGCTCCCCGGCCGTCGGCCTGTCGATTATCTCCGCCCGTCGGGAGGGGCGATAACAGGGCCGCGCCGCCACCGCCAGGCTTGCCATCCGGATCACCACGACGACCCCGGTTTATTAACGGGGAGAGACATGCCAGAATGCGCGGCGTCTGTCCGTCGCTGCTCGTGACGGGCTGTCCGATCACCGTCTCTGTCTGACTCCCAGGGTCTTTTCATGCTGCTACTCATCGACAACTACGACTCCTTCACCTGGAACCTGGTGCAATATTTCGGTGCCCTGGGACAGGAGGTGCTGGTGAAGCGCAACGACGAGCTGAGCCTGGAGGAGATAGCCCGGCTCGCCCCACGCCACCTGGTGATCTCCCCTGGGCCCTGCACGCCGAACGAGGCGGGCATCTCCCTGGCCGCCATCCGCCGCTTCGCGGGCGAGATCCCCATCCTCGGCGTCTGTCTCGGTCACCAGTCCCTGGCCCAGGCGTTTGGGGCTCAGGTTGTACGTGCGCGCCAGATGATGCACGGCAAGACGTCCCTCATCCGCCATCGGGGGGAGGGGGTGTTCAGGGGATTGAAGGATCCGCTGCGGGTCACCCGCTACCACTCCCTCGTCGTGGAGCGCGATTCCCTGCCCGATTGTTTCGAAGTCACCGCCTGGAGCGAGCATGCCGACGGCTCCATGGACGAGATCATGGGCCTGCGACATAAAACACTGGCGCTGGAAGGGGTGCAGTTCCATCCGGAGAGCATCCTGAGCGAGCAGGGCCACCAGTTATTGGCCAATTTTTTAGCCGTTTCCTGAAAAAATTGTGACATGCGCCTCAAAACCGAGATGAGGCGAAAAAAATTTTCCCTGACACTTTATTCACCCTCCTCCCTGTCCAAATTATCTCTTGCCAACACCCCCTGAGCCGTTATGCAATGCGGTTGCCTAAAATCTCACGGGCAATCGAACAATGTTCCTCATAGGCGGTCAAGTTACAGACTTTTTACTTTTTTTCTGTGATAATTCCGCCACGTTTACACGGATTTAACTTTTGGGCGGTGGATTATTCTGCCGCGATATAGCAGGAGAGCAATATGTCAGAGTTGTTGGCAGTGACACGTGAAGTGTTTGATGAAGTGATGGTTCCCAACTATGCGCCGGCCAAGATCATTCCGGTCCGCGGCGAGGGATCACGTGTCTGGGATCAGGAAGGCCGCGAGTATGTCGACTTCGCGGGCGGGATCGCGGTCAATGGCCTGGGCCATTGCCATCCCAAGCTGGTCGAAGCCCTGAAAACCCAGGGTGAGAAGCTGTGGCACCTCTCCAACGTGATGACCAACGAGCCGGCCCTGCGCCTGGCCAAGAAGCTGGTTGCTGCCACCTTCGCCGAGAAGGTCTATTTCTGCAACTCCGGTGCCGAAGCGAACGAAGCCGCCCTCAAGCTGGCCCGCCGCTACGCCATCGAGAAGTTCGGGGCCCACAAGACCCAGATCATCGCCTTCCACCAGGGCTTCCACGGCCGTACCTTCTTCACCGTGAGCGTCGGTGGCCAGGCTGCCTACTCCGATGGCTTCGGTCCCAAGCCGGCCGACATCACCCACGTGGCCTACAACAACCTGGAAGAGCTGGCCTCCGTCATCTCCGACAATACCTGTGCCGTGGTGATGGAGCCGCTGCAGGGGGAGGGTGGCATCATTCGTCCCACCGACGAGTTCGCCCGTGGTGTGCGCGAGCTGTGCACCAAGCACAACGCCCTGCTGATCTATGACGAAGTGCAGTCCGGGGTCGGCCGTACCGGTGAGCTCTATGCCTACATGGGTCTGGGGGTCACGCCGGACATCCTCACCAGCGCCAAGGCGCTCGGCGGTGGCTTCCCCATCGGCGCCATGCTGACCACCACCGAGATCGCGGCTCACCTGAAAGTGGGTACTCACGGTTCCACCTACGGTGGCAACCCGCTGGCCTGCGCCGTGGCCGAGGCGGTACTGGACGTGGTCAACACCCCGGAGGTGCTGAACGGCATCAAGCAGCGCGAACAGCTGTTCCGCCAGGGCCTGGAAGCCATCAACGCCAAGTACCACTGCTTCAGCGAAGTGCGCGGCCAGGGTCTGCTGCTGGGCGCCGTGCTGAACGATGATTTCAAGGGCCGCTCCCGCGACTTCCTGCTGGCCTCCGTCGATCAGGGCCTGCTGGCGCTGGTGGCGGGCACCAACGTGGTGCGCTTCACACCGTCCCTGGTGATCCCGGAAGCGGACATCAAGGAAGGTCTGGCCCGGTTCGAGAAAGCAGTCGCCCAGGTGGTCAACGCCTGAGGCTAGTTGAGGTGGGGAACCCGCCCGGCAGGAGCCGGGCCCCCACCTGTCGTCAATGAAAGGGAGTTGTCATTTATGTTGGTTATCCGTCCTATCGAGCAGCGCGACTTCGCCGGCCTCAAGACCTGTGCCATCGAATCCGGCACTGGCATGACCTCGTTGCCGGTCAACGACGAGCTGCTGCAACGCAAGATCGATGCCTCGACCCAGACCTTCCTGGACAAGCCCGCCGGCAAGGGGGATTGTCTCTACTTCTTCGTGGCCGAGGATCTGGAAACGGGCGAGATGGTCGGCACCTGCGCCATCGACGCCGCCGTCGGCCTGTCCCAACCGTTCTACAACTATCACATCGGCAAGGTGGTGCACTCCTCCCCCAAGCTCGGCATCTACAACGTGGTGGAGACGCTCACCCTCTCCAACGACTACACCGGCAACTCCGAGCTCTGCACCCTCTTCCTGCGCGAATGCGCCCGCGAGGGGCTCAACGGCCGTCTGCTCTCCAAGCACCGTTTCCTGTTCATGGCCGAGCACCCCGAGCTGTTTGACAGTACCGTCTTTGCCGAGATGCGCGGCGTCTCCGATGGCAACGGCCACAGCCCCTTCTACGAGTGGCTGCAGAAGCATTTCTTCTCGATGGACTTTCCCACCGTCGACTATCTCACCGGCATCGGCAAGAAGCGCTTCATCGCCGAGCTGATGCCCAAGTACCCCATCTACGTGAACCTGCTGAGCAACGAGGCGCGCGCCGTCATCGGCCAGACCCACGAGAAGACCCGTCCGGCCATCAAGATGTTGCAGGACGAGGGCTTCGTGAACCGCGGCTACGTCGACATCTTCGATGCCGGCCCCACGGTCGAGTGCGAGGTGAAGAACATCCGCAGCGTGCGCCGCAGCCAGAAGCTGGCGGTGCTGGTGGGCGAGCCCATCGGCGGTCACACCTACCTCATCTGCAACGCCAGGTTCGAACAGTACCGCGCCTGCTACGGCAACATCCGGGTCGATCTGGACAAGCACGAAGCCATCATTCCGCCCAAGATGGCGGCCGCCCTCAAGGTGGAGAATGGCGACATGGTACGGGTCGTCGATCTGGAGTAACGGGTATATCCGCATTGAGACGGGTCGCCAAGGCGGCCCGTGCACCACAAGGAGTGAATTGATGATGTCTTTAGTCCAGTTTATCGATGGCCAGTGGCTGGCCGGCGAAGGCAAGCCGTTCGAATCCAGAGATCCGGCCAAGAATGCAGTGATCTGGCAGGGGGAGGCGGCAAGCCAGACCCAGGTGGACGCCGCCGTCAAGGCGGCCCGTGCGGCCTTCTACCATTGGTCCGATCTGGCCCTCGAGGAGCGCCTCGCCATCGTCCGCCGCTACGCCGACCTGCTCGGCGAGCACAAGGAGGCGCTGGCCCTGACCATAGCCCGGGAAACCGGCAAGCCCCTGTGGGAGACCCGCACCGAGGTCGCCGCCATGCAGGGCAAGATCGTCATCTCCATCCGCGCCCATGACGAGCGCACCGGCACGGTAGAGAACCCCATGCCCGGCGCCAGGGCCTTCGTGCGCCACAAGCCCCACGGCGTGGTCGCCGTGTTCGGCCCCTACAACTTCCCGGGCCACCTGCCCAACGGCCACATAGTGCCTGCCCTTATCGCCGGCAATACGGTGGTGTTCAAACCCTCCGAGCTCACCCCCATGGTGGCCGAGGCCATGGTCAAGGTGTGGCAGGAGGCAGGGCTGCCCAAGGGCGTGCTCAACCTGGTGCAGGGCGAGGTCGATACCGGCAAGGCGCTGGCGGGCAATCCGGACATCGACGGCCTCTTCTTCACCGGCTCGTCCCGTACCGGCCACTTCCTGCACCAGCAGTTCGCCGGCCAGCCGGGCAAGATCCTGGCCCTGGAGATGGGCGGCAACAACCCGCTGATCGTGAAAGACGTGAGCGACATCGACGGCGCCGTGCACGCCATAGTGCAGTCCGCCTTCATCACCTCGGGTCAGCGCTGCACCTGCTCCCGCCGCCTGTTCGTCGAGCGCGGCGCCCGGGGCGATGCCCTGGTCAAGCGGCTGGTGGAGGTGGTCGGCCAGATCCGGGTCGGTCACTACGATGACGAGGCTCAGCCCTTTATGGGCGCCATGATCAGCGAGCGAGCGGCGCTTGGCATGGTGGAGGCCCAGGCCAGGCTGCAAGCGCTGGGTGGCGAGAGCCTGCTTACCCTCAAGCACCTGGAGGCGGGCACGGGGTTCGTTTCTCCCGGCATCATCGACGTGACCGCGGTCGCTTCGCTGCCGGACGAAGAGTACTTCGGCCCGCTGCTGCAGCTCATCCGCTATGACGACTTCGATGCCGCCATCGACCAGGGCAACGCCACCAGCTTCGGCCTCTCGGCCGGCCTGCTGGGCGACAACGAGGCGGACTGGCAGCACTTCTTCAAGCGTATTCGTGCCGGCATAGTCAACTGGAACAAGCCCATCACGGGCGCCTCCAGCGCCGCGCCCTTCGGCGGCATAGGTGCCTCCGGCAACCACAGGGCGAGCGCCTACTACGCCGCCGACTACTGTGCCTATCCGGTGGCCTCTGTCGAGGATGGCAAGGCGAGCATGCCGGATCAGCTGTCCCCGGGTTTGACGTTTTAATCGTTCATGGAGATAGCGATGCAGACGAGATGGCTCAATGCCGACGACTACTGTGTCATATCTCCGGTGACTTCGGTCGAGGATGGCAAGGCGAGCATGCCGGATCAGCTGTCCCCCGGCCTGACCTTCTAATAACAAAGGGGCATCCACGGGTGCCCTTGTCTGTACCCGCAATCAAAGGAAAGAGAGATGCAAAAGGATATCGAGACCCTGTTTGGCCATCTGTGGGACAACTACATTCAGGTCACCCCCAGTGCCCACAAGGTTCACCAACTGCTGGGGGGCGGTGCCCCCATCATCAACGATCACGTGGCGTTTCGGACCTACAACCTGCCCAAGCTCGGCCTCGAGAAGCTGGCGGCCCACTTCCGTGCCCTGGGGTACGAGGAGAAGGGCGAGTATGTGTTCAAGGCCAAGAAGCTCTATGCCAAGCACTTCGAGCATGCGGATCCGGACGCCCCCAAGGTGTTCATCAGCGAGCTGAAGGTGGAAGAGCTCTCGGCAGGCGCCCAGGCCATCATCCACAAGCTGGTGGATCAGGTGCCCGATCACCTCACCGACACCCCGGCCTTCCTCTATGCCGGCGCCCCCTGGCAGGTCTCCTGGAGCGACTACCAGACCCTGCTGGCGGAGAGCGAGTACGCGGCCTGGATGGCGGCCTGGGGCTATCGTGCCAACCACTTCACGGTCAATATCAACCGTTTGGCAGACTTTGAAACCATCGAACAGGTCAATGCGGCCCTGAAGGCGGCGGGCTTCGTGCTGAACACCGTCGGCGGCGAGGTGAAGGGAGATCCTCAGGTGATGCTGGAGCAGTCCTCCACCATGGCGGACAAGGCCGAGGTGGCCTTCAGCGACGGCGTACGCGCCATCCCGAGCTGCTTCTACGAATTCGCCCTGCGCTACCCGCAGCCGGATGGCGTGCTCTATCCGGGCTTCGTCGAGGCCTCGGCGGACAAGATCTTCGAGTCCACCAACGCCATGTAAGGTGGTGCCGGATCATGCCGGTACCGCGTTATGAAAAACGCCTCCCTGGTGGAGGCGTTTTTGTTGGCGGACGGGGCACATTTGCCCACCCTAGCGCGGGCAGAGTGCGCCCTGATGGACCAGCAGGGTCTCCATGCCGGCGGCGCGGCCCGCCTCCAGGCCTATGGGGGTGTCTTCGAACACCAGGCAGTTGGCCGGCTTGGCGCCGAGCTGCTCGGCCACTTTCAGGAAGGTGTCGGGGTGGGGCTTGTGGTTGACCACGTCATCGGCGCTCACCAGCACGGGGATGAAGGCGTCGAGCCCGGTCTGGCGCAGGATGTGTGCCGCATGCGCCCGGGTTGAGCCTGTGCCTATGCCCATGGGCACCTTGCCATGGCAGCCCTTGACCAGCTCCCACATGGCGGGAAACACGCTTACCTTATCGATATGCTCAAGATAGAGCGCCACCTTGCGGCGGGCGAAGGCCTCCACGTCGATGGCCAGCCCGTGCTGCTCTGCCAGCATGGCCACTATCTTGCGGGTGGGAATGCCGCCGTACTCGTTGAGCTGCGCCCGATCGAACGGCAGGCCGAACTCGGCGCTCGTCTGCTCCCAGGCATCCAGGTGCAGGGGCATGGAGTCCACCAGGGTGCCATCCATATCGAAGATCAGGGCGTCGTACTGCTCAAAGCGGTGTTGCTCGGTCATGGGACTGCTTCCTCCTGGGCGAAAGGCCCAGGGTACCAGATCCGTCGGTTGGATGCCGCTCGCCCCGTCGGCGGTGTCTCGGCCTAGGCGCGCTGGCGCTCGCTCTGGGCCTCCAGCTCCTTGCCGAGGAAGTAGTTCAGGAAGGTGCGGATCACCGCGATGATGGCGAGGCGGATCAGCTCCTCCTTGCTCGGTGCCACCGTGGTGGCCAGGATGTCGGCGGCGAGCTGGAACTCCAGCGCCAGGATGAGCCAGCTGCCGAAGCAGAGCCGGATGCGGGGAAAGCCGGGCTCGTGATCCCGCACCCTGGCCGCCAGCCAGAGGGTCTTGCCGAGCCCCATCACCACGCAGGCGATGGAGATGAGTTCCAGCAGCAGCTGGAACAGCTCGACCCCGTGCATCATGGCCTCTCTCAGGCCGGTTATTTCAAACACGCTCGACTCCTCCACGATTCAAAAGAGACACTTGTACCACGCTGACCGGCCCGGGCCAACTCAGAGCCTCCTGAGCAGGGCGGCCATCTGCTCGACGAGCTGGCGGGCGGCCGGACTGACGGCGGCCAGTTGAAAGTAGCCGTGGATGACCCCGAGCTGCCGCTGGCAGGTGGCGACGACGCCGGCTTGCAGCAGTTTGCGATAGAGGGCTTCTCCTTCGTCGCGCAGCGGATCAAATTCCGCGGTCACGATATGGGTCGGCGGCAATCCTGGCAGGGCCGGGTGGTGCAGCGGGCTCGCCTCCGGATGATGGGCGGGCAGGGTGCCCAGATAGGCCTGAAAACCGCTGAGCAGCATGTCGCGGGTGATGAGGTTGTCGTCGCCGAGCAGGCGATAGCTGTCGCTTCCCCCCAACGCATCGAGCATGGGGTAGAGGAGGATCTGGGCGGCGGGAAGGGGCGCTCCCGTCTCCTTGAGCCGCAACATGGTGATCAGGGCGAGGTGACCGCCTGCGCTGTCGCCTGCGAGCGCGATGCGCTTGGGATCGCCGCGCCACTGCGGCAGCTCGGCCATGATGGCGAGGGTCGCGGCCAGCGCATCGTCATGGGCCGCCGGATAGGTGTGTTCGGGAGCGAGGCGGGTATGCACGGCAAAGACCAGGGCGCCGGCACGGTTGCACAGCATCCGCATCTGGCGGTCGTGGGTCTCGAAATCCCCGCTGACGAAGCAGCCGCCATGAAAGTAGATGAGTACCGGAGAGGGGGAGTCTGCGGGATCGACGGGCTGATAGAGGCGGATGGCGTAATGTTCTTCTTGCCACTCCTCGATGCTGCCGACCTCCTCCCGCTCGCCGCCCAATGCGGCAGAGGCAAGGTAGCCTTCACGGCGCGCCTGCCAGCTCAGCTCGCTCGCCCTGGGTCTGCCTGCGGCGATGAAGTCCGCCACCATGGCCGCGATGGCCGGTTCGAGTTGTTCTTCCATAACGCACCAATAACTGTATATAAAAACAGGTATTGTGCGCTTTTGGCCCGGGAGCGCAACCGGAGTTAAATGAGACAGCTCACAAAATCAGGCTTCAACCAGCTGGAATTCAATCACATAGAGCTGTGGCAGATCGGGGTAGATGGCGCGGATGACCTCCTTGAGCTCGGGGAGCGTCATGTTCTCCTGGCGGGCGTGCTCGTCATCGAGTTCATCGAAGGCGACTGCCTTGACGGAGATCACTTCGATGGTGCCAAAGGGCTGATGCTCCGGGTTGGTGAACAGGGCCAGCCGCTGGCCGGGCTGCCAGTCGGCCTCGCTCTCGTCGCGGATGGTGATGGTCTTGCGCCCGGCCTGGATGTCGGCGACGAAGCGGCTGAAGAAGGTGAACTCGGGGTGGGTTGCAACAGACATGGGGGCTCCGATGGTGAGTGAAGGTCAAAGATCGAGATAGGTGCGCAGCCTGGCCAGATCGGCGATGGCGGGTCCCTCGGCCCCTTCGCAGACAATCCCCTGTTCGATCAGCTCCTTGAGGGCGCGCCGATAGACCCGCTCCGTGGTGCCAAAGCGAGCCGCCTCGTGGGCCCGCTTGCGCGAGCCCAGCATGGGGGTGCGCTGGCGCTCGCGCCACAGCTCGAAGGCGATGTTGTAGGCGATGGGGTGCAGCAGCCGGCTGGTGGTGATGTCCAGGGTATCCAGGTAGTCGCTGGCGAGCGCCGCGGCGAAGAAGAGGGTCAGCTCGGGCTCGGCCAGCAGCCGTTTGGCCAGCTTGTCGGCGCAGATGACGGCGGCGTCCAGCTCGGTCTCGGCCACCACGCTCCACTGCACCGGGGTGGCGCTGAAGAACTCCATCTCACCGAAGATCTGCTGGTGGCACTCGATCTCGCCGAGCTGAAACTGCCGCCCCGAGTGCACCGCACTGTTGAGGGAGATGCGGCCCTGGGCCACCAGATAGAGCTGCTCGCACCGCTCCCCCTGCCGCATGATGGGTTCGCCCGGCAGGTAGCGGCGCGAATAGAGGGTGCAGGCCGCCAGCGCCGCGGCAAAGCGCGGTTCGAGTGCGGCAAGCTCGGCGTGAAAGCGACCGAGGGGGTAGGGTTGTTGCTGCATGGGGAAGGCCCGGCTTGACGAGGGCCATGAGGCTAACAAGGGCGGGGGCGGGATGCCAGCATCGGCGCCTCCGAATGTGCCGGGCTTAACGTTTTGCCGGGGCCGCAACGGGCCCCAGCTTATTGCGTCAGGGCGTGGAGGGCGGCGGCGATGGCCAGCCGCTCGCCGGTCATCATGGCGGCTTCGCTGGCGGCGTAGTCGCTCACTCCCGCTTGCACGTCCTGCTCGAAGGCCACCACGTTGCAGAGCACGGCGGCTACCCGCACCTTGCGCAGGCGCCCCACGGCGAGCAGGGAGGCGGTCTCCATGTCTGCCCCGAGTACCCCGCGCTGGTGCCAGTAGCGACAGACGTCCTGCTCGTCATCCCGGTAGAAGCTGTCGTGGGAGCGCACCAGCCCGTGCCAGTGAGGCTGGTCGCTGGCGCCGAGATGGGCGAGCAGGGCGGCCTGCAGGCGGATGTCGGCGCAGGCGGGGTACTCGGGGGGCAGGTAGGCTTGCGAGGCGCCTTCGCTGCGCACCGCCCCCTCCACCACGATAAGATCCCCGAGCCCGATATGGCCTTGCAGGGCGCCGGCGGAGCCGACTCGGATGAGCGAGCGGGCGCCCGCCTGCACCAGCTCCTCCAGCGCGATGACGGCGGAGGCGCCGCCGATGCCGGTGCTGCACACAGTGACGGGCAGCCCTCGGTAGCGGCCGCTGATCAGGCGAAACTCCCGGTGCTGGCCGAGACTCTCGCACTCCTCTAGCTGGCTGGCGATGCGCTCGACCCGGGCCGGGTCGCCACACAGTACCACCCGCGCGGCTATCTGATCCGGGTGGCATTGCAGATGGGGCAGCAGGCTCATGCGATCGCTTCCTGTTGCGGACGCTTGGCGCTGACCATCCACAGGCGAGTACCGTTGGTGGCGATGAACAGCAGGATCAGGTACTCAAGGGACATGGCATAGACCCCCTGGGCGGCATAGACACCGATGCTGATGATGTTGATGACCACCCATAGGATCCAGTTCTCCACGTACTTGCGGGTCATCAGGATCTGGGCCACCACGGAGAGCACCGTCATGCTGGCATCCCAGAAGGGGAAGGCATCGGGGGAGGGCTCAGGGGTGGCGAGATTGGCGCCAAACAGGTTGAGCAGGGCGACCGAGGTGCGCGCCAGGGCGGCGAATACCGGGTCGATATAGAGGGTCAGCAGGGCGATGGCCAGCACGCTCGCGGCGGCGGTGGCGATGAGTTTGGACTTGCTGAGCCAGCGGATCTGCAGGGTGTCACCCTGGGCGTTGGCCGGGCGGGTCCAGGCGTACCAGCCATAGAGGTTGGCGCAGAAGAAGAACAGCTGCAGCAGCAACAGGCCGTAGAGCTGGATCTGGAAGAAGATGATGGCGAACAGGCTGACGTTGATGAGCCCGAACAGGTAGTTGATGGTCTTCTCCTGGCTGGCGCACCAGATGCAGGCCAGCCCGAACAGAGTGCCGATGGCCTCGATCCACGACATGGCGTAACCACCGCCCAGGGGGATGGTCACCAGGGTGTGATGGATGCTGAACCACTCGAATATGCTCATTTTCGTTTCCTTTGAAAATTGGGGGCGTGAACCGGGCCTATTCTAGGGGCGGCGCGGAGGCGCTGGCAGGACTTTTGTCCGTGCAGGGCCGAGCCACCTCAAAGAATGGACAAACGGCGGGGGCAACTTTAGGCCCCCGATGGCACCCTGATATGCGATGATGCCCTGCCCCACTTTTTTTGATATGTCACAACATGGGGATGAGCAGGCTGTGGTCTGATGGGATCCCCCTTGGTGCGGTCGGGGAGTGGAACGAAAGGAGCGAGTGTGAATTCCGAGTTGATCTGGGTACTCTGCATGCTGGTGGGGGCCATCCTCCTGTTTATTACCAACAAGGTGCGCATGGACGTGGTCGCCTTGTTGATCATCATACTGTTCGTGCTGAGCGGCACCCTGACCCTGCCACAGGCGCTGGCGGGCTTCAGCGACCCCAACGTCATCCTGATCGCCGCCCTGTTCGTGGTGGGGGAGGGGCTGGTGCGCACCGGCATCGCCTATCAGGTGGGGGATGCCCTGGTGAAGGTGGCCGGCAGCAGCGAGACCCGCATGCTGGTGCTGCTGATGGTGGCGGTGGCGACCCTGGGGGCCGTGATGAGCTCAACCGGGGTGGTGGCCATCTTCATCCCCGTGGTGCTGAGCGTGGCGAACCGCATGGGGATCCCGCCCGGCAGGCTGATGATGCCGCTCGGCTTTGCCGGCCTTATCAGCGGCATGATGACGCTGGTGGCGACGCCCCCCAACATGGTGGTGAACAGCGAGCTGATGCGCCACGACATTCAGGGGTTCGGCTTCTTCGGCTTCACCCCCATGGGGGTCATCATCCTGGGGATGGGGATCCTCTACATGCTGCTGATGCGCACCTCCCTGGTGCGCGAGGAGGAGGAGGGCAAGGGCAAGCAGAGCGGGCGCAGCACCATGCGCGATCTCATCCGCGACTATAGGCTGGCCGGGCGGGCGCGCCGACTGGCACTTCGGCCCGATTCCCCCCTGATCGGTCAGACCCTGGACGAGCTGCAGCTGCGGGCCCGCTACGGGGCCAACGTCATCGGGGTGGAGCGCTGGCGCAAGTTCAGGCGGGTGATGGTGACCGTCTCCGGGGTGACCGAGTTCCAGGCCAAGGACGTGCTGCTCATCGACATGTCGGATCCCGAGGTGGACGTGCGGGAGTTCTGCAGCGAGGCGCGGCTCGAGCCCATGATATTGCGCGGGGAATACTTCTCCGATCAGGCGCGGGAGGTAGGCATGGCCGAGGTCTCCCTCATCCCCGGCTCCCGACTGCTCGGCAAGAGCATTCGCGAGGTGGCGTTCCGTTCCCGCTATGGCCTGAGCGTGGTGGGGATCCGCCGCGCCGGCGAGGCGCTGACCGGCAAGCTGGTGGACGATGCCCTGCAGATGGGGGACACCCTGCTGGTGGTGGGGAACTGGAGCCTCATTCGCCAGTTGCAGACCCATCATCGCGATTTCCTGCTGCTCGGCCTGCCCGCCGAGGTGGACGAGATGGCGCCGGCCCGCAGCCAGGCCATCCACGCCCTGGTGGCGCTCGGGGTCATGATAGTGCTGATGGTGACGGATCCCGTGCCCAACGTGATCGCGGCGCTCATCGCCTGCCTGCTGATGGGCAAGTTCCGTTGCATCGATCTGGAGAGCGCCTACAAGTCCATTCACTGGCCGACCCTGATCCTCATCGTGGGCATGCTGCCCTTTGCCCTGGCGCTGCAGCAGACCGGCGGGGTGGATCTGATCGTCGGGGGACTGATCTCGGTGGTGGGAGAGATGGGACCTCGCGTGATGCTGGCCAGCCTGTTCGCCCTGTGCGCCGTCATCGGGCTCTTCATCTCCAACACGGCGACGGCGGTGCTGATGGCGCCCATTGCGCTCGGCACGGCCCAGCAGATGGGGGTCTCCCCCTATCCCTTTGCCATGACCATCGCCATCGCGGCCTCGGCGGCCTTCATGACGCCGGTCTCCTCGCCGGTCAACACCCTGGTGCTCGGCCCAGGCAACTACAGGTTCGTGGATTTCGTGCGTATCGGCGTGCCCTTCACCCTGCTGGTGATGGTGGTGAGCGTCATCGCCATCCCCTGGTTCTTCCCGTTCTGACGGCATTGATGAGAAAGGCGGCCTGCGGGCCGCCTTTTTGTTGCCTGCGGGGCCCCGACATGAAAGGCCGACATCAAGAGGGTGCAGAGGGTGAGTACCCTGTGCCGGGGAGAGCACGAGGTGCAGCCGCTAATGGCTGGGAGGCGGTTGCAGGCGCGGGACTGCGGGAGACGGGCGGCAAACGCCGGATACAAAAAAACCAGCCTGGGCTGGTCTGTTTGGTACGGCTTTGATGGTGCGGAAGGAGAGACTCGAACTCTCACGCCTAGGGCGCCAGAACCTAAATCTGGTGCGTCTACCAATTTCGCCACTTCCGCAAGAGTAATGGTGGCTATGACGGGATTCGAACCTGTGACCCCCGCATTATGAGTGCGATGCTCTAACCAACTGAGCTACATAGCCGTCTTGTGCCCGACTCGCGTCGAAGACAAGTAAAAATGGCTGGGGTACTAG
>NZ_CDBN01000092.1 GCF_000820085.1 Aeromonas sanarellii
ATCAAAAATTGTTTTTGATGCTCGATGCTGTGAGTGCCCACACAGATTGCTTGATTCAAATTGTTAAAGAGCGTCACGCTTATCGCGTTGAGGAGGCGCATCTTACGCTCCTCACTTCGAAAGTCAAGCGGTTGTTTTCGCTTTTCTTTCGGCGCTGGCTTCACGAGGAAGCGAGCTCATCAGGTTGGCGTGGTCCGCCGTGCTGGTAGGGGCGCATTATAGGGAGCCGCGCCGCGATGACAAGGGATTTTTTGAAGAAAGTCACGGAAACTTTAAATTATCCGGTTAGAAACAGCTTACCCAGTGTATATATACAATGTTATCCACAAGCCGATGATTTCAGCCCTGTTTTATTGGCACTTATTCGGATCTTCCATGCCGAAGGAATGCCATACTGAAGCGGATAATATGTCCCGAGTGGTCCATGGTAGCGCCTGCTCGTAAAGCTGGTTACCATGGAGGTGAATAGAGTGTTGCACCTTTTTTGCTTTCATTTACAAAAGGTCTTTAAAGATGAATTTATCCAAGTTTCCCGTTTATGTGCAGGCTGCAGTGCTTGCTCTGGTATTGGCGTTGCTCGGCTATCTGGTTGCCCAGGCCCTGCAGTTTTCTCTGAAAGCCGAGGTGATTTTTGCCGTGGGTCTGGCCATCGGCGGTTTCGTAGTACCGCTGTTCCTCAACAACCGCGCACCGGTTGGTACCACTGAACAGACTTCCAGCCAGGAGACCTGCACATTATATGTAGGCAACCTGCCCTATCGCGCCAACGAGATCGCCGTACGCGAGCTCTTTGCCGAACAGGGCCAGGTGATCTCGGTCCGTCTGATGAAAGACAAGGCCACCGGCAAGCGCAGGGGCTTTGGGTTTGTGGAGATGCCCGTCGCCGATGCGGCCAAGGCCATCGCCGCGCTCAACGACAAGGAGTATCAGCAGCGCACTCTGAAAGTACGCGAGGCCAATGACAAGCGGGACAGGGATGAGAAGGAAGGAAACGACGTCGACGCCTGATAGATCAGCATTCGACCTCTTCCAGTGATGACAGCCCCCATGCCTGCAAGGGGGCTGTCAGTTTTTGGGCCTGGGCATCCAACCGGCTGCAGTAGGCAAGACCTGTCCCCTCGTCGGGGAGGGAGGACGGAATCGCCGCCAGCAGATGGGCCACCCGCCTTGCGACGGCACAGCCCGAATCCACCAGCTGACACTCCGGCATCAGTTGTCGAATCTCTTCATTCAGCAGCGGGAAATGGGTGCACCCCAGCACCAGAGTATCCGGCCTCTCCTCTCCTTCTATCCAATCCGCCAGTACCTCTCTCAGTAGCGCCATATTGACAGGCAATCCCGCCAGCTTGCGCTCGGCCTCGATCACCAGCTCGGTGGCCCCCTTGAGCAACACGCGCTTGCCCGGTGCAAACTGGGCGATGAGTTCATGGGTATAGGCGCGGCTGACGGTGCCTGGCGTGGCCAGCAGGCCGATGCAGCCATTGCGGGTCAGGGCGGCAGCGGGCTTGATGGCGGGCACCACCCCCACCACCGGGATATTCAGGGAGGCACGCAGGGCAGGCAGCGCTATGGTGCTGGCGGTGTTGCAGGCGATCACCACCAGATCGATGGCGTGCTTGGCCACCATGTGGCTGACCAATCCGGTGCAGGCAGAAATCAGCTCTGATTCGCTCAACTCGCCGTAGGGGAAGTGGGCATTGTCGAAACAGTAGAAATAGTTGTGTGCCGGCAGGGCGCGACGGATCTCCCCATAGACGGTCAGCCCGCCCATACCGGAGTCGAACACGAGAATATTGGCCACCTGAGCTCCCCCTTGGATGCGAGGCGGCGATCATACTCCCGCCCGGCGCCAATAGAAAAGGCCCCGCCAATGGCAGGGCCCCTGATTTTTCCGATCCGGACGACGGGATCAGAGCGTGTAGTCCACCGTCACATAGTAGGCACGCTCGTCCGCCGGGTAACCCACCGAGGTCTGGTACTCCTTGTCCAGCAGGTTGCTGATCTTGCCGGAGACCTTCCAGGAAGGCGCGACCCGATAACCGACCGCCAGGTTCCACACGCTGTAACCGCCCAGCTGGGTGGTATTGGCGGCGTCACCATAGCGCTCACCCTGGTAGATCCAGCTCAGAGAGCCGTCGAACTGCTGCCACTGTGCCAGGCCAACCCATTTAGCCCCCTTGCGGGAGATCAGCTGCAACTGCTTGTCGGTGACCTTGTCCTTGGGATCCTTGTATTCGGCGGAGATTCGATGGGTCAACCAGCCGGTCTCGAACTCCCCTTCCAGCTCGACCCCTTCAATCCGCGCCTTGCCGACGTTTTGCGGCGTCCACATGCCCTGGCTGTCCGGTGCCCACTGGATCATCTGCTCGAAGTCGTTGCGATAGCCGGTCACACGCCACTCCACGCCGGCGGTCTGGCCATCCAGCATCAGCTCGCTGCTCTTCGACTCTTCCGGCTTCAGCTCGGGGTTGCCAGAGCCCGGATAATACAGATCGTTGAAGGAGGGGGCGCGGAAGCCGGTGCCGTAGCGGGCGCTGAGACGGTAATCCTCCACGAAGCGCCAGCCAGCGCCGGTCTGCCAGGTGTTGTGACGACCGAACTGCTCGTTGTCATCGCTGCGACCGCTCAGCTCCGCCTGCCACACCTGGTTGTCAAACTGGGCCAGGGCATAGAGCCCTGTGTTGTCGCGCTCATCGGCATCGCTCGGGAAGGCGACGCCAGAGGAGCGGGAACGCTCGTCCAGCATGTCGCGCTGCCAGTCTGCGCCACCGCCCAGGGTCCAGCGCTCGTCCAGCTTGACGCTGTTGACCCAGTTCAGGGTGTATTGGCGGGTATAAAGCCGATCGGCGGACTGATCGCGACCGCTGGTATCCGGATAGTCGTAGGCATCCTGCTTGGAGAAGGCCCCGCGCAGTTCGCTCAGATAACGCTCGTCGTGATAACGGGTACCGAGCTGGTAGCTCTGGTTCTCGGTCCAGGTTTCGTTGCGCTGATGGAATGCAGGCCCCCAGTCGGAAGCGGCAGAGGATCTGTCGTACTGGGCGATGTTGCGGAACCAGCGGGTCGTCCCGAACAGCTCCCAGTTGCCGGCCAGCGCCTGCTGATAATCCACCATGGCGTTGTAGCCCCGGTGGCCATGCTTGTCCCCATCGTTCACCCCCGGAATGGGGTGCACGTTGTAGCCGGTCTCGTCATCGAAGCCCCCGGCGACCTTGAGCTGGCCCGCCTCGCCGACCTGACTGGCGCTGCTGAAGGCGGCCTGGCGCTGCTTGTTGGAGCCGGCCCCCAGGTTGAACTTGTGCTGGTTGGTCCCCTGATCCGGGCGAGTGATGATGTTGATGACCCCACCGATGGCATCGGACCCATAAATGGTGGCGCGCGCACCGCGGATATATTCGATCCGCTCCACCTGGTTGAGGGGCAGGTTGTTGAGCTCGGTCATCCCGGCGGTCAGGGAGGCGCTGCGCACCCCGTCCACCAGCACCAGGGTCTGGGAGGAAGTGCCACCACGCACCCGCAACGAGCTGAGCTGGCCGCGACCGCCGTTGCTGACCACTTCCACGCCGGGCAGGGTCTTGACCACATCGGTCACGGTCTGGGCTTGCAGGCGATCGATCTCGTCACGGGTCACCACGTTGACGGGGGCCAGCACGCTGGAGGCGGGCTGGGCGACGCGGGTGGCGGTCACCACCATGGTGGGGTTGACGGGAATGGTCAGTTGTTGGGCAAAGGCCGCCGTTGGCAACAGGGCAGCCGCCAATAATGTCTTGGACATGAGAGATCCTTAGGTTCGCGTAAGCATCTACTTCGTGGCCGGTTTCTCTCGGCCCGAAATACGAACTTTGGCAGGTCTTCGGGCTTGGGGGCTGATGGCCTAAGGCGACGGCTTCCCACCTGACGGCAGTGCCCTGATGTCGCTTCGTTCCCCCTTACCGCTGCGCGCCAGCTCCGGATTCTCACCGGATTCCCTTTTAAGCAGAATGCGCCAAAGCGGGAGGATTATAGGCAGAGCCAGATTGGATGTATAGCCATCTAGATTTCTGTTTTTCGTTTTTTCCCTTCCGGCAGAGCCGAGTGGCTCAGTTACTACCCCCTCCTCTGCCGTCAGGCCCGCCGACGACCCTCGGAGAGGGACAGAGACGCGAAATGTTGAGCCAGATCCCACGGCTTTTTGGTAACATGCGGCAAACGTTTGACATCCGAGGAAGCCGTAATGACGACCCCCCCTATGATCGGCCTGGTAATGGGCTCCGACTCTGACTGGCCCGTGATGCAGGCCGCCGCCCGCATCCTCAAGGAGCACGGCGTGCCCTATGAAGCGCGCGTCGTATCCGCCCATCGCACCCCGGATCTGCTGTTCGAATATGCTGCCAGCGCCCGCGAGCGCGGTCTGCGCGCCATCATCGCCGGTGCCGGCGGGGCTGCCCACCTGCCGGGCATGCTGGCCGCCAAGACCACGGTGCCGGTGCTGGGCGTGCCCATCCCCACCCGACAGCTCAAGGGGATGGACTCCCTGCTCTCCATCGTCCAGATGCCCAAGGGGGTGCCGGTCGCCACCTTCGCCATCGGCGAGGCGGGTGCCGCCAACGCCGGTCTGTTCGCCGTCTCCCTGCTCTCCGTCGCCCAGGATGGCGACGCTCCCCGCTATCAGCAGCAGCTCGACGGCTTCCGCGCCAAGGAACGCGACCGGGTGCTGGCCCTCACCCTGGAGGAGCCGGCATGATACTGCCCCCCGCCACCCTGGGTATGCTCGGTGGCGGCCAGCTCGGCCGCTACTTCGTGATGTCCGCCCACCGCCTCGGGTACAAGGTGATAGTGCTGGATCCGGATCCCGTCAGCATCGCCGGTGCGGCCGCCGACGAGCAGATCGTGGCCGCCTATGACGATGCCGATGCCCTGCGCGATCTGGCCAGCCGCTGCGACGCCATCACCTGCGAGTTCGAGAACGTGCCCGCCGCCTCCCTGGCGCTGCTGGAGCAGTACAAGCCGGTGCGCCCGGCGGCGAGCGCGGTGCGCGTCTGCCAGGATCGCCGGGAAGAGAAAGCCTTCCTGACCCGCGCCGGCGTGCCGGTCGCCCCGAACCTGACCCTGCTGCCGGGCGAGCCACTGCCCGTACTGACCACAGACCTCTTCCCCGCCATCCTCAAGACCGCCCGCGAGGGCTACGATGGCAAGGGGCAGTGGACCATCCACCGGGCCGACGAGCTGCCCACGGCCCTGGCCGCCAGCGGCGTGCCCTGCGTGCTGGAAAAGCGGCTGCCGCTGGAGGGGGAGTTCGCCCTGACCCTGGCGCGCAGCCCGAGCGGTGCCATCAGCGCCCTGCCCCTGGTGCAGAACTGGCACAGCGGCGGCATCCTGGATCAGACCCGCTCCCCGGCCAATGTGCCCGCCCTGGAGGCCGAGGCCCAGCGCATCGCCGAGCACATCATCGCCGCCCTCGACTATGTGGGCGTGCTGACGGTGGAGTTTTTCCTGGTCGGCGGCCGGCTGCTGGTCAACGAGATGGCGCCCCGCCCCCACAACTCCGGCCATCCCAGCATCGACAACGCCGGTTGCAGCCAGTTCGAGCTGCAGGTGCGTGCCCTGTGCGATCTGCCGCTGCCGGCAAAGGCTGACGTTCAGCCCGCCATCCTGCTGAACCTGCTCGGGGATCTGTGGCAAGACGGCACGCCGGATTGGGCCGGCGCCCTGGCCCTGCCCGGGGTGCACCTGCACCTCTACGGCAAGGGCGAGGCCCGCCCCGGTCGCAAGATGGGTCACCTCACCGTCACCGGTCGCGACTGGCCGACGGTCGAGGCCACCGCGCACCAGCTGCGCGCCCTGCTGGGTCTGCCGCCGCGCTAAACGCCGCTCGTACCAACGAAAAGACCCGGGCCTTGGCCCGGGTCTTCTTTTTGGCGTCCGTTCGCCGGGGTCAGCCCCGATCCACCACCACGGCGACGGGAGCCGGCAGGCGGATGGTGAGGGAGAGCACCAGCGCCACCACCAGCAGCACCAGGATCAGGTTGAAGGTCGCCATGAAGCCGCCGAACAGGGAGGCCACGATGGAGCCGATGATGCTGCCCAGCCCGAAGCCCAGATAGATGACGCCGTAATTCTTGGTCAGGTTGTTGAGGCCGAAGAAGTCGCTCACCAGCGAGGGGTAGACGGTGATGGTGCCGCCGAAGCTGAACGCCACGCAGGCCACCGCCACGAAGAACAGGTTGGCGTTGAGCGGCACGAACAGCAGCAATCCCATACCACCGAGCGTAATCAGTTGGGCGATGGTGATGACCCGGATGCGGGACATCTTGTCGGAGAGGATGCCCAGCACCAGCCGGCCACCCAGGTTGGCCATGGCGATGATGGCGACGGCGTTGGCGGCGACCACGGCAGGCAGGCCCACCATCTTCTCGCCGATGTCCTTGGCCACGCCGATAACGTAGAGACCGCTCATGCAGGCGGTGAGGAACATCAGTGCCAGCATCCAGTACTGCGGCTTGCGCATCGCCTCGGCCAGGGTGAAGTCGCGGCTCTCGCTCTGCTGCACGGCGGCCGCCTGCTTGGGTGCGTCCTTCATCAGCATGCCGCCCACCAGCACCATGGACATGGCGATCAGCCCCCACAGCTGGAAGGTGGTCTCAAGGCCGTTGCTGGAGAGCAGCAGCAGGTTGATGTACTTGAAGCCCAGGCTGCCGAGGCCATAAGCACCGATGGAGCAGGCGGAGATCAGCCCCTTGCGCTCCGGGAACCACTTCACGCAGTTGGAGAGGGTCATCAGGTAGCCGGTGCCGTCGGCGAAGCCCACCAGGATGCCGGCGCAGAGGTAGAGCATCGCCAGGTTGCTGGCATGGGCGGTGAGGAAGAAGCCGATGCCAAGCAGCACGCCGGCCCCCAGGGTAACGTTGCGCACCCCGAACCGCTCCTGCAGCTTGCCCGCCAGGGAGGAGGCCACCGCCAGGGAGAGGCTGAGCAGGCCGAAGGCGAAGGCGACCTGGCTCACCGGCTCGTCCAGCTTGTCGGAGAGCTGGGCGTTGAACAGGCTCCAGGTGTAAACGGATCCCAGCGCGAACTGGGTGATGATGGTCCCCAACAGGGTGAGGTAGCGGGTGCGATTCATCTCTCTGGTCATGATGCGTCTCGGTCGATGGCCTTAAGGAAACTGGGGCCACTATAGGCAAGACGCCGCTCCCGCCGACCGATTACGGCATGAAATGCAGATCGGCGGGAATGAATGACAATCAGAGCCGCATCAGCTGACGGAACGCCTTGATGTTGCTGCGGCTGACCGGCACCTCGAACGGCAGGTCATGGAGCCGGATGAGATAGGTGCTGTTGAACCAGGGCACTATCTCGCGGATCTTGTTGATGTTGACGCAGTAGGAGCGGTGACAACGGAAGAACCCCTCGGCGGGCAGCCGGCTGACGAACTCGCTGAGGGTCATGGTCATCACGTAGCGATCGGTACGGGTGTAGACATAGGTCAGCTTCTCGTCGGCTTCCGCATAGTAGATCTGCTCGCAGGGGGTGACGATGATGCGCTCCCCCTTCACCAGGTTGACCGTGCGGTTCTGTGGCGTCCCTGACTCCGCGCCCTGGGGCTGGGACTTGCCCGCCAGTTCGAGCTTCTGCAGCAGATTGATGAGGCGCGGCTCGTTGTAGGGCTTGAGGATGTAATCGAACGCCTCCAGCTCGAACGCCTCCACCGCAAACTCCTTGTAGGCGGTAACGAACACGATGTGGGGCGGATGGCTCGACTTGTGCAGGTTCTTGGCCAGCAGCAGGCCGTCGATGGCGGGGATCTGGATGTCGAGGAACACCACGTCCACCTCGTGATCCTGCAGGTACTTGAACGCCTCCAGCCCGTCCTCAAAGCTCGCCACTATCTCTATGGTGCTGTGCTGGTTCACCAGATAGGCGAGCTCCTCCCTGGCCAGGTATTCATCTTCGACGATGATGGCTCTCAACATGGCTGTCCCTCTCGCGTCATGGCGTTCTTCTCAATATTGATGGCGATCAGCAAGGCATGGCCTCCGGATCCGGCAGATAGAAACAGACTTCGGTGCCGGGTTCCAGCCGTCTGAGCTGCAGGCCATCCCCATAGAGCAGCTTGACCCGCTGATGCACGTTCATCAGGCCGATGCTGCGGCTCTCCACCCGACCGGCGGCCACGCCATCGATCACCGCCTGGCTGATGCCGTAGCCGGTGTCGCGCACCGCGACCCGGATGCCGCCCGCCAGCTGCTTCACCTCTATGGTGACCCGACCCGGCGCACTGCGGGGCTGGATGCCGTGCAGGATGGCGTTTTCCACCAGGGGCTGCAACAGCAGGCTTGGCACCTGGATGTGCACGTCGTCCACCTCGAACACCACCTCCAGCTTGTCACCGAAGCGAGCCTGCTCGATGGCCACGTAGTCGCGCACCTGCTGCAGCTCCTCCTGGATGTCGATGAGGGTATCCCCCTTGTTGAGGTTGTAGCGCAGGTAGTCCGCCAGATTGGCGATGAGCTGGCGCGCCTGCTGGGGACGGATGCGGATGAGGGACGAGATGGCGTTGAGGGCATTGAACAGGAAGTGCGGGTTGATCTTGCTCTGCAGCGCGGTGAACTCCGCCTTGCGGGTCATCTCCTTGAGCTGCTCGATGCGCGACACCTCCATCTGGGTGGAGATGAGCTGAGAGAGGCCCACCGCCATCTCCTTCAGGGAGCTGGTGATGCTGTGGGTGCGGCGATAGTAGATCTTGAGGGTGCCGCTGACGGCGCCATTCTCCCGCAGTGGAATGATGATGACCGAGTGGAAGTCGGCCAGATGGTACTGACGCAGATCGTTGTTGATGATGATCTGGTCCAGCAGCACCGCCCGCTGGGTCATGTCGCTGATGGCGTGGTGCTCGTCCAGCTCGTAGTAGTCCTTGCCCACCCCCACGTAGGCCAGCACGTCCCGGGTGTCGGTGATGGCCACCGCATCGGCACTGATCTCGCTGCGAATGATGCCGCACACCTGACCGAGGGAGTGGCGGTCGATGTTCTGGAAGAAGGGCAGCGTCTTGTTCGCGATGTCGAGCGCCAGCTTGGCCTGCTTGGCGGCAATCAGCTCCTTCTCGTCGTCCAGATCCTGCACCAGCTTGATGATGAGCCCGATGCAGAGGGTGCCCGCGATCATCGGGTAAGCGATGTGGCTGACGATCTCGACCCCCACGACGTGGGGCTCGGTCAGCTGCCAGATAAGCAGCATGGTCAGCCCCTCGCAGGCCATGCCCGCCAGGATGCCGTACAGCCAGAGCCGCGACTTGCGGCAGCGCAGGTGCAGCCAGGTCGCCAGCAGGCCGGCGATGATGCTGGCGATGAGGCAGGGGATCGAGGTGTGGCCATCCATATCGATGAGGTAGCGGTGCAGCCCCGAGATGACCCCAGCCGGAATACCGACCCAGGGGCCGAACAGGATGCCGCCGGAGATGATGGCGATGATCCGCACGTTGATCAGCGCCCCTTCCACCGGGATGCCGGTGTAGGTGCTGAACACCGCGAACAGGCTGAAGATGCTGGCCACCAGCACCAGCTCGGCCGGGGTATGGTCCCGCTTCTGGAACAGCCGCTGGAACGGCCGGGTTCGGGTCAGGAGGAAGAGCGTCATCAACATCAGCGCCGCCCGCTCAAACACCGCCAACAACATCATCTGATTCTCGAGCAAATCAGCCCCCAGTGAACGACATGGCACAGCGCCAAGGTGCGGGATCATACCCCTTATCTCCTGCCGGCTCATTGCCGAATATCAGGTGACGGGTTCAGCTTTCGGGAATGGTGGCCGATAAGAGGAGGCTCCCGCCAAGGGGAGCCCAGTCCGACAAAGGAGATAACTATGTTTCAGAAAAACATGGTGCTGGCATTGATGATTGGCTGCAGTAGCGCCGCCGTTCACGCCAATGCGCAGGTGGGCCAGCTGAACTGGCAAGCCACCGCCAGCAAAGAGACCAACATGGAAGTATCCCTCACCCACCCCGGCTTCCAGCCCATCAACTCGGACCCGGTACAGGACCCCGTCCAGAGCCTGGCAGCCGACCTCAGTCACCCGGATTTCAACACCACCTATCGACTGCAAGCCCGCAAACTCTATGGCACCCTGCCACAGCAAGACGGCAGCCAGATCCACCTGACCCTGAATGGACAACCGCTCTCCGAAACCCATCCCCTGCCCCTGACACAGGCGACCCGCTACTACCTGAGTTATCAGGCCCCCTCAGCCAGGCCGGACCAGGTGGGTGAGGCCGCCTATGAGCTGATGGTCTACTGGCTCGGTTGAGCCGTCTGAAGGCATGCCCCGCATGCCTTCAGGTTTGTTCGTCCGCGGTCTGGAGCCGGGTGGCGGCCAGTCTGACCACCTCGTAGTCCTGGCGCAGCCGTGCCAGCGCCGCCGGCAGCGTCTCTTCGTCGAGTGTCCAGGACTCTATCTCGCCGCACGTGGCGACCAGTTTCAGGGTACCCATGATCCTGGCGCCCCCCTTGAGCCGATGCACCTTGTCCATGAAGCGACCGACGTCCCCCGCCTGCGCCGCCTGCTGCAGACCCAGCAGGTCGTCGTCACTGGCACGGACAAACTCGGCCAGCAGGGGCGACATCAGGGTAGACTGGTGCGCCGTCAGCGGCCCGAGGTATTGCCTTATCTCCCGCATGCAGGTGGCAATGTCGCTCTGATCTTCACGCTGCATATGGCGCCGCAGGCTCTGATCGAGCGCCTCCAGTCCGATCGGCTTGAACAGGCAGTCATCCATGCCCGCCGCCTGCCCCTCGTTGATCTGCTCCTGACGCGCATCGGCCGTCAGCCCCAGGATCACGCAGCGCGGCCAGCCGTGGCGCCGCTCCAGCGCCCGGTATTGCCGCGTCAGTTCGAAACCGTTCATGCCTGGCATGTTGAAGTCTGTGATGACGACATCCACCCGGGTATCGGCGAGCACCTGCAGGGCCTCCCCCCCCGAGGCCACGGCCTTGGCCTCATGCCCCAGATAGGCCAGTTGCTGGGTCACCAGCAGGCGATTGGCGGGGTGATCGTCCACCACCATCACCTTCAGCCGTCGCCCTTCCTCCACGGCCTGTCCCCGGTCGGCAGACGGGGGGGCCACCACGACCGCGGCCATGGGCAACTTCATCTCGACGCAGACCCGGGTCCCCTGCCCGAGCTCGCTCTCCAGCACCAGGGAGCCCCCCATGGACTCGCACAGGGAGCGCGAGATCATCAGGCCCAGACCGGTGCCGGACTGCTGGATGTGCTCGGGCTGGCTGGCCTGGCTGAACGGCTGGAACAGCCGAGCCTGCTCAGCGGGTGCTATCCCTATGCCGGTATCCCTGATGACGAGCTGCAGGGTACACCAGCCGTCGCTGACCCAGGATCCCAGCGTCACCCTGACCGACCCCCGCTCGGTGTACTTGATGGCGTTGCTGATGAGGTTGGAGACTATCTGCTTGTAGCAACGGCCATCTATCTGTACCCAGTGCGTCTCTCCCGTCACCAGCTCCAGCCGCAGATTTTTCTGCCTGGCCAGCGCGGTGAAGACGGTGACGACCGACTCGGTCAGGGCCACGATGTCGTGGGGCTCAGGCGCCAGCTCGAACCGGCCGGACTCTATCTTGGAGATATCCAGGATGTCGCCGATGAGGCTCAGCAGATCCTTTGCCGAGCCATGGGCAATGGTGAGGGACGCCTGATCCTCCTCGTGCAGCCGACCCCGCTTGAGGGCCAGTTCCAGCAAGCCGATGATGGCATTCATGGGGGTGCGGATCTCGTGGCTCATGGTCGCCAGGAAGGTGCTCTTGGCGCGGTTGGCCTCCTGGGCCTCCTGGCTGGCCACCGCCAGCTCATCCAGCAGGCGCACCCGTTCACTGACGTCTATCCAGCCCCCCACGCCCCCCTGCACCTTGCCCTCGAGATCGTAATAAGGCTGCACCCAGTGGTACACGTCCACTGCGCCCGTCGGCAGGATCAGGCGATGGTCTCCCTCCTGTGGCAGCCCTGTGTCCCGGGAGAGGGCCAGGTCTGCGAGCAGGGGGACAAGAAAAGGCCAGCGCGTGCGCGCGTCATCCAGCCCCGTGCCGAGCAGACTGACCTTGGGTTCCCCGAAGAAGCTCGCGTAGCTGCTGTTGCACAGGACCAGCCCCCCTTCCAGATCCCTCGCATAAATGGGGTGGGGCGTCCCGTCCACCAGGTCGGCGATGAACTTGAGCTGGGTGCTCAGCGCCCCCTCCACCAGCCGCCGCTCACGCACCTGCTTGCGCAGCGACAACCCCCACAGGCCGACCCAGAGAGTCAACAGCAGGATCAGCGCGATGAAGCCCCCAAACTCCCGCACCAGCTCCTGCCAGGAGATGGACTCCTGCTGGGCACTGACCCGCCAGCGGTTGGAGAGCCCCTCCAGCTCATCAGGGGGAATGATGGCGATGATCTTGTCCAGGATGTCCCGCAATATCTGCTGATCGGGGGCCACCGCAAAGGCGGCACCGATAGGAATGGAGTCGAACAATTCCCCCGTGATGATCAGGCTGTCGGGGAATTTGCTGTTGATGTAGTACTTGGCCACCCGCAGCGGCAGCACGGTCACGTCGCACACTTCCGTTGCCACGCAGCGCAGCGCATCTTCAATTCTGTCGAACTGCCGTGTCGTCAGCCTGCCGTAAGCCTCCGAGACGGCTTGCGTCGTGATATACCCCTTGATCACAGCCACGGTACCGGACTTGAGCAAGGTATCGGGCGACACGCCCTTGTGCCGCAGCCCCACCACGTAGGACAGGGGATCGAGGACAAAGGCCCTGCTGAACAGATAGCGGTTCCTGCGATCCGCCGACGGACTCAGTACACCGACGTCCACCAGGCCGCCATCCAGCAGCTGGGTCATCTGCTCGGGCGTCTTGACGGGCACGACCTCGATCTCCACTCCCAGCTTCGCGCGAATGACCTGCAGCAGATCGGCGACCACTCCATGCATGGTGCCAGTGACGTCGAGAAAGCTGAGGGGCGGCACGCCGCTGTTGACGGCAATCCGGATATTTTCCCGCCTGCCCAGCCATTCCCACTGCTCGCGGCTCAGCCCGACCTTGCTGGCCCCGATCGAGAGGCCTCCCCCATTCCAGCGCTTGGCCACTTCCGCCCGCTTGCCCTCCAGGATCTCCCCCAGCGCTATGTCCATTATTCTCTTGAGTCGCCGGTCTTTGGGATTGAGCGCAAAGGCAAAACCATTGGTATTGATATAAAGCGGCTTCAATAATTGAATGCTGCTCTGATAAAATTTGTTGACGATAAAGTTACCGGAGATCATATCCACCATGACGGCATCCGCCTGGCCATAAGCCACGGCGGAGAGCGCGCTATAACGGGAGGGATATATCTTAACTTTATAGTCGGACAAATAGCGCATGATATCCGTATATGGCAAATAATACTCGGGGACTGCCACCGACTTTATTTCTCGTTCCCTTATCGCGATATTTTTATAAATGGCGGGATCATCTGCAATATATTTATCGGTCAACAGGAGTTGCTGCTCTTGCTCATAAGTGTTCGAGGCGCTCAGCAAGTCGATCTCCCCTCGCTTGAGCGCCTCGATGGCAGCCGCTCTGGAGGGGTATCCCTTCACCAGGATCTGGATATGCAGCAAATGGGTGAGCATGCCGACGATGTCGGCCGTCACCCCCTCATAGGCATTGGCACGCAGGGTGATGTCCATGGGGGGATTATCGGGTCTTGGCACCCCCAGGATCAGCCGCTCACGCTCCTGCAGCCAACGCCACTCCTCCCCGTGCAACGGCAAGGGGCTGGCATCCAGGTACTCCCCGCCATCCCGCGAATAGACTTGCAGCAGCGGCTCCGCCTGCGCCCTAGGCGACAATGGCCACGCACAGATCAGAACGAGCAGTAACAGCAGCGGTTTCATCGCGCTCACAACAGCTTCTGCCGTCTGGCCAGACTGATCAGATCGACGATGTTGGTGATGTTGAGTTTCTTCATCAGCCGGGTCTTGTAAGTGCTGACGGTTTTCTCGCTCAGCAGCATGCTCTGGGCAATCTGCTTGTTGGCATGGCCCTGGCAAATCTGCAACAGCACGCTCATCTCCCGGGAAGAGAGGCTGGAGAGCAGATCCTCGCGATCGACGGTATGGGCATGTCTGGCGCCGGCAATCACCTCACGAGGATAGTAGAGCTGCTTCTTCTCTATTTTTGCGATCGCATCCTTCAATAAAGACAAATCATCCAGCTTGGACAAAAAACCCTCAGCACCGGCTTGCAGACAACGCACCATAATATGGTGGGTAGATTGGGCAGACAGCACCAGGATCCGGGGACCTATATCCAGCAGCTTGAGTCTTTTAATGACTTCGATACCATCCAGCTTGGGAATGCCAATATCAAGAACGACGATATCTGGTCGGTTTATCTTGGCTGCAGAAATAGCATCAACACCATTATCGACCTCTGCCAAAACATGATGTCCATCCTGTTCAAGCAGCATTTTCACAGCCATTCTTATTGCTGGGTGATCATCTACTATCAATACCTTTGACATATATAAACCTGCTGTTTAGTCCTTTCCAAGTAGTATATTAACTACAAATCAAGCAGCTATACCATACAGCCCCCTTGATGTTCACAAGATGTTACAAAAATAAGAAATCACAAATTTTAAAACTGGCGCTGATTATAGCGTTATTATTTTTTCATATATTTATCAATCGATTACATTTTCTACACCTCGTTTACCCCCTCTGCCAGCCGGGTTCACTACGGCGGATCCCTGGCTCCCCATCACTGCCTCCCACCCCCCCTTTGAGATTTTTCCTACACAGCATTCGATCGATCCAGGCAAGTCCTATCGCTATCTTAGTCGACGAAAAAACGAGCTGGTCCGAGGAACAACATGTTCCAGGGCCGGCTGCCTCCCTTGGTCAAATCGTCACAGGGGGCAACGACATGCCCATGGCGGGCAATGAATCAACCGGGTGGCCTGCGCCGCCTATCGGAAAACGTGTAGGAAATATCGTAATGAAGAAGACTCTGATTGCACTGACCATCGCTGGACTGGGCTTTGCCGCTACCGCTCAAGCTGCCGTGGAAGCCTCCGCCGTCGCTACCTGGCAGGCCACCGCCAAGAAAGACACCACCTCCGAGCTGGTGGTCACCCCGCTCTCCAGCCTCTCCTTCCAATATGCCGAAGGGATCAAGGGGTTCAACACCGTCAACGGCCTGTTCGATGTCGCCATCAAGGGGGATGCCAGCGCCACCTCCTTCACCCTGAAGGCGAAGAAGCTCAACGGCACCCTGAATCACCTGGGTGGCGATTCCACTGTCGACGTGGGCGTGCTGTGGGGCGGCGCACCGGTCAGCACCACCGCCTATACCACGCTGATCGACACGGCGGCCGGCATCACTGGGGGCAACCTCTCCCCCATCGCCAACGGCTTCCAGAACGATGCGCAGCGCACCACGGCCCAGGGCTCTTTCACCTTCAACATCGAGAGCGCCACCGCCAACGGCAGCAGCACCACCTTTGACGCCCTGCCGGATGGCCTGTGGAGCGGCGAAGTCAACGTCGAGTTCGTGGCGAACTGGGTCTGAGTCATTCACCGCATACCATTCGGGGCCCTGCGGGGCCCTTTTTACTCTCGAGATATCCCATGAATCTGAAAATCATAGCCATATGGTTGCTGCTCATTCCCGGCATCAGCCAGGCGATCAATGTCGGCGCCGTGACCACCTTCATCGACGCAGACAGCCAGGAGGTCGCCAAGCAGATCGAAAATGGCAGCGACCAGGCCAGGCTGGTCACGGTCACGGTCACGCGCATCTCCTCCCCGGAAGAGGGGGGACGGGAGATCCCCATGGAGGTGAGCGGTGAACTGATGCTGTCGCCCAGCCGGATGATGCTGCCCGCCAATGCCAAGAACAACGTGAGGTTCTTTTACAAGGGCCCGCAGGATGACAAGGAGCGTTACTACCGCATCCGCTGGCTGGACACGGCCCTCTCGGCAGACGATCAGCGCAGCGAGCGTCGGCAGGCGGTCGCCACCACCTCGGCCCAGATAGGCACCATCCTGGTGGTGACGCCGCGCCAACAGCGATTTGCCTACGACCTGAAGGGCGACACCCTGACCAACAAGGGCAATGCCTCCTACCGCACCGTGGCGTACGGCCCCTGCCTGAAAAGCCAGGAGTTGTGCAAGGAGACCTACTACGACCTGCCGGGAAAGCAACGCCGGTTCAAGCAGGTCGACATGCGTGATCCAAAGAGCCACCTGGGGCTCTGGCTGGGTCAGGAATTCGTCGTCGTCAAATAACCCCTTTTTACCGGTACTGTCCTCGCCCCTCGCAGGGTAACGAGGCCCCGTTGCCGACATCTGGAACCATGGTGCTCGATATGTTGAAGAAAGCCTGGCTGCTGCCGCTCTCATGGCTGATCGTGCTGTCAGCCCCGGCCAGCGCCACAGCCCCCCTCAGGATCGCCAACGTCATCATTCCCGCCAGCTTTGCCAGCGCACTGGAAGAGGGGCTGGCGGTGCCGGTGCGCCTCCAATACACGGATGAGGACAATCGGATCGACACCCTGACCGATGGCTCCATCGGCAACGCCACCCTGTTGCTCCAGGACGGCAAACTGCATTTGCTGCACCTTGATTTCAGTGCCGGCCAGCAGCAAGGCCTGCTGAACGACGCCCTCACCGCCATGCTCTCCAGCAAGCAGCAACGCACCTTTTCTGCCGATGGCAGCCTGCGGCTCGATGCCAATGCGAGCATGCAGCTGGATCTCGTCGCCATGCTGTTGACCATTCGGGTCTCGCGGGAAGCATTTGGCCAGGCCAGGCAGCCAGACAACCGGGTGGCATTGACCCCGACGGTCGATACCTTGACGGGGGTGCATCGCTACAACCTGGGCTACTCCTTCATCAACAACCCGCAAAGCGGTCACAGCGACTCCAATTTCCTGCAACTGGATAGCACCGTCGGGCTGGGTGCCCATCATGTCGCCATGGACGCCTCCCTCTACAATCTGGGTGAGCCTGAGCAGACCGGAGATATCTACCGCGCCATGTACGAACGGGATCTCGATGATCGCCGCATCGCGGCCGGCATGGTGTCAACGTGGGACCTGCAGACCCTGGGGGTGGTGACGGGCCTGACCACGGGCCGTATCTACGGGGCGTCCTATGGCAACCAGGCGCAGTCTCGCAAACAGACGGCCAACGAATCGACCACGCCGCTACAAGTCTTCATGCCCGCCAATGGCGAGGCCAGAGTCTATCGGGATGGACGCCTGATCGGCCTGCAAAACCTGGCTATTGGCAACCAGAGCCTGGATACCTCTGCTTTCCCCAACGGGGTCTACAACGTCACGGTCGAAGTCCATGTGGATGGACGGCTGACCAGCACCACGACACAGCGTGTCACCAAGCTGGGCGGCAACCTGGGTTTTACCCGGGAGTGGGGCTGGCAATGGTGGGGAGGCATGATGGAAGGTACCCAGAACAGCGGCGATTCCCCCCTGTTTGGCATGTCGCTGGCGCGTTCGCTGGACACCCTTGAACTGGCCACCACTACCTATGCCTTCGAGGAGGCGGCGGTAGGCGAGGCGCGCGCAAGCTGGCAGGTCACCGATCGCCTCGGCACTCAGCTGCAAAGCATGCTGGCTTCGGATCGTTCGTGGCGATTGGCCTCCAGCCTCTCCCTGCAGGCCCACGACTACGCCTCCTTGTGGATCAGCCAGGAGAGGCTGAAGACTGGCAGCACCCTGATGGTGGGCGATACCGAGCTCTACTCCGCCGGCATCACGCTCAACCTGGGTGGCTGGATCAGCGGGCTAGGTCAGCTGACCTTCAACACCCTGCACGATCGCCAGATGAACAGCGATCGCAGCTATATAGATTACTACCAGCACCTCTATGCGGGTCGATACGGCAACCTGTCGCTGCGCGCCAGCCTGCAGAGTGACAGTGGCACCCTCAATGGCTTCAGTAACAAGAGTGTGACCCTGGATTATTCGATTCCGTTCGACAACCTGTTCAGCTTTGGCATGAGCAGCAACGAACAGGGTCAGACAACGGCCAACCTCAGCTACCAGAAACGCATGGACGGCGTCATCAATCTGGCTGCGTTCAACGCCTCGCGCATGGTGCACGGCAGCAATGAGCACAATACGGCGCTCTCCGGCACCCTGGGTTTCGAGCACAGTGCCATGGGCGGCACCATGACGCTGGGCCGCGGCCATGGCGGTGACATCAACGGCAACCTCATTGCACGGGGCGCCCTGGTCACCACGGAGAATGCCGTGATCGCATCGAGCCGGAGTGCCTCGGGTGCAGGTCTGATCATCAATACCGGGATCGCCCGTGAAGGGAAGATGATCGCCAAGGTGAATGGGCAGGACTACCCCCTGCAAGGGGAACAGACCTTCCTCGCCCTCTCCCCCTATCAGGAATACGAGGTTGAGCTGCTCAACAGCAAGACGGGGAAAGACAGCTATGACATCAATACCGGCAAGCAGCGCTACACCCTGTTCCCCGGCAACGTCGCCACCCTGGATGCAAGCGATAGCGTCAAGGAGATGGTGACTGTCTTCGGCGTACTCAAGGCAGAGGATGGCTCACTGCTGGCCAACGCCCGCATTGACAACCATATCGGGACCACGGTCACCAACGACGCCGGCGAATTCTCTCTGGATGTGGACAAGGCCAATCCCTTGCTGACCTTCCGCCAGGGGAGTGACTTCTGTGAAGCCGAGCTGGATCTTGCAAGACACACGGGCGCGGCCTGGGTCGGAGTCGTGACCTGCCAGGGACTGCCCACCTATGCCATGGTGAGGAAATATTGATCATGAACATCACACACAGACTGCTATTGGTCATTGCGCTTGGTACTGGCTGGGCTCAGCAGGGCAGTGCGGCTGTCTCCAAAACCGTCTGGCCGAATGCACCACTTCGCAATTTCCTGTTCATTGAAAACCAGGAAGACAACAACCTGTTTGTTGCACCAACCGATGCACTGGATCCACGACTGACCGGTGCGAATGCCTGGACCTCGCTCAAAGGAAATGGACAGGTGAGTCTGGCGTACGTTGATAACGGGTACAACACCGATATCAACAACTGGAACGTCGACATGTGGGAGAACGGCCCCATCCGTCGCCCTTATGTCAACCAGCGGTGCATCATGACATATACCCGTTGCGATCCCGACACGGCAGAGGCAGTCAACAAGCCGGCCGTTGTCGATGATCTCGGCTTTTTCGGGCTCATGGGGGCATCCGCTGGATGGGGCCATGGCAAGCTGAGTCCAGGCTTCTTCGACTATCTGCGGGTAATGCCCGTTGGGGCGATTCTGAACAGGGAAATGAATCTGTGCAGGACCACGCTCAAATATGATGCTGCTGCCGGAGAACGCTGTGTCGATCAGAACAGCGGTAACTGGTATGTGAGGAACATGCAGCACAAGAAGGCCGGACATTTACGCTTTATACAAACCAACGCAATTAGCGAAGTGATCGTAGACAGCAATGGAACACCTTACGTCTTGCCGGGTTCACAGGGTTGCGAGAACTACAGGCTGGGCACTCGAGACGGTATTTTGTGTCGATTTCTTGATTACAATTTCAATGAAGATGGCAGCCAGAGCTATACCGAGCCTTATATGTATACCAATGTCAAAAACAGCTCGCTAAATAGCGCCATCGGCACAGCAGACCTGCAAATGAGCGCAGATCTAAAGAACTGGGCAAATAAGGGATCTCGTTACAATATCAGCTACTTAAGGGGGCAACAGTCTGTCTACCTTTTCTTGTCTAGCAACTTTTTCAAGCAGATCGTGAGACTGGGTTTACAAGAGCAGCTCACTCGCAGCCTGATCAACTTCAACATGAAAAACGGATATGCTCCAGAGAGTGGATATTATGAGTTCAGCGGTACAACCGAGATTCATATCAAACCACGGGATTTCAGCGTCTCGATCCTATCTTCGGATGGAGTAACCAATCCTTACAGGGAAGGCAGCGTCGGTAAAGATGTATTGAGCTTCCCATACAATATTTCGGATAGTGGCCCCATCAGTGCCGATCTGCTTGAGATCTTCATATCACAGGATAAGGGTGCCCCTTACCAGGGGTATTGCACTTTTTATCCTGCCGGAACGTCCACCTCCGAACAGGCCGTACCAATACCGACCAGGCTAGTATTCGATTCGGCGACGCATGGTGCCGCCTCCCGACATGCCATTCGCTGTGATCGGACCCCGGTAGATATTCGCGCATTGGGCATACAAGACAGCCAGCCACCGCAGGAATGGAACGATCCGATCAACGGCAAAGGCATTACGCGGTTCTATCAACTGGCGCTGGAATTTGACCTGACCGATCCCAGGGTACAGCGCACCGTCAACGATGAGATGTGGGAAGGTGCGGTAGAGCAAAGCGGCACCATTACCATCAAGGGAACCTGGCGCTGAGAATGGAGCACAACATGCATCGTCTTCTTTGGCCCTTGCTGGCCAGCCTCTTTGCCTCACAGGCCACGGCCATCGACATCGGGGCCATGACGGTTGCCATGGACCCGAAGGAAGAGTTCACCACGCGTACCGTGACCAACAACAGTGGCGCACCCAAGGTGTACGAAGTGCAGATGGAGAAGATCAGCGATCCCACGGCCAGAGGGCGCGCGGTGCCCACCATACCCGGTGAGCTGTTGTTTGCCCCCAAGCGCTTCACGCTGCACGGCAGGCAGGCACAGAACGTCAAACTCTACTACAAGGGACCGGCGGATAGCCAGGAGCGTTACTATCGCATCACCTTCACCGAGTCGCCGGCAGCCCAGGTGGATGAAGGCGGTCAGGCGCAGCGCCGGGGAACCGTAGAGGTGAAACTGGCTCTGCAATCCATCTTGGTCGTGCGCCCGCGTCAGTCACGTTTTGAATACCAGCTGGATCCGGCAAAGGGCAGCATCACCAATACCGGCAATACCTACTTCGAGTTCATGGTCAAACAGGGTTGTCAGCAGGCGGACAGCGAGGCCGACAGCAAGTACCTGCTGCCCGGCGAGACCTATCACAACCCCAGGATCGGTCAGCCGGGCAATCAGAAGCTGATCGTCTATCAATCCAGATTCATCCAGGTTGGCAGGGAGTGCTGGCCAGACTAGAGGCGCCCGGCACCGGGCGCCCAGGGTCCTGCAACCCTCCAAGGGTCAGGAGGAGAGGGTTGCCAGCCGGGCGGCGAAACCCATGAAGAAGAGGCCGATGAGGCCGTTGCCGAGGCGCGCCGCGGTCTGGCGCCGGCGGAAGAAGCGGGCCATCAGGGTGCCGCCGAAGATCAGCAGGGTAAGGTAGACGAAGCTCATGGCCTCCAGCATGCCGGCCAGCACCAGATAGGAGATCCAGGTGTGGGCATAGCTGAAGTCGATGAACTGCACGAAGAACGATACGTAGAACAGGATCGCCTTGGGGTTGGTGAGGCTTAAGGTGAGCGCCTTGGTGAAGTAGCGCTCCCCCGGGTCCATCGCCGACGCCTGCCCCGCCTTTCTGGCGACGAAGTTGGCATGCAATATCTTCACCCCCAGGTAGAGCAGATAGAGGGCGCCGAGGTAGCGCACCAGGGTAAACAGCAATGGGGTGGTGCGAATGAGGGAGGCGATCCCCAGGTAGGCGCAGAAAATCAGGATGGCGTCGCCGACGAAGACCCCGAGAGCCGCCTTGTAACCCGGGCCTATGCCGCGCACCGCTCCGGTACGCAGCACGTACAGGGAGTTGGGCCCCGGCGCTATGATGATGAAGAAGAGACCCACCAGATAGGTCCAGACGTTGATAACACCCAAACTCTCAAACATGGCGCGCCCCCCTGGACTTGGAAAATAGCCCGGTCAGGTAGGCCCAGACGTTGATGAAACCCAGGCTTTCGAACATGTTCCCTCCATGGCGGGTGATGAACCGGATAACGGCGGCAGGCCTTCTATACTAATCCGCCCCCCGCCAAGCACAAGATCTGGCCTGCTCTCCACACGCCTTAGGATGAACGGCCTGCGCGCCGATCGAGAGCAACCCCGGAGTTCGCCCACTTTGGTTATGTCCAGACGCCCAGGGATAAGGCATGGTAGAAGACGTTTTGAACCACAGACACCACACCCCATGGAAAAGATCCTGAGCACAGAGACGCTCGACGCGCCCCCCGCAGCCGATGCCCTGAACACCACCCGATACCCCGTGATCGCCGCCATCAGCTTCTCGCACCTGTTGAACGACATGATGCAGTCGGTGCTGCTGGCCATCTATCCGCTGCTCAAACTTGGTCTCGACCTGTCGTTCGCCCAGATCGGCCTCATCACCCTCACCTACCAGTTCACGGGCTCGCTGTTGCAGCCGCTGATCGGCCTCTGCACCGATCGCAGGCCCATGCCCTACTCCCTGCCCCTCGGCATGGGGTTCACCCTGGTGGGGCTGCTCTCCCTCTCCCAGGCGGACAGCTTCGGCGCCGTGCTGCTGTCGGCCATGCTGATCGGCATGGGCTCGTCGGTGTTCCACCCGGAATCCTCCCGGGTCGCCCGCATGGCGGCCGGCAACCAGCCCGGCCTGGCCCAGTCCCTGTTCCAGATCGGCGGCAACCTGGGATCGGCCATAGGTCCCCTGCTCGCGGCCCTGATCATAGTGCCGCAGGGTCAGGGCAGCGCCGCCTGGTTCTCCCTGTTCGCCCTGGTCGGTGTCGTGGTGCTCGTCTTCGTCGGGCGCTGGTCAAGCCAGCACGGTGCCCACTTCCACCGCAGGATGAAGGCCCAGATCGGCAACGGCCTGAGTCGCCGCCAGATCGGCTGGTCCCTGGCCATCCTGGGCCTGCTGATGTTCTCCAAGTTCTTCTACATGACCAGCCTGAGCAGCTATTACGCCTTCTACCTGATGGACAAGTTCGGCCTGTCGCTGGACAGAGCCCAGCTCCATCTGTTCGCCTTCCTGTTTGCCGTCGCGGCGGGCACCGTACTCGGCGGGCCGGTCGGCGACCACATCGGCCGCAAGCGGGTGATCTGGATCTCCATCCTGGGCGTCGCCCCCTTCACCCTGCTGCTGCCCCATGTCGACCTGTTCTGGACCACGGTACTGTCGATGATCATCGGCCTGATCCTGGCGTCGGCCTTCTCCGCCATCCTGGTCTATGCCCAGGATCTGGTCCCCGGCAAGGTTGGCACCATCTCCGGCCTCTTCTTCGGTTTCGCCTTCGGCATGGGGGGCATAGGGGCGGCCCTGCTGGGCCGGCTGGCGGATGCCACCAGCATAGAGACCGTGTATCAGGTCTGCGCCTACCTGCCGCTCATCGGCTTGCTGACCGCCTGCTTGCCGACCATCAGAAAGGGCTAGCGGATAGCCCGCGAGGAATGCCGACCATAAAAAACGCGGCCCGAACGGGCCGCGTTGAAGTGGATGAGAACAAGGGCAGGTCAGCAGTACTGGCCGGCCACCCAACCGGAAGACCAGGCCCACTGGAAGTTGTAGCCGCCGAGCCAGCCGGTCACGTCCACCACCTCGCCGATGAAGTAGAGTCCGGGCACCTTGCGCGCCTCCATGGTCTTGGAGGAGAGCTCGTTGGTGTCCACCCCCCCCAGGGTCACCTCGGCGGTGCGATAGCCCTCGGTGCCGTTCGGCAGGATCTGCCAGTCCCCCAGCAGGGTGGCGACGGCCTCCAGCTCCCGCTCGTTGTACTGGCGCATCGGCTTGCTGACCAGCTGACCCAGCTCCACCAGCTTGTCGACGAAGCGCTTGGGCAGCTCGCGCCCCAGCACCGTCTTCAGCTCCTGGGCCGGGTGGGCCTGGGCCCACTCCTTGAGGGCCGCCGGAATGTCCAGCTCCGGCAGCAGGTTGATGTGGATCTTCTCCCCCGCCAGCCAGAAGGAGGAGATCTGCAGGATGGCCGGGCCCGAGAGGCCGCGATGGGTGAACAGCATGGCCTCCTTGAAGCGGGTGCCATCCTCGGCGGTCACCGCCACCGGCAGGCTGACCCCGGCCAGATCGGCGAAGGCCTCCTTGTCGGCCTGATGCAGGGTGAAGGGCACCAGGCCGGCGCGGGTCGGCAGCACCCTGAGGCCGAACTGCTCCGCCAGCTTGAAGCCGTAGGGGGTGGCACCGAGCTTGGGCATGGAGAGGCCGCCGGTGGCCACCACCAGGGAGTGACAGCTGATTTCCCCCTGACTGGTGGTCAGCATGAAGCCCTCTTCGGTCTTGCTGACGGCGAGGATCTCGGTCTGGAACTGCAGGGTCACGCCGGCCCAGTCGCACTCGGTCAGCAGGATGTCGACGATCTCCTTGGCGCTCTCGTCGCAGAACAGCTGGCCGAGCGTCTTCTCGTGATAGCGCAGCCCGTGCCGGTCCACCAGATCGATGAAGTCCTGCTGGGTGTAGCGCGCCAGCGCCGACTTGCAGAAGTGGGGGTTGGCCGAGAGGAAGGCGTGGGGCCCGGCCTGGTGGTTGGTGAAGTTGCAGCGACCGCCGCCGCTGATGAGGATCTTGCGGCCCGGCTTCTTGGCGTTGTCCAGCACCAGCACGGAACGGCCCCGATAACCGGCCTGGGCCGCACACATCAACCCGGCCGCCCCGGCGCCGATCACCACCACGTCAAGCTGCTTCATCATCACTCACCCATCAAAAGAAAAACGGCCCCTGTACGAAAGACCGTCATTGTGCCCGGCAGAAACCATCGCCGCGGTTTCATGGCATGTCCAATAAAAAACAGCCCCTTTGCAAGGGGCCGTCATTGTACTGGCTGAACACTGAGTGTCCACGACTATCAGGCAGCGCCATCCATGATGCTGGCGGGAGCGCCCTTGGCCAGCTCGGCCAGCTCCTTGTCGATGAAGTAGAGGCCCTTGCCATCCTCGCCCACCAGCGACAGACGATCGACGATGCTCTTGAACAGCTTCTCCTCCTCGTGCTGCTCGGCCACATACCACTGCAGGAAGTTGAAGGTGGAGTAGTCCTGGGTGGTGAAGGCCACGTGGGCCAGGCCGTTGATGCACTTGGTGATGTGGTACTCGTGCTCCAGGGTGGTGCGGAAGATGTCGCCAAGGGAGTTGAACTCGTGGGGAGGCGCCTCGATGGCCCCCAGCAGCGGCATGGCACCGGTCTCGCTCACATAGGTGAACAGGCGCTCCATGTGCTGGCGCTCCTCGACGGCGTGCTGGCGCAGGAAGTTGGCCGCCCCTTCAAAGCCCCTGTCCTCGCACCAGGCGCTCATCTGCAGGTAGAGGTTGGAGGAATAGAATTCAAGATTAATCTGCTCGTTCAACTTCTCGATCATGGCTTTGGCCAACATGATGATTCTCCACTGTGATTTGCTCACGATTGTCGCCACTGTTGCATCCTGACGCAACCAGATACGACCGTCGGCGCGCGCAGTCATGACGGTTTCCCGCCTCATCCTGTCCCCCATACGGTTATAGAGAAGCAAAGAAACATGGTGTAGGTGACGTCAGCCATTATGATGGCGCCAGTGGTCAGGGACAGGATTCAATGAGATTCATTATGACACTGGCACTGCTCTGGATGATCCAGCTGCAGGCCGCTCCCTCCTTGCTCAGCGAGGCAGAATTGCAGGCAGCAAGGGATCCCATCGGATATCTTCAACGCCTCGATGCCAGCCCCCAGCAGGAGATGGAGCTGTTTCATGCCAGATCCCTGGCCAAGGCGGCACTGGGGCGCTATCCCGACGCCCTGCTGGACAACGCCCGTGCCCGCGCCCTGGCCACCGCCCGCCATGAAACCACCCGACTGCTGGATTTCCGGCTGCAGCAGGCGGCCCTCACCCTGGATACCGAAGAACCGCACCGGGCCCTCCGGCTGCTGGCGCTGCTGCAACCCGAGATCGGCGACCACCCTGCCCTGCTGTCGGAGTGGCACGCCCTCAACGGACTCGCCCTCTATCGCACCCAGCAGCTGAGCGCGGCGATCGCCGAGCTCAAGACCGCCTTCCGCCTCAAGCAGGCGGCGCCCGACTCCCCCATCGCCAGCCTGCAGTGTGCCCGCCTGCTGATGACGCTGGGCAACCTCTATGCCGATCTGAGCCTGCCCCGGGAGGCCGAAGGCTATTATCTGGAGGCCCTGCAACGCATGGTGCTGCTGAACGAGCCCAACAGCCAGATCATCATCCGCGCCAACATGGCGCGACTCTATATCGATACGGATCGCCCCGCCCAGGCCAGGCGACTGCTCGACAACCTGCTGGCCAACCCGGCGCTGGCACCGGATTACCGCGCCATCATTCTGGGTTATCAGGCCATGGCGCTCAACGCACAGCGCGACTGGGCGGGTGCCCTGCGCACCCTGGACGAGGCCCAGGCGCTCTATCAGCAGCTGGGTTATCCGGATGCCGGAGCACGCCTGCTGGAGACCCGGGCCCGGGCACTGCAGGGCACTGGCGAGAAGCAGCTGGCACTGCAACTGCTGACCACCCGGGGCGCCGCGGGAGCCAGCAGCAAGGCGCTGCAGGCCAGCCTGCTGGCCGATCAGGGACGCTATCCCGAGGCCTACCGGGCGCTCAGCGAATACGTGAGCGACTACAAGCAGCACTTCAACCAGACCCTGAGTCAGCATGCTGCCGCCTTCCAGGCCGAGATGGATCTGGCCCGCAGCGAGGCCAGCAACCGGGCGCTGCAGCAGGAGAACGAGAGCAAGCGCCAGCAACTGCTGCATCAGCAGAGCGCCCGTTACTACCAGCTGATGCTGGTCGGCCTGCTGGCCGGCGCCCTGCTGCTGCTCGGGCTCACCACCCACCGGCTGCACCGCAGCTCGCGCCACCTCTACAAGCTGGCTACCTTCGATCAACTGACCGGGCTGCCGAACCGGCGAGCCCTGCTGGAGCGGCTGGCGCAGCAGTGGCAGCTGGAAGTTCCCCTGACCCTGATCATCATCGACATCGATCATTTCAAGCAGATCAACGACAGGCACGGTCACCAGGCCGGGGACCAGGCCATCCGGCAACTGGCCAGGGAGCTCAAGAGCTGGGCGCCGGACCAGCACCAGATCGGGCGCCTGGGCGGGGAGGAATTTCTGGTGGCCATGGAGCAGGATGGCGCCACCTGCTGGCGGCTTGCCGAACAGCTGAGAAACCGGATCGCCTACCTTGCCGCCCCCCACATGACCATCAGCATAGGGGTGGCGGAGCGTTCACCGGACGATGACAACCTGGGCCAGCTCATCCACCGGGCCGACATGGCCATGTATCAGGCCAAGCGCCAGGGGCGCAACCAGACCGTCCTGGCCCTGGCTCCCCAGGCCCAGGACGAACTCGCCTGCAACGTCGCCTGAGACGTAGGCCCGGGCCTACCGTCAGGATCAGGGCATCAGCTCGGTGAGCGACGCCACACTCACCGGTTCCCCGTAGTCCACCCCCGGCAGCCCGAAACCGTTGAGCTGCAGGAAATCCTGACGCAGCCCGGCAAAGTCCCCCAGGGCGTGGAAGTTGTCCGGCGTCACCTTGGACCAGAGCGCCGAGACGGCGGCCTGAATGGCCGGGTCGAGCTCGTGGTCGTCCATCCGGATCAGCCGGTTGCCGTCGGCCACCACCCCTCTGGGTCCGTACATCTTGGTGGCGAACAGCCGCTGCATCTGCTCGATGCAGCCCTCGTGCACACCGCGCTCCTTCATCACCCCCATCAGCAGGCCGAGGTAGACAGGCAGCACCGGAATGTAGGCGCTCGCCTTGGTCACCAGCGCCTTGCAGACCGACACCCAGGCGTGGCCGCCGACTTCCGCCAGTTGCAGGTTGATGGTCTCGGCGGTGGCGTGCAGATGCTCCTTGGCATAGCCGATGGTGCCGTCCCGGTAGAGGGGATAGGTGGATTCGGGGCCTATGTAGGAATAGGCCACGGTTTGCGCGCCGGGGGCGAGACAATCCGCCTGTTGCAGCGCCTGCATCCAGAGCTGCCAGTCCTCGCCGCCCATCACGGTGACGGTGTCGCGGATCTGCTCCGGGGTGGCGGGAGCCAGGGATTGCTGTACCAGGGCGTCATGCTCCAGATCCAGCCCCCAGCCGCTGAAGGGCTGGCCCGTGGTCTTGAGCACGGAGCGCACCTGGGTGCCATCGGCCAGCACCCGGATGCCGCTCGCCAGCGAATAGATGACCAGGTCCACCTGCCCGAGCTGCTGGCGTATGGTCTCGATGGCCTGCTGGCGCATGGCATCGGAGAAGGCATCGCCGATCAGGTTGACGGCGATGCGCCCTGCCTGCTCCGCCTCCTTGCGAAACCAGATGTTGTTGTACCAGCCGGCGCTGCCCAGCCCCTTGTCGGAGGGGCCGCGCTCGAACGACACGCCGACGGTGTCGGCACCGGCACCGAAGGCGAGCGTGATGCGAGACGCCAGCCCGAAACCGGACGAGGCCCCAAGCACCAGCACCCGTTTGGGCCCGTTGAACGATCCCTCCGCCCTGACGCTGGCAATCTGCTGCATCACGGCGGCGCGGCAGCCGATGGGGTGGCAGTTGCGGGCAACACAGCCCTGGATTTGCGGGTGAATGATCATCGAGGAGTCTCCGGGAAAGGGGTGCAACAGGAGGAACGTCCGTGGCGGGCCGGCCCGCTCTCGGGGCCCGGTGACGCACGACGGTTTGCCAAGGGAACTGGCTACAGCATAACCAAGCGGCGGGGGATTACCTTGACATGGGGCGGAATATCGACGGGAAAAGGGCAGAAAAACAAAAGGGAGCGCGAGGCTCCCCAAAGCGGTATTCAGATGCTTTTTGTTGTTTTGTGTTCATTGCGAAGCACGGGCACATCCTATGCCCCTCCCTCTGTCGGGGCAATAGACCGCCTGTGATCGGCTTCAAACTCCTGTTCAAAATATACACTACCTTTTCATCGGGCACGGCAGCCCGGGTGTACGGGGCCCATGCAAATCCTGAAACTGTGGCAACGCCGCCGTTTTAGTTTCAGCAGACATTGGTATAGTGGACCCAGGATCAGTGAGGAGAACTCCCATGAATGGAACCTATTACAAACACGTACTGGCCGCGATCGACCTGTCGGAAGACAACCGCAAGGTGATCGAGAAGGCGGTCGACCGGGCCCGCTCCAACGGCGCCAAGCTGTCGGTGATCCATGTGGATGTGGACCTCAAGGATCTCTACACCGAGATGATCGACATCGACATCGACAACGTGCAGGACCAGGTGATCGCCGAGGCGAAGGAGAAGCTGGAAACCTTCCTGGCCTCGGTGGACTACCCCATCGAGAAGAAGCTGGTGATCTGCGGTGATCTCAGCGAGCGGGTCAACCAGGCGGTCAAGGATTACCAGATAGATCTGCTGGTGTGCGGCCATCGTCAGAGCTTCTGGAGCCTGCTGACCTCCAGTGCCCGCCAGCTGATGAATACCGTGCCCTGCGATCTGCTGGTCGTGCCCTTGCAGAAGTGATCAAACAGGCGTAGCTTGATTTGCCATGAACATGACCTCATTCAATCACAAGAACTGGTGGTGCCGCTTCTAAACAGGCGGCGCTGCTTTTCTATGTAAATTTTCCCAAAGAAAACACCGTGACCGCCGAGAGGCGGTCATTGTTTTCATCCCTGTGTCGCCTCCCGGCCCACCCCAACCGGAGAGAGTGACATGCACAACCCCATCATACTGACCGGCGATCGCCCCACCGGCCGCCTGCACATCGGCCACTACGTCGGCTCATTGCGCCAGCGCGTGGCGGTCCAGCACCATTACCGCCAGTTCGTGATGATCGCCGATCTGCAGGCGCTGACCGACAACGGCCACAACCCGGCCAAGGTGACAGATCACGTGCTGGAGGTGATGGCTGACTACCTGGCGGCCGGCCTCGACCCGGCCAGGACCACCTTCTGCCTGCAGAGCGCCCTGCCCGCCCTCGCCGAGCTCACCTGCTACTACCTGAACCTAGTCAGCGTCGCCCGGCTGGAGCGCAATCCCACGGTGAAGGCGGAGATCCAGCAGAAAGGGTTCGAGCGCAGCCTGCCCGCCGGCTTCCTGGTCTACCCGGTCAGCCAGGCCGCCGACATCACGGCCTTTCGCGCCACCCATGTGCCCGTGGGGGAGGATCAGCTGCCCATGCTGGAGCAGACCAACGAGATAGTGCGCCGCTTCAACGCCCTGGTGGGCAAGGAGGTGCTGACCGAGTGCCAGCCCATACTGAGCGACACCGGCCGCCTGCCCGGCATCGACGGCAAGGCCAAGATGTCCAAGTCCCTCGGCAACACCATAGAGCTCGGCATGTCGAGGGACGAGATCAAACAGGCGGTGTTCGCCATGTACACGGACCCCGAGCACCTCAAGGTGAGCGACCCGGGCCGGGTGGAGGGCAATACGGTGTTCGCCTATCTGGATGCCTTCCACCCGGACAAGGCCCTGGTGGCCGAGATGAAGGCGCACTACAGGCGCGGCGGCCTCGGCGACATGCGCTGCAAGCAGGAGCTGAACGACTGCCTGCAGAGTCTGCTCGCCCCCATGCGGGAGCGGCGCCAGGCCGCCATCGCCGACAAGGGCCAGCTGCTGGCGCTGCTGCACCGGGGCACGCTGCAGGCCCGGGCCCTCACCGACGAGGTGCTGGCCGAGGTGAAGGGAGCCATGGGGCTGGACTACTTCGCCGGGCTGCGCTGAGCCGGCGTGCCCAGCGCGGCCTCGCCGTAGCGCTCGAAAGCGAGGCCGTGCAGCAGGCTCTTGAACCAGCGGATCGCCTCGTCGTGGGCGCTGAGCGGGTGGCCCGCCATCAGATAGACGATGGGGATGGCGGGATCCAGCGGATGGAGGCGCAGCGGATAATGGCGGCAGAAGTGGCGCCCTATCATCTCGGGCACCACCACCAGGTAGCGTCCGGTCGCCATCAGGGGCGGCACCGCCATGAAGCTCGGCAGTCGGACCCCCAATTCCCGCTCCACCCCGAAGCGCCCCAGCCAGAGATCCACCATGGCCTGGCTGTGGCCCCAGCTGGAGGTGTGGATGTGGGGCCGGCTGACCAGATCGTCCGGCCCCAGTGCCTCGGGCAGCGCGCTGCCAAGCGGCGACAGGCACACCAGGGGATTGCTGAACCACTCCTCCCGCCACAGCCGGGGGGAGAGATGGTTGGCGCCGGCGAACCCGATCACCAGATCCAGCTCCCCCTTCTCCAGCTCCCGCTCATAGTCGCTGTCCGCCAGCTCGCACACTTCCAGACGGCAGTGGGGCGCCAGCTGCACCATGCGCTCCACCAGCGTCGGGACCAGGCCGTGCTCCACCGACCCCGGGGTGGCGATGCGAAACACCCGCTGGGCGCTGGCGGGATCGAAGTCCTTGGCCTGCCTCAGCCCCTGCTCCAGCATGGCCAGCGCCTGGCGTACCGGTCCCGCCAGCGCCTTGGCCCGCTCGGTCGGCATCATCTCGCGCCGGCTCATCACGAACAGGGGGTCATCCAGCGCACTGCGCAGCCGCCCCAGGGCGTGGCTGACGGTGGACTGGGAGAGGTGCAGCCGTTCGGCGGCACGGGTGACGTTGCGCTCCTGCATCAGCATGTCGAACACGGTGAGCAGGTTGAGGTCGAGGCGGGAGAGGGGCAGTTCCATCGATATTGGCCATAGTTGAATGACGACAATTCATTTTTGGCATAGTATCAGATTGCATAGAATGCGCAGGCGAATTACATCGGAGATTCAAATGCGTAGCTATCTGTTGTTGCTGGCGATCGGCCTGTTGTGGGGCTCCCAGTTCATCTTCATGCACCAGGCCGTGGCGGAACTGCCCCCCATCCTGGTGGCGGCCGGCCGCGCCCTGTGCGGCAGCCTGACCCTGGGCCTGCTCTGCCTGTTCATGCGCCTCAAGAGCGAACACACCCCCTGGCGCACCTACATGCTGATCGCCCTGCTCGACGCCACCCTCCCCTTCATCATGGTGGCCTGGGGCCAGCAGTACGTGGACAGCGCCATCGCCGCCGTGGTCATGGGTTGTATCCCCTTTGTGACCATTTTGGCGGCCCCCTTGTTTATTTCTGGTGAAAGAATCACCAAGGGTGGCCTCGTCTCCGTGCTCATCGGTTTCGTCGGCGTGCTGGTGCTGTTCTGGCCGAAGCTGGCCAGCGGCATGAATGCCGGTCTGCTCGGCGCCATGGCCATACTGTTCGGGGCCAGCTGCTTCGCCATCGGCCTGCTGATGATCAAGCGCTTCGCCAAGGATCACCCCGTGGTGGTGGCGCGCAACATCCTGATCTCGTCCGCCGCGCAGCTGCTGCTGGCCGCACCCTTCGTCGCGGACCTGAGCGCCTTCACCCTGCCGAGCCAGCAGGCCATGGGCGCCGTCGCCATGCTGGGGATCTTCTGCACCGGTCTGGTCTACTTCCTCTATATGGCGCTGATCCAGAAGGCGGGCCCGACCTTCGCCTCCTTCAGCAACTACCTGGTGCCGCTGTTCGGCGTCATGCTGGGGGCCCTGTTCCTCGGCGAGCAGATCCAGTCCACCACGGGTGTGGCGCTGGCGCTGATCCTGGGCTCGGTCGCCCTCAACCAGTGGGCCCAGCAGCGCCGCAACCAGCGGGAGGCCGCCCCATGTCAGGCATCCTGACCACGCTCTGCGGCGGCCTGGTGCTGATCGCCAGCTGGCAGTATCGCCACCGTCTGGCCGGGGTGCTGGGTCTGCTGATGGTGCTGCTGCCCTGGTTCTTCGACAGCAAGCTGCAAGCCATGCTGAACTATGCGCTGAGTGCCTGAAGACCCTCTCTGCGTGTGTGACGAGAGTGAGTCTCTCCTGTTTTTTGGGACCGTTTTGAAAAAACCTCCGATTTGTCCCTTCTACCGGCGCCCTGCGCCGGTTTTTTTATGCCTGCCCCCCGGGCCCGTAGCGGTAGCTCAGCCGCTCGTTCTTGCGCGGCCCCCGGATCTGCCAGCCGAGCAGGAAGCCGCCCTCTGTCTCGGTCAGCTCGGCACTGTAGTGATCCTGGCCACACAGGTGGGGCTCGGCGGTGAGCCAGCGGCCATCCGCTTGGGGCAGCAGCTCGAACAGCGCCACCGGCTGCTCGTAGCGCAGGTGGGAGAGCAGAATCCCCCTCGGGGTACGCTGCCACCAGAAGCGGTTGTGCATGGCCAGCACCCGGCCATGGGGGGTGGTGTAGTGGCCTCGCTCGGCAAACAACCAGCCTCCCTGGTGATCGGTCACAGTCACAACCCCCTCGCCGCGGCCGCACCAGTCGGTGGCGGAGCCCGCCCCGTTGCTCGCCTCGAAGGCAAATGCTCCGATCTGTGGCAAGCCTTCCCATAAACGCTGGATCGCGCCTTCCAACTCGGCCATCATAGCGCCCTCCAAATTGACAATTGACGACATTTCAATCACATGAACTACTTGATAGGGGTTACCCTGCTCTGGTCCTTCTCCTTCAGCCTGATCGGGGTCTACCTCGCCGGCCAGGTGGATGCCTACTTCTCCGTGCTGACCCGCATCGTCCTCGCCAGCCTGGTGTTCCTGCCCTTCCTGCGCCGCCGCTGGCTGCGCCCCGATCTGGTCGCCAAGCTGATGGCGCTCGGCGCCATCCAGCTTGGCATCATGTACCTCTTCTACTACCACTCCTTCCTGCTGCTGACGGTACCGGAAGTGCTGGTGTTCACCATCTTCACCCCCATCTACGTGACCCTGATCCACGATCTGCTGGAGGGCCGCTTCAAGCCGACCTATCTCTGGGGGGCCCTGCTGGCGGTGCTGGGTGCGGCCGTCATTCGCTTCGACGGTCTCACCGAAAGCTATGTGCTGGGATTCCTGGTGGTGCAGGGGGCCAACGTCTGCTTCGCCCTGGGCCAGGTGGGCTACAAGGTGCTGCTGGCACGGGAGGCCGAGCAGCCGCCCCAGCTCGCCGTGTTCGGCTGCTTCTATCTGGGGGCCCTGGTGATCGCGCTGCCAGCCTGGTGGCTGCTTGGCCAGCCCCAGTACCCGACCAGCAACCTGCAATGGGGCATTCTGATCTGGCTGGGGGTGGGGGCATCCGGGCTCGGTTACTTCCTGTGGAACAAGGGGGCAACCCTGGTCAGCAGCGGCGTGCTGGCCATCATGAACAACGCCCTGATCCCGGCGGGCCTGCTGGTCAATCTGGTGCTCTGGGGCAAGGATACCGACCTGCTCAGGCTCACCCTGGGCGCCCTGCTGATGCTGGCATCCCTCTGGGTCTGCCAGCGTCGCCGGGTCAGTGAAGGCTGACAGGAAACGGGCCCGCCCAGGCTGGCCCTCTTTGGTTCCACAGGTATTCGCGGGTGAGTGAGCGCTGACTGAAGATCAGCCGACGACGGTGTTGTGTTCCCGCTTCGCCTGGCCGTGGCAGGAGGCCAGTCGGGCCAGCAGATGATCGAGCTGCTCGGCACTCTGGCTCTGCACCAGGCCGATGCTGACGGTCACCGGGCGCTGGGGCAGTAGGCTGGCGTCGGCGATTTCGAGGCGCAGCCGCTCGGCGATCTCCAGCCCGCTCAGGCGATCGGTCTGGGACAGCATCAGGATGAAGCCGTCTTCGTCCCAGCGGGCGAAGGGATCTTCCCGCCGCAGCTCGCGGCGCACGATACGGGCCAGCTTGGCCAGCATGGCGTCGCAGGCGGCCTCCCCGAACAGCTGCAGGATCTTGCTGCGGTGATCCACGCTGAACTGCAGCAGACAGAAGCTGCCGCTCTCGCTGGCCAGCCGCTCGTCCAGCAGCATCTCGAAGTGGCTGCGACTCTCGAGGCCGGTGAGGGGATCCGTGTCATGGCGATCGTCCAGGGGCGGCATGGCCGCATCCAGATGGCGCACCACTCCCAGCAACTGCCCCCGCTCGTCGCGACGAACCCGCTCCTCCAGCCGGATGTAATGGCCCTGATGGTGCAGGATGCGGTATTCGAGCCGCAGCCCGCTGCTGCGTCCCTCCTGACAGGCCTCCAGGGCCTCGGCCAGGCGGGGGGCATCGTCCGGGTGCACCCGGTCCAGCCAGCCGAGATCATCCAGCTTGCTTCCCTCCAGCCCCAGCAGCTGCAGGCAGGAGGGATCGCGCCTCAGGCCGCGCTCGGCCGACCAGGTCCAGATCCCGGCCTCCAACATCGCCATGGCTTGTGCCATCAGCGTCACCTCAAGGGGAGTGGTGACCTCAACCCTGGGAGTCTCATACCTTTCCATCACGCGCCTCGACACCGGATCCGAATATCTGACCAATCAAACACTCTCAATAAGTAACATTGGCACTGGCGCCGAGCAACCGCGCCAGCACCACTTCCTCACCCCTCCAGGCCCTGATAACCCTTTATCAGAGCCTGCCAACCTCCAGACACTAAGTGGAGGTCGGGCTCAGTCCGTCTTGTCCTGATAGCCCTTTATCAGTGCCTGCCAGCCTCCAGACACGAAGTGGAGACCGGGTTCAGTCCGTCTTGTCCTGATAGCCATTCATCAGTTCATGCCAGTTATCCGGCACGAAGTGGAAACTGGTATGCAGCTGGGACTCCTTGTTGAAGGAGCGCAGCAACCGCTCCAGATTGGCCTGCTGCCAGCTGCCTGGGGAGCGGATCGCCCCCTTGTCGAAGTCGATCACCCACACCTTGCCCTCCTTGTCGAGCAGCAGGTTGTGGCTGTTGAGGTCCGCGTGATAGACGCCGGCATCGTGCAGCTGGCGCACCGTCTTGCCTATCTTGTGCCAGACCTCACCGGCGATCGGCCCCTGCTTGAGCAGGGCCACCAGATCGTTGGCACCGCGGATGCGCTCGATCAGGATGTCGGCCCGATAGAAGGGCCCCTGTTTGACCATGCGCGCCGCGAACGGGCGCGGCACCGGCAGTCCCTGCTCGCTCAGGGTGGCCAGCAGGCGGTACTCGGCCATGGCCCGACTCGACTCAACCCCTTCGAACCAGAAGCGATCCCGCACCAGCTTGCCCACCATGCCGCCACGGTAGTAGTGGCGCAGCACCAGGTGGCGCGACTCATCCTTCACGAACCAGGTCACTCCGCGACCGATGGAGGACCCCACCACCTGACGATGGGTCTGCCACCAGGCCGGATCGAACAGGGAGGGGGAAGGATCGCGGAAGGCACCGTCGGCATACCAGCAGATCTGGTTGTGGGTGGTCTGTGTCAGCATCATGAGAATTCCGGTCGATAGTGGGATGCAGGGCACCCCTTCAGGGGACTGTGCCGGTCGGGCAGCTGGCGCAATTTTACAATCCGCAGGGGAGTTTGCATAATGCCATCCATCCATTTTGCCATCGTTGCGCCACATCATGCCGCTGTTCCAAACGCCGCCCTCCTCCATCTGCATCCTGCGGCTCTCCGCCATCGGGGATTGCTGCCACGCGCTGGCGCTGGTGCGCGTCATCCAGCGGGCGTGGCCAGAGACCCGCATCACCTGGATCACCGGCAAGATAGAGGCAACGCTGTTTGCCGATCTGCCCGGCGTCGAGGTCATCCCCTTCGACAAGAGCAAGGGCTGGCGTGGCTATCGCGATCTCTGGCGCACCCTAAAGGGACGCAGGTTCGATGCACTGCTCCATCTGCAGGCGGCCCTGCGAGCCAGCATCGCCACCTTAGGCATCCGCGCCAGGGTCAAGCTCGGCTTTGACCGGGAGCGGGCCAGCGACGGCCAGTGGCTGTTCACCAACCACAGCGTCCCCTCGCCCGCCTCCCCCCACGTGCTGGACGGCTTTCTCGCCTTTGCCAAAGAGCTCGGCATCGAAGATCTGACCCCTGACTGGCAGCTCCCCCTTAGCGCCGAGCACCAGGCCTGGGCCAGGGAGACGATCGGCGGCAAACCGACCCTGCTCATCTGCGCCGCCGCGAGCAAACCCTTCAAGAACTGGACGGCCGAAGGCTATGCCGCCCTGGCGGATCACGCGGCCGGCAAGGGCTTTCAGGTCTATCTGTGCGGCGGCCCGGCCAGGCTGGAGCGGGATCTCGCCGCCGACATCCAGCGCCTGAGCCGCAGCAAACCGGTGGATCTGGTGGGGCAGACCAACCTCAAGCAGCTGCTGGCGCTGATCAAGGAGGCCAGCCTGGTGCTGGCCCCGGATACCGGCCCCGCCCACATGGCCACCCTGGTGGGCACGCCGGTGATCGGCCTCTACGCCCACCACAACCCGGCGCGCACCGGCCCCTACCTGTGCCGCGATTACCTGGTCAGCGTCTATCGGGAACTGATCGAGCTGGAGACCGGCAAGCCGCTGGCCGAGCTCGACTGGCGTACCCGCCTCAAGGATCCGGACGCCATGAGCAAGATAACCCGCGAGAGCGTCATCGCCGCTTTCGACCGCCTCTGCGCCGCTCGCCATCTCCTGCCCGCCCGGGGCAACTCGGAAATTCCGAGCCATGAGGCAGGGATAATCTGATGGCCCTCCCCCGGCACAGGAGGCAGAATGACGGCCAATGTGGGTAACGCTCCCGCAGCAAGCTACGAATATTTTGATCGGCTGGAATATGATTCCGGCCGTTTTTTTATCCGCCCCCATCTGCTAACATTCGCCGCCTTTACATCCTCCTGGCTCTGATTCTTCCGCGTATTGCGAGCAACCGTCTCCCTGTCGGGCACAAGACGGCGGCCTCTGCTACAACCAAAGCGCGGCTCATCGTTTAAAGGTACAGACATGGCGCAACAAGGCACTCTCTACATCATCTCCTCCCCGAGCGGGGCCGGTAAGTCCAGTCTGCTCAACGCCTTGCTGACCAAACACAACAGCGCAGGCAAGATGCAGCTGTCGGTCTCCCACACCACCCGCGCCAGCCGTCCCGGCGAACAGCACGGGGTGCACTACCACTTCGTGCAGGTGGAGACCTTCAAGGAGCTGATCGAGCGCGGCGACTTTCTGGAGTGGGCCGAGGTGTTCGGCAACTACTACGGCACCTCCCGCGCCGCCATCGAGGCCTGCCTGGCTCAGGGGATCGACGTCTTCCTCGACATCGACTGGCAGGGGGCCCGCCAGATCCGCGAACTGATGCCGACCAAGTCCATCTTCATCCTGCCCCCCAGCCGCGAGGAGCTGGAGCGCCGCCTGATCGGCCGTGGCCAGGACAGTGCCGAGGTGATCAGGGGCCGGATGGAGAAAGCCATTGCCGAAATGGTGCACTATGACGAATATGACTATGTCATCATCAATGAAGACTTTGAGCAGGCACTGTTCCAGCTCAGGGCCATCATAGAGTGCCAACGCCTGGAATTGCGCCAGCAACAGCAGGCCCAGCAAAACTTGCTGAAACAGCTACTGGCAGAGTAAGCCAAAAACAAGTAAACTTTTGCGTCATTTTTAAACACCGCTTTTTCAATCACAGAAAGCCCAAACACTGGAGTCCCGCATGGCCCGCGTTACTGTAGAAGATGCTGTAAAACAGGTAGGTAACCGTTTTGACCTGGTGCTGGTCGCCGCGCGCCGCGCCCGTCAAATCGCGGTACAAGGCAAGGATCCCCTGGTCGACGAAGAGAACGACAAGCCGACCGTGATCGCCCTGCGCGAGATCGAACTGGGTCTGGTCAACAACCAGGTGATGGATACCCAGGACCGTTACGAGCAGCAAGAGCAGGAAGCCGCCGAGCTGGCTGCCGTTGCCGCCATCGCCGAAGGTCGCGGCTAAGTCAGTCGTTTCCCATAGTCGGCGCCCGCCCGGGTGCCGGCTGTTATCCCCATTTACAACCGCTCGAAAACCTCGCAAACTCGAGGGCATACCCTCAATTTCACGGATTGCCGTTTAACCGCTGCGGGGACTGTCTTGTATTTATTTGAAAACCTTAAAGAAATAGCCAGTTCCTACCTGCCACCCGAGCAGGTTGAGAAGCTCAGGCAAGCCTATGTGGTAGCCCGCGACGCTCACCAGGGACAGATGCGTTCCAGTGGTGAACCCTACATCACCCACCCCGTTGCCGTGGCCCGCATCCTGGGCGACATGCGCCTCGATCACGAAACCCTGATGGCCGCCGTGCTGCACGACGTCATCGAAGATACCCCGGTCACCAAGGACGACCTGGCCGAGCTGTTTGGCAACGCGGTCGCCGAACTGGTGTCCGGCGTCTCCAAGCTCGACAAGCTGAAATTCCGCGATCGCAAGGAAGCCCAGGTCGAGAACTTCCGCAAGATGATGATGGCCATGACCCAGGACATCCGGGTCATCCTGATCAAGCTCGCCGACCGCACCCACAACATGCGCACCCTGGGCTCATTGCGGCCCGACAAGCGCCGCCGCATCGCCCGCGAGACCCTGGAGATCTTCGCCCCCATCGCCAACCGTCTCGGCATCCACACCATGAAGAACGAGCTGGAAGAGCTCGGCTTCGAGGCGCTCTATCCTATGCGCTCCCGCGTGCTGCGGGAATCGGTGCGCCGCGCCCGCGGCAACCGCCGCGAGATCATCGACTCCATCCAGAGCGAGATTGAAGGCCGTCTGCGGGAAGCAGGCATCGACGCCCAGGTGAGTGGACGCGAGAAGAACCTGTTCTCCATCTACAACAAGATGGAGAAAAAAGAACTGCAATTCCACGAAGTGATGGATATCTATGCCTTCCGTGTCCGGGTGAAGGACATCGACACCTGCTACCGGGTGCTTGGGCAGATGCACAGCCTCTACAAGCCGCGCCCCGGTCGCTTCAAGGATTACATCGCCATCCCCAAGACCAACGGCTACCAGTCCCTGCATACCTCCCTGGTGGGGCCGCACGGTGTGCCGGTGGAGGTGCAGATCCGCACCGAGTTCATGGACCAGATGGCCGACAAGGGGGTCGCCGCCCACTGGGCCTACAAGCAGGATGGCGACAGCTCGGGCACCACGGCGCAGATCCGCGCCCAGCGCTGGATGCAGAGCCTTCTGGAACTGCAGCAGAGCGCCGGCAGCTCCTTCGAGTTCATCGAGGGGGTCAAGACCGACCTCTTCCCGGACGAGATCTACGTGTTTACCCCGGAGGGGCGCATCATGGAGCTGCCCGCCGGCGCCACCCCGGTGGACTTCGCCTACACGGTGCACACCGACATCGGCCACGCCTGCGTGGGCTCCCGGGTCGACCGCCACCCCTACCCGCTCAGCAGCCCGTTGCACTCGGGACAGACGGTGGAAATCATCACGGCGCCGGGCGCCCGCCCGAACGCGGCCTGGCTCAACTTCGTGGTGACCACCAAGGCACGTTCCAAGATCCGCCAGTTCCTCAAGAACCTGCGCACCGAGGAGTCGGTAGTGCTGGGCCGCCGCCTGCTGAATCACGCGCTCGGCGCCAAGAACATCGAAGACATCCCGGAAGCCCGCGTCAAGCAGGTGCTGGCCGACACCAAACACGAGAACCTGCAGGGGCTGCTGGCCGACGTGGGCCTTGGCAACGCCATGAGCGTCATGGTGGCGCGCCGCATGCTGGGAGATGAACTGCCGCCGGAAGAGCAGCCCAAATCCACCAGCAAGAAGATGCCGATCAAGGGGGCCGACGGCATGCTGGTCACCTTCGCGAACTGCTGCCGCCCCATTCCGGGGGATGCCATCATCGCCCACATCAGCCCGGGCAAGGGCCTGGTGATCCACCAGGAGTCCTGCCGCAACATCAAGGGCTACAGCCGCGAACCGGACAAGTACCTGCCGGTACAGTGGGAAGTCGACAAGGAGCAGGAACAGGAGTTCCGCACCGGCATCAGCATCGAGATCGTCAACCACCAGGGCGCCCTGGCGGAGCTGGCCAACGTGATTGCCGCCACCGGCGCCAACATCCACGCCATCAGCACCGAGGAGAAGGATGGCCGGGTCTATGTGGTCACCCTGCTCATCACCACCAAGAGCCGGATCCACCTTGCCAACATCATGCGCAAGATCCGGGTGATGCCGAACGTGCTCAGGGTGAGCCGACAGAAGAACTGAACACAGGCGGCGCAAGCCGCCTGCTGCTTTTCAAGAGATACCCATGGCCCCATGCGGCAGGCCACCAGCCTTGTTGCGTGGACCAGCCTCACGACATAGAAACCGACATGACTCCTGAACGCTTCAAACGCATTTCCGACATGCTGGCCCAACGCCAGCTCGACCTGACCGTCTGCATGCAAGAGATGCGTGCACAAGCCTCACGACATAGAAACTGATATGACTCCTGAACGCTTCAAGCGCATCACCGACATGCTGGCCCAGCGCCAACTCGATTTGACCGTCTGCATGGAAGAGGTCCACAAGCCGCACAACCTGGCCGCCATCGTGCGTACCGCCGACGCCATCGGCATCCACCGGGTGCACGCGGTCTGGCCCAAGAGCTGGATCCACAAGCGCAAGGGCACCGCCCGCGGCAGCCAGAACTGGGTGGACGTGAAGCTGCATCCGGACATCGGCAGCGCGGTGGCCGAACTCAAAGCCTCCGGCATGCAGATCCTGGCGACTCACCTCTCCGACAGCTCGGTGGACTTTCGCGCCATCGACTACACCAGGCCCACCGCCATCCTGGTGGGCCAGGAGAAGCACGGCATCGGAGAAGAGGCGCTGGCCCTGGCCGATCACCATATCGTCATCCCCATGGTGGGCATGGTGCAGTCCCTCAACGTCTCGGTGGCCGCCGCCGCCATCCTCTATGAGGCCCAGCGCCAGCGCGAACAGGCCGGCTGCTACCAGCGCGGCTGTCCGCTCAGTTTGGAAGAGCAGAACACCATCTTGTTCGAGGGGGGCTATCCCGTCTATGCCCAGCTCTGCAAGGAGAAAGAGATGCCCTACCCCCAGCTCGGCCCGGCCGGCGAAATCCTGGCGGACGAGCGCTGGTGGCAGCAGATGCAGCTGACCCGCAAGGGGTGGGCCGCGCAACAGGAAGAGACGATGGAGATGGAGTATCCAGACGATGAAAATTAACTGCCTGCCCTTGCTGGCCCTGACCCTGTTTTCTGCCGGAGCCCTTGCCGTGAACCATGCCGTCCCCCTCACCACAGAGCACGAGGTCCCCGCCCTCTATCAGCAGACCCTGCCCGACTTCTGGCGCCAGCACGCCGTCGAGGGGGCCTTCAAGGGCAAGGACGGGATCACCATCCGCTACGCCGCCCTGCGCCAGGCCAAGGTGGACAGAGCCATCCTCATCGTCAACGGCCGGGTCGAGAGCTATCTCAAGTACCAGGAGCTGGCCTGGGATCTGTGGCGCCAGGGCTACAGCCTCTACCTCATCGATCACCGCGGCCAGGGGCTCTCCGGCCGGATGCTGGCGGACCCCGAGAAGGGGTATGTCGACCAGTTCGACGATTATGTGGTGGATCTCAAGCAGTTCCATGACGAGGTGATCGCGCAGGACAAACCCGCCAAGCTGTTCCTGCTGGCCCACTCCATGGGCGGCGCCATCTCGGCCCGCTATCTGGAGCGCTGGCCGGACGACATCCAGGCGGCGGTGCTCTCCTCCCCCATGATGGGCATCAATCTGGGCGGCCTGCCCAAGTGGCTGGCCAAGGGGCTGGCGGCCACCATGGGCAGGGTCGGTGGCTGGTTTGGCGAGGCCCCTTATGGTCCTGGCCAGGGGCCTTACGAGGATCACGGCTTTGCCGACAACGAGCTGACCCACAGCGAGGCACGCTATCAGGCCTTCCGGCAGGTCTATGCGCAGCATCCGCAGATCCGGCTGGGGGGTGCCACAGCCCACTGGATCCACCAGGGCATCGCCGGCTCCGATGCCGCCGTGGCCGACGCGGGCGCCATCAAGACGCCGCTGCTGGTGCTGCAGGCCGGCGACGACAGCGTGGTGGACAACGCGGCGCAGGATGCCTTCTGTGCCAACGCCCGTTGCGAAGGGGGCAAGCCGCTTCGCATCGAGGGGGCCTGGCACGAGCTCTTCATCGAGGCGGATCCCCAGCGCCAAGTCGCGCTCAACGCAACCCTGGCCTTCTTCGCACGCTACTAGCGGATGGTTATTTTTTGTGCCCCTAAATAAATGGGGTCGCGGGAGCGGTTGCTGTACACTGCTCCCGCTTTCATTCGTAACCCCGAGGTGATGATGTATAAGGTCGTTGTATCCGATCTCGATGGTACCCTGCTCAACGGGCAGCACCAGATCTCCCCCCGTACCCGGGATACCCTGCACCGCCTGGTGGCACAGGGTGTCAAGTTCGTGGTGGCCACAGGCCGGCACCATGTGGACGTGCGCAGCATCCGCGACACCCTCGGACTCGATATCTATCTCATCACCTCCAACGGCGCCGTGGTGCACGACAAGCAGGATCAGCTGGTCTACAACCAGGCGCTGCCGAGCACGGTCGCGGCCGAGCTGATCGCGCTGGAGCGCGATCCTTCCATCCACATCAACGTCTACTACGGTGACGAGTGGCTGGTGGAAGAGGAGATGCCCTGGCTGCTGCAGTTCCATCACGATTCCGGCTTCAGCTACCGTCTGACCGATCTCGCCAACCACCCGCTGGACAAGATCAACAAGGTGTTTTACATCGGCGACCACGAGAAACTGCTGCTGATCGAGGCCGAGCTCAACCAGCGTTACGGCGACCGGATCAACGTCACCTTCTCCCTGCCGGACTGTCTTGAGGTGATGCACGCCGGTGTGCACAAGGGCAATGCCGTCCGCGCCGTATTGGAGCAGCACGGGCTGGAGATGTCCCAGGCGGTGGCCTTCGGCGATGGCATGAACGACTTCGAGATGCTGAGCATGGTGGGTCGTGGTGTGGTGATGGGCAACGCCCACGATCGCCTCAAGCTGGCCCTGGCGCACCACGAGCAGACCCTCACTTCCGATGAAGACGGCGTCGCCGTCTATCTGGAGCAGCTGTTCGCACTGACCGGCGTCAACGTCGCCTGACCCCTTCCGCCATGGGCATCCCCTGCCCATGGCACCATCCTCTGCAACGACCTGCGCCTCAGCGGATGAGGCTTTTCAGATCCGGCAGTGTCATCACCCCCTCTTCCGACTGCCACGCGAAACTCTGGTTGGCGCCGCCGTAACATTCGGCCAGTCGCAGCGGTGTTCCCGGCTGGTGGCGACGTCCAGCCACGTCCAGGCAGAGGCCGGTCTTGCGGTTGAACAGGCGATCCCCCTGCCACTGCCATTGGCGGCTCTCATCTCCACACTCGGCCATGGCCAGCTCTCCCTCCCCTCTGGCGACCAGGCAACGCTGCGCCAGTTGCAGGGCGCCGGCATCCCAGCTGAATTGCTGGCGGACACTCAGGTCACAAGGCTGGGTGATCAGCCGATCCCGGGCATCCAGGGCCACGCAGAAGCCCCCGTCTGTCACCAGCGCCGAGGCAGGGGGGGCTCTCTGCATGGGGGCGGCCCCCATCAAGAGCTCGTCGGGTTGCGGCTTGTAGGCGCAGCCACCGAGAGCCACGACAACCAGCGCCAGGGCGTTGGCGCGAACAGTGTTAGGGGACATAGGGCATGCTGGCCTGCAGTGTGTTCGATCACGAATGCCCGCGGATAGCGGGTCAGCCCCAGCATACCCGAAGCCTGGACGGGAAAGAGCCAACTGAAGTGTAAACAGACGTGACAGAGCGGAAAGGCCGCCAGAGGGCAGAAAGCAAAAAACCCCGCATGGCGGGGTTTTTCAGAATGTGGTCGGTGATAAAGGATTCGAACCTTTGACCCTCTGGTCCCAAACCAGATGCGCTACCGGGCTGCGCTAATCACCGAAACTATTTTGATTTTACAAAAAACAAAGACGACCCTGTGGTCATCCTCGTTATACAGCAAGTATGGTGCGAAGAGAGGGACTCGAACCCTCACACCCGGGGGGCACTAACACCTGAAGCTAGCGCGTCTACCAATTCCGCCACCTTCGCATACCTGACAAGCTGTAAAATGGGGTGGCTGATGGGGCTCGAACCCACGACAACCGGAATCACAATCCGGGACTCTACCAACTGAGCTACAGCCACCACAGCTGTTTTTCGTTCTTCAACACGCCCGTTTAACCGGCGCACGTTGGATGGTGCGCCCGACAGGATTCGAACCTGTGACCTCTGCCTCCGGAGGGCAGCGCTCTATCCAGCTGAGCTACGGGCGCTACGCTGTCGAACGGGGCGCATTATTGATGATGGCGCTCACCTTGTCCACTCTTTTTTTGACACAAAGAATCAAGTGACTGTTTTTCAATCACTTTCGGCCCTTTTCAAGTATTTTTGTTTTGTTCAGCCTGGATCCAGCTTTACCCGCTACTTTTGACTCCCCTCATACAGCCACCATACAGCGATCGATGACGGGCAGAGTCTTGACTTGCCTCACGACCCACCTAGAATGAATGAACGTTCATTCAGTCATTGATTTCTGATAACCATGGATAAGAAAGAACGCATTTTTGAAGCGGCTCACGAGATCCTCGGCGAGCAAGGCTTCTACGGCCTTTCCATTGCCGTGGTCGCCAAGAAAGCCAAGGTGGCGGCAGGGACCATCTATCGCTACTTCAGCGACAAGGATGATCTGATCCGCCAGCTCTATCAGCACACTATTCTCAAATGTCATCCCCTGGTCATGGAGGGCGTGCAGATAGAGGAGGTGTCATACCGGCAGTATCGCCGCCTCTGGCTCAACATAGATGCCATCTTTACCAGCTACCCCAATGCACTCAAGTGCAAATTGCAGTACGAAAGTTCTCCATTGGGGGCTGAATTGGAGCGGGATCCGGTCATAATGGCGACGTGGGCGCCACTTGAGCGCTTCTTCGAGCAGGGACGCCAGCAGGGACTCTTCATCGACCTCCCCGTCCTGGTGTTGCAGGCATTGAGTCTGGATTGCGTGGCCAACCTGGCACAGCAACGCCGGGTTCACGATTTCGAATTGACGCAGGAACAGCTGGAGACGGTCATCCGGGCCAGCTGGAATGCCATTTTAAACCCTAATGTTTCCATCACAGGAGCCTGTTCATGAAAAAGTGGATGGCCGTCATGCTGCTGATAGCACTCGCCCTGTTTGGCAGTGTCATCGGTTTCAATATGTTCAAACAGAAGAAGATCGCAGAGTTCATGGCCAATCGTCCCGAGCCTGAGTTCCCGGTCACCGCCATGGTCACCAAGGCCCAGGACTGGGTCCCCACCATAGAGGCGATCGGCTTCATCGAGCCGAACCAGGGGGTCACCCTCTCCAGCGAGCTGTCAGGCACCATCGACGCCATCCGGTTTGAATCCGGGGCGCACGTCAAGGCGGATCAGCTGCTGCTGAGCCTGGACTCCAGCGTGGAAAAGGCCAACCTGAACTCTTCCCAAGCCAGACTGCCGGCTGCCCGAGCCAAGTTCGAGCGCTACAAGAACCTGTACCAGAAGAACTCCATCTCCCGGGACCAGCTGGATGATGCCGAGGCGAGCTACCGCTCCCTGGAGGCGGACATCGACAGCCTGAAGGCCACCATAGCCCGTCGCGAAGTGCGCGCCCCCTTCAGCGGCGCCGTGGGCCTGCGCAACGTCTTCCTCGGTCAGTACCTGGAGCCGGGAACCGAGATAGTGCGGCTGGAAGACACCAGCGTGATGCGCCTGCGCTTCACCGTGCCCCAGACCGACATCTCCAGGATTACCCTGGGCCAGACCATCAAGATCAACGTGGATGCCTATCCCCAGACCCAGTTTGACGGCCAGATCACCGCCATCGAACCTGCGGTCAACTACCAGAGCGGCCTGGTCCAGGTGCAGGCGGACATCCCGAACAACGAGGGTCAGCTCCGCTCCGGCATGTTCGCCCGTGCCAGCATCATACTGCCCACGGTGAAGGATCAGATCGTGATCCCGCAATCCGCCATCTCCTTCACCCTCTATGGCGAGAACGTCTACGTCATTCACGAGGTGGACGGCGTGAAACGCGCCAAGCAGGTAGTGGTCAAGGCGGGTGAGCGCCGTGGCAACGACGTCCATGTGCTCTCCGGCATCAAGGCCGGCGATCAAATCGTGCTGTCGGGCCAGGTTCGCCTGAGCAACGACACCAAGGTACGCGTGGTCGAGAACGATGCCCTCGCCGTCCCGGCACAAACCCCGATGCTGTAAACGCGGAGATCTGCGATGCGATTTACCGACATATTCATAAAACGGCCGGTGCTGGCGATCTCGCTCAGCTTCCTGATAGCCCTGCTGGGCTTCCAGGCCATCTTCAAGATGCAGGTGCGGGAATACCCCGAGGTCACCAACACGGTGATCACGGTCACCACCAGCTACTACGGCGCCAGTTCGGACCTGATCCAGGGCTTCATCACCCAGCCGCTGGAGCAGGCGGTCGCACAAGCCGACAACATCGACTTCATGACCTCCTCGAGCCAGCTGGGCAGCTCCACGGTAACGGCCTACATGAAGCTGAACACCGATCCCAATGCCGCGCTGTCCGACATCCTGGCCAAGGTCAACTCGGTGCGTTCCCAGTTGCCCAAAGAGGCGGAAGACCCCTCGGTCACCTCCTCCACCGGCTCCACCACGGCGGTGCTCTACATGGGCTTCACCAGCCCTGAGCTCAACTCCAGCCAGATCACCGACTACCTGGAACGGGTCATCAAGCCCCAGCTGTTCACCGTGGGCGGGGTCTCCAAGGTGGATCTGTACGGCGGGGTCGAGTTCGCCCTGCGGGTGTGGCTGGATCCGGCCAAGATGGCCGCCTTTGACCTGACCTCCAGCGACGTGATGACGGTGCTCAACAGCAACAACTATCAGTCTGCCACCGGCCAGGCCACGGGTTACTTCACCCTGTTCAACGGCAACGCCGAAACCCAGGTCAGCAACATCGAGGAGCTCAAGCGCCTGGTGGTGGCGACCCGGGACAGCAAGGTGATCCGCCTCTCCGACATCGCCAAGGTGTCGCTGGAGAAGAGCCACGACATCTATCGCGCCAGCGCCAACGGCCGCGAGGCCGTGGTACTGGCCATCAACGCGGCGCCGACCGCCAACCCCATCAACATCGCCCACGATGTGCTGGAGCTGCTGCCGAGCCTGAAGAGCAACATGCCGAGCACCATGCAGGTGAACGTCCTGTATGACTCCACCATCGCCATCAATGAGTCCATCCACGAGGTCATCAAGACCATACTGGAGGCGGCCGCCATAGTGCTGGTGGTGATCACCCTGTTCCTGGGTTCGTTCCGGGCGGTCATCATCCCCATCATCACCATACCGCTGAGCCTCATCGGGGTGGTGATGATGATGGACATGTTCGGCTTCTCGATAAACCTGATGACCCTGCTGGCCATGGTGCTGGCGATCGGCCTGGTGGTGGATGACGCCATCGTGGTGCTGGAGAACGTCGACCGTCACATCAAGGAAGGGGAAGAGCCGTTCCGGGCCGCCATCATAGGCACCCGGGAGATCGCCGTGCCCGTCATCGCCATGACGGTCACCCTGGCCGCGGTGTACGCGCCCATCGCCCTGATGGGGGGCATCACAGGCTCCCTGTTCAAGGAGTTCGCGCTGACCCTGGCGGGGGCGGTCTTCGTCTCCGGCATCATCGCCCTGACCCTGTCGCCCATGATGTGCGCCAAGATGCTCAGGGCCAACGAGGAGCCGGGCAAGTTCGAGCGTACCGTGCACGATCTGCTGGACCGGATGACGGCCCGCTACGACAGCATGCTGCATGCCGTGATGCAAAAGCGCATCGTGGTCATCCTGTTCGCCGTCATCGTGTTCGCCAGCCTGCCGCTGCTGTTCAAGTTCATCCCGAGCGAATTGGCACCGTCCGAGGACAAAGGGGTCATGGCCGTGCTGGGCACGGCGCCCTCCAACGCCAACCTGGACTACATCGAAAACACCATGGCGGACGTGAACAAGATCCTGGACGACCAGCCCGAGATCGCCTACTCCCAGGTCTTCTCCGGGGTGTTCAACGCCAACCAGGCCTTCGGCATCGCCTCCATGGTGCCCTGGAGCCAGCGTGAGGCGAGCCAGAAAGAGGTGCTGGATCGGGTCGCCGGTCTGGTGCAGGGCATCCCCGGGATGGCCATCACCACCTTCCAGTTCCCCGAGCTGCCGGGTGCGTCGAGCGGTCTGCCCATCCAGTTCGTCATCACCACCCCGAACAGCTTCGAGAGCCTGTTCCTGATCGCGGGTGAGATGCTGGCGGCCACCCAGGCCAACGGCCAGTTCGTCTATTCGGATCTCGATCTGAACTACGACTCGGCCACCATGAAGATCAGCATCGACAAGGACAAGGCGGGTGCCTACGGCATCACCATGCAGGACATCGGCATCACCATGGGCACCATGATGGCGGACGGTTACGTCAACCGTATCGATCTGGATGGCCGCTCCTACGAGGTGATCCCGCAGGTGGAACGCAAGTACCGCCTGAACCCCGAGTCCCTCAAGGGCTACTACGTGCGTGCCGCCGACGGCAAGTCGATCCCGCTGGGCAGCCTGATCAAGATTGAGGTGGTGGGCGAGCCCCGTGCCCTGCCCCACTTCAACCAGCTGAACTCCGCCACCATAGGCGCCGTTCCGGCACCTGGCGTGGCCATGGGGGATGCGATCAACTGGTTCAAGGCCACCGCGGAAGAGAAGCTGCCCCAAGGCTATCGTTATGACTTCATGGGGGAAGCCCGCCAGTTCGTGACCGAAGGCAATGCGCTCTACGCCACCTTCGCCCTGGCCCTGGCCATCATCTTCCTGGTGCTGGCGATCCAGTTCGAATCGGTGCGCGATCCCCTGGTGATCATGGTGTCGGTGCCGCTCGCCATCAGCGGCGCGCTGATCGCCCTGGCATGGGGCATGGCCACCATGAACATCTACTCCCAGGTCGGTCTCATCACCCTGGTCGGTCTGATTACCAAGCACGGTATTCTGATCTGCGAGGTGGCGAAGGAGGAGCAGCTGCTGCACGGCCTGAACCGGATGCAGGCCGTGATGCAGGCCGCCAAGGTGCGTCTGCGCCCCATCCTGATGACCACGGCGGCCATGATCGCCGGTCTGATCCCCCTGCTCTATGCCTCGGGGGCAGGGGCGGCCCAGCGCTTCAGCATCGGCATCGTCATCGTGGCGGGGCTGGCCATCGGCACCCTGTTCACCCTGTTCGTGCTGCCGGTGATCTACACCTTCCTGGCATCCGAGCACAAGCCGCTGCCGGAATTCGACGAGTCCATCCCGGCAAAAGCCAAGGGCGGTCACTGATCCCAGCCCACACAAAAAAGGCCCCGAAAGGGGCCTTGTTTTTATCCATTTGATCACACACGACACAAGTCCATGAAGCAGTTACACTAAACCGTTCTCAATCCAGACCGCAAGGACGCCATGTCAGGACTCTTCTCCAAGGCCGTCGGCCTTAACGGACTCTCATATCGTCTGCTTTCCTACATTCTGATCTGCAGCACGTTGCTGGCGCTGGCCATCACTGTGCTGCAGCTCGCCTGGGACTACAACAAGGACGTGACCGTCATCGAGGCCAGCATCGACCAGATCGAGGCCTCCTTCCTGCAGCCCATCTCCGCCAGCCTGTGGAACCTGGATGAAGAGCAGGTCAAGGTGCAGATCGAGGGCATCATGAACCTGCCCAACATGCAGTTCGTCATGGTCAAGGAGATGCTGGGCAACTCCGAGGTGCCCCTGCTGACCCAGGGAGTGGAGCAGGCCCAGTACGACATCTCCCGCGAATTCACCCTCAGCTACCAGGGGGAAGTGGTTGGCAAGCTGTTCGTCGCCGCCTCGCTGGATCAGGTCTATCAGCGCCTCATCGAGAAGTCCGTGCTGATCCTGGTCAGCCAGACCATCAAGACCCTGGTGGTCTCCTTCTGCATCCTGGTCATCATCTACTATCTGGTGATCCGTCATATCAACCGCATCGTCAGCTACGCCCAGAAACTGAGCCTGGATCGCCTGGCGGTCGAGCTGACCCTGGAGGGGCGCCCCCTGCCCCGCAAGCATCCGGACGAGTTCGATGCGCTGGCCGCCACCCTCAACCAGATGCGCACCCGGCTGAACGACGAATTCACGGCCCGCCACCAGGCCGCCGATCAGCTGCAACAGGAGCGGGACTTCTCCGCCACCCTGATCAACTCCGCCAACATGGTCATCTGCTGCATGGAGCCGGATCTCAACATCGCCAGCATCAACCCGGCCGCAATACTGCTGACCGGCTATCACCATGAGGAGCTGCTGCAGCACAACTGGCTGGATCTCTTCGTCAGCCAGGAGCAACGTGACGAGCTGGCCGCCATCCTGACCGAACAGGGGGCGCTGGAGGACAGGGAGATCACCATGCACGACCAGCAGGGCAACGAGCTGGTCCTGCAGTGGACCTTCGCCCCCTTCTACGAGGGGCCCAATCTCAAGTACCTGATCGGCTTTGGCTACGACATCACCCCCCTCAAGAAGGTGGAGCGGGAGATCACCCTGTTCAACGAGCAGCTGGAGGGCAAGGTGGCGGAGCGTACCCGCAGCCTGAGCGATGCCAACGAGCAGCTCGGCAAGGCCTACGACGATCTCAAGCAGGCCCAGCAGACCCTGGTGGAATCGGAGAAGATGGCCTCTCTCGGATCTCTTGTCGCCGGCGTGGCCCACGAGATCAACACCCCCATCGGCATCAGCGTGACCGCCTCCTCCTATCTGCAGGAGCGGGTCGCCGACTTCAAGCAGCACCTCGAGGCCAAGCAGCTCTCCCGTTCCTACCTCAACGAGTTCACCCAGAATCTCGACGAGTCGATGCAGCTGCTGCAAGGCAACCTGAGGCGGGCCTCCGAGCTCATCGCCAGCTTCAAGCAGGTGGCGGTCGATCAGTCGTCCGAGGCGCGCTACAACTTCAGCCTCGCCGACAACCTGCACCAGGTGGTGGTCTCCCTCGGCTACAAGCTGAAGAAGGCCCAGTGCGAGGTCGACATCCAATGCGATCCCAAGCTGACCCTCTACTCCTTCCCTGGCAGCTTCACCCAGATCTATTCCAACCTGATCCTCAACTCCATCCATCACGGTTTCGATGACTGGGACAGACCCAGAAAGATCACCATCAAGGTGGAGCAGCAGGGAGACGAGCTGGTCATCGACTACAGCGACAACGGTCGCGGCATCCCGCCGGAGATACTGCCGCGCATCTTCGATCCCTTCGTCACCTCCAAGCGGGGTCATGGCGGCAGCGGGCTCGGCACCCACATCATCTACAACCTGGTGGTGCAACTGCTGCGCGGCCGCATCCACTGCGCCAGCGAACCGGGACAGGGTGCCCAGTTCCACATTCGCCTGCCCATCCAGCAGAACTGAGCACCGGCTCTTGTGAGCCGGCCGCTTTGTCCCCATCATGCTGTGATTGCATCCTCAACGAGCGGAGAACCTCGCAATGGCACAGCATTTTGACTACATCGCCATCGGCGGCGGCAGCGGCGGCATCGCCTCGGCCAACCGGGCCGCCATGTACGGCAAGAGAGTCGCCCTGATCGAAGCCAAAGAGCTGGGTGGCACCTGCGTCAACGTCGGCTGTGTGCCGAAGAAGGCCATGTGGTATGCAGGCCAGATCGCCGATGCCCTGAAATACGGTGCCGACTACGGCTTCGACACCACCCTCAACCACTTCAGCTGGGCCAGGCTGGTCGAGTCCCGCCAGGCCTACATCGGCCGCATTCACCAGTCCTACCAGAACGTGCTGGGCAAGAACCAGATCACCGTCATCAAGGGCTTCGCCCGCTTCGTCGACAGCCATACCGTCGAGGTGAACGGCGAGCACTACAGCGCCGATCACATACTGATCGCCACCGGCGGCCGCCCCGAGATCCCGACCATTCCGGGCGCCGAACTGGGCATCGACTCCGACGGTTTCTTCGACCTGCAGAGCCAGCCCAAACGGGTCGCCGTGGTGGGTGCCGGCTACATCGCCGTGGAGATCGCAGGCGTGATGCAGGCGCTCGGCTCCGAGACCCATCTGGTGGTGCGCAAGCACGCGCCGCTGCGCAACTTCGACCCCATGATCCACGAGACCCTGGTGGAGATCATGGCGCAGGAAGGGCCCAGGCTGCACACCCACGCCATTCCGAAAGCGGTGGTCAAGAACGCCGACGACAGCCTGACCCTGCAGCTGGAAGATGGTCGCCACCTCACCGTAGACTGCCTCATCTGGGCCATCGGCCGCGTCCCGGCCACCGACAACCTCAATCTGGCCGCCACCGGCATCACCCTGGACGAGAAGGGCTTCATCCCCACCGACAAGTTCCAGAACACCAATGTCGCCAACGTCTATGCCGTCGGTGACAACACCGGCCGCATCCAGCTCACCCCGGTGGCCGTCGCATCGGGCCGCCGCCTCTCCGAGCGGCTGTTCAACAACAAGCCGGGCGAGCACCTCAACTACGATCTGGTGCCAACCGTGGTGTTCAGCCACCCCCCCATCGGCACCATAGGGCTGACCGAGCCGGAAGCCGTCGCCGAATACGGTGAAGATCAGGTCAAGGTCTACCGCAGCCAGTTCACCGCCATGTACTCGGCGCTGACCCAGCATCGCCAGCCCACCCGGATGAAGCTGGTCTGTGTCGGGCCGGAAGAGAAGGTGGTCGGCCTGCACGGCATCGGCTTTGCGATGGACGAGATCCTGCAAGGCTTCGGCGTCGCCATGAAGATGGGCGCCACCAAGGCGGACTTCGACAACTGCGTCGCCATTCACCCCACCAGTGCGGAAGAGTTTGTAACGATGCGCTGATGGCCGTGTGAGGGGAGAAATTCGAGGTCTGTTCGACAACTGCGTTCTCCCTCTTCATCCCACCAGCGCGGAAGAGTTTGTGACGATGCGATAAGCATGGTTGAAGCTGGCCTGTCACTATCAGGCCAGCTTCAACCACTTACTGCACAACCCGGCCCAGGCCGGGTTTTTTGTGCCTTGCCCGTCCACCAGCCGGCAACACCCGCCTTCTTTACGCCGATTTTACGCCCGCTCCCGGCCGCTTTATGGCGCCTTTACGCCCCTTTTTCATACCCTTTCAGCGTCAATGACACCTCTGGGATCGACACGGATATGCATCGGTCCCTGACGCTAATTACCTCAACGGAGTCGTTATGAATTGGCTATATCTGCTGCTGGTCCTCGCCCTCGCGGGTTATCTGCTGCGCGCCCTCGCGCGCACCCATGAGTGAGGAACCGGATATGTGGCAAGAGATCATCTATCCCGTCGCGTTCGTGCTGCTGGTGCTGCTGCCGGCACCTCTGCTTGGCAACTACCTCTATCGGGTGTTTGAAGGCAAGAGTCGCTGGCTGGCCCCGCTTGAGCGCGCCACCCTGGCCTGCTGTGGCACGGACGGGCGCGAGCAGGACTGGAAGTCCTACGCCCTCAGCCTGCTGGCCTTCAACGGCGCCGGCTTCGGCCTGCTGTTCCTGATCCTGCTGGCGCAGGGGCTGCTGCCCCTCAACCCGCAACAGCTGCCCGGGCTGAACTGGCAACTCGCCTTCAACACCGCGGTCAGCTTCATGACCAACACCAACTGGCAGGCCTACTCCGGCGAAGCCAGCCTCTCCTACTTCAGCCAGATGGTGGGGCTGACCACCCAGAACTTCGTCTCCGCCGGCACCGGTGCCGCCGTCGCCGTCGCCCTGTTTCGCGGCATCGCCCGCCAGCAGACCACCCACCTCGGCAACTTCTGGCAGGATCTGGTGCGTTTCTGCCTCTATGTGCTGCTGCCGATGGCGCTGATCCTGGCGCTGCTGCTGGTCTGGCAGGGGGTGCCCCAGAGCCTGTCGGCCTACCTGCCGTTCCACGGACTGGAAGGCCAGGAACAGCTGCTGCCGCTCGGCCCGGCCGCCTCCCAGATCGCCATCAAGCAGCTCGGCTCCAACGGCGGCGGCTTCTTCGGCATCAACTCGGCCCATCCGTTCGAAAACCCCACCGCCCTCTCCAACTGGCTGGAGATGGTCGCCCTGCTGACCCTGGCTGCCGCCATGGTCTGCACCCTGGGTCGCTACGTGAAGGATCTGGCCCACAGCCGCGCCATTCTCATCGCCATGACCATCATGCTGGTGCTGGGGCTCTGCCTCGCCATCGGCCAGGAGCTGAAACCGGATCCCGCCCTCTCCCACCTCACCAGCGAAGCCGGCAACTGGGAAGGCAAGGAGAGCCGTTTCGGCCCCGTGCTGTCCAGCATCTGGGAAGTGGCCACCACCGCCGCCTCCAACGGCTCGGTCAACGCCATGCACGACAGCTTCACCCCCCTCGCCGGCATGGTCGGCATGATCAACATGCTGCTGGGTGAAGTGGTGTTCGGCGGCGTCGGCGCCGGCATCTACGGCATGATGCTGTTCGTGCTGCTCACCGTGTTCCTGTGCGGCCTGATGGTGGGGCGCACCCCCACCTATCTGGGCAAACGGCTCGGCATCACCGAGATGAAGTGGGTGGTCGCCAGCATGCTGGTGATGCCGGTCGGGGTATTGGTGATCGGCGGCATTACCCTGCTGATGCCGGACTCCGCCACCGTCATCGGTCACGATGGCCCCCACGGTCTGTCACGGCTGATCTATGCCTACGCCTCGGCCGCCGGCAACAACGGCTCCGCCTTCGCCGGCTTTGCCGCCGCCGACAGCTGGCAGTGCATCGCCATCGGGCTGGCCATGCTGCTCGGTCGCTTCGGCTACATCATCCCCGTGCTGGCCATCGCCGGCCAGCTGGCCCGCACCCCTCGTCAGGAGCGAAGTGAAGGGGACTTCCCCATCAGCGGCCCGCTCTTCATCACCCTGCTGATCGTCACCGTGCTGCTGATGGGGGGTCTCTCCTTCCTGCCGGTGCTGGCGCTGGGCCCGGTGGCGGAACACCTGAGCCTGCTGGGAGGTGCCTTCTGATGCTGCACACCCGACTGATCTGCGTGACCAACTATTCGATGCTGGGAGCTTTCCAATGAGCAAGTCCGCTTCAATGAGCAAGTCCGCTTCAATGAGCACCGACACCCTCAAGGTGAAGGGCAAGAAACAGAAATCACAGATCCTGCAGGCCATGGTGGAAGCCCTCTATCGCTTCAACCCCAGGGCACTGCTGGGCAGCCCCATCCTGTTCACTCTCTGGCTGGCGGCCGTGATGGCGACCCTGGAGTCGCTGCTGGGGCAACCGCTCTCCGGAGTCGCTCCTTCGCTGGCCTGGCAGCTCACCGCCTGGCTCTGGCTGACCCTCTGGTTTGCGAACTTCGCCGAAACCCTGGCCGAAGGTCGCGGCAAGGCGCGTGCCGACAGCCTGAAGGCGGGCATGAGCCAGCTCAAGGCACGTCGTGTCACAGACCCCAGGGATGGGCAAGGGGAATGGGTGCCGGCCACCAGCCTGCTCAAGGGCGATCTGGTGCTGGTACGCAGCGGCGAGATGATCCCGGCAGACGGTGAGGTCATCGCCGGCATCGCCTCGGTCAACGAGGCGGCCATCACCGGGGAATCCGCCCCCGTGATCCGCGAGTCGGGCACCGACCGCAGCGGCGTGACCGGCAACACCACAGTCGTCTCCGACGAAATCTGGATCCGGGTCAGCAACAACCCGGGTGAAAGCACCCTGGATCGCATGATCGCCCTGGTGGAAGGGGCCAAGCGCCAGAAGACGCCGAACGAGATGGCGCTGGACGCCCTGCTGGTGGGGTTGACCCTGATCTTCCTGCTGGTGGTGGCCACCCTGCCCTGGTTCCTCGACTACAACGGCACCCAGGTGCCCAGGCTCTATCTGCTGGCGCTGTTCATCACCCTGATCCCGACCACCATAGGCGGCCTGCTCTCTGCCATCGGCATCGCCGGTATGGACCGGCTGGTGAAGCTCAACGTCATCGCCAAGTCGGGCCGCGCGGTAGAGGCCGCCGGCGACGTGCGCACCCTGCTGCTGGACAAGACCGGCACCATCACCTTCGGCAACCGGATGGCGGACGAGCTGATCCCGGCCCCCGGCGTGGATCCCTCCCTGCTGGCCCAGGCCGCCATGCTGGCCTCACTCGGTGACAATACGCCGGAAGGCAAATCCATCCTGACCCTGGCGGGCAAGAGCCACACCAGACCGAGCCAGCTGGAGAGCGACAAGGTGATCCCCTTCAGTGCCGAGACCCGGTTGAGCGGGCTGGATCGCAACGGCCATCAATACCGCAAGGGGGCGGTGGACGCGGTGCTGCGCTACCTCTCCCTCGATCGCAAGGGGGTGCCCGAGCTCATCCTCAAATCCGTCGATCACATCGCCCGCCAGGGGGGCACGCCGCTGCTGGTCTGCACCCACGAGAAGCTGCTGGGGGTGGTGTTCCTCAAGGACATCATCAAGCCGGGCATCAAGGCCCGCTTCCAGATCCTGCGCCACATGGGGATCCGCACCGTGATGATCACCGGCGACAACCCGCTGACCGCCGCCGCCATCGCCGCCGAGGCCGGGGTGGACGACTTCATCGCCGAGGCGACCCCGGAGAAGAAGCTGGCCTACATCCGTCAGGAGCAGGCCGACGGCCGCCTGGTCGCCATGTGCGGGGACGGCGCCAACGACGCCCCTGCGCTGGCCCAGGCCGACGTGGGCCTGGCCATGAACGAGGGGACCCAGGCCGCCAAGGAGGCGGGCAACCTGGTGGATCTCGACTCCAACCCCACCAAGCTGCTGGACGTGGTGCTGGTGGGCAAGCAGTTGCTGGTGACCCGCGGCGCCCTGACCACCTTCTCCATCGCCAACGACGTGGCCAAGTACTTCGCCATCCTGCCGGCCCTGTTCATCGCCGCCTATCCGCAGCTGGGGGTGCTGAACCTGATGCAACTGGGCAGCCCGGAAAGCGCCATCCTGTCGGCCATCATCTTCAACGCCCTGATCATCGTCGCGCTGGTGCCGCTGGCCCTACGCGGGGTCAGCTTGCAGGGCACGGCCGCCAGCCTGCTGCGCCGCAACCTGCTGATCTACGGCGTCGGCGGTCTGATAGTGCCCTTTATCGGTATCAAGCTGATCGACCTGGTTATCACCGGCCTGGGGCTGGTGTAACGGCATCAACGGATGCGGGGCAGACCCGCATCCAACCAACGCATTTGGAGCAAAAAAACATGATAGCAATCAGAACCCTGCTGACCCTGACCCTGCTGCTGGGGGTAGCGTATCCGCTGGCCGTCACCGGGCTGGCCCAGCTTGTCTTCCCCTGGCAGGCCAACGGCAGCCAACTGACCAATGACAAGCAGCAGCTGATCGGCAGTGCCCTGCTGGCCCAGAAGTTCGAACGGGCCGACTACTTCCACTCCCGCCCCTCCGCCAGCGACTTCGCCACCCTAGGCGGAGGGGCCAGCAACCTGGGAATGAGCTCACCCCTGCGGGCCGAGTTTGCCACAGCGGCGGCAAAAGAGCAGCCGGAAGCCAGAGTCCCCGCCCTGCTGACTCGCTCCGCCTCAGGCCTGGATCCCCATCTGCCGCTGGATGCCGTGCTGTCCCAGGTGGACCGGGTCGCCAAGGAACGGGGGCTGGATCCCGCCCGGCTGACGGAACAGGTCAAGTCGGCGGCACAAGCTGGTATCCTTGGCCTGCAGGTGGTCAACATCCTCCAGTTGAACCTGCAACTCGATCATCAAAAGGGCGCCTGAGGGCGCTCCTTGCGGTGCAGTAGATCACCCCCTTTCAACGCAGCCGCAGGGCCCGCCGGGGACAAACATGAGCAATGAGGTCACGGCCGCGGTAAGGCCGACGCAACGGGAGCACGGGGATGCGTGATGAGGTGAGGGCCGACGCCTTGCTGGCCAGCCTGGAAGAGGAACACAAGGGCAAGCTGAAAGTCTTCCTCGGCGCCGCCCCCGGGGTCGGCAAGACCTACGCCATGTTGCAGGCGGTGCGGGAACAGGCCAGGGAGGGTGTCGACATCCTGATCGGCGTGGTGGAGACCCACGGCCGCCAGGAGACCCTGGCCCTGCTGGACAAACTGCCCATCCAGCCGCGCCAACTCTACTCTCACCGTCAACAGCGGCTGGAAGAGATGGACCTCGATGGCCTGCTTGAGCGCAAGCCCGCCATCGCCGTGGTGGACGAGCTGGCCCACACCAATGCCCCGGGCAGCCGCCACGAGAAGCGCTGGCAGGATGTGGAGGAATTGCTCGGCGCCGGCATCGACGTCTACACCACCCTGAACGTGCAGCACCTGGAGAGCCTCAACGATCTGGTGTGGCAGCTGACCGGGGTCAGGGTCAAGGAGACCCTGCCGGATCAGGTGCTGCTGGATGCCGACAGCATCATCCTGATCGACCTGCCCCCCAAGGAGCTGCTCGACCGCCTCAAGGAGGGCAAGGTCTATGTGCCCCACCAGGCCAAGGCCGCCCTGCAATCCTTCTTCTCCCTCAACAACCTGACCGCCTTGCGCGAGCTGGCGATGCAGACTGCCGCCAGCCATGTGGAGGGGGATCTGCAACTGCAGTGGCAGGCGGCGGGCAAGAGCACCCTGCCGCTGCGGGGCAAGCTGATGGTCTGTCTCGGCGAACAGCACGGCGCCTCCCTGGTGCGCTACGGCCACCGCTTCGCCCAGCGCCGGCAGCTACCCTGGCTGGTGGTGCACATCGACAGCAAGGGGCAACGCTCGGCCGAGGTGGAGCAGGCGCTGGCGCTGGCCTCCCAGCTCGGCGCCAGGGTGCTGACCCTCTCCAACCCGGCGGTGGCCGATGCCCTGCTGGAGACCGCCGAGCAGCAGCAGGTATCGCAGCTGCTGCTCGGTAAACCGCACAATCCCCCCTGGCGCCGCTCCCTGGTGCAGCACCTGCTGAAACAGGCCAAGGGGTTCGAGATCACGCTAGTGGATACGGAGACGCGCAAGCCCGGTAAGGGTCTGCACCCCGTCGGTCCCAAGGACATCCGCCAGAGCCTGCTGGCAGTCGCCATCATGGGTGCGACCTCGGCCGTCGTCTGGGGGCTCTCCCACTGGCTGCCACCCGCCTCCCTGCCCATGCTGTTCGTGCTGGGGGTGCTGGCCACCGCCCTCACCACCAGCCTGGTGCCCGCCATCCTGGCAGCGGTGCTCGGCTTCGTGGCCCACAACCTGTTGTTCACCCCACCCTATTTCTCACTCAGCGTGGCCAGCCAAAGCGACCTGCTCACCCTGTTCGTGCTGCTCATCGTCGGCATCGCGGCCGGCCGGCTCGCCTCACGCCAGCGCCAGCAGCTGGTGGGGCTGCGCGAGACCCAGCAGCTCGGCAACGCCCTGCTGTCGTTGAGTCAGGGGTTGGCCACCGCCAGCAACCCGGTGGAAGTGCTGCGACAGGGCACCCAGGCCATCGCCCTGGCCCTGGGCCAGCCGGTGTTTGCCCTCGACGAGGATTACCAGCACAGGGCCGGTGACGAACTGCGGGGACCCGGCCAGACCGACAAGGCGGCTATCGACTGGTGCCTGGCCCAGAAGCAGAGCGCCGGCGCCCACACCGCCACCCTCAACGCGGCCGAGGCCCAGTATCATCACCTCAGCGACGAGCTGGTGCTCGGCATCCGGCTGGCCAAACCGCTCGCCTCCTCCGCCGAGCATCAACTGCAGGCGCTGCTCACCGACATCCGTGCCGCCCTGGCCCGTATCGATCTCAACGAGCGGCTGGCGGACAGCCAGCTGCAGGCGGAGACGGATCGGATGCGTGCCGCCCTGCTCTCCTCCGTCTCCCACGATCTGAAGACGCCGCTCGCCACCATCATGGGGGCCGGCAGCACCCTGCTGGAATACGGTGACCGGATAAGTGCGGAGGATCGCAGCGAACTGCTGCACTCGGTGCAGGACGAGGCGCGCCGCCTGCACAGCTATGTGCAGAACCTGCTGGACATGACCCGCATCGGCTCGCCGGACTTCCAGCTGAAGCGGGACTGGGTCGAGCTCGCCGATCTGGTGGAGAGCGCCCGCAAGCGGCTCGACTCCTCCTGGCGCCAGCACAAGCTGCTGGTGCACTTCGATCAGCAGCTCCCCCGGCTCTATGTGCACGGCGCCCTGATCGAGCAGGTGCTGGTCAACATCCTCGACAACGCCTCCCGCTACTCACCAGCCGGCACCCCCATCGAGTTCAAGGTGATGCTGGCGGACCCCGACCTCATCATCGACATCATCGACATCGGGGTCGGCATCGCCGAGTCGGACAGGGACAAGATCTTCAACCTCTTCTACACCCAGCCGGTCGGCGACTGCGGCAGCCGCGGCACCGGGCTTGGCCTCGCCATTTCCCGCGCTATGATAGAGGCCCACGGCGGTCGCATCTGGGCATTCGCCGGGCCTAACGGCAACGGCACCTGCATGCGCATCTCCCTGCCGCTGGCCCTCAATGCGCCCGAGGTGTAGATGCACAAGCCTGGCCGGTTTCTCTCTCTTCCATCTTCACTGCCGGAGGTCGAATGGCCCATATCCTGGTCATAGATGATGAAGCGGCCATCCGCCGCTTCCTGCGCATCAGCCTGGTCGCCGAGGGGCACCAGGTGAGCGAAGCCGTGAGTGTCGGCGAGGGGCTGGCGCAGTATCGCCACCTCAATCCCGACCTGGTGATCCTGGATCTCGGCCTGCCGGACGGTGACGGTCTCCAGGTGCTGCAGGCCATTCGCGAGCACCACGCCAACCCCGTGCTGGTGCTGTCGGCGCGGGACTCCGAGCAGGAGAAGGTGCGGTTGCTGGATGCGGGAGCGAACGACTACATGAGCAAGCCGTTCGGCGTCGGCGAGATGATGGCCCGCATCCGGGTGCTGCTGCGCCAGCGTGCGGGGGCCACCAGCGGCGAGTGCCGCCACTTCCCCCAGTGCGGGCTGACCCTGGACAGCAGCAGCCACAGAGTCACGCTGCAAGGCGAAGAGGTCCCCCTCTCCCGCAAGGAGTTCGCCCTGTTGCAGGCCCTGGTGTGCCACCCCGGCAAGCTGGTGCAACAGACCCAGCTGCTCATCGACATCTGGGGGCCAAGCCACAAGGAGGACACTCACTACCTGCGCATCGTCATCGCCAGCCTGCGCAAGAAGCTGGGAGATAACCCCCAGCAACCAACGCTTATCGAGACCGAATCCGGCATCGGCTACCGCTTTATCGGCAGCTGATGTTGCAGTAAGAAGCTGGGCGGCAACATTCCCAGCAACCCACCCAGATCGAAACTGAAGCCGGTATCGGCTACCGCTTTATCGGCAGCCGATGTTTCACGTGGAACGACGCCAGCCGCAGATCAATGCCAGCAGACCGCAGCCGCCGAGCAGCAGGCCAAGATCCTGCAACAGGGCGGCGATGGCCAACCCCAGACCGAGCATCAGATAGTAGCCGAGCCCGAACAGGGCGCCGGCACTGCCCGCCACCTCCCGATAGGCCAGCAGCGCCTGGCTCAGCACATTGGGGATCGCCAGCCCGAAGGCCACCACCACCCCCATCATGGGCAACAGGAACCAGAGGCCGCCCTGACTGAGCCACACCCAGGCCCCGCAGATGAGTGCCAGGCCGCAGGCCAGCCGAACCACTGAGGCCGGCGGCCAACCAAGCCCCAGCAGCCGCTGGTTCAGGAGGCTGCCCCCCAGGGTCGCCAGAGCAAGCAGGATCCCTGTGTAACCAAACTCGCCCGCACTCAACCCCAACCCGGCAAACAGGAAGGGCGCCAGGCTGTAGTAACCGAACAGCATGGTGTTGAACAGGGCCACCAGAGCGGCGCTGCGCCACAAGCCCGGGTCACGGGCCATCCGGCATGCCAGCGGCCAGAGGGCTATCTGTTGCGTGATGGCTGGGCGGGTCTCCGGCAGTTGCCAGCAGGCCACCAACAGCAATCCGGCGGCCAACACCAGCAGGGCGCCGAACACCCCGAGATAGCCGAACCAGCTCACCAGCTGGCCGCCGCTCACCAACCCCAGCACCGGGCTCAGGGAGAGCGCTATGCCCATCACCGAGAAGACCCGCGCCAGCTCGCTGCCCCGATAGCTGTCGCGCAGCATGGTCTGGGTCACCACGGAGCCCACGGCGGCGCCGAAGGCCGCGATAATCCGGGCCAGCAGCAGAGTTTCAAATTGAGTGGCCAGCAGCGCCAGCAGGGTGCCGGTGCCATAGGTAAATAACCCCGCCAGCATGGCGGGGCGCCGCCCGATCAGATCGCACAGCCGGCCCCAGCAGACCACACCCGCCGCAAACGCCAGAAAATAGACCGACAGGGTCTGGGACGCCTGCCCCTCGCTCACCCGAAACTCAGTGGCGATATGGGTCAGCACCGGGCTGTAGATGGTCTCCACTATCTGGGGAAACATCATCAATCCGACCACCAGCCAGCGCGGTGGCAACCTGTTGTTCATGACACACCTCCTTCACAAGAGGTCGCCATTCTAGAGAGGGATAACATGTCCGATTACAATAAGGCGGACTATAAACAGCAAGAATCGGACACATGGCCTTTATTCTTCCCGATCACCCCTTTGATCCGGACCAGCACGACGGCAGCGCCATCGGTATTGCCGCCGCCCTCGGCTGGCACGACTCCGGCCGCCATCAGCACCAGCGCCACCAGCTGCTGTTCGCCCAGGCAGGCTGCATGACCATAGAGCTGGACGATCAGGTCTGCCTGCTGCCGCCGACGCGAGCGGCCTGGCTGCCAGCGGGTCTGCCCCACCGGGTGTTGATGCGCGGGGTAGTGGCCTATCGCTCCCTCTACTTCCAGCCGGAGCCCGCGTTGCCAAACGAGATGGCGGTGCTGGCGGTCAACCCGCTGCTGCGGGAGATCATCGAGCGGATGGCGCTCTGGCCCTGGGACAAGCCAGCGGCGGAGCAGCATTGCACGCTGGCGCTGTTGCAGGAGGAGTTGGCGCAAGCGCCGCGGGAATCCTGGCAGTTGCCGTTGCCGTCAGACGGGCGTCTGACCGGCTGGCTGCAGGAGATAAAGCGGTGTGACACCCTGCCCGATCGGCTCAACCGGCTGGCCGAACGGGTGGGTGCCAGTGACAAGACCATAGGTCGCATCTTCATGCGGGAGACCGGCATGAGCTACCAGGCCTGGCGCCAGCAGTGGCGGCTGTTGCGGGCCATGGAACTGCTGGCCGATGCCGAGCCCATCAGCCGGGTGGCGGCTGCCCTGGAGTTTGCCAGCGACAGCGCCTTCATCAGCTTCTTCAGGCAGCACACGGGGCAGACCCCCTTGCGCTACCTCAACTCTCGGGGTGAGTCGCATCGGCCGAGCTCGCCTCCACCACCAGGGTCTCCAGGGCCAGCGGCTTGAGGTTGTGGATGGCCTCTGCCACTACGTCATGGGATGCCTGCTGCTGCAGGGCCAGCACCTCCTGCTGCAACCCGGCGCTGTCCAGTTCGGGTCTGGGGTTCTCGGCGGCCATGGCATTCAGGCTCAGGCTGCTGGCAATCAGGGTAGCGATCAGGATCTTCATCTGGTGTGCTCCGGTGTGGTTGAGATGACCAGAGAGTTATTCCAATAGTTGTGCCAGATTTATAAAATCATGATTTTATTGATATAAATAATTTTTTGATGCCTCCACGCCTCTTCCTGGATCGAATATTGGTTATTTTAAAACCTATAAATGGTTTTTTTTACCACCTCCATAATGACAACCCTGTTCCACGTGGAACGTCCCGTTTTTTTCATCGACACCCGCTTTTGAAGTGAGCTATGGTGCTAGCTCTTCCTCTAACTGACTCTGGATTTGCCACCGAATGGAATTCTCCTTGTTCGGCGAGAAGTTCACTCGCCACGCCGGTATTACCCAACTCATGGATGACCTCAATCAGGGACTGCTGAACCCAGACGCCATCATGCTGGGAGGCGGCAACCCGGCCCCCATCCCCGCCATACTGGAACGCTTTCAGGCCGAGGCCAAGACCCTGCTCGACAACGGCGAACTGATCAAGGCCATGGCCAACTACGATGGCCCCCAGGGCAAGGACAGATTCACCAGTGCGCTGGCCGGGCTGCTCAGCAAGGAGCTGGGCTGGGCGATCTCGTCCTGCAACATCGCCCTGACCAATGGCAGCCAGAACGCCTTCTTCTATCTGTTCAACCTGCTGGCCGGTGAGTTCGCCGACGGCCGCAAGAAGAAGGTGCTGTTCCCGCTGGCCCCCGAATACATCGGCTATGCCGACTCGGCCCTCTCGGAGGATCACTTCGTCGCCTACAAGCCCACCATAGAGAAGCTGCCCGACGGCCAGTTCAAATACCACGTGGATTTCGAGAGCCTGCAGGTGGGCGACGACATCGGGGTGATCTGTGTCTCCCGGCCGACCAACCCCACCGGCAACGTGCTCACCGACGAGGAGATCGAGCACCTCGATCAGATCGCCCGTGACAAGGGGATCCCGCTTCTCATCGACAACGCCTACGGCGTCCCCTTCCCCGGCATCATCTTCAGCGAAGCCAAGCCGTTCTGGAACGCCAACACCATCCTCTGCATGAGCCTCTCCAAGCTCGGTCTGCCGGGCACCCGTTGCGGCATCGTCATCGCCGACGAGAAGATCATCCGGGCCATCACCAACCTGAGCGGCATCATCAATCTTGCGCCGGGCAGCCTGGGCCCCGCCATCACCATTCCGATGATAGAGAACGGTGACATCATCACCCTGAGCGAACAGGTGGTGAAACCCTTCTACCAGCAGAAAGCCACCTTCGCGGTCCAGTTGCTGCGCGAGGCCATTCCGGATCCGCGCTTCCACATCCACAAGCCGGAGGGTGCCCTCTTCCTCTGGCTCTGGTTCGAAGACCTGCCGATCCACAGTCAGGCGCTCTACGAGCGGTTGAAGGAGAAGAACCTGCTGATCGTGCCCGGCCACTATTTCTTCCCCGGCATCGACGACCCCGAGTGGCGCCACAGCCAGGAGTGCATCCGCCTCAACTACTCCCAGAGCGAGGAGCTGGTGCGCCGTGGCATCGCCATCCTGGCCGACGAGATCAACAGCCTCTACGCCGGCTAACCCCATGCTGCAAAAACAGAGAGGCCTGCAAATGCAGGCCTCTCTTGTTTGTCGCGATCCGGTTTGCTTAACCGGGCAGCGCCAGTTGCTCGGGTTTGCCGATGGGAATGGCGCGGGGCTTGAGCGCCTCCGGCAGCTCCCGGGCCAGCTCTATGGTCAGTAGACCGTGCTCCAGTTTAGCCCCCTGCACTTCCACGTGCTGGCTCAGCTTGAAGGCGAGCTCGAAGTCCCGCTCGGCGATCCCCTGGTGGAGGAACTGGCGCTCGCCCATGGTGGCGACCTTGCGCCCCTTCACCTTGAGGGTGCCGTTTTCGGTCTCCAACTCCAGCTCATTGCGATCGAAACCGGCCACGGCAACCGTGATGAGGTAACTGTCGTGATCGCGCTTTTCGATGTTGTACGGGGGGTAGGCCGAGGTCTTCTGATCGAACAGGCCTTCCAGCTCGCGGGCCATTCGCTCGAAGCCGACGGCGTTGGAATAGAGATGAGAAAAATCGAGGTTACGCATGATCCTATCCTTCTAACAAGCAACAGGGTTTACTCTCCACGGGCCCGTCAATCGGCACCCGGGAAACATCAACAATGCAACGAGGTCAGGCTGTCAGCCGTTGATCTCGATCTTGCGGGGCTTCATCGCCTCGGGCACTTCGCGCGCCAGATCGATGTGCAGCAGACCGTTTCTCAGGTCGGCTCCCTTCACCCGCACGTAGTCGGCGAGCTGGAAGCGGCGCTCGAAGCCGCGCTCGGCGATGCCTTGATAGAGGTAGTTGCGCTCGGTGTCGGCCTGCTTGTTGCCCTTCACCGTCAGCAGGTTCTCCTGGAAGCTCAGCTCCAGCTCTTCCTGGGTAAAGCCCGCCACCGCCATGCTGATGCGGTAGTCGCTGTCACCCAGCTGCTCGATGTTGTAGGGGGGGTAACCGGCATTGCCATTGCTGGCGGCAGATTCGATGAGATTGGCCAGACGATCGAAACCGATGGCAGAACGATAGAGCGGAGAAAAGTCGATAGAACGCATAGTATTACCCTCTTGTGAGCGATAACGGATTGTTTGCCCTCCTGATGGACGGGCGCCTGGTCGAAACCTCTGTTGAGCGTTCCGACCTTGTTATCTATATAGGGGCCAGCATTTGGCTTTCAAGGGGTAAAAACAAAAGAAATACCGGCCATCAAGAATGGCCCGATTAGATCGATAATTTGCCTGCGGGCCACTCATGATCCGTCCCTCATCCCTCCATACTGGCCGTGTCCCCAACGAGAAACCGGAGCACGCCATGAAGATTACCCAGGTTCGCAACGCCACCCTGCTCATCCACTACGCAGGAGCACGCTTCCTCATCGACCCCATGCTGGCCCCCAAGGGGAGCTACCCCGGCTTCGAAGGCATGGCCAACAGCCATCTTCGCAACCCCCTGGTAGAGCTGCCGCTGCCCATGGCAACTCTGCTGGAGGTGGATGCGGTGATTGTCACCCATGACCATCTGGATCACTGGGACGATATCGCGAAAGCGCAGATCCCCAAGCACCTTCCGCTGTTTGTGCAACATCAGAAAGATGCCGACACCATGAGGGGATGCGGCTTCGAGGATGTGCGCCTGCTGGGCGAGGTCGGCGAGTTCGTCGGCATCCGCCTGCAACAGACGGAAGGCCGACACGGCAGCGATACCATCATGGCCCTGCTGGGGGATCGCCTTGGCGAGGTCAGCGGAGTGGTCTTCTCCCACCCGGCCGAGAAGACCCTCTATCTGGCCGGCGACACCGTCTGGAATGCCCAGGTTGAACAAACGCTGCACCGGCACCAACCCGAGGTCGTCGTCCTCAACTGCGGCGATGCCCAGGTGATGGGTCTGGGCGCCATCATCATGGGCAAGGAGGATGTGGCCGCCGTCTATCAGGCCGCCCCGCAGGCCACCCTGATCGCCAGCCACATGGAGGCGGTCAATCATGCCCTGCTGTCCCGGCGGGAGCTGCGCGACTACCTGGACAGCCAGGGGATGGCAGACCGGGTACGGGTGCCCGAGGATGGCGAAACCATGATGCTCTGAGCGAGGGGCCTGGTACCACATGGCCCTTCGGCTTTCTGTTGCCGCCCCGTATGATGGGGATCCGAGTGCAAAGGAGTCTGCCACCATGCCCCGTCCTCTCATCGTCGCCGTCATCACCTTCGATCGCTTCAGCCCCTTTCACTGCTCGGTGCCCTGCCTCATCTTTGGCGACAAGATGATGCCGGGCCAGTCGTTGTTCGAGCTAAGACTCTGCGCCGGGGATGACACGCGGCAACCCGCCTCCTCCCAGGGCTTTCGCATGGAGGCCGACTATGGCCTGGAGGGTCTGCTGGAGGCGGATATCATTATCATCCCCTTCTGGCGCGATCCGGCCGAGCGCCCTGCCCAACCCCTGCTCGATGCCCTGGTTGCCGCCCGGATCAGGGGAGCCCAGATAGTGGGGCTCTGTCTCGGTACCTATGTGCTGGCCTACGCCGGCCTGCTGGACGGACGCGGTGCCGCCACCCACTGGGAGTTTGAACAGGAGTTCGTCCAGCGCTTCCCCCGGGTTCGGCTCGATACCAATGCCCTCTATGTCGACGACGACGGGCTCATCACCTCGGCAGGCACAGCCGCCAGCCTGGACTGCTGTCTCTATCTGGTTCGCAAGCATCACGGCAGCCAGATTGCCAACAAGCTGGCCAGGCGACTGGTGGTGCCTCCCCATCGGGAGGGTGGCCAGGCCCAGTTCATCGAGCAGCCGGTGCCCGCCTCCACCCGGGATGCCAGGATCAACCAGCTGTTCGATCACCTGCGCCTGCACCTGGCCGCTCCCCACACCCTGGACAGCCTGGCGGAACATTGCATGATGAGCCGACGCACCTTTAGCCGCCGCTTCCAGCTCGCCACCGGTCTCTCCCTCGGGGAGTGGCTGATGTCGGAGCGCCTGCGCCGCAGCCAGACGCTGCTGGAGTCCAGCTCCCACACCGTGGAACGCATCGCCGAACTGGTGGGGCTCGGGTCTGCCACCATCTTGCGCAAGCACTTTCGCACCCGCTTCGGGGTGTCGCCGCGGGAGTGGCGCCGCACCTTTCGTGGTGACAGAGTCTAGGTCCCTCATGTTTCACGTGGAACGCGCCCTCTCCCTTCCGCCCAAAAAACAAAAAGCCGCTCACGAGGAGCGGCTTTTGATGATTGTCGGACCGTCTGATTAGACGTCGAGGTTGGCAACCCGCAGGGCGTTGGTCTCGATGAAGTCGCGACGGGGCTCAACGGCGTCACCCATCAGGGTGGAGAAGAGCTGGTCGGCACCGACGGCGTCGTCGATGGTCACGCGCAGCATGCGACGGGCTTCCGGATCCATGGTGGTTTCCCACAGCTGCTCCGGGTTCATCTCCCCCAGCCCTTTATAGCGCTGGATGTAGATGCCACGCTTGCCTTCGCCCATCAGCCACTCGACCGCTTCAACGAAGCTGGCGACCGGCTTCACCTTCTCGCCACGCTTGATGTAACCGCCTTCCTCGATCAGGTTGGCGATCTCCTTGCCCAGGGAGACCAGCTGACGGTACTCGGAGGATTGCAGGAAGTCATAGCTGAGCGGGTATTCACGGTCGACCCCGTGCTGGCGTACCACGGCGTGGGGCACGAACAGGCTGCGCTCCTCGTCGCGGCGTACCTGCATCTGGTACTGGATACCGTGGTTGCTCTCGTTGAGCACGGCTTCCATGCTCTGGCACCAGGTCTGCAGATCGCTCTCGCTGGCCAGCAGGGTTTCGTTCAACTCAGGCTGATAGATCAGCTGGGTCAGCACGGCTTCCGGGGCGCGGCGGGACATGCGGGTGATGAGGTGAGTCACGGAGCGATGCTGGTTGACCAGACGCTCCAGCGCCTCGCCACCGATGGCCGGGGCAGACTCGTTGACGTGCAGGGTCGCACCGTCCAGCGCCATGGCGGTCTGGTACTGCAACAATGCGTCTTCGTCTTTCAGGTACTGCTCCTGTTTGCCCTTCTTCACCTTGTAGAGCGGCGGCTGGGCGATGAAGACATAGCCACGCTCGATGATTTCCGGCATCTGACGATAGAAGAAGGTCAGCAGCAGGGTACGGATGTGCGCACCATCGACGTCCGCATCCGTCATGATGATGATGTTGTGATAGCGCAGCTTGTCCGGGTTGTACTCGTCGCGACCGATGCCACAGCCCAGAGCGGTGATCAGGGTGCCCACCTCCTGGGAGGAGATCATCTTGTCGAAACGGGCCTTCTCCACGTTCAGGATTTTACCCTTGAGGGGCAGGATGGCCTGGTTCTTCCGGTTGCGACCCTGCTTGGCGGAGCCGCCAGCAGAGTCCCCTTCCACGATGTAGAGTTCGGAGAGCGCCGGGTCTTTCTCCTGACAGTCCGCCAGCTTGCCGGGCAGACCGGCGATATCCAGCGCGCCCTTGCGGCGGGTCAGTTCGCGGGCCTTGCGGGCCGCTTCACGGGCACGGGCCGCATCGATGATCTTGTTGACCACGATCTTGGCGTCGCCCGGGTTCTCCAGCAGGAAGTCTGCCAGCTTCTCACCCATCGCCTGTTCGACCGCGGTCTTCACTTCGGAAGAGACCAGCTTGTCCTTGGTCTGGGAGGAGAACTTAGGGTCAGGCACCTTGACGGAGATAACGGCAATCAGACCTTCACGGACATCGTCACCACTGGCGGCGGACTTGGCCTTCTTGCTGTAGTCCTCCTTGTCCATGTAGTTGTTCAGCGTCCGGGTCAGCGCGGTACGGAAGCCCACCAGGTGGGTGCCACCATCCCGCTGCGGAATGTTGTTGGTGAAGCAGTAGACCCCTTCCTGATAGGCGTCGTTCCACTGCATGGCGACTTCGACACCGATGCCGTCCTGCTCAGTGGTGAAGTGGAACACCTTGGGGTGGATCGGGGTCTTGTTCTGGTTCAGGTACTCGACGAAGGCCTTGATGCCCCCCTCGTAGCAGAAGTGCGCCTCGCGGCCATCACGCTCGTCCATCAGACGGATGGAGACGCCGGAGTTGAGGAAGGAGAGCTCGCGCAGACGCTTGGCCAGGATCTCGTAGTGGAACAGGGTGTCACTGAAGATGGTCGGGCTCGGCCAGAAGCGAACTTCGGTCCCGGTGCCGGTGCTGTCACCAATCTGCTTGAGGGGTGCCTGCGGCTCGCCCAGGTGATAGGTCTGCTCGTAGACATGACCGTTGCGGCGGATGGTCAGCAGCAGCTTGTCGGAAAGCGCGTTCACCACGGAAACGCCCACACCGTGCAGACCGCCGGACACCTTGTAGGAGTTGTCATCGAATTTGCCGCCGGCGTGCAGCACGGTCATGATGACTTCAGCGGCCGAACGACCCTCTTCCGGGTGGATGTCCACCGGAATGCCGCGACCGTTGTCGCGCACGGAGACGGAGCCGTCGGAATGGATCTTGACCTGGATATCGGAGCAGTAGCCAGCCAGAGCCTCGTCGATGGAGTTGTCGACGACCTCGAACACCATGTGGTGCAGGCCCGATCCATCGTCCGTATCGCCGATATACATCCCCGGGCGCTTGCGGACCGCATCCAGGCCCTTGAGCACCTTGATATTCGAGGAGTCGTAAGTATTTTCACTCATAGCTTACTCTCTGCCTTCTCTAACGTTTCGGAGATCTTGCCTTGTTCCACGTGGAACAGCTTGCAGTCACTCGCATCCATCATGTCTGCGAGCTGACCGGTATCGATGGCGGTGATGAACACCTGGGACGCGCACTGCTTCAGCCTTGCGGCCAGCAGACGACGTTTGTCGACATCCAGTTCAGAGGCAAAATCATCAATTAAAAAAATACAGCCGCGGCTGCTATGTTGATTCAAATAGAGCCCTTGGGCCAGCCGCATGGCACAGACCAGCAACTTCAGCTGACCCCTGGACAAAATATCCTGCGCGGGCACGCCGTTCGCCTTGAGCCGCACGTCCGCCTTCTGCGGACCGACCCCAGTGTACCCCAGCGAACGATCCCGTTCGAACCCCGCCTCCAGCAATGCATCGAGGGGAGTGTCTTTTTCCCAGCCTCGATAGAATCCAAGACTGATATCGAACTCCGGCAGAAAATCTGCCGTCATCTCCTTGATCAGGGGCGTAATGGCCTGACAATAACTGGCGCGAAAACCCGCCAGCTCGCCACCCAGTCGCACCAGCTCCTGATCCCAGAACGCCAGTTGACGATACTGGGTGCTCTGGCGCAGCAAGGCATTGCGCTGCTTCAACAGCCGACGCACCCGCCCCCAGAGGGAGAAGAAGGTCGGCTCCTGATGGAAAACACCCCAGTCGAGCCAGGCCCGGCGAGCCTGGGGCCCACCGGTCAGCAGGCTGAAACCATCGGGGTGGATCAACTGTACCGGCAACAGCTCCGCCAGATCGGCCAGGCGCTGGGCCTGGGCACCGGCGATCTTGAGCTGGGTTTCGCCCCCCTTGTCCTTGGCAAGCCCGATGGGCACCTGACGCCCCTCCAGCTCGCACTGGGCAAACAGGGTAAAGGCCCGCTCGCCCTGGCGGATGACCCGCCCGGTCAAATGGGTACGAAACGAGCGGCCGAGACCAAGATAATGAATGGCTTCCAGCACGCTGGTCTTGCCGCTGCCGTTGCTCCCGACCAGGATATTGAGGCCGGGAGACAGCGCGAGACTGGCGTGCTGGATGTTGCGAAAGTCGCTGAGCTGGAGTTTGACCAGGGACACGACTAGATCCGCATCGGCATCACCACGTACTGGGCATCTTGGTTCTCAAAATCCTCAATAATGGCGCTGCTGATGGAATCGCTCAGGCTGATCCGGATTTGGTCACATTTTAACGTATTCAACACGTCCAGCACATAGGAGACGTTGAAGCCGATCTCCATCTCGCCAGCGGCGTATTGTACGTCAAGCAGCTCTTCGGCTTCTTCCTGTTCCGGGTTGTTGGCGGTGATGCGCAGCAGGTTTTCCTGCAGATTGAGACGCACCCCACGGAATTTCTCGTTGGAGAGGATGGCGGCACGGGCAAAGGCCTGGCGCAGATCCTCGCGACCGGCGATCAGGGCCTTGTCGCTCCCTCTCGGGATGACGCGGCGCCAGTCCGGGAAACGGCCATCCACCAGCTTGGAGGTGAAGATAAAGCCATCCAGGGCGGCGCGCAGGTTGCTGCGGCCCACTTGAAGCCGTACCGGCTTGTCTTCCGCTTCCAGCAGGCGCACCAGCTCCAGCACCCCCTTGCGGGGCAGGATGACCTGATGATCGGGCAGCGATTCCCCCACCACCTCGCGGCGGCAGGTGGCCAGCCGGTGACCGTCCGTCGCTACGGTACGCAGGCCGTGACCTTCACTCTCGAACAGCATGCCGTTCAGGTAGTAGCGCACATCCTGGCTCGCCATGGAGAACTGGGTCGCGTCGATGAGTTTTTTCAGCTCCAGCTGGCTGATGTCGAACTCGAGCACGGATTCCCAATCCTCGATGTTCGGGTATTCGGTCGCCGGCAGGGTCGACAGGTTGAAGCGGGAGCGGCCGGAACGGATGATGAGGCGCTCTCCCTCGGTACTGAGGCGGATCTCCGCCCCTTCCGGCAGACCGCGACAGATGTCCAGCAGCTTGCGCGCCGGCACTGTGGTGCGGCCATCCTGGCTGTCGCTGTTGAGATAGACCTGTCCGATCATCTCCACCTCGAGATCGGTCCCGGTCAGCGACAGCAGGCCATTGCTGACATCGAGCAGGACGTTGCCGAGGATGGGCAGGGTCGGCCGGCCACCCAGGGCACCGGACACCAGTTGCAGGGGACGTAACAGGGCCTCACGGCTAATTTCGAGCTGCATCTGTGCTCTCCGTTGTTATTGGGAGGAAAGGGTTCGGATCAGGCTGGAACATGCAATCTGCATCTGTGCACTCCGTTCCGTTATCAGGAAGAAAGGGTACGGATCAGGTTGGAATAGTCTTCCTTGATGTCGTGACTCTCTTCCTTCAGCTGCTCGATCTTGCGGCAGGCATGAAGAACCGTGGTGTGGTCACGGCCACCAAAGGCATCCCCTATCTCAGGCAGACTGTGGTTCGTCAGCTCCTTGGCCAGCGCCATCGCCAGCTGGCGCGGGCGGGCAACGGAACGGGAGCGGCGCTTGGAGAGCAGATCCGCCAGCTTGATCTTGTAGTACTCCGCCACCGTCTTCTGGATGTTGTCGATGGTGACCAGCTTCTCCTGCAAGGCCAGCAGATCGCGCAGCGCCTCGCGCACGAAGTCGATGTTGATGGCGCGGCCGGTGAAGTTGGCGTTGGCGATCACCCGGTTGAGGGCGCCTTCCAGTTCACGGACGTTGGAGCGAAGCCGCTTGGCGATGAAGAAGGCCACTTCGTCTGGCAGGTGGATCTGGTTCTCGTCCGCCTTGCGCATCAGGATTGCAACCCGGGTCTCCAGCTCGGGCGGCTCGATCGCCACCGTCAGACCCCAGCCGAAGCGGGACTTGAGACGATCCTCCACCCCGTTGATCTCCTTCGGATAGCGATCCGAGGTCAGGATGATCTGCTGGTTGCCTTCGAGCAGGGCGTTGAAGGTGTGGAAGAACTCCTCCTGGGAGCGTTCCTTGTTCGCGAAGAACTGGATGTCATCGATGAGCAGGGCATCGACGCTACGGTAATAACGCTTGAACTCTTCAATGGCGTTATTCTGCAGCGCCTTCACCATGTCCTGCACGAACCGCTCGGAGTGCATGTAGATGACCTTGGCGTCTTTCTTGCGATCCTTGATGGCATTGCCAACGGCGTGCAGCAGGTGGGTCTTGCCCAGACCGGTGCCACCGTAGAGGAACAGCGGGTTGTAGGCGCCACCCGGATTGTCTGCTACCTGACGGGCAGCCGCACGGGCCAGCTGGTTGGACTTACCCTCGACGAAATTCTCGAAGGTGTAGTTCACGTTGGTGTTGCTCTTGTGATTCGGCTCGGGCTTGGCTTCGGCCTTGTTCTCCCAGCTCTTGGGAGAGTTATTCACAGGATCGACACCGCGTGCCGGCGCCCTGGCGACCGCGACGGGATGGGGGCGATTGCCGATGTCAAAACGCAGGGTGGGAGCATCGGCCCCACACAGCTCGTTGATGATGCCGTTGACCCGGAGCAGGTACTTGTCGCGCACCCAGTCCAGAACGAAGCGGTTCGGTGCATACAGGGTCAGAGTATTGTCACTCAACTCCGCTTGAAGCGGCCGGATCCACATGCTGAATTCTGCCGAGGGCAACTCATCTTGCAGCCGGTTAAGGCACTGCTGCCATAGCGAAGCAGTCACTCTAGACTCCCGTCAATTGATTAAGTAAAGACCGGCTATTCTACGTTTTTAGTGGCCGGATCTCCAGTTGCCGCCGCACGGATCCAGCAAATAAGATCCTTGACTTTCAAGGATCCAACGCCCCAGGATCTCATTTCATCCCCAAAGTTACCCACAGCCGCCAACCGGCGATGTGGACAGAATGGAACTCTGCGACCACAGTTATTTTATATAACCAAATATCATTTATTTTTTATATTTTATTCCAATAACATCAGCGCCGTCCCGTGATTACAACTAAAAATACAGCACTACAGAGAGAGGAATCCCCATGAAATCCACCATCAAACTGATTTCCGGCGCCGCCATTCTGCTGGCCAGCCTGTCCGGTCAAGCCATCGCCCAGGAAACCATCAAGGTCGGCATGTCCGGCAAGTATTTCCCGTTCACCTTCGTCAAGCAGGACAAGCTGCAAGGCTTCGAGGTGGACATGTGGAACCAGATCGGTGAGCGCACCGGCTACAAGGTCGAGTTCGTGACCGCCAGCTTCTCCGGCCTGTTCGGCATGCTGGAAACCGGCCGCGTCGATACCATCTCCAACCAGATCACCATCACCGACGAGCGCAAGGCCAAGTACGACTTCTCCCAGCCCTACGTCTATGACGGCGCACAGATCGTGGTGCGCAAGGGCAACAACAGCATCCAGGGTCTCAAGGATCTGGAAGGCAAGACCGTTGCGGTGAACCTGGGCTCCAACTTCGAAGAGCTGCTGCGCAAGAACGACCCGAACAAGAAGATCGACATCCGCACCTATGACTCCGCCTTCGAGCAGGACGTCGCCCTGGGTCGCATCGATGCCTTCGTAATGGACCGCGTCTCCACCGCCCAGCTGATCAAGGAATCCAAGCTGCCGCTGCAACAGGCTGGCGCACCGTTCGAAACCATCGAGAACGCCCTGCCCTTCCTGAAGACTCCGGAGAAGCAGGCACTGCTGAAGAAGGTCGACGAGGCCCTGACCGCCATGCGCAAAGACGGCTCCCTGACCAAGATCTCGGAAAAATGGTTCTCTGCGGACATCACCAGCAAATAAATGATGGAATTTGATCTCGAGTACACACTAGGGCTGTTCCCCATCCTGCTCAAATACCTGGGCACCACGATGGAAATGGCCCTGTGGGGATTCGTATTGGCACTCGTACTGTCGCTGATCCTGGCGATAGTACGGGTCTTTCGCGTTCCCGCAATTCACTGGCTGGCGATGCTGTATATCTCGTTCTTCCGGGGTACCCCGCTGCTCGTCCAGCTGTTCCTGCTCTACTACGGGCTGCCGCAGCTCTTCCCCATCTTCGTGGGGATGGATGCCTTCACCGCCGCCATCATAGGCCTGACCCTGCACTTTGCCGCCTACATGGCCGAGTCGATCCGGGCCGCCATCCTCGGCATCCACAAGAGCCAGATGGAGGCCGCCCTCAGCATCGGCATGAGCCGGCTGCAGGCGATGCAGCGGATCATCCTGCCCCAGGCCGCCCGCATCGCGACGCCGTCCCTGATGAACTACTTCATCGACATGATCAAGAGCACTTCGCTGGCGTTTACCCTGGGGGTGGCCGAGATCATGGGCAAGGCGCAGATGGAGGCCTCCTCCTCCTTCAAGTTCTTCGAGAGCTTCATGGCGGTAGCCCTGGTCTACTGGGTCGTCGTCATCTTCTTCACCCGCTTGCAGCACCTGCTGGAAGTGCGCCTGAACCGCGCCTATTAAAGGAGACCTGTCATGATCAAGCTAACGGGTCTTTCCAAGGCCTATGACGGAAATCAGGTGCTCAACGGCATCGATCTTGAGGTGAAAAAGGGGGAAATCGTCGTCATCATCGGTCCCTCGGGCACCGGCAAGTCGACCCTGCTGCGCTGCCTGAACCTGCTGGAGACCCCGGACGCCGGCCGGCTCGCCATCGATGATCTGCAGCTGGACCTGGCCAGGGCCAGCGACCAGCAGGCCATCGAGCTGCGCAAGCGCGCCTCCTTCGTGTTCCAGAACTATGCCCTGTTCGCCAACAAGACGGCGCTGGACAACATCGCCGAGGGGCTCATCACCGTCTGGAAACAGCCGAAGGCGGAGGCCCGCGCCACCGCCCTCGGCATCCTCAAGGACATAGGCCTCGCCGAGAAGCAGGATGCCTACCCGGCCTCCCTCTCCGGCGGCCAGCAGCAGCGGGTCGGCATCGGCCGTGCCATGGCGGCCCACTCCAAGGTGATCCTGTTCGACGAGCCCACCTCGGCCCTGGATCCCGAATGGGTCGACGAGGTGCTGGGCCTGATGAAGCAGCTCGCCCGCCAGCACCAGACTATGGTGGTGGTGACCCACGAGATCGAGTTCGCCCGTGATGTCGCCGATCGGGTGATCTTCATGGAGGGAGGCCGGATCGTGGAGCAGGGCCCGCCGAGCCAGATATTGGTCGATCCGCAGGATCCCCGTACCCGGGAATTCCTGCGCAAAGTGCTGAAATAGCTCTCTCTTTGGCGGCTCTGCCGCCTTTTTTCTTGGCGGATCCTTGTTTAACCCAGGGTTGCCAGTATAATTCGGGGCCCTTGATCCTCCGGATCCTGCCAGCTTCTCCTGCTCTTGTTTGACGAGCAGGGCGAGACGGGAGGGAACGGCGGATTGACGAGAAGCCGAACTCTGTTTAGAATTCGGCCTCTTTTGCTAGTCGTCACACGCTATAGCTGGCGCGTCGGCTAAGTGTGACAATCAAAACTGTACAGAAATACGGAATCGAATCATGAAACGTACTTTTCAACCGTCCAACCTGAAGCGCAAGCGCTCTCACGGTTTCCGCGCCCGCATGGCTACCGCCAACGGTCGCAAAGTTCTGGCCGCTCGTCGTGCCAAGGGTCGTGCCCGCCTGGTAGTCTAATGCCTACCCAGCACACCTTCTCTCGGGAGTTACGTCTGTTAACTCCCGAACACTTCAAACGCGTTTTCGCCGAGCCTGTCCGGGCCGCTTCTCCGCAAATTACGCTTCTTGCTTGCCCCAATTCCCTCGAACACCCCCGTCTTGGTCTCGCCGTGCCCAAAAAGGCGCTCAAGCGTGCCGTCTGGCGCAACCGTGTCAAACGAGTGGTTCGGGAAAGTTTTCGCCTCAATCAAGCCAATCTGCCCGCTATCGACATCGTCGTGATCGCCAAGGGTGGCGTGAAGGAGATGGACAACGAAGCGCTGTTCAAGTTACTGGAAAAGCTATGGCGCACTCTGTCACGCCGTTGCAATGGGTAGCCATCAAACTGATACGCCTGTATCAGCTAATCCTTAGTCCCCTGCTCGGGCCGCGCTGCCGTTTCACCCCGACTTGTTCCCAATTTGCAATAGAAGCAATCCGACTTCACGGTTTCATAAAAGGCGTTTGGTTAGCCAGCAAACGTCTATTAAAATGCCATCCCTTATCCGAGGGTGGTTATGACCCGGTTCCGCAACCAAAGCGAAGAAACTGAAGACTATGGAATCACAACGCAATTTACTCCTGATCGGTTTGCTGTTCGTGAGCTTCTTGCTCTGGCAACAGTGGGAGTCCGACAAGGCTCCGAAGCCGGCCCCGACGACCGTGGCCCAAACCGAACATTTCGTACCTGAAGCCGGTCAGACCGGTGATATTCCCCAGGTTTCCGAGCAAGCAAATGGTAACGCCGCGCGCAAGCTGATCACCGTCTCCTCCGACGTGCTCAAGTTGACCCTGGATACCCAGGGCGGTGACATCGTCTCTGCCGAACTGCTGGCCCACAAGCTGGAAGAAGGCAAGGAACAGCCGTTTACCCTGCTGACCAGCCAGCCGGCGCACCTCTATGTCGCCCAGAGCGGCCTGGTCGGTCGCAACGGCCCGGACAGTCAGGCCGAGGGCCGTCCCACCTATGATGTGGCCCAGACCAGCTATCAGCTGGCCGACGGTCAGGATCAGGTCGTGGTCCCCATGACCTGGACCGACAGCAAGGGCGTGGTCTTCACCAAGGAGTTCGTCCTCAAGCGCGGCGATTACGCCGTGGGTGTCGACTACAAGATCGACAACAAGTCTGCCGAGCCGGTCCAGGTGCAGTTCTACGGTCAGCTGAAGCAGACCATGACCACGCCGAAGGATCAGGAAGGCCATGCCATGGTGGCCAGCGCCTACCGTGGTGGTGCCTTCTCCAGCGACGACAACCGCTACAAGAAGTACACCTTCGACGAGATGAAGGATGCCGACCTGAACAAGACCACCAAGGGTGGCTGGGTCGCCATGCTGCAACACTACTTCGTCTCCGCCTGGGCGCCGAATGCCGAGGACACCAACAGCTTCTACAGCCGCGTGATCCCGGGCAAGGACCAGGCCATCATCGGCTACAAGGCGCCCCTGGTTGACGTCGCCGCCGGCCAGCAGGCCGAGGTGAGCGGCAAGCTGTGGATCGGTCCCAAGCTGCAGGATCAGATGGCCAAGGTGGCCAACCACCTCGACCTGACCGTCGACTACGGCTGGCTCTGGTTCATCGCCCAGCCGCTGCACTGGCTGCTGACCGTGTTCCACGGCTTCGTCCAGAACTGGGGTCTGGCCATCATCATGCTGACCCTGCTGGTGCGCGGCATCATGTTCCCGCTGACCAAGGCCCAGTACACATCCATGGCCAAGATGCGCATGCTCCAGCCCAAGCTGGCGGCGCTCAAGGAACGCTTCGGCGACGATCGCCAGAAGATGTCCCAGGGCATGATGGAGCTGTACAAGAAGGAGAAGGTCAACCCGCTGGGCGGCTGTCTGCCCATCCTGGTGCAGATGCCCATCTTCATCGCCCTGTACTGGGCTCTGATGGAATCCGTCGAACTGCGCCACGCGCCGTTCGCCCTGTGGATCACCGACCTGTCGGTGAAGGACCCCTTCTTCGTGCTGCCGATCCTCATGGGTGCCTCCATGTGGTACCTGCAGAAGATGAGCCCGACCACCATCACGGACCCGATGCAGCAGAAGGTGATGCAGTTCATGCCGATCATCTTCACCTTCATGTTCCTCTGGTTCCCGGCAGGTCTGACCCTGTACTGGCTGGTGAGCAACGTCATCTCCATCATCCAGCAGACCATCATCTATCGTCAGCTGGAGAAGAAAGGCCTGCATTCCCGCAGCTAATCTTCCCTGATGACAAAAGAGGCGGCCCTGGGGCCGCCTTTTTTATTACAATGTCCGCAATCACCGAACCGATGAGCCAAGCAAGATGACAACAGATACTATCGTGGCCCAGGCCACCGCCCCCGGTCGGGGTGGCGTCGGCATAGTCCGGGTCTCGGGCCCCGCCGCCGAGCGGGTCGCCGAAACCGTGCTCGGCAGGCTGCCCAGGGTGCGCTATGCCGAATATCTGCCGTTCAGGGACGAGCAGAGCCAGCCGCTGGATCAGGGCATAGCCCTGCTGTTCAAGGCCCCCAACAGCTTCACCGGCGAAGACGTGCTGGAGCTGCAGGGTCACGGCGGCCCCGTCATCCTGGACATGCTGGTGCGCCGCATCCTGCAGATCGAGGGCATCCGCCCCGCCCGCCCCGGCGAGTTCAGCGAGCGCGCCTTCCTCAATGACAAGCTGGATCTGGCCCAGGCCGAGGCCATCGCCGATCTGATCGAGGCCTCCAGCGAGCAGGCGGCCCGCAGTGCCATGCACTCCCTGCAGGGCCAGTTCTCCGGCAAGGTGCAGCAGCTGGTGGAGAGCCTCACCCGGTTGCGCATCTACGTGGAGGCCGCCATCGACTTCCCGGACGAGGAGATCGATTTTCTCTCCGACGGCAAGGTGGCTGGCGATCTCTACGCCATCATGGACGAACTGGATGCCGTGCGCGGCGAGGCCAAGCAGGGCGCCCTGCTGCGGGAAGGGATGAAGGTGGTGATCGCCGGTCGCCCCAACGCCGGCAAATCGAGCCTGCTCAACGCCCTGGCCGGCCGCGAGTCCGCCATCGTCACCGAGATCGCCGGCACTACCCGCGACGTGCTGCGCGAGCACATCCATTTGGATGGCATGCCGCTGCACATCATAGACACCGCCGGCCTGCGCGATACCCAGGACAAGGTGGAGCAAATCGGCATCGAGCGTGCCTGGGCCGAAATAGAACAGGCCGATCGGGTGCTGTTCATGGTGGATGGCACCACCACGGATGCGGTCGACCCGCGGGAGATCTGGCCGGAATTTGTTGATCGGTTGCCAAAAAAGATCGGCCTCACCGTGGTGCGCAACAAAGCCGACCTGACCGGCGAAGATCTGGCTCCGAGTCAGGAGCAGGGCCACGCCGTCTACCGCATCTCCGCCAAGACCGAGCTGGGGCTGCCCGCCCTGCGCGAGCACCTGAAAGCCTGCATGGGCTTCCAGGGCAACACCGAGGGGGGCTTCATGGCCCGCCGCCGCCATCTGGATGCGCTGGAACGCGCCGCCGAGCGGCTGCTGGTGGCCAAGGAGCAGCTGGAAGTGTTCGTGGCCGGCGAGCTGGTGGCCGAAGAGCTGCGCCTGGCGCAGGAGTCCCTCTCCGAGATCACCGGCGAGTTCAGCTCCGACGATCTGCTGGGCCGCATCTTCTCCAGCTTCTGCATCGGCAAGTAAGCCTGCACGGCAGGCAATGAAAAGCCCGGGATGATCCCGGGCTTTTTTTGTGCGCTTTTTATGCTAAACCCTACAGCCGGCGCAGGCACCACATGAAGTAAGCGCCCCCTAACAGGGTGGAGACCAGGCCGACCGGCACCTCCTGCGGGAACAGCACTTGCTGGCCTACCCAGTCCGCCAGCACCATCAGCAGGGCGCCACAACCGGCCGCGCCGAGCAGGTGCCAGCGCGCCCGCACCAACCCCATCAGCCTGGCCATGTGGGGCGCCAGCAGGCCGGCGAAGGAGAGCGGCCCTATGACCATAGTGGCACTGGCGGTGAGCACGGCCACCAGCAGCAAGATGACGAGCTGGGCGCGGCTGAGTCGAACCCCCAGCGCCGTCGCCACCGCCGGTCCCATGGGCATCAGATCCAGCCAGCGGCTCACCAGCAGACAGGCCGCCAGCATCAGCAGCGCCAGCACAGCCAGCGCCATGGCCACCGGCTGGGTAACGTGATAGGTGGAGCCGGACATCCAGGAGAGCAGTTGCTGCACCCGCAGATCGCCGTTGGCCAGCGCTATGGCCTGCAGCGGCTCGAACAGTGCCGTGATGGCGATGCCGGAGAGCAGGATCCGCTCCGGCTGAAAACTGTTCTTGCGGTTGATCAGCACCAAGAGCAGCAGGCAGCCAAAGGCCCCCAGCACGCCTCCCAGCAGCATCATGGGCAGCGGCAGCGCAGGCAGCAATAATGCGGCAGCAATGACCCCCATAAAGGTGCCACCGCTTACCCCCAGCAGCTCCGGGCTCGCCATGGGGTTGTTGCTGACCCGCTGCAGCAGGGTGCCCGCCAGCGCCAGCAGCACGCCGGCCGCCCCTGCCGCCAGGGTGCGCGGCAATCGCCACTCCAGCTGGGCTTCCCACCTGAGCCAGCTCGGCCAGCGCCACCCATCCATCCCCTGCCCGAACAGCAGGGACGCAACCACAGCCAATACCAGCCCCGTCAACATCAGGCCGACAAGGCGTGCAGGCGCAGGGTGACGTGCCACCACCAGCCCGGCGGACGCCCTGGGAGTGGACTTGAGGGTGAGGCGCGGGATCAACCAGAGCAGCAGCGGCGCCCCCAGCAGCGCCGTCATGGCGCCAGTCGGGATCAGCACGGGCCAGAAGCGGATCAGGGATTGCAGCAGCAGATCGGTGGCCGCCAGCAACAAGGCCCCCAGCACGGGCGCCCACAGCAGGCGCAGGCCGAGCCGCCTCACCCCCAGCATGCGTACCATGACGGGAGCCGCCAGCCCGATAAAGCCGATCAGCCCCACCACGCTCACCACGCAGGCGGTGATGAAGACCGCAAGACCGAGGCCGGCGAATCTCAGGTGCTTGAGGGAGACTCCCAGGCTGCGGGCGCTGGCATCGTCCAGCTCCAGCACAGCCAGGGGACGGGCCAGCAGCGCCGCCAGCACAGCCGCCGCCAGCAGCCGCGGCAGCAGGTAGAGGGTGCCGCTCCAGCTGGTCTGGGCCAATGAGCCGCTTCCCCACACCAACAGGCCCTTGAGCTCCTCCTGGAAGAACAGCAGCAGCCCCAGGCTGATGGCGGCGAGATAGAGGTTGATCACCAGGCCCGCGAAGACGATGACCACGGGGTTGAGCTGGCGACGCCAAGCCAGGGCGAACACCAGCCCCATGGCCAGGCTCCCCCCCGCCATGGCGATCCACTCCCGCCCGATCAGCAGCCAGGCGGGAGCAAACAGGGTCACCACCATCAGCGCCAGCTGGGCGCCGGAGGCCACCCCCAGGGTGGTCGGCGAGGCGAGCGGGTTGCGCAGCACCTGCTGCATCAGGGTGCCAGCCAGGCCAAGAGCGGCGCCGGCCAGCAGGCAGATAGCGAGGCGCGGCAGCCAGCTGAAGTGGATCACCGCCTGACGAGCGTCGTCCAGCTGGGGCGAGAACAGGGCCTGCCACCAGAGTGCCTGCGGCAGCTGGCGCGCCAGCTCACCACAGGCCAGCATCAGGGTCAGCGCCAGCAGGCAGAGCCCGGGCCGCAGCAGGGAAGAGGGAAGAAACTGGTTCATTGGATGGCTCCCTTGGCGGTCACCTGGGTTGCCACATCGGAAGACGAATCCTCTTGCAAGGCGCCACTCAACAGATCGGCGAAGCGGCGGGCGGCGAGCAGGCCACCGAAGCTCCAGACGGCGGGCAGGTGCAATACCTTGCCCTGTTTCACCAGGGGCAGATGTTGCCACAACCCCGGCTCCTGCAGCCGCTCGCTCACTCCCACCGGGATGGGGTCGACCACCACCAGCCGGGCCTGTGGCAAGGCCAGGAACTGTTCCAGACTGACCACGGCGAAGCCCCAGGCGTTGGTCTCCCCCTGCCAGGCGTTGCGCAGCCCCAGCCGCTCCATCACCGCCTCGAACAGACTGTGGCGGCCAAATACCCGCACATGGCGCTCGTCGATAAATTGCACCAGCAACAAGGGGGGAAGATCGGCGGGCAGTTGCCCCTTCATCCGTGCCAGATCCCGCCCCAGGGCGGCGAGTTGACGCTCGGCCTCGGCGGTCTTGCCCACCAGAGCGGCTATGGTCAGGGTCGCCTCGTGCAGTCGCTGCCACAGATCCGCATCGGGTTCATAGAGTGCGATGGATTGCACCGGGGCGATGCGGGACAAGGTGGGCTCCAGCGACGCCATCAGCGGCGAGATGAGGATGAGGTCGGGCTTGAGCTCCGCCAGCAGCTCGCGGTTGGGTTGCATCCTCAGGCCGATATCCACCACCTCCGCCGGCAGCGTCGGCTCCCCCACCCAGGCGCGATAGGACTCCACATCCCCCATGGCCAGCGGCGCCACGCCCAGGGCCAGCAGGGTCTCCGCCACCGTCCAGTCGATGGTCGCGATGCGGGGGATGGATTGGGCGTATTGTTCGGTCGCCACAGGCTGTGACTCGGCCAGTACCGCAAACGGCAACAACAGGCTGACAAGGCAGGGAGCCATCTTCAATAAACGGTTCAAGAGATCCCCCGGTCAGACGATGGCGATGGCGTGATCATGGGCCGGGTGGCGAATGACCTCCATCGGGATGCCGTAGATGGCGTGCAGGGTTTCGCCGGTCATGATGTCGTCTGGCACGCCATGGGTCAGCAAGCGGCCGCTGTGCAGCGCCACCAGCCTGTCGCAGAAGCGGGAGGCCATGTTGATGTCGTGGATGACGATGATGACCCCCAGGTTGAGCTGGCGACTCAACTGCTTGACGAGGGTGAGCACCTCCACCTGATGGGCCACGTCCAGGGCGGCCAGGGGCTCGTCCAGCAGGATGAAGCGACTCCCCTGGGCCAGCAGCATGGCGAGCCAGACCCTCCCCCGCTCGCCGCCGGAGAGGGTATCCACCAGCCGATCGGCGAAGGGCTCGGTGTGGGTCAGGGCGATGGCCTTCTCCACCTGGCTGTGATCGGCCTCCTGCATGCGGCCCAGCAGGCCGCGCCAGGGGTAGCGCCCCATCTCCACCAGCTCGCGGCCGAGCAGGTTCTCGGCGCTCGGCAGGTGCTGGGGCAGATAGGCCACCTGGCGGGCGAAGTCCCGGTTTCCCCAGTCGGACAGAGGCTTGTCGTCGAACAGTATCTCGCCGCCGCTCAGGGGCTGCTGGCGGGCCAGCAGCTTGAGCAGGGTAGACTTGCCCGAGCCGTTGTGGCCGATGAGGCCATGGACCTGGCCCTGTTCGAAGCGCAGATCCGTGGGGTGCAGCAACTGGCGGTCGTTGACCACGAAGCTGGCGGCTTTCATCTCAAACATAAGGTGTTCCTGTTGGCCGGATTCAGACCGGCACCTCTGCATTCAAATCTGTATCCAGATGGGCGACCGCGTCCCGGCTCACCTGCTCGCGACGCTCGCCGAGCAGCTCGGTGAGCCGGCCCTGGCGCATCTCCAGCAGGCGATCGGCCTGGGAGAAGTAGAGATCGTCGTGGCTGATGGCGATCACCGTCTTGCCCATCTCCTTGAGACGCGGCAGCAGCACCTGATAGAAGATGCGGCGGAACTGGGGATCCTGATCCGCCGCCCACTCGTCGAACAGCATGATCTCGCGCTGCTCCGCCAGCGCCAGCAGCAGGGCGACCCGCTTGCGCTGGCCCTGGGAGAGATCGATGTCGGCGATGAAGTCATCCTTGATGTGCAACTTGCTGCCCATCTGCAGCCGCTCCAGCCACTCGGCGATCAGCGCCTGCTTCGGCTCCGGGCCCAGCAGGTGCTGGAACAGGTGGTAATCGGTGAAGATGGCGGAGAAGAGCGCCAGATAGGCGTTGCGATCCGCGATGAGCTCCCCATCCAGCAGGATCCGGCCAGAGACCGGCTGGTAGAGCCCGGTCAGCAACATGGCCAGGGTCGACTTGCCGGAGCCGTTGCCCCCGATGATGAAGATCTGCTCCCCCTTCTCGATGGTGAGGTTGATCGGCCCCACGGCGAAGCCGCCCTCCCCCGGATAGTGGAAACTCACCTGCTCCAGCTGGATGCGCCGCCAGGGGCGAGGCGCAGGCGGCAGCGGGAAGTCGGGTTCCGGCTCGGCCAGATTCAGGGTCGCTATCTTGTCGAACGCCACCTGGGCGGCGATCAGGGTCGGCAGGGCGCCGATGCCCTGCAGCAAGGGGGTGCGCAGGAACAGCAGGGTCAGGGCGAAGGTGGCGGCCACATTGGTGTTGGCCCAGCCCAGGCCGTTGGCCAGGAAGAACACCAGGCCGATGGCCCCCAGCATCATGATGTTCGACCAGTTCACCGCGCTCAGGTGATAGGTATCGGCACGAATGATGTGCTGGCGATAGTCCTGAGCGTTCTGCTCATAGAGCCTGTGGTAGACGAAATGGGCCCGCTCGCGGTTGAGGGCCAGCTCCTTGCTGCCGGCGATGATGGACTGATAGTTCTGGTAGAGCCTGTCCTCGGCCTGACGCATGCGCGACAGGTGGCGATAGACTCGGTTCACCAGCAGCCAGCCCACCACCATGGTCACCGTGACCCAGAGCGCGGTGACACAGAGCAGGGCGGGAGAGAGCATGCCGAGGTAGATGATGGAGCCCAGAGTCAGCACCAGCCCCTGCACCAGCTCCGGCAGGCGCACGAAGGCGATGGTGATCTGGCCGATGTCGCTGGAGAGGGAGGCCAGCAGCGGCCCCTGCCCTATCTGGCGAATGCGGGCGACGTCGGTATCCAGCAGCTGCTTGAGCAGGCGACCGCGCAGGTGATAGACGAAGTGGTGACCGAGGGTGGTCAAGGCCAGCTGGGAGCCCAGGGTAATGACCAGCAGCAGCAGGATAAGGCCGATCAGCTGGCCAAGCACCGGCAACGGCTCTCCAACTGATTCTATAAGCGATTGATTGATAAAGGCGATAACACCGATCCCACTCACCGCACTGAGCAGACTGAGCAGGGTAATGGCGATGAAGGGCCAACGGTATTGGCGGTAAACCAGTGACAAGAGTTCCATGGCAGGCCTGTATACAAAAAGAAGGAGGGCGGGAGCTTGAGGCACCCGCCCGGCCTGGATCTTACCAGCGGTAGTTGACGGAGCCGACTATGCTGCGCGGCTCACCGTAGTAGCAGTAGTAGTCACAGCTCGCCACATAGGTGTCGTTCAGCAGGTTGTTGACGTTGACCTGGGCACGCCAGTTCTTGGCGAAGTCATACCCGATCATCGCATCCCACACCGTCTGGGCCGGCACCTGGGCCGAACCATAGATGGGGGTGTAGTCCGCATTCACGGCACCTATGCCGACACTGGATCCGATGTAACGCACCCCGGAACCCACTTCCAGTCCGGAGACCGGACCCTGTTGCACCTTGTAATTGCCCCAGAAGGAGGCCTGGTGACGCGGGATCAGGCTGGCGCGACGATCACCGTTGCCGGTGTCGTTGGTCTTGGCATCGGTGTAGGTATAAGCAGCGGTCAGGCGCAGCGCCTCGGTGGCCTGTACGCTCCCTTCCAGCTCGACGCCCTGGGAGGTCACTTCGCCGGCCTGGGTCTGCTGGCCGGATCCTGTAGAGACGAGCGAGTTGGTCTGCTCCAGATTGAACAGCGCCAGGTTGATGTAACCGTCGAGGAAGCTGGGGGCGTACTTGATGCCGGTCTCATACAGCTTGCCTTCCAGCGGCTTGTAGGAGTTCTTGGTGTTCGGATCTATGCCCGGCAACACTTCGAACGACTCCGCATAGGCAAAGTAGGGGGAGAGGCCGTTGTCGGCCAGATACATCAGGCTGCCGGAGAGCGAGAGGTTGTCGTCATACTGCTTCTCGTTCTTGCTGGTGGCTTCGCTGATGTTGTGGGTCTCCACATAGTCGAAGCGACCACCTGCGGTCAGCAACCAGCGATCGTCCCAGCGGATCTGATGCTGGGCGTAGAGACCGCTCTGGCCCTTGGTGTTCTTCTGATAGGTGGCGGTGGACTCATCGAAGCCGGGGAAGCCGCTGTAATCCGGGTTCATGGTGTCGATGGACCCCATACCGTAGTTGTCGGCCTCGACCCCTTCGTTCACGTGGCGCTGCAGATCGATCCCCATCAACAGGGTCTGCTCGGTGCGATCCGTGTTCCAGTAGCCCACCAGCTGGTTGTCCATGGTGGCACTCTTGGTGTCGCCGTCACGGTAGACCAGGCCGCGGTAGGCGGTGGTGCCTTCGTACGTCGGGAAGATATAGGTCTGACGCAGCAGCAGATCGTTGTAGTTGAAGCGGACGTTCTGCTTGAACTCCCAGGTCTGGTTGAACTGGTGGGCCAGCTCGTAGCCGGTGGAGATCTGGGTGTTGCGGTTGCGATCGTAATCCGGCTGACTCAGGTTGGTGCTGGGATCGATCTGGCCGCCCGAGGTGTTCAGGGTGCCATAGACGGGGAAGAAGCCGTTGGTGGGCACCCCTTCATCGTGCAGGAAGCTGGCCAGCAGGGTGAGGCTGGTGCGATCCGAGATATCCAGGGTCACGCTCGGCGCCAGGTAGGCGCGCTCGTTGTAGGTGCCATCCAGCACGCCGTCGCGCTCTTTATAGAGTGCAACCATGCGATAGCGGCTGTCGTCGGTCAGATCGTCGGAGAAGTCGACCCCGACCTGGCGCAGATCCCGGTTGCCCAGTTGCAGATTGACCAGGCCTTGCGGGGTCGCGGTGGGGCGCTTGCTGATGGAGTTGATCACGCCGCCGGGAGGCGCCTCGCCGTAGAGGATGGAGGCCGGGCCCTTGAGCAGTTCCACGCTTTCCAGACCGAAGGGTTCCGGCGTCCACACATAGTAGCCGGTGCCGAACAGGCGGTTGCCATCGAGGTATTGGGCGGCATCGAAGCCACGGACCTTGAACCAGTCGGTGTTGTTGTCGGAGCCGTAGAGACCGGTGAGCACGCCGGAGCGGTAGCGCACGGACTCGTCGAGCTGCAGCACGGCGTGCTGATCCAGCTCCTCGCGGTTGACCACGGAGACGGCGCGAGGGGTCTCGGCCATGGGCACTTCGACCTTCATGGCGGTGCCGGTGACCACCATGGTTTCAGCCGCCTTGGGCAGCTCTTTGTCCGCCGGTTCGGCAGCCAGCACCGGCAGGCTCGCCAGCAGGCAGGAGAGCGGCAACAGTTGGGCCCCCTTCTTTCGCATCACTGCATTCTGGGTATTTCTTTGCGCAATCATATAAGTGTCTCAAATATCAATGAGTTATATTTTGGTTTCTTATTATGGGTGCCCAATGCGGCCGGTCTGCCCGACTCCTTAGGCGAATAAAGCGGCACAATGCTACTACAGGAGCCATGATCGAATCGATTCAATAATTGCTAATCATTTGCATCTCTATTGTTACCTGCTGTATCAACGGACGACTTTTCCGGCAGAAAGACTCATTCAGGAGGGTGGTCAAAAGAAGGGAACACAGGGGAAGATAAAAAAGATGGTGAGGGCGGCCTCTGCCATAAAAATAGTGAAGGATCCTTATCCCCAAGCTTTATCCATATTTATCCACATGCTTTGGCGGTAAGATCCCTGCTCTTCACTCTTTCGATGACATCAGGATCATTCCATGGCCAAACTCAACCTCGTCGTCGGCTCCATGCTGGGGGCCTCCGAATATGTCGCAGATCATGTGGCCAGCCTGCTGGAACAGGCGGGCCACCAAGCCGAGATCCACAACCCGGCCAGCCTGGCCGAGATCCTGGCCGAGCCCAAGGCCATACTGCTGGTGATCACCTCCACCCACGGTGCCGGCGACGTGCCCGACAATCTGCAACCCTTCGCCAAGGATCTTGTGGACCAGCGCCCGGATCTCAGCGCCTTGAAATATGGGGTGATCGCCCTGGGGGATCGCAGCTATGACACCTTCTGCCAGGGCGGCAAGACGCTGGATCGGCTGCTGGCCGAGTGCGGAGCAAGCCGGATCGGGGATCGTCTGGAGATAGACGTGACCCAGCACGAGATCCCGGAAGACGCCGCCGAAGCCTGGATCCACGACTGGATGGCCTCGATCGCCTGATCAGGGGGCGGGAGATCCGGTCTCACTCCCCCGATCTCCCCCTTTATCCCCAGATCCCTATCCACCAGGTTATTAACAGGGGGATCCGGAGAAGTTGTTCCGGCTCGTCACCCATAGCACTCCGGATAAATGTGCATAACTACGGTGCAAAGCTCTGCAAAACCTATAGTTATTCATGTATTAGATCCCATGTGACGTGCTCCTGTGTATAAAAACCAGGGTTATCCCCCCGTTCGCCCCTCCAGGATCCAAGCTTTTCCACAAGCAGCGATCGGCTTTAAGCGAATGATCTTTATGATCAAAAATGGCTTATCAACAGAAGTGTCGGATCCTAATAAGAGATCCAATAAAAGATCGATCTAAAGATCCTTAAGATCTATTTAGTGGATCCCTGATCCATACTGATCCTGAAGTAGACGTTCCCCTCCGGATGCTAAACAGATAGAATGATCCGCCCTTCAGACCAGGCAAACAACGATCTTCAGGCGTGCAGATCAAGGTGATCCCCAATGCAATACCATGAACAATTTGATGTGATCGTCGTCGGTGGCGGTCACGCAGGCACAGAAGCAGCGACAGCAGCTGCCCGTATGGGCCTCAACACCCTGTTGCTGACCCACAACATAGACACGCTGGGGCATATGTCCTGCAATCCGGCGATCGGCGGGATCGGCAAGGGTCACCTGGTCAAGGAAGTGGATGCCCTCGGCGGAGTCATGGCCCAGGCCATCGATCTCGGCGGGATCCAGTTCCGCACGCTCAACTCTTCCAAGGGGCCTGCCGTACGGGCTACCCGTGCCCAGGCGGATCGCCTGCTCTACAAGGCGGTGGTGCGCCAGACTCTGGAGAACTACCCGAACCTGAAGATCTTCCAGCAGGCCTGCGACGATCTCATCATGGACGGGGATCGGGTGGCCGGTGTCGTTACCCAGAGCGGGATCCGCATCGGTGGCAAGACGGTCGTACTGACCGTCGGCACCTTCCTGAACGGCCTGATCCACATCGGGATGGAAAACTACAAGGGCGGTCGCGCCGGGGATCCTCCCTCGATCGCCCTGGCCCAGCGCCTGCGTGAAATGCCGCTGCGCATCGATCGTCTCAAGACAGGCACACCACCACGCATCGATGCCCGCACCGTCGATCTCTCCGTGATGCAGGAGCAGCATGGCGACGATCCTCGCCCTGTTTTCTCCTTCATCGGCAACGCCAGCCAGCATCCGCGCCAGGTGCCCTGCTACGTGACCCATACCAACGAGCAGACCCACGAGGTGATCCGCAACAACCTGGATCGCAGCCCCATGTACGCCGGGGTAATCGAAGGTATTGGTCCGCGCTACTGCCCGTCGATCGAGGACAAGATCACCCGCTTTGCCGACAAGACGGCGCACCAGATCTTCGTCGAGCCAGAAGGCCTCACCACCCACGAGCTCTACCCGAACGGGATCTCCACCAGCCTGCCGTTCGACGTGCAGGTGCAGATCGTCCGCTCGATCCGCGGCTTCGAGAACGCCCACATCACCCGCCCGGGCTACGCGATCGAATACGACTTCTTCGATCCGCGGGATCTCAAGGCCAACATGGAGAGCAAGTGCATCGAGAATCTGTTCTTCGCCGGCCAGATCAACGGCACCACCGGCTATGAAGAGGCCGCCGCCCAGGGGCTGATGGCCGGTCTGAACGCCGGTCTGCGCGCCCAGGGCAAGGATGCCTGGCACCCACGCCGGGATCAGGCCTACATGGGCGTGATGATGGACGACCTCTCCACCCTGGGGACCCGCGAACCCTATCGCATGTTCACCAGCCGTGCCGAATATCGCCTGCTGCTGCGGGAAGATAACGCCGATCTGCGCCTGACTGCCATCGGTCGCGAGCTGGGTCTGGTGGACGATCATCGCTGGAGCCTGTTCAACGCCAAGGTGGAACAGGTGGAGCAGGAGCGCCAGCGCATGCGCTCGACCTGGATCCACCCGCAACATCCATCTCTGGAGGCCGTCAATGCCTTGGTCAACACCCCGCTGACCCGGGAGCAGAGCCTGGAAGAGCTGCTGCGTCGCCCCGAAGTGACCTACGATGCCTTGATGGCCATCGAGGGTGTGGGCCCTGCCCTGGCAGACGCCGCCGCCGCCGACCAGGTGGAGATCCAGATCAAGTATGCCGGTTACATCGAGCGTCAGCACGACGAGGTGGAGAAGCAGCTGCGCAACGAGAACACCCTGCTGCCGCTGGACATGAACTACCGCGACGTGAACGGTCTCTCCAACGAGGTGATCGCCAAGCTGAACGATGCCAAGCCAGAAACCATAGGCCAGGCTTCCCGCATCTCCGGCATCACCCCGGCCGCCATCTCCATCCTGCTGGTGCACCTGAAGAAACACGGCCTGCTGCGTAAAACCGCCTGAGGAATTCCCCGTTGGAAAACAAGCTGGAAAGATTGAACGGCCTGCTCATGCAGGCCGGCATTGTTATCACCGATACCCAGAAGACCCAGTTGGTGCAGTTGGTCGAGTTGCTGCACAAGTGGAACAAGGCTTACAATCTCACCTCGGTGCGAGATCCGGACGCCATGCTGGTCAAGCATATCCTCGACAGCCTGGTGGTGAGCCCTCACCTGCAGGGTGAGCGTTTCATCGATGTGGGGACCGGCCCGGGTCTGCCCGGCCTGCCGCTGGCCATCATCAATCCGGACAAAGAGTTTGTTCTGCTCGACAGCCTGGGCAAGCGGATCAACTTCATCCGCCAAGTGATCCTGGAGCTGGGGTTGACCAATGTGACACCCGTCAAATCCCGAGTGGAGGAGTATCAACCCGAGACGGGATTTGATGGTGTACTGAGCCGGGCCTTCGCCTCCCTGGAGGACATGCTGAGCTGGTGCCATCATCTGCCGTCACCCGAGGGCAGCTTCCTGGCGCTCAAGGGACAGTACCCCGAGCAGGAACTGGCACAGTTGCCTGCCAGCATTCGTCTGGTCGCCACCCACAAGCTGGTGGTGCCGGAACTGGAAGGCGAGCGCCATCTGCTGGAGTTTAAAGCCATCCAGCCCGAATAGGGCCGCCGCATTCATTTAGGGGACAGTGTGGGAAAAGTCATTGCCATAGCCAACCAGAAGGGTGGAGTGGGTAAAACCACCACCTGTGTGAATCTGGCCGCCTCCATGGCCGCCACCCGGCGCAAGGTGCTGGTGATCGATCTGGATCCGCAGGGCAATGCCACCATGGGCAGCGGTGTCGACAAGTACGATGTCGAACGCACCGCCTATGAACTGCTGATCGAAGATGCCCCCATCGGCGAGGTGATCATCCCCGAGACCTCGGGAGGCTATCACCTGATCGCCGCCAACGCCGATGTGACCGCGGCAGAAATCCGCCTGATGGAGTTCTTTGCCCGCGAGATCCGCCTGCGCAACGCCCTGGCCTCGGTCCGGGACAAGTACGACTACGTCTTCATCGACTGTCCGCCCTCTCTCAACATGCTGACCGTCAACGCCATGGCCGCCGCCGACTCCGTGCTGGTACCCATGCAGTGCGAATACTATGCGCTGGAAGGGCTCACCGCCCTGGTGGACACCATCAGCAAGCTGGCAGCCGTGGTCAATTCGGAGCTGAAGATCGAGGGGGTGCTGCGCACCATGTTCGATCACCGCAACCGGCTGGCCAATGATGTGTCCGATCAGCTGAAACAGCATTTCGGGGACAAGGTCTACCGCACCATCATCCCCCGCAACGTAAGACTGGCGGAGGCGCCGAGCTTTGGCGCTCCGGCCATGCACTATGACAAATCATCGGTGGGAGCCAAGGCCTATCTGGCCCTGGCTGGCGAGATCCTGCGTCGCCAGGAGCAGGAATTCCAGCCGATCACCGCAGATCGAGAGAGCCTATGACGCCGAAGAAACGTGGGTTGGGCAAGGGGCTGGACGCCCTGCTCAGCACCAGCACGGCCGCCCGCCAGAAACAGGTGATGAGCGACCAGCGTACCGAACAAGCCATGGCCCCCGCCAATCAGGGCGAGCTGCGCAAGCTGCCGGTGGAGTGGCTGCAGTCCGGCAAGTACCAGCCCCGCAAGGACATGTCACAGGATGCGCTGGAGGATCTGGCCAACTCCATCCGTGCGCAAGGTGTGATTCAGCCCATAGTGGTACGCTCCATCGGCGAGAACCGATTCGAGATCATCGCCGGTGAACGGCGCTGGCGTGCCTCCCAGCTGGCCCGGCTCGAGGTGGTACCCTGCCTGGTCAAGGAGGTGCCTGACGAGGCGGCTGTCGCCATCGCGCTGATCGAGAACATCCAGCGCGAGGATCTCAACGCCATCGAGGAGGCGGTCGCCCTGCAGCGCCTGCTGACAGAGTTCGAACTGACCCATCAGCAGGTGGCCGATGCGGTGGGCAAGTCCCGCACCACGGTGACCAACCTGCTGCGCCTCAACCAGCTCAACGAGGACGTGAAGCGCTTCGTGGAACATGGCGATCTCGACATGGGCCATGCCCGTGCCCTGCTGGCCCTGAGCGGCCCGGCCCAGTCCGAGCTGGCCAAACTGGTGTCCCAGAAGGGGCTGACAGTGCGAGATACCGAGAAGCTGGTGCAAAAAGCGCTGGAACCGGCAAAAACCAGGGTCGAGCCCGTCCGCGATCCCCAGTTTGGTTATCTCGAGCGCCAGATTTCAGAAAAAATTGGCAATCAGGTGCAACTTCAGCCGGGCAAAAAAGATAGCGGCAAGTTAGTAATTAGTTACGATAACTTGGCGGATTTGGACCGGGTATTGGGCTATTTTGGCCTGTCAGAATCGTGATTTTTACGCTTTTTGTAGTAATAAAACATCCATTCCTTTCGTTATGAACATAACCTTAATTTCGCGCGGAAAGCCTCAAAAATTAAGGATTTTTGCCATGTTGCAATAGCCGTCTCCACGGGTATAATTTGACCGGCTTTTCGAGCTGTGAACCTGGGGTCTTCGAATCCCGATTTTTTACAGTTCTGTAATGTTCAGGGGTAGGTTGGTGAAGCAGAAAATAGCCTTGGAAGGTTTGACGCTGGCCTTGGCTATGCTCGTTTGTCAGCTCATCCTGATCCTGGCAATCGGCTCCGTCTGGTTTTATCAGAAGGGGGTCTTTGCCGGACAATCCTCTCTCTACGGAGGGGGGATGTACTGGGTTCCTCAGGCCCTGTTCACGCTCTGGGTTCTGCGCCGCAAGGTGACGAAAGAGAGCGTGGGCCTGGTCTTGCGGGACTTTTATGGTGGGGCAGGGATTAAGCTCATTACTACAACAGGACTTTTCGCCCTGATGTTTGGCGCCGGGATCGAGGTCGACACCGTCTCGTTCTTCGCCACTTATATCCTCGCCCTCGTTGTACAGTGGATAGTTTCATTCACGCTTAACAACCACTATTAGGAAAACTCATGTCTGCAACCGGAGAAGTCCTGACTCCTCAGGGATATATCTCCCACCACCTGACCCATCTGCAAGTAGGGTCCGGGTTCTGGACGGTGAATATCGATTCCATGATATTTTCCGTCGTGCTAGGCGCCCTGTTTATCTGGTTGTTCCGCAAGGTTGCCGTCAAGGCCACCAGCGGTGTGCCCGGTAAGCTTCAGTGCTTTGTGGAGATGCTGGTCGAGTTTGTGAATGGTAACGTCAAAGACATCTTTCATGGTCGCAACAAGGTCATCGCGCCTTTGGCTCTGACGGTGTTCGTGTGGATCTTCCTGATGAACTTCATGGACCTGATCCCCGTTGACTTTATCCCTCACGCTGCACAGTTGATGGGTGTTCCCTATCTGCGTGTGGTTCCCTCTGCTGACGTTAACATCACCATGTCCATGGCTTTGGGCGTGTTCTTCTTGATCCTGTACTACAGCATCAAGGTCAAGGGTATCAGCGGGTTCGTGAAGGAGCTGACGCTTCAGCCTTTCAACCACCCTGCTGCCATCCCGGTTAACTTCATCCTTGAAACCGTCACGTTGATTTCCAAGCCTGTTTCATTGGGTCTGCGACTGTTCGGCAACATGTATGCTGGCGAACTGATCTTCATCCTGATTGCGGGTTTGTTACCCTGGTGGTCACAGTGGATCCTGTCCGTGCCTTGGGCAATCTTCCACATCCTGATCATCACTTTGCAGGCGTTTATCTTCATGGTTCTGACCATCGTCTATCTGTCGATGGCGCAGGAAGACCATGGTTGATGCAACTCAAATAATCCTTTTTATACAATCAATTACATCTAAATAAATGGAGATCCTCATGGAAAACTTGAACATGGACCTGCTGTACATCGCTGCTGCAATGATGATGGGTCTGGCGGCTATCGGCGCCTCCATCGGTATCGGTATCCTGGGTGGCAAGTTCCTGGAAGGTGCGGCTCGCCAACCTGACCTGATCCCTGTTCTGCGTACCCAGTTCTTCATCGTGATGGGTCTGGTGGATGCGATCCCGATGATCGCCGTTGGTCTGGGTCTGTACGTGATGTTTGCGGTTGCCTAAGTCGTCTCGACTCACGCAGAACCCATTAACTAACTAAAGAGGACATCGGCTGTGAATATCAACGCCACCCTCCTCGGCCAAGCAGTTGCTTTTTTCATCTTCGTAGTGTTTTGCATGAAGTACGTATGGCCGCCGCTGATGGCTGCCATCGAAGCCCGTCAGAAAGAAATCGCTGACGGCCTCTCTTCTGCAGAGCGTGCCAAGAAAGATCTGGAGCTGGCCAAGGCCAACGCCACCGATCAGCTGAAAGAAGCCAAGCTTCAGGCTGCTGAAATCATCGATCAGGCCAACAAACGCAAAGCCCAGATCATTGACGAGGCCGCTGTCGGAGCTCAAGCAGAGCGGGAAAAAATCCTGGCTCAGGGCCGTGCAGAGATCGAAGCTGAACGTCATCGTGCCAAAGAAGAACTGCGCAAGCAGGTTGCTGCTCTTGCCATCGCGGGTGCAGAGAAGATCCTGGCACGCCAAATCGACCAGGCTGCCAACAGCGACATCGTCGACAAACTGGTAGCAGAACTGTAACGGGAACGGGGCTATGTCTGAACTGACTACAATCGCTCGCCCCTACGCCAAGGCTGCTTTCGAGTTTGCCGTTGAGCACAAGGCGGTTGACCAATGGCTGGAGATGCTCGATTTCGCCGCTCAGGTGGCAGAGAACGAGACCATCCACAACCTGGTAAACGGCTCCGTGGCTGCCGAAGAACTGGCAAACCTGTTTGTCGGTGTCTGCGGTGAGCAGCTCAACGAGCACGGTCAGAACCTGATCCGGGTGATGGCCGAGAATGGTCGCTTGGGTGTGCTGCCGGCGGTCGTTGCCGAATTCGTCGCGCTCAAGGCTGAACTGGACAAAGAAGTTCAGGCTGACGTGATTTCGGCGATCGAACTGACCGACCAGCAGAAAGCCAATATTCAGGCTTCTCTGGAACAACGTCTCGCGCGCAAAGTGAAGCTGAATTGCAGCACAGATGCGTCCTTGATGGCCGGGGTGCTCATCAAGGCCGGTGATCTCGTTATCGACGGCACGGTCCGCGGTAAGCTGGATCGCATGGCCGATGCGCTGCAATCTTGATTGGGGTATTAGAGCATGCAACTGAATTCCACTGAAATCGCCGAGCTGATCAAGCAGCGCATTGCGCAGTTTGATGTCAAAAGCGAAGCGCGTAACGAGGGTACCATCGTCTCTGTGAGCGACGGTATCATTCGTATCCACGGTCTGGCCGATGCCATGCAGGGTGAGATGATCGAGCTGCCGGGCAACCGCTTCGCTCTGGCATTGAACCTGGAGCGTGACTCCGTTGGTGCCGTTGTCATGGGTCCCTATGCCAACCTGGCGGAAGGGATGAAGGTAAAGGGGACCGGCCGTATTCTGGAAGTGCCGGTCGGTCGTGGTCTGTTGGGCCGGGTGGTCAACACCCTGGGTCAGCCGATCGACGGTAAGGGTCCGGTAGAACACGACGGCTACTCGCCGATCGAAGTGATCGCCCCGGGCGTTATCGAGCGTAAGTCTGTTGACCAGCCAGTCCAGACCGGTCTGAAAGCCATCGATGCCATGATCCCCATCGGTCGTGGCCAGCGTGAGCTGATCATCGGTGACCGTCAGGTAGGTAAGACCGCCATCGCCATCGACACCATCATCAACCAGAAAGACTCCGGCATTAAGTGCGTCTACGTTGCGATCGGCCAGAAGGCCTCCACCATCGCCAACGTGGTGCGCAAGCTGGAAGAGCACGGTGCCCTGGCCAACACCATTGTCGTCGTCGCCTCTGCCTCCGAAGCCGCCGCCCTGCAGTACCTGGCTCCCTATGCCGGTTGCTCCATGGGTGAGTACTTCCGTGACCGCGGTGAAGACGCGCTGATCATCTATGATGACCTGTCCAAGCAGGCCGTTGCCTATCGCCAGATCTCCCTGCTGCTGCGCCGTCCGCCTGGACGCGAAGCCTACCCGGGCGACGTCTTCTATCTGCACTCCCGTCTGCTCGAGCGTGCCGCTCGCGTGAACGCCGAGTACGTCGAGAAGTTCACCAAGGGTGCCGTGAAAGGCCAGACCGGTTCTCTGACCGCCCTGCCGATCATCGAAACCCAGGCCGGCGACGTCTCCGCGTTCGTTCCGACCAACGTGATCTCCATCACCGACGGCCAGATCTTCCTGACCTCCCAGCTGTTCAACTCCGGCATCCGTCCGGCGGTTGACCCGGGTATCTCCGTATCCCGTGTGGGTGGTGCGGCTCAGACCAAGATCGTCAAGAAGCTGTCCGGTGGTATCCGTACCGCGCTGGCCCAGTACCGCGAGCTGGCGGCCTTCGCCCAGTTCTCCTCCGATCTGGACGATGCGACCCGCAAGCAGCTGGATCACGGTCAGAAAGTGACCGAGCTGATGAAGCAGAAGCAGTACTCTCCGATGAGCGTGGCCCAGCAATCCCTGGTGCTGTTCGCCGCCGAGAAGGGTTATCTCGCCGATGTCGAACTGAGCAAGATCGTCGACTTCGAAGCCGCTCTGCTCTCTTACGCCAATACCCAGCATGGTGAGCTGATGGCTGAAATCAATGCCAAGGCTGACTACAACGATGCGATCGTTGGCAAGCTGACTGCGTTGCTGGATGACTTCAAGGCAACCCAGACCTGGTAAGCGTGTGTGGCAGCGCAAGCTGCCACCTGATGGAGAGAAGAGATGGCCGGCGCAAAAGAGATACGTAACAAGATCGGGAGTGTGAAGAACACTCAGAAGATCACCAGCGCTATGGAAATGGTGGCAGCGAGCAAGATGCGCCGTGCGCAGGAACGCATGTCTGCCAGCCGTCCGTACGCTGAAACCATGCGCAAGGTGATCGGCCATATCGCCCAGGGGAACTTGGAATACAAGCACCCCTACCTCATGGAACGTGAGGTGAAGCGAGTGGGTTACATCGTCGTCTCCACCGACCGTGGCCTGTGTGGTGGTTTGAACATCAACCTGTTCAAGGCTGCCCTCAACGATATGAAGCAATGGAGCGCGAACGGTGCCAAGGTTGACCTGGCACTGATCGGTAACAAGGCCTCCAACTTCTTTGAACGGCACGGCGCCAAGGTGAAAGCCCATGTCTCCGGACTGGGTGACAACCCGAGCGTCAATGACCTGATTGGTTCAGTCAAGGTCATGCTGAAGGCTTACGACAACGGTGAGATTGACAGGCTGTATCTGGTGTACAACAAGTTCGTCAACACCATGGTTCAGCAACCAAAAGTCGATCAACTGCTGCCTTTGCCCGTAACTGAAGACAGCAAGCTCGCCAAGAAACACCACTGGGATTACCTCTATGAGCCGGATCCCAAGCAACTGCTGGATACCCTGCTGATTCGCTACGTCGAATCCCAGGTCTACCAGGGGGTGGTTGAAAACTTGGCAAGTGAACAGGCAGCCCGAATGGTTGCCATGCAAGCCGCGACTGACAACGCCGGCAACCTGATTAACGATCTGCAACTGGTATACAACAAGGCCCGTCAGGCCAGTATTACCCAGGAGCTCACTGAGATCGTTTCCGGTGCTGCCGCGGTGTAAGGCAAGGGTTATCAAAGGTTTAGAGGATTTGACATGAGTAACGGTTTCATCGTCCAAATCATCGGCGCTGTGGTGGACATCGAGTTCCCGCAGAATGCCGTGCCCCAGGTGTACGATGCACTGAAGGTTGTCAGCGAAGGCCAAGGCCAGGGTCTGGTACTGGAAGTTCAGCAACAGATCGGCGGCGGCGTCGTGCGTTGCATCACCATGGGTTCCTCCGACGGTCTGCGTCGTGGGTTGGAAGTAGTTAACAGCGGCAAGGCCATCCAGGTACCGGTCGGTACCTCGACCCTGGGCCGTATCATGAACGTACTGGGCGATCCCATCGACGAGAAGGGCCCGATCGGCGAAGAAGAGCGTTGGTCCATCCACCGTGAAGCCCCCAGCTACGAAGATCAGTCCAACAGCACCGAGCTGCTGGAGACCGGCATCAAGGTTATCGACCTGGTATGTCCGTTCGCCAAGGGTGGTAAGGTTGGTCTGTTCGGCGGCGCCGGTGTAGGCAAGACCGTCAACATGATGGAGCTGATCCGTAACATCGCGATCGAGCACAGCGGTTACTCCGTGTTCGCCGGTGTAGGTGAGCGTACCCGTGAGGGTAACGACTTCTACCACGAGATGATGGAGTCCAACGTACTGGACAAGGTATCTCTGGTTTACGGTCAGATGAACGAGCCGCCCGGAAACCGTCTGCGCGTGGCGCTGACCGGCCTGACCATGGCCGAGAAGTTCCGTGACGAAGGTCGTGACGTGCTGTTCTTCGTGGACAACATCTACCGTTACACGCTCGCGGGCACTGAGGTATCCGCACTGCTGGGCCGTATGCCCTCCGCAGTAGGTTACCAGCCGACCCTGGCCGAGGAGATGGGTGTTCTGCAAGAGCGCATCACCTCCACCAAGACCGGTTCCATCACCTCCGTACAGGCCGTTTACGTCCCTGCGGATGACTTGACCGACCCGTCTCCGGCGACCACCTTCGCCCACCTGGATGCGACCGTCGTACTGTCCCGTCAGATCGCGGCACTGGGTATCTACCCGGCCGTTGACCCGCTGGACTCCACCTCCCGTCAGCTGGATCCGCTGGTGGTAGGCAAGGAGCACTACGAGACCGCTCGTGGTGTCCAGACCGTGCTGCAGCGCTACAAGGAGCTGAAGGACATCATCGCCATCCTGGGTATGGATGAACTGTCAGAAGAAGACAAACTGACCGTAGCCCGTGCCCGTAAGATCGAGCGTTTCCTGTCCCAGCCGTTCTTCGTGGCCGAAGTATTTACCGGTTCTCCGGGCAAGTACGTGCCGCTGAAGGAAACCATCCGTGGCTTCCAGGGCATCCTGAAGGGCGAGTACGACGATCTGCCCGAGCAGGCGTTCTACATGGTTGGCGGCATCGACGAAGTCGTCGAGAAGTCCAAGAAACTGTAAGCCTCGATAGGAGGGCCCATGGCTGAGATGATCTCCTTTCACCTGGATGTGGTGAGCGCCGAAGGAAAACTGTTTTCCGGTCGGGTGCAATCTGCCCAGGTATCAGGCTCCGAAGGTGAGCTGGGTCTCCGCCACGGTCATGCTCCGTTGCTGACTGCCATCAAGCCGGGCCTGGTCCGCTTGATCAAGCAAAATGGTAGCGAAGAGGTGCTGTACATCTCCGGCGGCATGCTGGAAGTACAACCCGAAGCCGTGACCGTGCTGGCCGATACCGCCATTCGTGCCGACGACCTGGATGAGGCGAAAGCCCAGGAAGCCAAGCGTCGCGCCGAAGAGCGGATCAACAGCTCCCATGGTGATATCGACTACGCTCAGGCATCTGCCGAGCTGGCCAAAGCGATGGCCCAGCTGCGGGTTATCGATATCGTCAAAAAGAATTACCGCTAATCACGGTGATGCAAAAAGCGACCTTCGGGTCGCTTTTTTTTTGCCCGTTGGATAGACTCCGCCCAGCATTTCCACCTGTTTCAAAGGCTAGCTATGTCTCTCAATGTCGTGATCCTGGCTGCGGGTAAAGGTACTCGTATGCGTTCTGTTCTCCCCAAGGTGCTGCACCCCGTGGCCAACAAGCCCATGGTCTCCCATGTGATCGAGACCGCCCGCCAGATCGGTGCCGAGCAGCTGCACCTGGTCTATGGCCACGGTGCCGAGCTGCTGAAGGAGCGGATCGTCGCGGAAGATGTGAACTGGGTACTGCAGGCCCAGCAGCTGGGAACCGGCCACGCGGTGGCCCAGGCCATCCCCTTCTGGAACGACGAAGACGACGTGCTGGTGCTCTACGGCGATACCCCGCTGATCCAGCCCGAGACCCTGCAACGGCTGCTGGCCGCCAAGGCCGACGACGGCATGGCGCTGCTGACCGTGGTGCTGGACAACCCGACCGGCTATGGCCGCATCGTGCGGGAACATGGCCAGGTGGTTGGCATTGTCGAGCAGAAGGATGCCAACGCCGAGCAGCTCGCCATCCGCGAGGTGAACACCGGCGTGCTGGTGGCGAACGGCGGCCAGCTGCGCAGCTGGCTGTCGCGTCTGGACAACAAGAATGCCCAGGGCGAATTCTATCTGACTGACGTGATTGCCATGGCCCATGCCGACAACTGCCCCATCGCCGCGGTCCACCCGGACAGCGCCATGGAAGTGGAAGGGGCCAACAACCGGGTGCAGCTGGCGGCGCTTGAGCGCAGCTACCAGCAGATGCAGGCCGAGAAGCTGATGATCGCCGGCGCCACCCTGATCGATCCGGCCCGTTTCGATCTGCGGGGCACCCTGGAGATCGGGGAAGAGGTGGTGATCGACGTCAACGTCATCATCGAAGGCAAGGTGGTGCTCGGCAACCATGTGCGCATCGGGGCCGGCAGCGTGCTGAAGGATTGCGTGATCGGCGATCACTCCGAGGTGAAACCCTACTCCGTCATCGAAGGGGCACAGATCGCCGATCAGTGCTCGGTCGGTCCCTTTACCCGGCTGCGCCCGGGCGCCGTGCTGGAGCAGGATGCCCACGTCGGCAACTTCGTCGAGATGAAGAAGGCGCGCCTCGGGGTGGGCTCCAAGTGCGGTCACCTCACCTATCTGGGGGATGCGGAGATCGGTGCCAAGGTGAATATCGGTGCCGGCACCATCACCTGCAACTACGACGGGGTGAACAAGTTCCAGACCATCATCGAGGACGACGTCTTTGTCGGCTCCGATACCCAGCTGGTGGCACCGGTGCGCATCGGCAAGGGGGCGACCCTGGGGGCGGGTTCGACCATCACCAAGGACGTGGCGGAGAACGAGCTGGTGATCACCCGGGTGCCCCAGCGTCACATCCAGAACTGGGCTCGCCCGGTCAAGAAGAAGTGATGCCCGATCAATGAAATGCAAACCGGCGCCTGATGGCGCCGGTTTTGTTTTCAGTCTGCCTGTTCAGCTGCGGGGATTTGGTCGTCCGGGCGGCTCATCACCCGGTACCAGTCCAGCTTGCGGGTCAGCACCATGACCAGCGTCAGTATGGCGAACAGCAGCAGGGCGCCGAGCAGCAGGGCTGTCTCCTCGGCCTGCAGCAAGCCGAACAGGATGGCGTTGACCAGCCCGAGCAGGGCGGCGAATCCCATGCCCTGTTTCGGGCCGCCCAGCACATGACTCAGGTAGAAGCCGTTGAGGGCCACGCTGGCCAGGGCGGCAATCAGATAGGCCCAGGCAAAGCCGAGATGTTCGGTCAGGGCCAGCAGCACCAGATAGAAGATGGCCAGCCCCATACCCACCAGCGCGTACTGGATCGGGTGCACCCGCAGCCCCTTGAGCAGCTCGAACATGAAGAAGCTGAGGAAGGTGAGGCCGATGAACAGCAGGGCATACTTGGCGGCCCGCTCGTTCAGCTGATAGTGATCCACCGGTTGCACCAGGCTGACGCTGAAACTAGGCAGCTTTTCTGAGGGCCCGAAGATTGAGTCGTGGAACTGATTTTCCATATCAGTGGCAAACCAGCTGGTCTGCCAGTGAGCGTTGAATCCTTTCTCTTGTACCTTGCGGCTGGTCGGCAGGAAGTCACCGAGAAAATTGGGATGAGGCCAGTTACCAGAGAGGGTCAGCTTGCTGTCACGGCCTATCGGGATCAGGGAGAATTTCTCCATGCCCTGCAGGGAAAACCTTACCTCGAAACGCCCTCCTTGCTGTTGTTTGGTCGTCAGCGGGACATGCACGCCGGACAAGGTGCCAAGGCGGGCTCCTGGGATGACGGCCAGTGGTTCGTTGGCGAGGGTGATGGCCGGGATCTGGGTGATGCCGCGGGCATCGGAGACGACCAGGCTGAGATAGGGCTGGCCGGGTATGCTGTTGCGCGGAGGCTGCCAATCAGGGAGCGAAGGTAATTGACCGGTCAGAGTGACGTTGGCCTGATATGGCTGGGCTTGGTAAATCCCCAGTTTGCGCGGAGTAACTTCCATGTCGACAGTAGCATCCAGCTGTTCCGGTAGGAGGTAGCGATAGAGGGTTTCCACTTCTCGCCGGGATTCCTTACCATCGTTCAGGATGTGCTCGCTTGTGTACGGCTGTACTACGATGGGACCTATCAGGCGCTGGGGCCCGCTGGTGCTGGCCATTATTTGCTGGATGGCTTCTGAGCGATAAGCCTGGCGCTCCCGGTTCAGCTCCATGATGGATTGCACCGGCACCATCAGCAGCAGGCTGAGCAACAGCAGCAGAAAGATCTTGTGGTTGAAAATCTGTTTGACCATGACGCATCTCCTTGTAGTTGAAAGGGAGTGTGCCGGGGTCGGGTGAAGGGAAGGTGGGGCTGTGTGAAGGGGCGGTGAAGGGGGATAAAAAACCGGCGCTAGGCGCCGGTTCTTGTTGGCATTACAACTTCTTCAGCTCGACCGGCAGGGCGGCAAATACCTCGTCCCTGGCCTTCAGGGAGGCAAACTGTTTACCCGGCTTCTGGATGACGGTGTGGACGAAGATGAGCTTCTTGTCCTGCTTGCTGGCCCAGCCGACGAACCAGCCGATCTGCTGCTCCCTGTCCAGACTGCCATCCAGCAGCTTGGGGTAACCCATGCCGGTCTTGCCGTGGATCTGCCAACCGTCGATGCCGGGTTGACGCATCAGGTTGGCGGTATGGCGCAGGGTCTGGGCGGAGACCGGCAGCTTGCCGCTCACCATCTTGCCGAGGAAGCGGGCCTGCTCCTGGGGGCTGATGGCGAGGCTGGAGCTGAGCCAGGCCTGGGTCAGACCGTCGTGCTTGCCCGGGTTGCCCGAGAGATCCCGGTTGCCGTAGTCGAAGCGGTCGACATAGTGCTGGAAGCGCACCTCCCCCAGCCACTCGGTGAGGCGCTGTGAGTACCAGATGACCGAGAATTGCATCCAGCTGCTTGGGGTGGTGGTCTGCTTCCACTCCGGCAGGAAGTCAGGGTCACCGGGTTTGAATAGCAGGGCCGGCAGTTGCTCATCCACCAGGAAGCCGCTGTCATAGCCCATCAGGGCTAGCGGGATCTTGAAGGTGGAGGCCGGGGTCAACTGGGTGGCACACTCCCCCTGGGTGCTGAGGGGTTTGCCGGTGGCATCGGCAAACAGCATGCAACCAGAGGCGGCGCTGGCGGGCAGGGCACAGAAGAGGCCGGCGGCAAGCAGGCCGGACAACAGCATACGGGGCATCACTCTCTCCTTGATTCATGGGAATGCGCATCGACGGGGAAGGTCGTCATCGAGGAGGCGCAGCTTAGCCAGGCTCTGTGTGCTCAGTGTGAAGAGCCCTCAGTTGCCGGGCAGCCAGAGCTCTGCCAGCACGCCGCCGTCCGGCTGGTTGGCAAGGGTCAGCCGGCCGCCGTGCTGGCGCGCCACCTCAGTGGCGAAGCTGAGCCCGAGGCCGCTGCTCTTGCCCTTGTCGGGTCTGGGCAGCGAATAGAAGCGCTCGAAAATCCTGGGCAGCGCAAAGTCGGGAATGCCTGGTCCCTGATCCCGCACCCGGAAGCAGTAGCCCCCCTGCTCCATGGCGCCGCTCAGCCGGATCTGACCCCCGGCGGGTGAGAAGTCGAGGGCGTTGTCCAGCAGGTTGCCGAGGGCCTGCTCCACCAGCAGGGGATCCCACTTCTGCCTGGGGGCGTCGGCTAGCTCTGCCGTCAGGGCCACATGGCGACGGGCTGCGACTATCTGGCGGGCGTCGAGCACCCGTCTGCCCAGCTTGGCCGGCTCGATGGCCTGCCTGTCCAGCCCCTGCCCAGATTCCAGTCTGGCCAGTTGCAGCATCCGCTCGATCAGCTGCTGCATGCGGGCCGTCTCCAGATTGATGTTGCCGATAAAGCGCTTTGCGACGTCTAGCGGCGGGGCCTCAGTCAGTATTTCCCCTGCCCCGCGAATGGCGGCCAGCGGGCTCTTGAGTTCGTGGGTCAGGCTGTGGACATAGGCTTCGATGTAGGCCTTGCCGTCCAACTGGCGACGCATGGTTTCCAGGGAGCGGCCGAGTCGATCCAGCTCCGGACTGTAGAGGCGCGGCAGGCTGGCGGGCTGACCCTGGCTGACCGCATCGGCGTAGTGCACCAGCTTGCCGATGGCGCGGTTGAGCCACCACACCAGCAGGGCGCCGATGAGCAGCGAGATGAACAGCAGCAGGGCCGCCCCCTGCAGCAGCTGGTGTTCGCTGCGCTCTATCATGGGCAGCAGGGTGCGGTTGGGTTTGGCGACGGTGAGGGAGCCGAGGATCACCTCCCCTTCCCGCAGCGGTGCGGCCACGTGCATCACCGAGCTTGCGGGGTCGTCGGGATCGCTGCGGGTGCTGCGGGCGCCATATTCGCCGCGCAGGGTGCGGTAGACATCGTTCCAGCGTGAATAGTCCTTGCCGAGATCCACCCCGTCCGAGTCGTAGACCACCTTGCCCCAGCGGTCGACCACATAGATGCGGTACTCCGCCTGCTGCTTGAGGTGACCGTCGATCAGGGCGTTGATGGGGCTCTGGTTGAGGCGGGCGAAGGCGCTGGCCAGCCTGCCATCCGCCATCTTTCCTTCCTGCATGTCGTCCAGTGCCAGCGGCGCCAGCATCTGGGCCATGTCGACCAGGGTATCTTCGGTGGCGCTGCGCACCCCTGGTTTGATCTCCTCGACGAAGATCTCCAGCACGAACCAGGCGGCCAGGGCGAAGATCAGCACCAGGCCGCACAGCAGTTGCAATCCGATTCTCATCTCATCCCCCTGCCGGTGCCCGGCCACCCTGAGTTCATGCCAGCTCCAGGCTGTAGCCCAGCCCGCGGTGGGTCAGGATCAGGTTGGCGTCAGGGTCCCGCTCCCGCAGCTTGGCGCGAATGGTCTTGATATGGGTGTCCACGGTGCGATCCAGGCTCTCCTCCGCCCCGCTCCACACCAGCTCCATCAGCTGCTGGCGAGAATAGACCCGGCCCGGCGCCAGCATCAGGGTCTTGAGCAGCAGGTATTCGTAGCGAGTGAGCGCCAGCGGCTGGCCATGGAAGCAGATGCGGGCCCGCTCCTCATCCAGCACCAGCAGCTGGCTCGGTTGGGGAGCGCTGGGCTGGCTGCGGCGCAGTATCACCCGCACCCTGGCGCACACCTCGCGGGGCGAGAAGGGCTTGGCCACATAGTCGTCTGCCCCTATTTCCAGCCCGATCAGCCTGTCTATCTCCTCGCTGCGGGCGGTGAGAAACATCAGGGGCGTGTCGGTCAGGGTCCGCACCTGCTTGCACAGCTCGAAACCGCTGATGTCCGGCAGTCCCACATCCAGAATGAGGAAGTCGGGTTGCGTCTGTTCCAGTCGCGCCAGCAACGGCTGTCCGAGGGGGAACCACTCCACCTCGAAACCGTCGGTCTGCAGGGCGTAGATCAGGGTGTCGGCAATGCTGGTCTCGTCTTCCACCAGCCAGATGAGTCGTTTTTGCATGGCGTCCTCGTCGCAAATCGGCTTGCCCATTCTGGCATCGAAGCAAATCGGATCCTATTTGCCGTTTGATTTTTCCCGAAAAGGCATTAATATTTCGCCATTCTTTCGAATCGAAACTTAACAATGACCAAACGCAACACTCAACAGCGTCGCCACACCATAGTGAGCCTGGTACAGGAACAGGGTGAAGTCAGTGTCGACGCCCTGGCCAAACACTTCTCCACCTCGGAAGTGACCATCCGCAAGGATCTGGCGGTGCTGGAGACCGGTGGCCTGTTGCTGCGTCGCTACGGCGGTGCCGTTCCCCTGCCCAGCGAGATGGTGGTGGACAGCAACCCGGATCAGGTTTCGAAACGAAAGCTGGCCATTGCCCGCGCCGCCGCCGAGCGGATCCGCGATCACAATCGCATCATCATCGACAGCGGCAGCACCACCAGCGCCATGATCCCCATGCTGGGCAGCAAGCGCGGCCTTATCGTCATGACCAACTCCCTCAACGTGGCTGGCGCCCTGCGGGAGCTGGAGAACGAACCCACCCTGCTGATGACCGGCGGCACCTGGGATCCCCACTCCGAATCCTTCCAGGGCCAGGTGGCGGAGCAGGTGCTGCGCTCCTATGACTTCGACCAGCTGTTCATCGGCGCCGACGGCATAGACCCTGAGCGAGGCACCACCACCTTCAACGAGCTGGTGGGTCTCTCCCGGGTCATGGCCGAGGTGTCGCGGGAGGTCATCGTCATGGTGGAGTCGGAGAAGATCGGCCGCAAGATCCCGAACCTCGAACTGCCCTGGTCCGGTATCCATACCCTGGTGACCGACGAGGGGCTGGCCAGTGCGGCCAGAGAACAGATCCGGGCCAGGGGGATCCAGCTGATTTGCGCCCCCGTGGCCCTGTGAACAGAACCGTCCATTATTCAATCGAATTAACGTCTTACGTCTCAAGGAGAAGTCTATGTGTGGCATCGTCGGGGCCGTCGCCCAACGTGATGTGGCTGAAATCCTGGTAGAGGGCCTGCGCCGTCTGGAATACCGCGGTTATGACTCCGCCGGGGTGGCCGTGTTCAGCGCCGATAGACCGCTGCAGCGGGTTCGCCGTCTGGGCAAGGTGGCCGAGCTGGCCAAGGCGCTCGAAGAGCAGTCCGTGCACGGCGGCACCGGCATCGCCCACACCCGCTGGGCGACCCACGGCGAGCCGTCCGAGCGCAACGCCCACCCCCACGTCTCCGAGCATATCGTGGTGGTACACAACGGCATCATCGAGAACCACGAAGAGCTGCGGGAAGAGTTGAAGGCGCTGGGCTATGTGTTCAGCTCCGACACCGACACCGAGGTGATCGCCCATCTGGTGCATCACGAGCTGAAGAGCGCCCCTAGCCTGCTGGCCGCCATGCAGATTGCGGTGAAGCAGCTGCGCGGCGCCTACGGCACCGTCGTGATGGACAGCCGCGACGACAGCCGCCTGGTGGTGGCCCGATCCGGCTCCCCCCTGGTGATCGGCCGCGGCATCGGCGAGAACTTCATCGCCTCCGACCAGATGGCGTTGCTGCCGGTGACCCGTCGCTTCATCTTCCTGGAAGAGGGGGACGTGGCCGAGGTGACCCGTCGCGACGTGCATGTCTTCGATACCCAGGGCGAGGCCGTGGTACGTGAGGAGCTGGAGTCCGAGCTCTCCCACGATGCCGGTGACAAGGGCGAATACCGCCACTACATGCTGAAAGAGATCTACGAGCAGCCCAAGGCCATCACCAATACCCTGGAAGGTCGTCTGGGTTCGGATCACGTGGTGGTCGAGTCCTTCGGCAACGGCGCCCGCGCCATCTTCGACAAGGTCGAGCACGTGCAGATCGTCGCCTGCGGCACCTCCTACAACTCCGGCATGGTGGCCCGCTACTGGTTCGAGGAGATCGCCGGTGTCTCCTGCGACGTGGAGATCGCCTCCGAGTTCCGCTATCGCAAGTCCGTGGTGCGCCCCAACAGCCTGCTGGTGACCCTGTCCCAGAGCGGCGAGACTGCCGACACCCTGGCGGCTCTGCGCCTAGCCAAGGAGTCCGGCTACATGAGCTCCCTGGCCATCTGCAACGTGCCGGGTTCCTCCCTGGTGCGCGAATCCGACCTGGCCTTCATGACCCGGGCCGGTGCCGAGATAGGCGTCGCCTCCACCAAGGCGTTCACCACCCAACTGGCCGGTCTGCTGATGCTGGTGGCCTCGGTCGGTCACTGCCGTGGCAACCTGAGTGCCGCCGCCGAGGCCGAGCTGGTCAAGGCGTTGCAGGCCCTGCCGCTGCGCATCAAGGAAGGCCTGGCGCTGGCCAAGCAGATCGAGACCCTGGCCGAAGAGTTTGCCGACAAGCACCACAGCCTGTTCCTCGGTCGCGGCAGCCAGTACCCCATCGCCATGGAGGGGGCGCTCAAGCTCAAAGAGATCTCCTATATCCACGCCGAGGCCTATGCCGCCGGTGAGCTCAAGCACGGCCCGCTGGCGCTGATCGATGCCGAGATGCCCATCATCGTCGTGGCGCCGAACAACGACCTGCTGGAGAAGCTCAAGTCCAACGTGGAAGAGGTGCGCGCCCGTGGCGGTATCCTCTACGTCTTCGCCGATGCGGATGCCGGCTTCAAGAGCGACGAGACCATGCGGGTGATGAGCCTTAACCACGTGGAAGAGGTGATCGCGCCCATCGTCTACACCGTGCCGTTGCAACTGCTTTCCTACCATGTCGCCCTCATCAAGGGCACCGACGTGGATCAGCCGCGCAACCTGGCAAAATCCGTGACCGTGGAATAAGCCGTCGCCGGAAATGAAGAAGAGCCGCATTGCGGCTCTTTTTGTTTGTCTGATCGAGTGGCCGTTATGACAGCCGCAGGTTGGTGATGGTCACGTCGTCCAGGGAGGGCACTATGATGCCGCTGGAGATGCTCTTGGCGATCGCCTGGTTGCGGTTCTTGGAGTCAGTCTTGTTGGTGACCTGATTGAGGTGGAAGTTCACGGTACGCTCGCTGATGCCGAGGATGGTGGCGATCTCCCAGGAGGTCTTGCCCTCGCTGGCCCAGAACAGGCACTCCTTCTCCCGGTCCGACAGCTCGGTAAGGTGCTTCATCAGCTCGGGTCTGCGCTTTATCAACTGCAGCGCCGCACCGAAGATATAACTGGCGCAAAACGACAGTGTGGGAGCGTTTTCAAACATCAGTTCAGAATTGGACTTCTCCTTGCTGATGAAAGAGAGGATGCCGTGCTCCCCCTGCGGGGTGTGGAGCGGGAAGGAGACGCCGTTTCTCACCCCGAAGTCGGCGGCCAGATTCATCACCTCCCGGCTGGCACTGGGCAACCAGGGGGAATCGCAATCGAGCTTATTCCAGAAGATGGGCTGGGTCTGCTTCAGCCCCAGGAAGACGACCGGATCCTGGGTCAGGTAGTGGCGCTCCGAATAGGCGTCAAACCAGCTGGTGGGACAGTTGTTGAACAAGGCCACATGGGACTTTTGCATGCTGATGGGAAAAATGATCAGCAGCCGGAAGTAATCAAAGCCCATCTGATGGCTGAAGCGCTCCAGTTGCTGCTGGATATCGCTCGTTTTCTTGGCCTTGGTGAACCGATCTATGTGTTCCCAGATCGCATCGTTAAACATGTAACTCTCCTTTTTCGACCACTCATCATCCTGATCGAAAAGACATTTTTTAGTTATTTAGAATGGTGTTGTGACTAACAACGCCAGTAATTCCCGTGCTTGTCTAAAAAGTATCCTGTTTTTTCGGCCACAGGCCAAGAAAATCATCTGATTGCCACTGGCCCGACTCTTTGAGACAATGAGAATAGTTATCATTGTTAAGATTTATATCATGAATAAGTTTTGGGGTTTGGCCTTGTTGCCACTGTCAGTCCACTTCGCTGCTGGCGCCGACGAGTTGGTCGCACCGGCACTGAAAAACAGCATCGCCGCCGGGAAAGCCTCCCAGCAGCGCGTGGAAAAAGCCGCCGATGCAGCCGTTGCCGCCCGGCTGGAGCTGCAAAATGCCCAGCTGCAACTGCGCGATCTGGAAGCCTACAACCGCTACATGCAGTCTCTGGTGGCCGATCAGCAGAATGAGCTTGGCAAGCTGAGCCAGCAGCTGGAGGCGGTACAGGAGACGCGGCAGGGCCTGATCCCGCTGATGCTGCAGATGCAGGCCGATCTGGAGCAGCTGGTACAAAATGACATGCCGCTGCGCAAGGAAGATCGCCTGGCGCGGGTTGAACAGTTGAAAGCGACCCTGGCCCGAGCCGACGTGAGCGAGGCGGAGAAGTTCCGCCAGCTGCTGCAGGCCTACCAAATCGAAGCCGAATACGGCAGCCGGTTGGATAGCTACTCTGCCGAGCTGGCGCTGGATGGCGCACCGCGCCGGGTCGATGTGCTGGCGGTGGGCCGGGTCTCCCTGCTGGCGATGACCGCCGACCGCTCCCTGGCCTGGCGCTGGTCTGCGCAGAGCAAGCAGTGGCAGCCCCTCGACAGCCAGTGGCTCTCTCCCATTGCCGAGGCGCTGGAGATGGCTGCCGACAAGAAGGTTCCCCAGTTGTTGAATGTCCCCCTTTCCGTCAGCCGTGGTCAGGAGGCCCAGTCATGAGCGTCACCATGAAGTGGTTCCCCCTCGCCATTGCCCTCTCCCTAGGCATCACCACTGCCGTTGCCGATGAAGCCTGGCGGCAGCAGGAGCAGGCTCGTGAGCAGCAGGCCCAGCAGGATCTGGCGTCTGTCTCCAAGGAGCTGAACAGTGCCCGTGCCAAACTGGCTGCGGCCCAGCGCCTGAGCAAGCAGCTGGCGGCCGAGTTTGCCGGCAACGAGAAGCAGCTGGTGGAGCTCAATGCTCAGTGGGAGCAGGCCTCCGGCGACATGAACGAGATCTTCGCGGTGACCCGTCAGGGGGCCAGCGATGCGGTCAAGCTGCTGAGCGAATCCGCCGTCGAGGGCCAGTACCCCGAGCGCCTCGCCCCGCTCAAGGCCATGGCGCAGGAGAAGCAGGTGCCGGATCGCGCCGCCCTCGCCCTGCTGCCCGCCACCCTGCTGCAGGAGATCCTTGAATCGGGCCGGGTTGCCCAGTTCGACGGCAAGGTGCTGGATGCCCAGGGGGCTGCCAGCGAGCAGACGTTGACCCGGATCGGCAGCTTCGTGCTGTTTGGCGAGCAGGCGTTCCTGCAGCCAACCGCCGAAGGCCTGAGCCCGGTGCTGGGCCTGCCCGGCAGCGTGCTCTCCGCCGCGGACGCCTATCAGGGTCAGGAGGGGGAAGCGCTGCCGCTGGATCCCTCCCACGGCACCCTGCTGGATATGCTGGCACAAGCCCCCACCTTCTGGCAGCAAGTCCAGCAGGGCGGCCAGGTCGGCGCCATCATAGTGCTGCTGGCCGCCATCGGCCTGGGGATCGCCGGAGTACGGCTGTGGAGCCTCTCCCGTGAACTGGGCCGGGTTCGTCGCCAGCTCAAGAGCGGTGAATATCATGCCGACAACGCCCTCGGTCGGGTGCTGACGGTGGCTGACAAGCATCCCGAGCTGAGTATGGAGACCCTCGAGCTGCGTCTCGACGAGGCGATCCTGCAGGAGACCCCTCGCATGGAGCGCGGTATCGGTATGGTCAAGGTGATCGCGGCCATTGCCCCCATGCTGGGCCTGCTCGGTACCGTGACCGGGATGATCGGCACCTTCCAGGCCATCACCCAGTTCGGCACCGGCGATCCCAAGATCATGGCGGGCGGCATCTCCATGGCGCTGGTCACCACGGTACAGGGTCTGGTGGCGGCCATTCCGCTTATCCTGGCCCACAGCCTGCTGCAATCCCGCTTCACCGAACTCTCCAACGTACTGGAGCAGCAGGTGGCCGGCATTTTGGCCGAGCGGGCCGAGAGCAACCGTGACGGGATGGAGCGGGTGGCATGATGCTCGACATCTGGCAACAGCTGCAGAGCTTCATGGGCCGTGGCGGCCCGGTGCTCTGGGTCATTCTGGCCCTGCTGGTGCTGATGTGGATTCTGATGATCGAGCGGCTGCTCTACCTCAACCTGGGGTTTGCCCCGCTGCAGCGACAGCTGCTCGACCGCTGGCAGGCGCGCAGCGAGCGCCACAGCTGGCACGCTCGCGCGATTCGCGGGCGCTGGCTGGCCGAGGCCGAGCTTGAGCTCAATCGTCATCTGATCTTCATCCGCACCCTGGTGGTGCTCTGCCCCATGCTGGGGTTGCTGGGTACAGTGACCGGCATGATAGGCGTATTCGATGCGTTGGCCGCGGCCAACCGCTTTAACCCGGAGAGCATGGCGGGTGGGATCTCCCGCGCCACCATCCCTACCATGGCTGGCATGGTGGTCGCGCTCTCCGGCGTGTTGTTACTCAGCCGACTCGAGAGCCAGGCCAAGCGCGCGCTGGCCAAGACCCGGGACGGCCTGCGAGAAGAGAAGGTAATGCAATGAGACGGCAATCCAAACGCCAGCGCGATGAAGTGCAGATCGACATGACCCCCATGCTGGATATCGTCTTCATCATGTTGATCTTCTTTATTGTCACCACCTCCTTCGTGCGCGAAGCCGGGCTCGAGGTGCACAGGCCCCAGGCCAGTCAGGCCAAGGCGCAGAAGTCCTCCAGCATCATGCTGGCGATCGGCGCCCAGGGGCAGATCTTCCTCGACCGCAAGCAGATCGACGTGGAGCGGGTGCAGGCCAGCGTCGCCCGCCTGCTGGCGGAACAGCCCGAGGCAAGTCTGGTGATCCAGGCCGACGAGCGGGTGCCCCACGGCAAGGTGGTACGGGTGATGGATGAAGCCAAGGCGGCAGGCATCGTCAACATCGCCGTGGCGGTGGCCCCGAAATGAAATACAAGCTGATGAGCCTGGGACTGGGGATTGCCCTCAGTCTGGGGATCCTGCTGTTCATGGCCACCCTGGTGGAGCCGCCCAGAGGGGAGAAGGCGAGCGCCGAGCAGAAATCCATCGTCATCAACATGCAGAACGAGGTGACTGAGGTGCAGGTGCGCGAGCGCCCGGTACCCCAAGAGCCGGAACCCTTGCCGGAGCCGCCTGCCGCGCTGGCCTCGACGCCGCTGCCTATGCCTGCTGCGGCCCCGCTGCCCTCGGTGCAGCCGAGCCTGGATCTGGTCTCCAGCCTCAGCGCGGTGCAGGTCTATGCCCCTGGCGTTGCGACCACCCCTACCCCGGTTGCGAGCGGCAACTTCCATGGCCAGCAGCAGGGTGCCGGGATCGGCGCCGGCGACATCTTGATGCCGCTGCAACGGGCTGAGCCCGTCTATCCCTACCGGGCGCAGCAGGCTGGTATCGAAGGGTCGGTGACCTTGCGTTTCAACGTCGATGCCGACGGCCGGGTACAGGATGTGGAAGTGGTCGAGGCCAAGCCGAAGCGTCAGTTCGAGCGGGCGGCCATTCAGGCGATCAACAAGTGGCGCTACCAGCCGAGACCGGGCGCCACCGACAAGCTGGTGCAAGTCATCACGCTCAAATTCAAACTGGAGTCATAACTATGTTGCGGATCTGGATCTGTGTGCTGGCCCTGGTCAGCCAAGCCTGTCTGGCGATGGAGGTGAGCCCTCATTTCTCCCGCCAGCTGGAGCCCGTGATGAAGCTCTATCAGTCCGGCCAGTGGCAACAGGCTCAGAGCAAGGCATCCGGCCTCAAGCCCAATTCCGAGGCCGAGCGTGCCTGGTTGGCCCAGTTGCAAGCTTCGCTGGCCGCCAACCTGCAGCAGACCGCGCAGGCCAGCCGCTACGTGGAGCAGGCGCTGGCTTATAAAGAGTGGCCCGAGCAACAACAGTTGCAACTGCTGCGGCTGCGCGGCGACATCCAGGCCCAGCAATCCAACTGGGCCGGCGCCATCGCCAGCTACAAGGCGGCTTTGGCCATCCAGGCTGACGATGCCTTGCGCCTGCGTCTGGCCGGCCTCTATTACCACAACAAGCAGTACGGTGAGGCTGCCAGTCAGAGTGAACAACTGTTGAAGAAGAGCTGGCAGAAGCAGGCCGCTATCATTCGTCTCTCCGCCCTTACCGCACTGCAGCGCTACGGTGTGGCGGCCGATCAGGCCGAAGTGCTGATCCGCTACGAGCCGAAAGAGAGCAAGTGGTGGCAGCAGGCTGTGTCGCTCAACCTCTCCGCCAAGCGCGGCGATCAGGCGCTGGCACTGCTGCAAACCGCCATCAACCGTCAACTGATGGACGATGCCGCTGCCCGCAACCAGCTGATCCGTCTTTATGCCTGGCAGGGACTACCCTATCGCGGTGCCCGTCTGCTGGAGTCTGCCATGGCCAAGGGGCAGATGAAGCAGAACGCCGAGAACCGCCAACTGCTGGCCCAATTGTGGGAAGGTGCTCGTGAGTGGCCGAAGGCCGTCGACAGCTGGCAACTGCTTGCCCGCGAGCATGCTCACCCCAAGGCGGCCATGCGCGCCGCCGAACTGTTGTTGCAACAAGGTAGAACGGATGCGGCCATGACCCAGCTCGCGGCCATCAAGTCGGTGAAAGGCGAGCAAGGCAATCGCGCCAAGGCGCTGCTGGTGCAGGCGCACCTCAATAAAGAGCAGTATGCCGAGGCGCTGGAGCTGGCCCGTGAACTGCAGCAGCAGGATAACTGGCAGCAGCGAGCGACCAGCTGGGTCAACTATATCCAGGCGCAAAGCGAAGAATTGAGCAAAAAAGCGGCTTGAAAGCAGGCTGAAGCCCTTGTTTTAGAGGCTTCAGCCTGCTTTTTCAGCAAGCGAACGCATTTTTGCAAAAAGCCCTTGTCATCGCTGCGCGGCTCCCTATAATGCGCCCCTACCAGCACGGCGGACCACGCCAACCTGATGAGCTCGCTTCCTCGTGAAGCCAGCGCCGAAAGAAAAGCGAAAACAACCGCTTGACTTTCGAAGTGGGGAGTGTAAGATGCGCCTCCTCAACGCGATAAGCGTGACGCTCTTTAACAATTTGAATCAAGCAATCTGTGTGGGCACTCACAGCATCGAGCATCAAAAACAATTTTTGATATCAATGTCTGATGAAGTGAC
>NZ_CDBN01000093.1 GCF_000820085.1 Aeromonas sanarellii
GGCCAGCAGGTTGGTCTGGTCGGCGATGCCCTGGATCACGGTGAGTATGCTGGTGATCTGCTCGCTGTCGTGGGCCAGCCCCTCCACCACTTCGGCGCCCTTGCCCGCCTCGGCGGCGACCCTGTGCATGGAGTGGATCACCTGCTGGAAGCGCACCTTGCCCTGATCCGCCGCACTCTGGGCCTGCTTGGCGGAGTCGGCAGTGTTGTTGGCGTGGGTGGCGACCTCCTGGCTGACGTAGGACATCTCCTGCACCGCGGTCAGCATCTGCTCCATCTCCGCCTGGTGATGCTGCAGGTTGGTGTCGGTCTGGCCGGCGATGCGATCGGTGTCGCCGGCGTGGCGATGCACCTCGCTGGCGGTCTTCTGCACGTCGCCGAGCAGCGCCTGCAGCTTGTCGATAAAGCGGTTGATGCCGCGGGCCAGGGCCCCCAGCTCGTCCTGGGACTGGGTGTTGAGGCGCTTGGTGAGATCCCCTTCGCCGTCGGCGATGTCATCCACCAGGCTGACCATCTGGCGGATGGGGCCGGTGATGCTGCGCGCGATCACCAGCATGGTGGCGAGCGCCAGCGCCAGCACCAGCAGGGCACCGATCAGCTGCTGGGTCATGGCGGCCCGGTTCATGTCGGTGAGCTGGGCTTCCAGCTCGTCGGCCCCCGCCAGCACCACCTGGTAGGGCAGGGTGACTATGATGGCCCAGTTGCGGCTCATGCCAGGCACAGCTATGGGCACCGAGATACGAAACGCCTCGTCGAGCTCCTGGCGCTGTACCTCCGGCTTGAGGTACTGCTGCCAGCCGTCGCCCAGCACCTTGTCGGCCCGGCTGCCGAGCAGGGCGGCATCGCCGCTGGTGCCGGTGATGACACCGGCGGCGCTGACGATCAGGGTCTCCCCCTTGCCGTCATAGATGTTGCTGTTGAGGGACTTGGCCTGACGGCTGATGGAGTCCACCGCCAGATCCAGGGCGGCTATCCCCTTGAACTGGCCGTTTACCAGGATGGGGGTGGTGATGGTGCTCACCAGCACCTGCTGACCGTTGATGTCGACCTTGAAGGGGTCGATGAGGCAGGAGCGCCCCTCCCGTTGCGGGCAGGCGTAGTAGTCGTTGGCGGGATTGCCGAATTCGTCCGGGTCGCTCTTCTCGATGGAGAGCAACAGATCCGTGCCGATCTGATCCTTGTCGCGATAGAAGTAGGGGACGAAGCGCCCCTGGCCGTCGCTGCCCAGCGCCGTCTGACCGGCGAAGCTGGCGTCCTGGCCGTCGAAGCCATTGGGCTCGAAGCCCGCGAAGGCGCCATAGAGCTGGGGTTCCAGACCGAGCTGGGCCTTGAGCAGGTCGGTGGCCTGCTGGCGATCCAGCGGCAGCTTGCCTTCCTGCTGCCGGGCGAAGACGCTGGCCATCTGCTGGGTGTAGGAGAGCCCCTTCTGCAGCAGCTGGGTGATGGTGGCGGCCTCGGCGCGGGCATTGGCGCTCACCTTCTGCCAGGCCTCCTGTTGCAGGGCGGCGCGGCTGGAACTGATGGTGAGCTGCTGGGTCTGCCGGCCCGAGTATTGATTGAGCAGGATCAGGATGACCAGGGCCGCGGTCATGGCGATCCCGGCCAGCACCAGGATGCGATTCTGGATAGTACGAAACTGCATCTTGCGTTCCTTGTGTGGTAGAAGGTTGTCCGAAGTATCGGCAGGGCGGGAGATCTCTCCAGCAATCTCGCCTAGCTAAGCGGAAAAAGAGGTAACATTCTGCGATCCCACTCATAGTCAGTGGTTTTTACCTGTTTCTCCCCTATTTTACCCTCTGCCTCTCCATGGTTTTCCCATCCGTCATTGTCGGTGCTAAAATGCGACGGTTTTTTTAACGAATTGGCCCAAGGCCCTCTACACAAGGCTTAAAGATGAAAGTCAAGACCCGTTTTGCTCCCAGCCCGACCGGCTTTTTGCATGTCGGCGGTGCCCGTACCGCACTCTATTCCTGGTTGTTTGCAAAGAACCAGGGCGGCGAGTTTGTGCTGCGTATCGAGGATACCGATCTGGAACGTTCCACTCAGGAGGCCATCGACGCCATCATTGAGGGCATGGAATGGTTGGAGCTGAACTGGGATGAGGGCCCCTACTACCAGACCAAGCGCTTCGACCGCTACAACGCGCTGATCGACGAGATGCTGGCGGACGGCCGCGCCTACAAGTGCTACTGCTCCAAAGAGCGGCTGGAAGCGCTGCGTGAAGGCCAGATGGCCAACGGCGAGAAGCCCCGTTATGACGGCAAGTGCCGGGATGGCGCCCACGATCACCCGGCCGATGCACCGCATGTGATCCGATTCCGCAACCCGACCGAAGGCTCCGTGGTGTTCGATGACCACGTCCGTGGCCGCATCGAGTTCGCCAACACAGAGCTCGACGATCTGATCATCCGCCGTACCGACGGTGCGCCGACCTACAACTTCTGTGTTGTAGTCGATGACTGGGATATGGAGATCACCCACGTGGTGCGTGGTGAAGACCACATCAACAACACCCCGCGCCAGATCAACATCTACAAGGCACTGAACGCGCCGGTACCGGAATTTGCCCACGTCTCCATGATCCTGGGTGACGACGGTGCCAAGCTCTCCAAGCGCCACGGTGCAGTCTCCGTGATGCAGTACCGTGACGACGGCTACCTGCCGGAGGCCCTGCTGAACTATCTGGTGCGTCTGGGCTGGTCCCACGGCGATCAGGAGATCTTCAGCCTGGACGAGATGATCAAGCTGTTCAGCCTGGACGCCATCTCCAAGTCCGCCTCCGCGTTCAACACCGACAAGCTGCTGTGGCTGAACAACCACTACATGCGCAGCCTGGATCCGACCTATGTGGCCAAGCATCTGGCCTGGCACATGGAGCACCAGCAGATCGACACCCGCAAGGGCCCGGCCCTGGCCGACGTGGTGACCCTGCTGGCCGAGCGTTGCAACACCCTGGTGGAGGTGGCCGCCCAGAGCCGCTACCTGTTCGAAGAGTACGAGGCCATCGACGAAGCCGCCGCCAAGAAGCATCTGCGCGGCGTCGCGGCCGAGCCCCTGGCACTGGCCAGGGCCAAGCTGGCCGCTTTGGATACCTGGACCACGGAGGCGCTGCACGAGCTGATTGAAGCGACCGCCGCCGAGCTGGGCCAAGGCATGGGCAAGGTCGGCATGCCGCTGCGCGTGGCCGTCACCGGCCAGGGTCAGTCCCCGGCCATCGACGCCGTGATGGCACTGGTGGGCAAGGAGCGGGTCCTCGCTCGTATCGATCGCGCGCTGGCTTATATCGAAGCGCGTATGGCCGCCGAGTAATTCAGGCTCACCGGTACGGGTCAGTCCCCTTGGCATTGCCGACGCCGTGATGGCGCTGGTGGGCAAGGAGCGGGTGCTGGCCTACATCGAAGCGCGCATGGCCGCCGTGTAAGCCGCTGTGAATCACCAGAAGGGCCCCCTGACGGGGCCCTTCGCATTTTGGCCTCGAGCGGATTTGCGACGTAAAACAGGGAGATAGCGACGAGGTTGGCGGTAAAACCGGCTAACTGCCTGAATTTTGACTAAACGCTCCAACGAGCGAGAATTTTGGGTTGACAGCAAAGCGGGCGATGCCTATCATGCGCCTCCGTTGCCAGAGATAACTTTGGTAGCGCCGAGGTGAGTTGGGGTTATAGCTCAGCTGGGAGAGCGCTTGCATGGCATGCAAGAGGTCCGCGGTTCGATCCCGCGTAGCTCCACCAAATTCTCCTCGAACAATCTGGAATCCAAGGGGTTATAGCTCAGCTGGGAGAGCGCTTGCATGGCATGCAAGAGGTCCGCGGTTCGATCCCGCGTAGCTCCACCAGGTTCCTTATTGAAGATGAAGTACCCAGGGCAGTGCGGTGTGTATCACCCAGGCCGACCTTTGTGGGGTTATAGCTCAGCTGGGAGAGCGCTTGCATGGCATGCAAGAGGTCCGCGGTTCGATCCCGCGTAGCTCCACCATTATTTGCAGTCACGGACAACCGGCCGCCAGAACCCGTTGTCTAATGAAGAAAGAATTTGGGGTTATAGCTCAGCTGGGAGAGCGCTTGCATGGCATGCAAGAGGTCCGCGGTTCGATCCCGCGTAGCTCCACCAAATTCAGAATGACGAGACGTCATTCATACATATCGGGGTTATAGCTCAGCTGGGAGAGCGCTTGCATGGCATGCAAGAGGTCCGCGGTTCGATCCCGCGTAGCTCCACCATATAGAAGGCCACCGCATTGCGGTGGCCTTTTTCTTTTCGCCTCCATCTTCCCTTCCTCTTCGTCGTAACAAAGCCCGCACTGCGGCGGGCTTCTGGTTCATGCCGGTTCGGCATCAGCCGTGACGACGTCGCCAGGCCAGCGGCAACAGAGCCAACAGCAGGACGCCCATGGCGCCGCCACCCCCCTTGCTCGCTTCCTTGAGCCTGAGGTCGACGATGATTGGGTCGTGGTCCGAGGCGCTGAAGGGGTTGTCCGACTTGATGAGATCGCCGGTGTAGGCGCTGCCATATTCGAACAGGTTGCTCTCGAAGGAGTTGATGTGCCAGTCGGCCACCGCCACCACCTTGTCAGCCAGCGCCGGGTTGGCGAGGGCATAGTCCAGGGTGCCGAGCTCGGCCTCGTAGCTGTAGGAGATGGCCTTCTCCTGGTTGAACTTGACGTTCAGATCAACCAGGCCGTAACCCTTGGCCACCGTCTGGCCCATCTGCTCATAGGGCTTATCGCCGATGTAGGTGTGGGAGGCGGAGTGGATCTGGCGCTCCCCCGCGACCGGCACATAGTCGGTCAGCACCCGGATGGGATCCTCCTTGGCGTAGGAGTTGAAGTCCCCCACCAGCAGCACCTGGCCCGGCATCTTGCTCACCGCCTCCCCCAGCACCTTGGCGGCACTGACCCGGAACTCGGTGCACTTGCCCTGCAGATCCGCAGGCTCCGTCTTGCCATCCCCGTTCTCATAGCAACCCGACCCCTTAGATTTCAGGTGGTTGACCACCAGGGTCAGGGGGGCGTCGCTGCCCGCCACGGTGAAGCGCTGGACCAGGGAGTCCCGCTGACCGGCGCTCCTGGTGACGCCGCCCGTGGTGTAGCGTTGCTGGGGCAGGGGGATGACGTCGGTATCCCCGCTCGGGGTGAGCAGGGCGGGGCGGTAGATCATGGCCACCATGATGGCGTCGCCGCCAAAGAAGCGATCCTCCGTGAGCAGGGCCTTGGGCAGGGTGACGTAGGCGTAGTGCTTGCTCGCCTCCTTTTGCCGGGCGTTGAGGCTCTCCACCAGATCGTGGAGGGCGGCGTGCTCGTCGAAGCCGTTGTTCTCCATCTCCATCAGGCCGAGCAGATCGGCGTCCATCTCGGTGATGGCGTTGACGATCTTGGCGCGCTGCAACTGGAACTCCTCCAGGCTCTTGGCGCCGCGGTTGCAGCCCTTGGCGCTGTCCGCGTCCGCCTGATCCGCGCAGAGCACGTTGAGAGCGCCCCCCACGCTGGAGTGGCTGGTGAAGTAGTTGAGTACGTTGAAGCTGCCGATGCGCAGGTCGGTGCCATTGGCGCGGGCCGGTGCGCCCTGGCGGTCGTTCTCGTCGGTGCGCAGCAGATCCCCCGCCGTGATGCGCTGATCCTTGGGCACTATCAGGCGGTACTCGTCATGGCTGTAACCCACCAGGGCTTCCAGATTGACCGGGGCATCGCCGATGCGCAGGTAACCCTGCTCCGGCTCCCAGGCCGGCAACCAGGGCAGCTTGCCGTTGGCGGCCTTGAAGTCCGACTCGAGGAAGACGCGGTTGCCCGCATTGGCCTCGGCCAGCGCCACGGCCTCGGGGCTGCTCGCCACATGGAGCTGGGTCGGCTTCATCAGCGGGGCGCCGTGGGCGAGCACCAGGTTGTTGCGCCGGGCGGCATAGTCGTAGCTGAAGTTGCGGCTGATCTTGAGCGCGCTGCCCCCATCGAGGCGCACCCGCATCCCTTCGTGACGCTCCAGGGCCCGGGCCAGGGTTTCCCCCTCCAGCACCCGCAGTGCCGTGGCGGCGGGGGCGGCGCCCTGGGCCAGGGTTGTCAGGCGCGGTGTGCTGCCATCAGACAGGGGCTTGAGTTGGGTGTGACCATGATACTCCTCGACCTTGGCCTCCAGACAGACCAGGGCGCCCGGCCTGATGTCCGGGTACTTGCTGGCGAAGTTCTTGTCATTGAGGTAGACGAAGATGCCGTCCGACGTCTCGAGGTTGCCGTCCCCCTGCACATCCAGCAGGTAGAAGCCCTTGTTGAGGCTCTCGCCCAGACCCGAGACCACCGCCTTGACCGAGACGCTCTGGGCGCTTTCGAACTGATCGTCCGGGACGAGGGGGCTCTTGTCGCCGCTGCCCTGGATGGCGGGGATGGGGGTGAGGGCACTGTCGGCCGGGCAACTGAAGTCGGCGGCATGGAGAGACGGGGACGCGAGGGCGAGCCCCACGGCCAGCGACAGCAGGGTAGGTGTTCCTTTCATGGGGATTCCTTTTTTTATTTTTGCCAGTGTTTCCATAGCCTTGGCATCGTGGCCAAGGGCGCGCATTGTCACATTTCTGGCTGCTCTGACCAGTGAGGGGGCGCACATTATAAGGAGACAAAAGAGGCCATCCGCCATTTTTTGACATGGCTAACAGTTTGATATTGATGAGTTATTTGTTATTTGTCCGGTGGGTGAAAAGTGTGAAGCCGCCGGCATTCACATATTTTCCTTCGAGAATAAAGATTGAGCCGTTGTCACTTGCTTCCTATACTCGCCCTGTTCCTCACGGAACCCAGGCTAAGGGCAAACCGGCAGTGATGCCGGGACGCAAAGCCTCCGATCTGACCCACGCGGGTCAGACAGCGGGGTTACCCAGGGTGACTTGAGGGTTTGTGGCCCGTCCATGGCCTGTTGTCGCTCCCTTGTTCCCTGTTGCGATTGCGCTTTTCCCGGTCTTAAAAGCCAAGACAAAACAAGGATGACAACAATATGCAACAGATCTTGAGGCCCAGCAGGCTCGCCATGCTGGTCGCCCTTGCGGCCGTCCCTGCCTGGGCGCAGGCCGCTTACCCCGCCTATCAGGCCGGCACCGCCTACAAGGCTGGCGACATCGTCAGCAACGTGGGCAACCTCTACGAATGCAAGGAATTCCCCTACTCCGGCTGGTGCGGCGCCTCGCCCTACCACTATGCCCCCGGGGTGGGCGTGGTCTGGGCCGATGCCTGGAAACCCTATGGCGGTGAGGTGCCGCCACCGGCCCTGGTCGTTGCCATCGGCTCCCCCGCCCTGGGCAGCAGCGTCAGCGAAGGGGCCAGCCTGGCCCTGGCGGTGACCCTGAGCGGCCCGGTCACGGCGCTGGCCCGGGTGGAATACCTGGTCGACGGCGTCCTGGTCGCCACGGCGACGGCCTCCCCCTGGAGTGCCAGCTGGCCTGCCGCCGGTGTGGGCGCTCACGCCCTCAAGGCCCGGGCGCTGGATAAAGACGGCAAGGTGCTGAGCGAGGCGGATTCGAGCTTCAAGGTCGCCGCCGTGGTGGCCCCGGAGGCGCCCAGGGTGAGCATCGCGAGCCCGGCAGCCGGGGCCAGAGTGACCCTGGGCCGCGCCCTCACAGTGACCGGCAATGTGACCGACGCCAACGACGACGTGGCCAAGATCGAGCTGTTCGTCGATGGCAAGAAGGTCACCGAAGATACCAGCGCCCCCTGGCAGCTGAGCTGGACGCCGCAAAACAAGGGGCTGACCGGCCTCAAGCTGGTGGCGACCGACAAGGCCAATCTCTCTGGCGAATCGGCCCAGGTGGATGTGCAGGTGGAAGAGGCCGCACTGCCTCCCACCGGCGGCAACCTCTCCTGCGACGTGCGCCAGATCTACCGCGCCGACGGCAGCGAGTGCATGGGGGATGATCACGGTCGCCGCGTCATCGGCTACTTCACCTCCTGGCGCACCGGCAAGAACGGCCTGCCCGCCTACCTGGTGAACGACATCCCCTGGGACAAGATCACCCACATCAACTACGCCTTCGCGGCGGTGGACGAGCAGAGCCACGTCATCAAGGTGGACGACTCGGCCACCAAGATGACCTGGAACGGCGTGCCGGGCGCCGAGATGGATCCCGAGTTCGCCTACCAGGGCCACTTCAACCTGCTGTCGAAGTACAAGAAGCAGTATCCGGACGTGAAGACCCTCATCTCCGTCGGGGGCTGGGCCGATACCCGCGGCTTCTACGCTGCCACCACCAAGGGCGACTGCTCGGTCAATACCGCCGGCATCAACGCCTTTGCCGACTCGGCGGTGGGCTTCATCCGCCAGTACGGCTTCGATGGGGTGGATATCGACTATGAGTACCCCACCTCCATGAAGGATGCGGGCAACCCCAACGACTTCCCGCTCTCCAACCTGTGTCGCGGCAAGCTGTTTGCGAACTATGAAGTGCTGATGAAGACCCTGCGCAACAAGCTCGACAGCGCCGGCACCGAGGACGGTCGCAAGTACATGCTGACCATCGCCTCGCCGGCCTCGGCCTACCTGCTGCGCGGCATGGAAAACTTCCAGGTCACCCAGTACCTCGACTACGTCAACCTGATGACCTATGACTTCCACGGCGCCTGGAACCACTTCGTTGGTCACAACGCCGCCCTGTTCGACAACAAGGCGGATCCCGAGCTGGCCCAGTGGGGGGTCTACACCCAGGCCCAGTTTGGCGGCATCGGCTATCTCAACTCCGCCTGGGCGGCCCACTACTTCCGTGGTGCCCTGGCGGCGGGCAAGATCAACATCGGCGTGCCCTATTACACCCGTGGCTGGCAGGGGGTCACCGGTGGCACCCAGGGTCTGGGTGGCAAGGCGGCGCTGCCGAGCCAGAGCGATTGCCAGCCGGGCACGGGGGGGAGCACCATCCCCTGCGGCAACGGGGCGGTGGGCATCGACAACATCTGGCATGACCTCGACAAGAACGGCAAGGAGATTGGCGGTGGCGCCGTGCCCATGTGGCACGCCAAGAACCTGGAGCACGCAGCCAGCCTCGGCATTACCACCCTGCCGAGCTACGGCCAGGCCTGGGGTCTGGATCCCAACAACCCGGCAGACGTGATCCAAGGGCAGTATGTGCGTTATTACGACGACAAGGCCCATGCGCCCTGGCTCTGGAACGAGCAGAAGAAGGTGTTCCTCTCCACCGAAGATGAAGAGTCCATGGGTCACAAGCTCGACTACATCGTCAAGCGCGGCCTGGGGGGCGTCATGTTCTGGGAGATGGCGGGGGACTATGACTTCGACGCCGCGAAGAACGAGTACGTGATGGGCAGTACCCTCACCAGCCTCGCCTACGAGAAGTTCAGCAAGGCCGACAAGGCGGCCCTGAAGCAGAATGACCTGCCGGCTCCGGCCGCCCAGCTCGACATCGGCGTGAGCCTCTCCGGCTTCAAGGAAGGGGACTCCAACTACCCGATCAACCCGACCCTCAAGCTCACCAACAGGTCGACCCAGACCATTCCGGGCGGCACCCGCATCGAGTTCCTGGTGCCCACCTCCACCTCCGACACCATCACCGACCAGAGCGGCATGGGGCTGAAGGTGGTGGAGAGCGGCGGCAACCAGAACTCGGACGGCATCGCGAGCGAGAAGGACTTCCACAAGGTGGCCCTGACGCTGCCGGCCTGGAAGGCTTGGGCGCCGGGCACCGACGTGGAAGTGGCCATGACCTACTACCTGCCGGCCGCCGGCGTGCCGAGCGGCATGCGCCTGATTGCCGGCAGCCAGACCATAGGCCTGAAGTCCGACTTCCCGGCTCTGGCCGAGGCGGTGCTGGGCAGCAGTGGGGGTGACGGCGGCAGCGGTGGCACCACCTGCGCCAGCCAGAACGTCAACCCGGCGGACTACAACGCCTATCCGACCTGGCCGCGCGGGGATCACGCCAATGGCAACGACCGCATGACCCACAACAAGGGGGTCTGGCAGGCCAACTGGTGGACCAGCAGCGAGCCCAAGGTGGGTGACGGCAGTTGGAAGCTGGTGTGCAACTACTGAGTTGTCCCGGCTGCTGTACCAGCAGCGAACTCAGAGCGGGTGACGGCAGCTGGAAGCTGGTGTGCAACTACTGAGTTGTCACGGCTGCTGTACCAGCAGCGAACTCAGAGCCGGAGACGGCAGCTGGAAGTTGGTGTGCAACTACTGAGTTGTCCCGGCTGCTGTACCAGCAGCGAACTCAGAGCGGGTGACGGCAGTTGGAAGCTGGTGTGCAACTATTGAGTTGTCCCGGCTGCTGTACCAGCAGCGAACTCAGAGCGGGCGACGGCAGTTGGAAGCTGGTGTGCAACTATTGAGTTGTCCCGGCTGCTTTACCAGCAGCGAACTCAGAGCGGGTGACGGCAGTTGGAAGCTGGTGTGCAGCTACTGATGACAGGTTGAGGGGGCAACCCCGCGTCAACGCAACGACCCAATCCGGAGCCCAGGCTCCGGATTTTTTTGTGCCCTGTATAAGGAGAAGGAGGGGGAAGAGGGCAGGGGAGGTGCCATAAAAAAGACCGCTCCGAAGAGCGGCCAATTGCCACCAAGGCAATCTGCGGGGCGAACCCCATTGTGAATGGGCAGTCGCCATGGGCGGATTCTTGCCCATGGCGTGCCGGTTTATTGAGTGACGGCGCCGCCCTGCTGCTCCTTCAGGAAGCTGATCCAGGGGGTGGCGCGGCCGCTGACGTTGCCATTCTGGGCGGCCTGGGTGAAGGCGGAGAGCGCCTCCTTGGGCTTTTGCTGCTCGAAATAGGCGACCCCGGTCAGGAACTTCAGATCCGCCCGCTGCTCGCCGCTGGCGTTGGCGGCAGGTTTGGCGGCGAAGGCTACCAGATCCTGGTAGCGCTTGCTCTGGATCATCATGCGCGCCATCTTGAGCTGCAGCTCGGCATTGGGGGCCAGCTTGTAGGACTTGGCCAGGGTGTCGATGGCCGGGTCCAGCTCCTTGGCCTGATGCCAGTAGTTGGCGAGCGTCTTGTAGTTGGCCGCGGTGCTCTCGATGGTCCCCTCCTTCATGGCCTTCTCCATCACGCGGGCGGCGCGGTGGGGAATGCCGGCAAAGGCGAGGTAGTTGGCCAGACGCTGCAACTCGTTGGCTTCGGTCAGCATGCCGAGGTTGTAGGCCCCTTCCAGCGCCGCCAGGGCCTTGGCATCGTTGCCCGCCTGCATGTGCATGGCGGAGAGCTGGGTCCAGTACTTCTTCTTCTCCGGGTATCTGTCCACCAGGGCGGTGAGCACCTCGGTGGCCGGCTTGTACTGTTTCAGCTCGTAGTGGGCCGCCATCTTCAGCAGGTACCAGGACTCCGGTGCCTTGCCCGCGGAGAGCTTGATCGCGCTGTCCACCGCCGGAATGGCTTCCCGGTACTGCTTGAGCTGCACATGGGCGTTGGCCAGGGTGATGTAGGCGTGCGGGGTCGGTTTCTCGTCCTTGCCGAGGTTCGCAAACCACTCCTTCATGGTGCTGATGGAGCCCTTGAAGTTCCCCTCGGCCATGTAGAGCTGGGCCAGGTTGTAGCGCACCTGCTGGGCCACGGGGGGCGGCAGGCCGCCGGTGGCGATGGCGTCGGCGAAGTACTTGGTCGCCTGACCGTACTTCTCCTGCTGGGCGGCCACGAAGCCCAGGGTCTGCAGAATGACCCCCTTGTCGTAGACCCGCTCGCCTGCGCCTGACAGCGCCTCCTGCAGCTTGGCATTCGCCTCGCCGTATTTCTTCTCGGTGATCAACGCCTGGGCCTTGTTGACCGCGCGGTAGGCGCGGTCAGACAGGGCCCAG
>NZ_CDBN01000094.1 GCF_000820085.1 Aeromonas sanarellii
GTTCGGGGGCGGCGGCTTGGGCAGTTCCCGTTGCTTCTCTTGCAGGGTCTCCTGAGGCTTGAGGCGGATGAAGTCGGTCATGGTGACGTCCTCCCTCTCCGTCAGCTCCCGGTGATCCGGCGTGATGAGCTTGTTCATTCCCAGGAACAGGAAGAACACCACCACGCAGGAGACCGCCAACGATATCAGGTATCTCATAGGGCTCGCTCCGGCATCAGCTGCTCTTGCTTGCCGCGATGGAGATGTTCTGGACACCGGCCATGCGGATCTGATCCATGACCTGGACCACCAGCCCGGAACGGGACTCGGTATCGGCCTGGATCACCACGGCGCTCTCCGGGTTCTCCGCCCGCAGCCGCTCGATGTTGGCGCGCACCGCGCCCACCTCGACGACCCGTTTGTCGACCCAGACCTGACCGTTCTCGCGGACCGCGACCATGATGTTCCCCTTCTTCACCGTCTCGGCCGTGCTGGCGCTCGGGCGGTTGATCTCCACGCCGGACTCCTTGACGAACGAGGTGGTGACGATGAAGAAGATCAGCATGATGAACACTATGTCCAGCATGGGGGTCAAATCGATGGCCGCCTCGTCCGCACCGCTGTCGCTGTGACGTTTTCTCATGGCAAAAAACTCCTTGCTTGTTCTGTGCCCCGGCGGGTCAGGGCCTGCCGGGGATGTGCATCCTGCATCAGCCGTGTTTCAGGTTGTCTTCCAGCTTCTGCACCGCCAACTTGGCCTTGTGATCGAGCTGGTTGACAAAAAACAGGCCGGAAAGGGCGGCAATCATGCCCGCCATGGTCGGCACCGTCGCCTTGGAGATCCCCGAGGCCATGGCGCGCGGCGACCCGGTGCCTGTGATGGCCAGGGTGTCGAACACCTGCACCATGCCGACCACGGTCCCGAGCAGCCCCATCAGCGGGCAGAGGGCGATCAGCACCTTGATGACCGGCATCCCCTTGTCCACCGCCATGGCGACCCGGGAGACCAGCTCGCGGCGGATCTGTTTGGCGGACCAGGAGAGGTGATCGGTGCGGGCCAGCCAGGCGGCCTTGGTCTGCTTCACCTGCTTGGGGTAGACCGCCCTGAAGTAGAACCAGCGCTCCAGCAGCAGGGCCCACATCATCAGGGTCAGGAAGAACAGGGCGACCAGCACGTCGCCCCCCAATCCCAGAAACCGGCGGACCGACTCGACTTCTTCAATCAACCAGAACCACATGGGTGACTCCTTAGGCTGCGGCCTTGGCGGCGTGCAGGCGTTCCTGATAGCGGGCGACGAAGCCGGCGCTCTGCTCTTCCAGGACCTGGATGAGACGGCGGCTCTGGGTCTGCACTATGGTGTAGAGGAACAGCATGGGCACGGCCACGACCAGACCCTGCATGGTTGTCACCAGGGCCTCGGAGATGCCGCCCGCCATCAGCTTGGGATCGCCGGTGCCGAACAGGGTGATGGCCTGGAAGGTGGCGATCATCCCCACCACGGTACCCAGCAGACCCAGCAGCGGGGCGACCGAGGCGATCAGCTTGATGATGCTGATGCCCTTCTCGAACTTGGGCACGTTGCGCAGGATGATCTCGTCGAGCTTGGACTCCAGATCCTCGATGTTGTCACCGCGGTGCTCCTGGTAGGCCACCAGCATCTCGCCGATGGGGTTGCCCTTGATGACCTGCTCGGATTTGAGCTGCTTGCGCATGGCGCCGCCGATGAGGGAGAGGCGGGCACCGCAGAACAGGGCCAGCAGGGTCCCGAGCACGCCGAGCACCATGATGACGTAACCCACTTCACCCCCCTGGTCGATCCGTTCCTTCAGGGTCGGGGACTGCACCAGCAGGGAGAGGATCACGCCGCGGGACGGATCGATGAAGACGGGCTTGACGCTGCCGTCACCCTGCTCAAAGTCGGCCACGGGCTCCAGTACCGCCTTGTCGGGCTGGCGGGGCAACTGCTCGAACTTGCCGGTCTCCGGCACGAAGGTGAGGTACTTGCCCTCGGAGACGGTGTTGAACTCGCCGATCTGGGTGACCGTCTTCTCGGCCTGGTTGCCCTCGCCGTAGACCACGGTCGCCGGGATCTGGCTCACCTTGCCACCGTCGACCATGCGGCTGAGGGTGGTGGTCCAGAAGGCGGTCAGGTCGTCGCTGGAGGGGAGCTCCTTGCTCTCGGCCAGACGGGTCAGCAGGGCGGTCTGCTCGGGATGCTTGACCCGGCGGGCGGAGGCGTTGAAGATCCCCTTGAACTCGCCGGCGAACTGGCGCAGCACGCCGAACATCTCGCCCATGTTGCCGGAGCGCTGGCGCAGGGTCTCGGTCAGCTCGGTGAGCTGCTTGTCGTTGGCATCGAAGGTGGCCTTGAGCTGTTCGCCCTTGGCAACCTCGGCGGCCAGCTCCGCCTTGGCCTTGGCCAGCAGGGCGGTCTGCTCGTTCTTGTCGGCCAGGAAGCGGGCTTCCCGCTCCTTGTTGAGCTGGGACTCGCTGGTGCTGGCGGCCTTGACCTGATTGAGCAGGGCATTGAGATCCACCGGCTTCTCGGCGGCGGTCACCGGCAGGGTGACCAGGGTGGCGCCCGCGATCAGCGAGGCGATGGCAAGTTTGATTCCTTTCATGATGCTTTCTCCGCAGTTTGAACCGGCAGCTTGATGAGGGCGGGAGGTGCCTGCTTCTTGGCGATGCGAAGGCCCTGTTCAACCGCGCTGCGATACTCCTGGGGCAGCTCCTCCCACTGGCGGGTCTTCTTGTTCCACATGCCGGTCTCATTGCCATCCGGGGACTGGTAGAGCAGGGCGATGCGACCCACGCGCAGGAACTCGTAGGTCTTCTCGCCGCCATCCTTGTCCAGGCTCGCCTTGTAGGCTTCGATGGTGCGGCTGAAGCCCTCTTCGATCTGGTAGGCCTCGAGGATCTTGCGGTACTTCTCGGAGATGGTGACGTCGGCCCGGTTCATGAGATCGGTCAGGGCCGCCACGCGGTCCTCCCGCTCGACCTTCTGGAACGGCAGGTCCAGGGCCACGAACTGATCGAGGGAGTCGATCATCTTGAGCATCAGGGGTACCACTTCGGTGCTGGTCTGGTCGATCTGGGCGATCTGCTTCTGCATGGAGGCGAGCTCGGCACTCTGGGACTCGACCATCTTGCCCACCTGCTCGTTGTAGGTGCGCAGGCTGTCGACCTGGCGCAGGGCGGCCTTGTACTGGGCCAGGGCTGACTCGGCAGAGTCGGCGTAGCTGTCGATCTTCTGCTGGGAAACTTTGGAGGCATTGTCGGTGGCGGCTTGAGCGTCCACGGCCTGACCGGCGGTGGCGGCACTCAGATTGAAGCTGGTCAGCAAGGCAGCCGAAACCAGGCTGCCGAGGAGCGCTTTCTTCATTGTAATTGTCCTTGTTTTCATAGGATTACCCTATCTCCGTAACTTCCTTGGGGCATGGGGCAAAGCCGGCCCGACCGGGCCGGCTTGTCATCTGCTGGTGGATTAGAACTTCTGGCTGTAGTCGAGGTAGTAGATGCGGCCGTCGATGCTGTAGAGATCCTCGTCATAGGTAAAGCCATCGCTCTCGAGGGACGGGCCCACGTTGAACATGTTCTTCACCCCGACCTGGATCTTGCCATCCCAGGGGGCATCCACGCCGACGTTCAGGTTCCAGGTGGTCTGGGACGCGATGTGACCCACTTCCTCACCGGTGTCGGCGATGTAGTCCTGGCTCTGGGAGTCGATGTAGTTCGCGCTCAGGTAGGTATCCATGTTCCACCACTGGGGAACGTTGACGCCCACGCCGGAGCTGAAGCGCAGCTGCGGCAGACCGTTCTGGCCGATCTTGTCGATGACGGGGCCACCGGCGTACAGACCTTCCTTGTACTCCAGGATGTAGGTACCGCCCAGGTCGTAGCGGATGGTGGCGGCGTTCAGGTCGTAACGGTAATCCAGCTTCAGATCCAGGCCGCTGGTGTTCAGGGTGCCGAGGTTGACCATGGGGGCGATGGCGCTGCTGATCTTGCCCTGGCTGTTGCGGACTATGTTGCTGGAGCCGCCGTTGTTCAGCTCGTCATAGATGACGGACTGCAGGGAGTTCAGCTGGATCACGTCCTCGATCTTGATGGTGTAGTAGTCCAGGGAGAGGTTCAGGTCGTCCAGCGGGCTGTAGGCCACCCCGAAGTTCCAGGTATCCGCGGTCTCTTCCTTCAGATTTTCGTTGGCGGTGCGGGTGGTGGTGTACTGGCGGTTCGGGCAGTCGGCGGCCGAGATGCCGTTCGCCTCGCAGTAGACATAGTCCTTGGCCCAGTCGGCGGACTCCGAATCTGCCGCGTAGAGATCGCTCAGGCTGGGGGCGCGGAACGAGCGGGACCAGGAGGTACGCAGCATCAGGTTGTCCAGCGGCTGGTAGCGCAGGCTCGCCTTGGGCGAGAAGGCGCTGCCGAAGTCGCTGTAATCATCGAAGCGGCCGGCCACGTTCAGCTCGACCTGCTCGGTGATGGGCACCAGGGACTCGATGTAGGCGGCTGTTACGTCGCGCACCCCACCGGAGGAGTTGCCGGCGGAGCCGATGATGTTGCCGGCCTCGGACTGGGCATCGTACTTGTCGCTGTAGACCCAGTCGTTGTACTCGGCGCCCGCGTACCAGCTGACCGGACCGGCCGGCAGCTCGCCCATGTCCCACTGGACACCGGCGTACCACTGGTAGAAGTCCATGGTGGAACGGCGGCTGGTGTCGGCGGCCATGGAGGCCGTGGTATTGGCGTCAAACTCGCCCCCCACGAACTTGCCGTCGGCAACCGCCTGCTGGGCGGCGGACTTCAGCACGTAGCCGGTGCCGTTCTCCTTGTTGTCGGTCTTGGAGTACATGTAGCCGGCGTTCCACTGCATGTCGCCGACACTTTCCGTGGTGACAGTGCCCTCGAAGCCGAGGTTCATGCTGCCGGTCACGTCAGTCACGTAGTTGTCACGGGGACCGACGTTGCTGAAGCGGTAGTAGGCGTAGGCTGCCTCACCCAGACCCTGGGTGGCGGCGGCATCCAGGCCGTTGTCGGTGAAGAACTGGGCGTTCTTCGGGTTGGCCGGATCTATGGTGAAGGCGCCGGCGGCGGGGGCGAAGCGACCGAAGCTCTCGACCCGGGAGCCGATGAGCTGCGGCACGAAGTCCACGGTGTCGTTGATGTGGTAGCGACCGTTCACGTAGAGGGTGTCACGGCTGCGGGAGGCGGTGGTGGCCGCGACCTGGCCATAGTTGAAGTTGCAGCCGCCCTCGAAGCCGATGAAGGGTTCTTTGCAGGTGCCGTCGGCATTGGTGGCGCCGGCCAGGGGGCCGTATTTCCAGATGGGATCCCCGTTGGCATCGAGGCCGGTGATCCCTTCCACGTTGCGACCGTAGGGGCTGGGGGCATCGTTGCCCTGCTTGGCGAGATAGTCGCGATCACGGCTGTAGATCACGTCCTTCTTGTCGTGCTCGTAGACCGCCATCAGCGAGCCCTTCTCGCCGTTGATCCCCGCGACCATGGAGCCGCTCTTCTCGTCACCGCCCTCTTCGGTCGGGGAGCCGAGGCGACCCTGGAAGGTCAGGCCTTCGTAGCCCTCTTTGAGCACCACGTTGATGACGCCGCCGATGGCGTCGGAACCGTAGATGGCGGAGCCGCCGTCCAGGTTGACCTCGACCCGTTCAACGGCGGCCATGGGGATGGTGTTGAGGTTGATGGAGGTGCCACCCATGGTGGGGGAGCCCGCCACCCGCTTGCCGTTCAGCAGGACCAGGGTGCGCTCTGAACCCAGGCCGCGCAGGCCGACGGTGGATTGGGACTGGAAGGAGCTGCCGGAGGCCGGGGAGACGCCGCCAAAGGAGTTGTAGGAGGCTTGCTTGAGGTAATCGGCGACGGTCTGCTGACCTGACTGCTCGATCTTTGCCTTGGTCACGGAGACGACCGGGGTGGCCCCCTCCACGTCGACCCGGGAGATCCGCGAGCCGGTAACCTTGATTTTTTGCAGTTTTTCGACGTTCTGGCCCTCTTCGGCCAGGACAGGGGTGGCCACAACTGCCGCGCTCGCCAAGGCAAACGCTACGGCAGCAGAGAGTCTGCTTTTCCTAAGCATGGCTAGTATCCTTCCTGATTGTTTTTTGTTTGCTTCCATTACCGCCCTCGTTGGAGCGGTGCGTAAGGCTTATCAAGGTTTGATGACGGACGTCAAATGGAGCGGCGAGGATGGGGATGAAGCAGGGAATCAGATGACTATCTATGATTGATGGATTGTTTTTGGCGTTTTATTCCGAAAATATCAATCAAGATTGTGTAAAGATGTTGTTAATTTCGATCTTTGCAATTTTATTTATTATTTTTGAACTTATCGATAACTCGCCTGTCTCGCCAGGATCAATATCGTTAACCCATACTTTTACAGTATATTCATCTGCCTTTCTGCGGGAGGCCGTTTTGAGCTGGTCTGATCTCCATGGATATATCCCTCTTCTTCTACAGGTAAAATAAAGAGGGCGATGATTGGTTTTTATCTTGTTGTTTTTATTGTGCTTTGCAATTCTTTAAACGGGTGTGTAATTAATTTTTTAATAATTAAAAACAAGTTAAAGAGGATGGTGTAGCAGTTTTTTATATTGAAGTTGGTTTTTTTGAAAAAAATCATCGGCGAGATATGCTGCGGGAGGGATGCCATGATCGCTGGCTTGGTTCTACTTGATTTTTGTTGCAGAGCTTTTACAGTGACCAGGCCGGATTGTCTGCCAATGCCAGTCAATTCAGCGAGTAATGCCAGGAAGGACAGGCCTGTCACCGGATGTGACTGGCCATAAAAGAACAACAAGGACGAGGTTCCACATGCTGTCGTATTTCTTACGTCGGATGCTTCTGATCATCCCGACGTTTCTCGGGATCACCCTGCTCGTCTTCACCATCACCCGTTTCGTGCCGGGTGGTCCGGTCGAGCGCATGCTGCTGCAGGCCCAGGTCTCGCAGAACGAGTCCGGCCGCTCCAGCGGCAGCAAGGGGGCGCAGGCGCTCTCCGACGAGCAGATCGAGGAGCTCAAGGCCTTCTACGGCCTCGACAAGCCCATGCTGATCGCCTATTGGGAGTGGCTGCAGAAGCTGGCGGTGCTGGATCTCGGCGAGTCGACCCGTTACTACGAGCCGGTGTGGGATCTCATCAAGGAGCGGCTGCCGGTGACCGCCTTCTTCGGGCTGGCGACCTTCCTGCTGAGCTATGCCGTCTCCATTCCGCTCGGGGTGGCCAAGGCGCTCAGGCACAACAGCCGCTTCGATTCGCTGAGCTCCATGCTCATCTACATGGCCTATGCGCTGCCCGCCTACGTGGTGGGGATCTTCCTCATCACCGTCTTCGCCTTCCATCTGGAGTGGCTGCCCATGGGGGGCTTCCCGGGGGACGATTTCGAGTACATGGAGAGCCGCTGGGATCAGATCCGCACCCTCTTCGCCCACGCCCTGCTGCCCCTCATCGCCTACGCCATCGGGGATTTTGCCATCCTCACCATGACCATGAAGAACAGCCTGATGGAGAACCTGTCGGCGGACTACGTGCGCACCGCCGTGGCCAAGGGGTTGCCGTTTCGCAAGGCGGTCACCGACCACGCCATGCGCAACAGCCTGATCCCCATCGCGAGCCACCTGGGGTCCGTGCTCACCGTCTTCTTCGGCGGCTCCTTCCTCATCGAGACCATCTTCAACATCGACGGCATCGGCCTGCTCGGCTACGAGGCCATCGTGGAGCGGGATTACCCCACCGTCATGGGCATCCTGGCCATCACCTCCATGCTGATGCTGGTGGGCAACATCGTCTCCGACATCTGCGTGGCCCTGGTCGACCCCCGTGTCAGATTTGGAGACTGAGGATGAATCTGATCTCTCTTCTCATGCCGATGTCACGCCCTATCGTCTCCGATATCTGCGTTGCACCTCCTGTGGATCCCCGCGTGCGGTTTGGAGAATAACCATGCAGCTCAATCCGGTTACCTTGAAAAAACTCAAGCGCTTCAAGTCCATCAAGCGCGGTTACTACTCCTTTGTCATCTTCTCGGCCCTGGTGGTCATCTCCCTGCTGGCGGAGCTCCTGGTCAACAGCCGGGCGCTGGCGGTGAGCTATCAGGGGGAGCTCTACTTCCCCACCTATGGCGACGTGATCCCGGGGCAGCACTTCGGGCTCGACTACGAGTACGAGACCAACTACCGCCAACTGCAAGCCAAGCTGGAGCAAGAGGACAAGGGAGACTGGGTGCTGCTGCCCCTGGTGCCCTGGAACCCCTATGAGCAGGACTTCAAGGAGGAGGCCTATCCGCCCTATGCGCCTAGCCTCACGGAGCGCCACTTCCTCGGCACCGACACCAGCGGTCGCGACGTGCTGGCACGGCTGGTCTACGGCTTTCGCATCGCCATCGGCTTCGCCTTCATCGCGCTGGTGGCGAGCTATGTCATCGGGGTCAGCATCGGCTGCATGATGGGCTTCCTCGGCGGCCGTTTCGATCTCATTCTGCAGCGCTTTATCGAGATCTGGTCCCAGGTGCCCTTCCTCTACGTCATCATGATCCTGGTGTCCCTGGCCAAGCCGAATTTCGGCCTCTTCGTCGGCATCAACGTGCTGTTCGGCTGGATGGGGATCACCTGGTACATGCGCACCCTCACCTACAAGGAGCGGGCGCGGGACTATGTGATGGCGGCGCGGGCCCAGGGGGCGGGCACGGGGCGCATCATCTTCCACCACATTCTACCCAACACCCTGATGATGATCGTCACCCTGGCGCCGTTTGCCGTGGTGGGCAACATCTCTACCCTGACGGCGCTGGACTATCTGGGCTTCGGCCTGGCGCCGCCGACCCCGAGCTGGGGGGAGCTGCTCTCCCAGGGGATCAACAACCTGGATGCCATCTGGATAGTGAGCTCGGTGGTGGCGGCGGTGAGCCTGGTGCTCATCATGGTCTCCTTCATCGGCGAGGCCATCCGGGAGGCGTTCGATCCGCGCAAATTTACCCGTTATCAGTGAGGCGCGGCGCCATGCCAGGCCGCGTTGACAGAACCCTTGATGAATAAGCCCCCAGTGCAGGGGCATGACCAGGAAGTCAAACATGAACAATAAAATCAAATGGATAGGTGCTATTTTTCTGCTGGTGAACGGATCCTGGGTGTGGGCGGCCAGCCTGCCTGCGGATCTCAAGTGGGAGACCAACGACACCGACCCCGTGTTCGCCTCGCCCAAGGCGCTGCCCGGCGGCACCCTCAACCTCTTCGTCGACAGCTTCCCGCTGACGTTTCGCACCGTGGGGCCCGACTCCAACGGCTCGTTCCGCTCCTTCATCCAGGACAACCAGCTGAGGCTCATCAGCTTTCACCCCAATACGGGCAACCCCATTCCCTCGCTCGCGAGTGCCTGGGCCATAGCGCCGGACAGCCAGACCGTCTACTTCAAGCTGGATCCCCGCGCCAAATGGTCCGACGGCAAGCCGGTCACCGCCGATGACTACACCTTCGGCTACGAGATGATGCGCTCCAAGGACATCAAGGGGCCCTGGTTCAACAACTACTACACCACCGAAGTGGTGGCGGTGGAGAAGATCGACGACCACACCATCCTAGTCAAGGCGGGCAGCCGCAAGGCCAAGCTGGATCTCCTCAACACCACGGAGCTGTGGCCCCAGCCCAAGCACTACTACAAGATGGGCCCGAACTGGGTGAAGCAGTACAACTGGGCCGTGGTGCCCACCACGGGCCCTTACGTGATGAGCGAGGTGAAGAAGGGCAAGTCCGTCACCTTCAGCAAGCAGAAGGAGTGGTGGGCAAAGGACGATCGCTACAACCAGCACAGGTTCAACATCGACACCATCAAGGTGCAGGTGATCCGCGACCACAACATCGCGTTCCGTCACTTCCTGAAGGGGGAGCTGGACACCTTCGAGATGATCCTGCCGAACTGGTGGCATGAGAAGGCGGTCACCCCGGAGTACAAGAAGGGCTATGTGCAGAAGGTGATGGCCATGACCGACACCAAGCAGGGCGGGCAGGGGATACACCTCAACGTCAGCCATCCCAAGCTGGCGGACATCAACGTGCGGCTCGGCATCCAGCACGCCATGAACCTCGACAAGATGATCGAGACGGTGCTGCGCGGCGACTACGACAGGGCCACCACCTTCGGATCGGGTTTTGGCGAGTTCACCGACATGACGCTGCCGGAGCGGGCCTACGACATCGCCAAGGCGCGGGAGTACTTCGCCAAGGGGGGCTACGGCAAGCCGGGGCCGGACGGCATACTGCAGAACGACAAGGGCGAGCGGCTGACCCTGGCCCTCACCTACACCAGCCAGGAGCACTCCAAGCGGCTGACCGTGCTCAAAGAAGAGGCCAAGAAGGCGGGCCTGGATCTGGAGCTCAACCTGGTGGACGGTGCCACCGGCTTCAAGGTGATGCTGGAGAAGAAGCACGAGGCGGCCTGGCTCGGCTGGGGCGGCGGCGGTCTCTACCCGCAATACTGGGAGTCCTTCCACTCGGACAACGCCAACAAGCCCCAGACCAACAACCTGTTCAACGTGGCGGACAAGGAGCTGGATACCCTGATCGACGCCTACAACGTCGAGTTCGACATGGCCAAGCGGGCCGGGATTTCCCGTCAGATCCAGCAGCGCATCTATGATCTCGCCATCTTCGTGCCCGGCGTCCAGCTCAACTATGTGCGGGCCAGCAGCTGGCGCCACGTGATGCTGCCAGAGGTGCCCGCCACCCGAAACACGCCGGATCTGCTCTACTGGCCCATGGATGGCTACCCCCACAGCAGCGGCGGCCTGCTCTGGATCGATCCCAAGGTGAAGGAAGAGACCCGGAAGGCCAAGGCCGAGGGGGAGGCGCTCGCCCCCGTCACGCTGATCGACAAGACCTATGCACGTCATTGATGTGGTTGAGAAGGGAGCAGCAGTCATGCCCAACACACAGGCCCCCGTTTTCGGTGCCAGGCATCATGAGGATCCGCGCCATGCCCCCATCCTGGAGGTGCGCGATCTCGAGGTGGAGTTCGCCGTCGACGACGGCAAGATAAAGGTGCTCGACGGGGTAAGTTTTTCCGTGGCGCCGGGCAGGACCCTGGGCATCGTCGGCGAGTCCGGCTGCGGCAAGAGCGTCACCTCGCTCGCCATCATGGGGCTGCTGCCCAGGCCCCACGGCCAAGTGGTGGCAGGCTCCATCCGTTTTCAGGGGGAGGAGCTGCTCACGCTGGCACCGGATCAGATGTACAGGGTGCGCGGCAACCGCATCTCCATGATCTTCCAGGAGCCCATGACGGCGCTCAACCCGGTGCAGACGGTCGGGGATCAGCTGATGGAGGTGTTTCACCTGCACAGGCCGGACTACAGCAAGGCACAGCGCCGGGAGGCCGCCATCGCCATGCTGCAGAAGGTGGGGATCCCGGAGCCCGTCCAGCGGTTTTCGGCCTATCCCCACAACCTGTCGGGGGGCATGCGCCAGCGGGTGATGATCGCCATGGCGCTCGCCTGCGAGCCCGACTTGCTCATCTGCGACGAGCCGACCACGGCGCTGGACGTCACCATTCAGGCCCAGATCCTGGATCTGATGAAGGCGCTGCAGGCCCAGACCGGCATGGCCATCATCTTCATCACCCACGATCTCGGGGTGGTGGCGGAGCTGTGCGACGAGGTGGTGGTGATGTATGCGGGGAGGGCGGTGGAGCGGGCCGACATCTACGAGCTGTTTGACCATCCGCGCCATCCCTATACTCATGGTCTGATGGCCTCGATCCCGCGCCTCGAAGATGTGCCAAAGAGCCTGCTCAAGACCATCAAGGGCCAGGTGCCCGCCCTGCACGAGATGCCGGCGGGGTGCCGCTTCTCCAACCGTTGCCCCCATGCCACCGCACTGTGCGTGGAGACCATACCGGTGACCGAGCAGCTGAGCGTTCGCCACGCCGTGGCCTGTCACCACTGGAAGGAGTTGAGCATATGAGTCGTGTGTTGCCGGTACGGGACGGGGCTCCGTCCTTCTGCGGGGCAGAGGCATCGCCACTGTGCCTCCCAAGCGGTGGGGGGAGAGCGTCATGAGCACCTTGTTGTCCATACGGGATCTGAAACAGCACTTCAAGATGGGCGGCGGCTTCCTGCGCAAGCAATACACCGTCTATGCGGTGGATGGCATCAGCTTCGATCTCCGGCAGGGGGAGACCCTCGGCCTGGTGGGGGAGTCGGGGTGCGGCAAGTCCACCCTGGGGCGCTCCCTGCTCAAGCTGTTCGAGCCGACCGCCGGCTCCATCACCTTCGAGGGGCGCGACATCACCCACCTCTCGCCCAGGGAGATGCGCTCCCTGCGCCAGGAGATGCAGGTCGTGTTCCAGGATCCTGCGGAATCCCTCAACGGCCGCCACACCGTGGGGCAGCTCCTGGAGGAGCCCTTCATCATCCACGGCAAGGGCAACGCCGAACAGCGGCGTGCATGGGTGCAGGAGCTGCTGGACAAGGTGGGGCTGCCCGGCAGCGCGGCGGATCGCTATCCCCACGAGTTCTCGGGAGGCCAGCGCCAGCGCATCGGCATCGCACGGGCCATCGCCCTCAAGCCCAAGCTGCTGGTGTGCGACGAGGCGGTGTCGGCCCTCGACGTCTCGGTGCAGTCCCAGATAGTGAACCTGCTGCTCACCCTGCAGCGGGAGATGAACCTGGCCATCATCTTCATCGCCCACGACCTGTCGGTGGTCAAGCACATCTCCGACAGGATTGCGGTCATGTATCTGGGCCGGATCGTCGAGCTGGCAGAGGCCCAGCAGCTCTATCTGGCCCCCCGTCACCCCTATACCCAGGCTCTGATCTCCGCCATCCCGGTGCCGGATCCCCGCAGGCGCAGCCAGCGCATCCTGCTGACCGGGGACGTGCCGTCCCCCATCTCGCCGCCGAGCGGCTGCCACTTCCATCAGCGCTGCCCCTATGCGACTGAGTTGTGCCGCACCACGTCACCCGATCTGGAGCCGTGCGGCGGTGCGGCTCATCAGGTGGCCTGCCATTTCCCCCTGGCCCCGGCGGAGGCGGTGCCGCTGGGAAAGGCGATATGATGCCGGTGCCCGCATCGCAGCAAGATGGCACGGGGGACAAGCAATAAAAAAATGGGGCCTGCAGGCCCCATCTTCATGGTTGGAGTTCAGGTTTGGCCGTGGAACATCTGGCCCGGGCAGGACAGCGCCCCGAAGGGGTGGCTGTTGTGTGGATTGCTGGATTGTTTTGTAGTTTTATTACGTTGCTAACTTCAACTTCCGGACGGACGACATCAGGCGCCATAGCGGAAGTAGTAGTTGCGGGTTGCAGGCGCATAAGTGTCTTTCTCTTCGACGCCTTTCTTGCTGGTTGCACCCTTCAGGTGGAACAGCACTGCCAGGTTCTCAAACATATATTCACCTCATCGGTTGGTGTTCATCGGTTGCGTGTGACCTGGGTCACGGTTTGATCCTATGGCCTTATGTGACCTGGATCAACTTTTTGTGTTGTAAATTTACATAAATCATGGAAAAGGTTTTCAAAAGCAGGGTTGCTTATGGATACGATTTCAAGCCCGGGTCGCGGTTGGGAGGGCGAAGGCTGGGCAAAAACTGGCAGGCCGGGAGGGGCAGCCAAAAAGATGCCCCGCACGGGGCGGGGCATCTTTGTTGTCGAGGTGACGCGGCTGTTTACTTGGCGGGGATATGTTCCAGCACGTGGACCAGCAGTTGCCAGAAACGCTCGACCGCCGGGATGTGCACCTTCTCGCCCGGCGCGTGGGCGCCGCGGATGGTCGGGCCGAAGGAGACCATGTCCCAGTCCGGATAGGCGCTCTTGAACAGGCCGCATTCCAGGCCGGCGTGGATCACCATGACGTTCGGCATCTCGCCAAACAGGGTCTGGTAGCTGCTGCGCACCAGTGCCATCACAGGGGAGTCCACGTTCGGTGCCCAGCCCGGGTAGGCGCCGGTAAACTCGCAGCTGGCGCCGGCCAGGGTGAACAGGGAGCGGGTCATCTGCTCGATGCTCTCGCGACCGGAGTCGATGAGGGAGCGGATCAGGCACTGCACGTACACCTCACCGTCGAGTGTCTTGATGACGCCCAGGTTGGTGGAGGTCTCGGTGACGCCCGGAATGGCGTCGCTCATGCGCATCACCCCGTTCGGGCAGGCCATCAGGGCGTCCAGCAGGCGGGACTGCAGGCTTTCGCTCATCAGCTGGGCCGGTTTGTCCCGGGCGGTGAGCAGCACGGTCAGGTTGGCTTCGGTGGCGGCCAGCTCGCTCTGATAGATGCCGGTGTAACGGTCGACCAGGGCCTTGAACTCGTTGACGCTGGCGGCGGGCACCAGCAGGCTGGCGCGGGCCTCGCGCGGGATGGCGTTGCGCAGGGTGCCACCGTGGAGCTCGGCCAGACGCAGGCCGAGCGGCTCGGCGGCCTTGAGCAGGCGCACCAGCAGCTTGTTGGCGTTGCCGCGACCGCGGTGGATGTCGACCCCGGAGTGACCGCCGCGCAGCCCCTTGACCTGCAGCTCGAAGCCTTCGCCTTCAGCGGCGGCGACCCGCTCCAGGGGGAAGCGGATATTGGCATCCACCCCGCCGGCGCAGCCCATGTAGACCTCGCCATCCTCTTCGGAGTCGGTGTTGAGCAGGATCTCGCCCTCCAGCCAGCCCGCTTCCAGACCGAAGGCGCCGGTCATGCCTGTCTCTTCGTCCGTGGTCAGCAGCACTTCCAGCGGGCCGTGCTTGATGCTCTTGTCGGCCAGCACGGCCAGACAACCCGCCATGCCCATGCCGTTGTCGGCACCCAGGGTGGTGCCGCGGGCGGTGACCCATTCGCCGTCGATGTAGGCATCGATGGGATCCTTGGTGAAGTCGTGCTGGGTGTCCGCGTTGGCCTGGGGCACCATGTCGATGTGGGCTTGCAGCACCACGGCCTTGCGGTTTTCCATTCCCGGCGTGGCAGGTTTCTTGATGATGATGTTGCCGACGGCGTCCTGTTTGACCGCCAGGCCTTCTCCCTGGGCCCACTGCACTATCCAGGCGCTGAGCTGGGCTTCGTGCTTGGAGGGGTGGGGGATGGAGCAGATCTGCTCGAAGAATTGCCAAATCAACTTGGGAGACAGAGAACTGAGCTGTGCCACGTCGGGACTCCTTACCTGCATGGAAATTGTCGGGGCCCCATCTGCGGGCCTGGGAAGAGGACAACGATAATACAGTCAATCACGCAAAAATGTGAGCGATCAGCGCAAATAGCGGTCTGCTTGTGCTGGCAAAGGGCATCGACATGGCGCACTTCACTGTCCCGCCTCGTTGAATCAGCACAAGATGAAATTCGTGATGCGCATCACAAAAATATTGTCATTTCGGCGCCGAATGGTAAATTAGCCGCCGTGGCCAGCCCACTTGTCAGGATGACAATCAATGCCTCCAGGGAACCGAAGCAAAGCAAGTGCGCCTCCATGGAACCGAGTGTCCGTTCAGGGATTTGAACCCGCATTAAGGTACGTAACTTGTTAAGCAATCAGGAGTTCATGATGTCAGGCAGCAATTCAACCTATTGGTTTGCCCAATCCCTCTATACCCAGGGCTTCAACTACCCGAATCCCTACGCCAGTCGCCGCTGAGGCTGACAGGCAACCCAAGAGCAGCAGGAGTGAGGACCCCATCCTCCCCTGCTATTTTTTTGTCCGGCATTCGGAAATGAGCTGCTCGAATGGACACCCTGCTGGCGAAAACCTGTTCCCCGTGTAGCCTGAACGGCGGGAGATGGCCGACTTTTCCTGCTTTTCGCATACGTTTGCCACTCTTTTTATCGATAAAGGGTGCTATCATACCGGCCCAACAGCCGGCCCGAGTGCGGGATCCTGCCCGACATGGCCGCCAGCTACCTCCAATCCCTGCGTTCACTGCATCCGTGTCTGCCACCGAGGCGCCAGCCCTGAGGCGGTAGACGTGCAAGCAAAATTCGGGAAACGGAGCGCCAGAATTGACCGGATCCCCTGTGTCTGCCGGGGTCCTTGCCTCTTAAGTGATTGCTTTATAACTCGTTGAGATCGATAGCATGCCAAAAAAGTTTTATGTGTCGTGGGATAACCTGCAACGTGAAGCGCGCCGTCTGGCCCGTCGTCAACTGCCTGTCAGCCAGTGGAAAGGGATCATTGCCGTCAGCCGCGGCGGTCTGGTGCCTGCGGCCCTGATGGCCCGCGAACTTGGCATTCGCAACGTCGAAACCCTCTGCATCTCCAGCTATGACCACGACAACCAGCGTGAACTGGTGGTCGTCAAGGCGGCCACCACGGCCGGTGACGGCGAAGGTTGGCTGGTGGTGGACGATCTGGTGGACACCGGCGGTACCGCCAAGGCGATCCGCGAGCTCTATCCCAAGGCCAGGTTCATCACCATCTTCGCCAAACCCATGGGGGAGCCCCTGGTGGATGACTTCGAAGTCGCCATCCCGCAGGACACCTGGATCGAACAGCCCTGGGACATGGCGCTGGAATTCGCCAAGCCTATCTGCGACGAAGCCTGATCATTGCCTTGCCTCGACCGGTCGCCGTGTCTGGCTCCCTGAGGCATCAATGATCCACTCGGGCCCCTTTTGGGGCCTGATGCGTTTCAGGTGTGGCTGCCCGCCCTGAAAAGTGGTTAAGATGGAGCATTGTTTGCGACAGAAGAGCCACCATCTTGGAACCAAACGACGATACCAACCTGACGGAAAAGCTGTTCACCCGGGTCAAAAAGGTATTGGAAACCTCCGAAATCTCCAATTCCAGCCCGGTTGACGAGCACGATGGCTCGCTGACCGAGAGCTTTATCGACGGTGCCCTCTCCCCCCGCTGGTATCGCCTGCTGCGTCGGCCGACCTGGGCCTGGCAGGGGGCGGATCCGGTAGAGGTGGAGCAGACCCTGGCCCAGATCGCCATGGGGCAGGGGGAGCGCAGCCACGAGCGCTACCTGGATACCATCAAGGGCTATGTGCCCGGCAACTGGGTCTATGAGTGGAGCCAGCTGGCCGGTCGCTACTTCAACCGGGGGCGCGAGCTGGTGGCCCAGGGGGAATCGGCCAGCGCCCTGAAGCATCTGCTCAAGGCGGTGCGCTACTACTCCATCGCGAGCTACCCCCACCTCAAGCACGACGAGCTGGCGGATCAGGCCCAGTTGCTCGGCAACATGGCCTATCGCGAGGCCGGACGCCTGTTCAAGGTGCCGCTCAAGGAGCTGCAGGTCCCGTTCCGGGGCAAGACCATCCAGGGCTATCTGCACCTGCCCACCACCGACAAGCCGGTGCCCCTGGTCATCGTCAGCGGTGGCATCGACTCCCTTCAGGTCGACTTTCTCAACTTCTACTTCAAGTGCCTCGAGCCCCACGGCATCGGCATGCTGTCTCTGGACATGCCGGGGACCGGCTATGCCGAGCACTGGCCGCTGGTGCAGGACACCAGCCGCCTGCACCAGGCGGTGCTGGGCTACCTCGCCGAGGTGGCCTGGGTCGATCACCAGCGCATCGCCATGGTGGGTTTCCGCCTGGCCGGCAATGTGGCGGCCCGCCTCGCCTTCGTCGAGCCCTTCAAGCTCAGGACCGTGGTCTGCATCGGTGCCGGCATCAATCAGGTGTTCACCAACCAGGAGCTGTTTGCCCGCTGCCCCCGCATGATGCGCGACGGCCTGGCAAACCGGCTGGGGGCCGATGCTGGCCAGTGGGATCTGCTGCGCACCAAGTGCCAGGTCTTCTCCCTCAAGACCCAGGGGCTGCTGGGGAGCCGCACCTCTGTGCCCATCCTGAGCATCGGTCACAAGAAAGATTTCATCTGCCCCGAGCAGGATGTCCGGGCATTGGCCGCTGCGAGTCGCAACGGCAAGGCGGTGGTGTTTGACAAGCAGCCGCTGCTCGAGGTGTATGACGAGGCGCTGAAAGAGACGGTCGATTGGCTGAAAAAGCACTTATGTACATGATATAAAACTAAAAATGTAACATCACCATGTGATGGTATGGCTTGTTCAACAGGGAGGTTCAGCATGTCAGAGAGAGTGACCTACAAGCGATTGCTGCGGCAGTTCGCGGCCATTGGCCCCTATTTGCGTGAAGATCTGTGCGAGGAGGGGCGCTACCGCTTCGACTGCCTGTCCGTCTGCGTCAGCGCCAAGCCGGCGCCGGACAAGCGGGAGTTCTGGGGCTGGTGGCTGGTGCTGGAGCAGGAGGATCACCACTTCAGCTACCACTATCAGGTCGGCTTCTACAATGCGGAGGGGGTCTGGCTCGACAAAGCGCTGCCCAAGAAGCACCAGGCCGAGGTGGAGCGAACTCTCCATCACTTCTACAAGCTCATCAGCGGCAAGCTGGCCCAGCTGGAGTGCACCCTGTCACCCGCCGACCAGGTGACCGCCGAGCTGAGCGTGACGGCGGCCTGATCTCCCGGCCCCCTGTCTGACTGGCGCGGGGCCGCTTCTCTCTTGCCCTTGCAACCCGGCAGGCTTAATTGCCTTGCAGGGCAACAGGGCCGTGGGTATAAAGGGATTCCTTACTTTTCTAACCCTTCGTTCCCATGGAAAACAGAACCATAGTCGTCAAACTGGGCACCAGCGTGCTCACCGGGGGATCTGCCCGGCTCAACCGTGCCCACATGGTGGAGCTGGTCAGGCAGTGTGCCGCCTTGCATCGACACGGACACCGTGTCGTCCTGGTCACCTCGGGGGCCATCGCCGCCGGTCGTGAACACCTAGGCCATCCTCCGCTGGCGCCTACCCTGCCGAACAAGCAGATGCTGGCGGCGGTCGGCCAGACCCAGCTCATCCGGGTGTGGCAGGACCTGTTCAATCTCTACGGGCTGCACATCGGCCAGATGCTGCTGACCCGCGCCGATCTGGAAGACAGGGAGCGCTACCTCAATGCCCGCGATACCCTGCGTACCCTGCTCGATCACCGCATCATTCCCGTCATCAACGAGAACGACGCCGTGGCCACCGCCGAGATCAAGGTGGGGGACAATGACAACCTCTCCGCCCGTGCCGCCATCCTGGCGGACGCCGATCTGCTGATCCTGCTGACCGATCAGAAGGGGCTCTTCACCGCCGATCCGCGCACCAACCCGGATGCCCAGCTCATCGAAGAGGTGCAGACCATAGATGACACCCTGCGTTCCCTCGCCGGCGACAGCGTCAGTGGCCTCGGGACTGGCGGCATGGCTACCAAGCTGCAGGCGGCCGACGTGGCCCGCCGGGCCGGGGTGGACGTGGTGATCGCCACCGGCCAGATCCCGGAAGTGATCGGCCGTCTCGCCGCAGGGGAGCGGGTAGGGACCCTGTTCCCGGCCCTGGCCTCCCCGCTGGAAGGGCGCAAGAGCTGGATCCTGGCGGGCCCCCCTCCGCACGGAGAGGTGCAGGTGGATCAGGGGGCCGTGGCCGCCATGCAGGAGAAGGGCTCCAGCCTGCTGCCCAAGGGCATCACGGCGGTGAAGGGCGACTTCGCCAGGGGCGAGGTGGTGCGCATCCTGGATCCCAAGGGGAGCGAGCTGGCGCGCGGCATCTGCCGCTACGATCACGTCGAGCTGGAGAAACTGCGCGGGGTACACTCGGATCAGATCGAACAGGTGCTGGGGTACGGCTACGGGGCCGTGGCCATTCACAGAGACGATATGGTGCTGCTATGAGCAGTCCCAATGAAAGAAAAAGGGATAAGGCTATGAGTCTGGAGAAAATGGGGCTGGCGGCCCGAGAGGCCGCCTATCAGCTGGCGACCGTCAGCACGGCACAGAAGAACCGGGCGCTGGCGGCCATCGCCGACGAGCTGGAGGCACGCAGTGCCCAGATCCTGGCGGCCAACGAGAAGGACATCGCCGCCGGGCGCGAGGCGGGGCTCACGGAGGCCATGCTGGATCGCCTGCTGCTGAACCCGGCGCGTCTGGCCGGGATCGTCGCGGACGTGCGCAAGGTGATCACCCTGGACGATCCGGTCGGCGCCGAGATCGACAGCCGGGTGCTGGAGAACGGCCTGCGCCTCTCTCGTCGCCGGGTGCCCATCGGCGTCATCGGCGTCATCTACGAGGCGCGTCCCAACGTCACCATCGACATCGCCAGCCTCTGCCTCAAGACCGGCAACGCCAGCATACTGCGCGGCGGCCGGGAGACCTTCCACTCCAACCTGGAGCTGGTGCGGGTGATCCAGCATGCGCTGGCGGCCTCCGGCCTGCCCGAGGCGGCGGTGCAATACATCGACAACCCGGACCGGGCTCTGGTGGGCGAGCTGCTGCGCCTCGACCGCTACGTGGACATGATCATCCCCCGCGGTGGCGCCGGCCTGCACAAGATGTGCAAGGAGAACAGCTCCATCCCGGTGATCATCGGCGGCTTCGGCATCAGCCACATCTTCGTGGACGAGAGCGCCGACCTGGTGCGCTCCCTGGCGGTCATCGACAACGCCAAGGTGCAGCGCCCCTCCGCCTGCAACGCCCTCGACACCCTGCTGGTGCACGAGAAGGTGGCCGCCACCTTCCTGCCGCAGCTGGTGGCGCTCATGAATGAGCGCAAGGTGACCCTGGTGGGGGCCCCCAATGCCATGGCGCTGCTGGCCGGCGGGGACAACCTGTGCGAGGCGGGCCCGGAAGATTTCGACACCGAGTGGCTGGGGCTGACCCTGGGGGTCAAGCTGGTGGCCGACGTCAACGAGGCGCTGGCCCATATGCGCGAGCACAACGCCGGCCACTCCGATGCCATCCTGACCAACTCCCTCGCCAACGCCGAGCACTTCGTCAACGGCGCCGGTTCGGCGGCGGTCTATGTCAACGCCTCCACCCGCTTCACCGACGGCGGCCAGTTCGGCCTCGGGGCCGAGGTGGCGGTCTCGACCCAGATGCTGCACGCCCGCGGCCCCATGGGGCTGACCGAGCTCACCAGCTACAAGTGGGTGGGGCAGGCGGACTATCTCAGCCGTGCCTGAGGCTGGTGTGCGCAACAATCCATGCAATGCCGACTCGGGTCGGCATTTTTGTGGTTTTTTATTGCTCGCAATCAAGGGCTTGCATATAACTATCCTGCAGGATGCGGTGTCACTCGGGGCGTCAGGTCACCGACAGCAAGGGGAGCGACTTCAAGGATGAAGGGACAGGATTGGAGGGCGTGGTGCGGCCGACTCTGGCTGAGCCTGCCACTGCTGATAGGAGCGCTCTGGTTCAGCGGAGCCAGTCACGCCAGCTGGGATCAGGATCTCTATCGCCAGCTGGGCCTGGCGGGCAAGCTCGACAAGCAGGTATTTCGCCAGGCTCTGGACGGTTACCAGAAGGTGCGCCACAAGCGCAAGCCCATCCTCACCATCATCGACTACAGCAAGCCCTCGACCATGCGCCGGCTGTTCGTCATCGACGTCAAGCGCCACAAGCTGCTCTACCACACCTGGGTGAGCCACGGCCGCAACTCCGGGGAGCTGGCCGCCCGCCAGTTCTCCAACCAGATGAATTCCCGGCAGAGCTCCCTCGGGGTCTATCGCACCGCCGAAACCTATCAGGGCAAGCACGGCTACTCCCTGCGCCTCGACGGGCTCAGCCCAGGCAAGAACAGCAATGCCCGCAAGCGCGCCATCGTGGTGCACGGGGCGGATTATGCGAGCCCGAAACATCTGCGAAAATTTGACAAGCTGGGCAGAAGCTGGGGTTGCCCCGCCCTGCCGCGGGAGCAGTCCAGGGCCATCATCGACACCATCAAGGGGGGCAGCGTCATCTATGCCCACGGTTGAGAAGGCGCAGATGGCAAAAAGGCCAGCTCGTGCTGGCCTTCGCGCATCAGGCGGTGATTATTTGCGCACCACCAGCACCGGGCAGGGGGCGTGGCGCACCACGGATTCGGCCACGCTGCCCACCAGCAGATGGCTGATGCCGGAGCGGCCGTGGCTGCCCATGACCACCAGATCCACCTTGTCCTCCTTCGCCTGGAGGACGATCTCGTCGGCGGCGCGGCCGAAGCGCACCTCGAACTTGGCCGGGATGGGCAGCAGCGCCACCAGCTCTTTCAGCTGGTTCTTGGCCTGGCGCTCCATCTCGTGGGTGATCTCGATGGCGGTCATGTGCAGGATCTTGTAGCTGTCGAAGCCGTGCAGTTGATCCACCACGTGGACCAGCTTGAGCTCGGCCTGGTGTGTATTGGCCATGAAGACGGCGTAGTCGAGCACGGCCCTGGACATGTCGGAGAAGTCGACGGGGCAGAGCAGGGATTTGATGGTTGGCATGAGAAACTCCCCTCTGGTTGGGCTACTAATGAATCTTGTTTCTCATGATACCTGAGGGGGCGGCAATAACCCTCGACCCGCTCGCAAAATCAGGAAAATGTCGGTTGGCACGGCAGTTTTCTATGCTATCTGTAAGCCTGAACGGGCCGTCTGCGGTGAGCACCGCCGATGGCCATACCACCGAGGAAACCCATGGTTCGTCTGCTCCTGTTGTGCTCCCTTCTGATCGTCTGGCCCCTGCGGGCCGACACCCTGCACGTCTACTGCGATGATTGGCCCGGCTTCTGCCAGAGGGATGGCAGCGGGATCTACCTGGACCTGGTGCGCGCCATCTATGAGCCCGAAGGCTATGTGGTTCAGCCTCACCTGGTGCCCTATAAACGGGCGCTGGCGGTGGTGCAGAAGGGGGGCGACATGGCGATGGGGGTCTATCGGGAGGAGGTGGACGGCGTCCATCAGCCGGATTATCCGGACTCGGCCGACGACGTGACCGTGGTGATGCAGAAGCGCTGGTTGCCGCTGTGGACGGGGGAGGCCAGCCTGAAGGAGCAGGAGGTGCTCTGGCTGCGGGGCTGGGCCTTCGACAAATTCATCCCGGTGCCCATGCGCTGGCACGAGATAGACAGCCATGAGATGGCGCTGCAACTGCTGGTCAAGGGGCGCTACCGCTACTACCTGACCGCCGGCGTCCTCTATCCCAAGGGCTCCCTCCCTCCCGAACTGGCCCAGGTCTTCCTGCGCTGGATCCCGACCTACCCCATCTTCGCCGATAACGAGCGGGGCAGGCAGTTGCACGGGCTCTGGGATCCCGGCATGCGCACCCTGGCAAGGCAGGGGAAGCTGGCACAGATCTATCGGAAACACCGGCTCTACGACTACTTCCGGGACTTTATCCGCGAGCAGGAGGCGAGGGCGCGCAAGCCGTTACCCTAGCGCCATGCTTGCCACGTAGCGCACCCTCTTACTCAAGCCTCCGCCCTCAGCGTCTTGGCCAGCCGGTCGTAGAGGATTACGTTGACCGAGGCGGCGAGGTTCATGCAGCCGTGCTGTGGTCACGTAGATCACCTCCTTGTTCTGCCCTCAGCCTCCCGATCTCAGCGTCTTGGCCAGCCGGTCGTAGAGGATCACGTTGACCGAGGCGGCGAGGTTCATGCAGCCGTGCTGTGGTCACGTAGATCACCTCCTTATTCTATCCTCAGCCTCCCGATCTCAGCGTCTTGGCCAGCCGGTCGTAGAGGATCATGTTGACCGAGGCGGCCAGGTTCATGCAGCCGTGCTGTGGTCACGTAGATCACCTCCTTGTTCTGCCCTCAGCCTCCCGATCTCTGCGTCTTGGCCAGTCGGTCGTAGAGGATCACGTTGACCGAGGCGGCGAGGTTCATGCAGCCGTGCTGTGGTCACGTAGATCACCTCCTTGTTCTGCCCTCAGCCTCCCGATCTCAGCGTCTTGGCCAGCCGGTCGTAGAGGATCACGTTGACCGAGGCGGCCAGGTTCATGCAACCCTGAGTCGGCACATAGATGACCTCCTTCACCGTCGCGAAGCGGGCGGGCTCCAGGGTGCCATCCTCAGGGCCGAAGATGTAGAAGGCTCTCCTGGGGTGCACGTAATCCGGCAGGGGGGTGGCCCCCTCTATCAGATCCACCAGCACAGGGGTGCAGCCCTCGGGGACGAACGCCAGCAGCTCCTCGACCCCGAGCAGGGGGATCTTCTCCACCATCTGCTTGGTGTCGGTGGCAAAGCGGCGCGCCAGCTCGAAGCGCTGCCCCGTGTAGTAGACCTCGTCCGCCCCATAGCAGCCGGCGGCCCGCATTACGGCCCCCACGTTCTCCGGTGACTTGGGGTTGACCAGCCCGATGGCGCAATACTCGGGGGCCGCATCCGGCCGCGCATCGACCCGCTCTGCGGCGCCGTAACCTGACACTTTCATCTCGTTCTCCTGTGTGGCGGCGCATTATACCCCCGGCGCGCTCCTTGCCCAGCGTGCGGGGCGCATTCCCGTCCAGCGGGCCCAACAAGGGGGCGGCTGCACCGCTCTGGCGCAGCCCGGCACGCTGACGCGCAATGGCGGCGCCCCTTGCATCCTGGCGCGGGGTTTGCAGTCACTTTCCCATACAAGACGATGAGGCATCCGGACAATGGCGTCCGTCCCCGCAGGGGGGCGGACGCTTTTTTATGGGCCCCTCGTCAGACACATGACAAGGAGCAAGGGAATGAAGACCACCTGTGCCTATTGCGGAGTGGGGTGCGGCATCCGGCTGAGTCGGGAGGGCGACAACTGGCAGTTGCAGGGGGATGAGCAGCATCCGGCCAACGGCGGCGCCCTGTGCGTCAAGGGGGCCAGCCTGCTGGAGAGCCTGGCCTTTCCCGATCGCCTGCTCTATCCGCGCTGGATGGGGCAGCGCATCGGCTGGGAGGAGGCCCTGGACACCCTGGCGGAACGCCTGGCCGCCATCATGGCAGAGTCCGGGCCTGAGGCTATCGGCATCTACCTGTCGGGTCAGCTCACCACCGAGGATTACTACGTCGCCAACAAGCTGATGAAGGGGTACCTCGGCAGTGCCAATGTGGACACCAACTCCCGGCTCTGCATGTCGTCGGCCGTGGTGGCCCACCAGCGCGCCTTCGGGGAGGATCTGGTGCCCGCCTGCTACGAGGATCTGGAGCTCGCCGATCTGGTGGTGCTGACCGGCGCCAACACCGCCTGGACCCATCCCGTGCTGTTTCGCCGCCTGCAGCAGGCCAGGGCGCGGCGCCCCGAGCTCAGGCTGGTGGTGCTGGATCCCCGCCGCACCATGACGGCGGAGCAGGGGGATCTGCACCTGGCGCTCAAGCCCGGCAGCGACGTGACGCTCTGGAACGGCCTGTGCCGTTATCTCCTCGACAGCGACGGCTGGGACAAGGCCTATGTGGCGCAGCATGTGAGCGGCTTCGAGGCGCTGGCGGCGGCGCTGGACGACCCCGCCTGGCAACTGGACGAGGTGGCCCGCAGCTGCGGTCTCTCCCGCAGCGATCTGCTCGGCTTCTACCAGCTGTTTGCCCGCACCCCCAGGACGGTCACCCTGTTCTGCCAGGGGATCAACCAGTCCAACCAGGGGGTGGACAAGGCCAACGCCATCATCAACGCCCACCTGATGTGCGGTCGCATCGGCAAGCCGGGAGCGGCTCCCTTCTCCATGACGGGGCAACCGAACGCCATGGGAGGGCGCGAGGTGGGGGGCCTGGCGACCCAGCTCGCTGCCCACATGGGCTTTGGCGAGGCCGAGTGCGATCGGGTACAGCGCTTCTGGGGGAGCCCGACCATGGTGCGCGGGCCGGGGCACAAGGCGGTCGAGCTGTTCGAGGCGGTGCATCGGGGGGAGATCCGCGCGCTCTGGGTGCTCGGCACCAACCCGGCGGTCTCCCTGCCGGACGGCAACCGGGTGCGTGAGGCCCTGAGCCGCTGCGAGCTGCTGGTGGTCTCCGAGGTGACGGCCAACACCGACACGGCGCGCCTCGCCCACCTGCTGTTGCCTGCCGCCGCCTGGGGGGAGAAGGGCGGCACCGTCACCAACTCCGAGCGCACCATCAGCCGCCAGCGCGCCTTCCTGCCCCTGCCGGGGGAGGCCAGGCCCGACTGGTGGGCCCTGACCCGGCTCGCCCGCCGGCTCGGCTTTGGCGAGGGGTTCGCCTATGAGCACGAGCACGAGATCTTCTGCGAGCATGCCGCCCTCTCCGGGTTTGAAAACGACGGATCCCGCCAGTTCGACATTTCGGGGCTGGCGGGTCTCACCCGTGCCGAATTCGAGGCCCTGGCCCCCCTGCGCTGGCCCGTCAATGCCCGCTGGCCCAAAGGGCGTGATCGCCTGTTCGAGGACGGGCGCTTTGCCACCCCGGATGGCCGGGCCCGCCTGCTGCCCCTGGCCCAGCGCTTCCCCGAGCAGCCAGAAACGCCCCCGCTTGCAGGGGCTGTCTCCCTGCTCCTCAACAGCGGGCGGCTGCGGGATCAGTGGCACTCCATGACCCGCACCGGTCACGTGCCCAGGTTGCAGGAGGCCGAGCCCTGGCCCAGGGTGCGGGTGGGGGCCGCCAGCCTGCTGGCGCTCGGCGCCAGGGAGGGGGATCTGGTGCGCCTTGGCAACGCGCTCGGGGAGGCGCTGCTGCTGGTCGGGCTGGACGAGGGGCTCAGGGAGGGGGAGGCCTTCCTGCCCATGCACTGGACCGACAGCCAGTGCAGCCAGGGGGCGGTCAACCGCCTCATCGCCGCCGTGGTGGATCCCCTCTCGGGCCAGCCCATGTTCAAGCAGGGGCGAGTGCAGGCCAGGGCGCAGCCCACCCGCTGGCAGGGGCTCTGGTGCGGCCGCCATGACTGGCGCGAGGGGGTGGACTGGTGGGCCAGGCGCCCCCTGCCCGAGGGCAACTGCACCCTGCTGGCCTCCTGGTCAGAGAGCCTAGAGCGCCTGTGGCAACGGCTGGGGGCAGAGGGGCACTGGCTCAGGCTGCCCATGAAGGAGGGCTGGCTGGCCGTGGCCCTGGCCGGGGATCGCATCGAGGGGATCCTGCTGGTGGGGGAGCGGCGCCCGGACATCAAGGTCGACCTGCTGGCCAGTCTGCTCGGCACGCCGCTCCAGGCGGGGGCCTTGAGCCAGACACTGAGCCAGGCCCTGGCCGGGGAGAGCCGGCTGGTCTGCTCCTGCCTGCGGGTCTCGGAGCAGCGCATCGTCGATGCCATCACCCGGCAGGGGGTGAGCGAGCTGGCGGGGCTGCAGGCCCTGCTCGGCTGTGGCAGCAACTGCGGCACCTGTCTGCCCGAAATCGACAAGCTGTTGATCAAACATGTTTTCTTGGCATCCGCTTAGTGCGGTGCCAGGACACAAGGAGTCTGAGATGAGCCAAATCAGTCTGGTGGGAGCGGGCCCCGGGCCCCTCGAATTGTTGACCCTGCGCGCCCTGCACCGTCTGGAGGCGGCAGAGGTCGTGGTCTATGACCGCCTGGTGGGGAGCGAGATCCTGGCCCGCATTCCCCAGGGGGCGGCCCGCTTCGACGTGGGTAAGCGCTGCGGCGAGCCGAGCCCGACCCAGGAGGAGATCAACGCCCTGCTGCTGGCCCTGGCCCGCACCGGCAAGCGGGTGGTGCGCCTCAAGGGGGGGGATCCCCTGGTGTTCGGCCGTGGCGGCGAGGAGGCGCTGCACCTGGCCCGGCACGGCATCGCCGCCGAGCTGGTGCCCGGCATCACGGCGGCCCTGGGGTGCGCCGCCAGCACCTTCATCCCCCTGACCCACAGGGGGCTGGCCCGCTCCCTGACCCTGGTCACCGGCCACCTGATGGACGAGCGCGACTATCAGGGCTGGCAGGGGCTGACCCGGGCCGGCCACACCCTGGTGTTCTACATGGGGCTGGAGCAGGCGGCCCAGATCCGGCAGGGACTGCTGGCGGCGGGGGCCTCACTGGATGTGCCGGTGGCCCTGGTGGTGGCCGGGTGCAGCGCCCGCCAGCAGGTGCACGAGACCACGCTGGACGGGCTGGCGCAGGCCGCGCTGGCCCTGCTCGGCCAGAGCCCGGTGCTGATCATCGTGGGGGAGGTGGTGCGCCTTCGCGCCGAGCTGCAAGGTCTGCTGACGGAGGCGCTGGACAGGGTCGCCTGAGCCGAGATCCACCCTCTACCCCCACTACCTCCTGATAGATAAAAAGGAGGTAGATTCAAAGAGTTGGCCTTCATGTTGCGGCATTGGCAGCAGACAAGTTGCGATAGCCGTTGGCAAGGAGCGCCATGACTACTCTTTCCACCCGGGGTCAGGACGGCCCCGCTTCCCGCCTGCTGATCCACGCCGATGATCCCGGTCAGGCCAATCGGCTGGCCCTGCTGGTCAGCCAGTATGGGCACCAGCCCAGGATCCTCGATACCCGCCAGTTGCTGACCCCGATGGAGCAGGGGGACGCCCTGCTCGTCAGCTGCCGACAGTTCGGCGCCGAGGTGCGCCTCGGCCTCTCCCTCTGGCCCGGCCTGCCGCGCCTCTTGTTCTGCGAGCGGCTGGGGGGAGACACCCAGCTCGCCCTGTTGCAGCAGGGTGTGCTATTGGTGCCCCACCCTTGCGGCGAGCGGGAGCCGGTGGAGCAGTGGCTGCGCCTGGCCCGCAGCCAGCTTGCCATGGTGCAGACCCTGATGCAGACCGAGAGCGAGCTGCGCCAGAAGCTGGAAGAGAGGCGGCTCGTCGAGCAGGCCAAGGGGCGGCTGATGCGCCATCAGGGGCTGGACGAGGAGCAGGCCTATCGCCTGATGCGCAGCACTGCCATGAGCCGCCACCTGAGCCTGGGGGAGCTGGCGCGGCAGCTGTTGCTGGCATTGCCCGCCTGAGCGTCCCGGTGGCCAACCGTTTTGGTGCAACTGCGCCTAATTGAGGCAAATTGGGGGTGGCGAGGGCGGGATTGGAGGGGCGAAAGCCCGTCTGGCGGGCTCTGGCAGAGCTGGCACGGAAAGTGAATAACCGAATACACGATAGCAAGTGAAGAGACAGCGGACAGGGAAGGGCCATCCGGCCATTCCTCCGCAACAGGGCAAAGAAGCCCCACCGATCCCGGATCGGTGGGGCTTTTTTTTGGTCGCGACTCGCCTTTCGGGTCGCAGCGCTGCAACGAGGTGGCGCTGCAACCCCCAGGAGCGTGACGTGGCCGCCGGGAAGAGTGAACCGAGCGAGGGACTGGAATGAACGGACGACAAGGATGTGCGGGGTTGCTGCTGGCGGCGCTGTCGCTGCCGGTGCTGGCACTGGGAGCCCCGGAGCAGGAGGAGCTCAGGCTCGGCTTCATCAAGCTGACCGACATGGCGCCGCTGGCGGTGGCCTACGAGCGGGGCTATTTCGAGGACGAGGGGCTCTACGTCACCCTGGAGGCCCAGGCGAACTGGAAGATATTGCTGGACAGGGTGATAGACGGCGAGCTGGACGGCGCCCAGATGCTGGCGGGTCAGCCTCTGGCGGCCCACATCGGCATTGGCACCCAGGCCGAGCTGGTGACGGCCTTCGCCATGGATCTCAACGGCAACGCCATCACGGTGGCCAACAGCGTCTGGGCCGCCATGGCGCCCCAGCTGCCCAGACCGCAGGCGGGCCAGGTGCCGCCGCCGGTGAGCGCCGCCGCCCTCAAGCCCGTGGTGGCGGATTACCGCCAGGCGGGCAAGCCCTTCAACATGGGGATGGTGTTCCCCGTCTCCCCCCACAACTACGAGCTCAGGTACTGGCTGGCCGCAGGCGGCCTGCACCCCGGCTTCTATGCGCCCACACTCGGCGACAACTCGGGCCAGCGTCAGGCGGACGTGCTGCTGTCGGTGACACCGCCGCCCCAGATGCCCGCCACCCTGGAGGCGGGCACCATCGCCGGCTACAGCGTGGGGGAGCCCTGGAACCAGCAGGCGGTCGCCAGGGGCATAGGGGTGCCCGTCATCACGGATCACGAGATCTGGCGCAACAACCCGGAGAAGGTGTTCGGCGTCACCCGGCAGTGGGCCGAGCGCCACCCCAACACCCATGTCCGGCTGGTGAAGGCGCTGCTGCGGGCGGCCTGGTGGCTGGATGCACAGCAGAACGGCAACCGGCGCGAGGCGGCCAGGATGCTGGCCAAACCCGAGTACGTGGGGGCCGACGAGGCGGTGATCGCGAGCTCCATGACCGGCACCTTCGAGTACGCCAAGGGGGACAAGCGCCAGGTGCCGGATTTCAACGTCTTCTTCCGCCACCACGCCACCTATCCCTACTACTCGGACGCCATCTGGTACCTGACCCAGATGCGGCGCTGGGGCCAGATCCCCGAGGCCAAGCCGGACGCCTGGTTCGAGCAGGTGGCCAAGGCGGTCTATCAACCGGGCGTCTATCGCCAGGCCGCCGAGGCCCTCATCGCCGAGGGCAAGCTCAAGGCCACCGACTTCCCCGATTTTGCCAGCGAGCAGGGCTATCGCGGCCCCCAGGATGGCTTCATCGACGGCCTCATCTATGACGGCCGCCACCCCAACGCCTATCTGCAGCAGTTCGCCATCGGCCTCAAGGGCGATGAGCGGGTGCAATGAGCAAGGAGAGCGCAATGAAACGACACACGTGGCCCCTCATCCATTTGAAAGCCGTCAACTGGAAAGTCATGGTGCAGCCCCTGCTCGGCGTGCTGCTGTTCCTCGGCCTCTGGCAATGGGGGGCGAGCCAGGTGCAGACCAGTCTGGGCACCCTGCCCGGACCGCTGGCCACCGCCAGCCAGCTCTGGTCCCTCGGGCAGGAGCATCTGCAGGAGCGGGAGAAGGCGGCGGCCTTTCTCGAGCGCCAGCAGGCGCGCAATGCGGCAAGGCTGGCGGAGGATCCGGCGGCCGAGGTGAAGCTGCGCCCCTACACAGGGCGCCCCACCTTCTTCGATCAGATAGCCACCAGCCTGCTCACCGTGCTGTGCGGCTTTGGCCTCGCGACCCTGATCGCCATCCCGTGCGGGGTGCTGCTCGGCATGAACCAGGGGCTCTATCGCGCCGCCAACCCGGTGATCCAGCTGCTCAAGCCGGTCTCCCCCCTGGCCTGGCTGCCCCTCATCACGCTAGTGGTGAGCGCCCTCTACGCCAGTCCCGCGCCCTGGCTTGCCAAGTCCTTCCTCACCTCGGCCCTGACGGTGACCCTCTGCTCCCTCTGGCCGACCCTGATCAACACGGCGGTGGGGGTGGCGGGGCTGGACCGGGATCTGCACAACGTCAGCCGGGTGCTGCGCCTGTCGTTCCTGACCCATGTGCGGCGCATCGTGCTGCCCGGCGCCCTGCCCATGATCTTCACCGGGCTGCGCCTGTCGCTGGGGGTGGCCTGGATGGTGCTGATCGCGGCGGAGATGCTTGCCCAGAACCCGGGGCTCGGCAAGTTCGTGTGGGACGAGTTCCAGAGCGGCGGTTCGTCCTCCCTGGCCCGCATCATGGTGGCGGTGATCACCATAGGCCTCATCGGCTGTGCCCTGGACAGGGGCATGCTGGTCCTGCAGCAGTGGCTGTCCTGGGACAAGCGCCAGGTATTGCGCTAGGAACGCCCACGGGAAACCGAGGCAGCACAGGCCCTGCAGCAGTGGTTCTGCTTCAGGACAAGCGCCAGGTGCTGCGTTAACCACATTCCTATTCAGGCAGGAGAAGAGCCAATGAAGAGTTATCTGGAGATAAGCGACCTCGGCATCTCGTTCGAGACGGAGCAGGGGCGCTTCGAGGCCTTGAGCCGGGTCAACCTGCGCATCGAGAAGGGGGAGTTCGTCTCTCTCATCGGTCACTCGGGCTGCGGCAAGAGCACGGTACTCAACCTGGTGGCCGGGCTGCTGGAGCCGACCCTGGGGGGCATCATTCTCGATGGCCGCGAGGTAGCGGGCCCCGGGCCCGAGCGGGCCATGGTGTTCCAGAACCACGCCCTGCTGCCCTGGCTCAGCGTCCAGCAGAACGTGGCGCTGGCGGTGGCCCAGGTGGAGTCTGACAAGCGGGCGGTGGCGGAGCGGGTGGACTACTACCTCTCCCTGGTGCAGATGGATCACGCCAGCCAGAAGATGCCCCACGAGCTGTCGGGGGGCATGAAGCAGCGGGTCGGCATAGCCCGGGCCCTGTCACTCTCCCCCAAGGTGTTGCTGATGGACGAGCCGTTCGGCGCCCTCGATGCCCTGACCCGGGCCCATCTGCAGGATGCCCTGATGGCGATCCAGACGGAGCTTGGCAACACCGTCATCATGATCACCCACGACGTGGACGAGGCGGTGCTGCTCTCCGATCGCATCGTCATGATGACCAACGGCCCCAGCGCCACCGTGGGGGAGATCCTGACCGTGGACCTGCCAAGGCCCAGGGACAGGGTCGCCCTGGCGGATGACCCCCACTACCACAAATTGCGCCAGCAGGTGCTGCGCTTCCTCTACGAGAAGCAGCGCAAGGTGACCCCCCTCAAGGCAGCCGGGCAGGTGCGCAGCAAGCTGCGCGCCTGAGCCCACCGGATTCAAGGAAGAGAGACATGACTGACAAAGAGATACAGTGGGTGACAGGGGACGGCATGGACCTGCTCGGTCGCCAGAACAGCGGTTCCGCCGACAAGACCGAAAAGCAGCGGCTGCTGGTGGTGGGCAACGGCATGGTGGGTCACCACTTCGTCGAGCAGCTGGTGGCGGCTGGTGGTCTCGACCGGTTCGAGGTGACGGTGTTAGGCGCCGAGCCGGACGCCGCCTACGACAGGGTGCACCTGTCCGAGGTGTTTGGCGGCAAGGCGCCCCAGGCCCTGCGCATGGCGGATCCCGCCTGGTATGAAGAGAGCGGCATAACGCTGCGACTGGGGGCCGAGGTGGAGGTGCTAGACCGGGCCGCCCGCACCCTGACCCTCGCCAACGGCGAGCAGTTCCCTTACGACCGCCTGGTGCTGGCGACCGGTTCCGTGCCCTTCGTACCCCCCATTCCCGGCCATCAGCGGGAGGGCTGCTTCGTCTATCGCACCCTGGGGGATCTCGCCGCCATCCGCGATGCCTGCGCTCAGGCCCGCAGCGGCGTGGTCATCGGCGGCGGTCTGCTCGGGCTGGAGGCGGCCAATGCCCTGCGCCTGCTCGGCCTCAAGACCCAGGTGGTGGAGTTCGCCCCCAGGCTGATGCCGGTGCAGCTCGACGAGAGCGGCGGCGCCGTGCTGCGGGACAAGATCCAGGCGCTCGGGGTCGAGGTGCTGGTGGAGAAGGCCACCGAGTGCATCGAGCAGGGGGAGCAGGCACGCCACCGCCTGCGCTTCAAGGACGGCACTCACATTGAGACCGACGTCCTGCTGTTCTCCGCGGGGATCCGCCCCGCCGACACCCTGGCCCGCCAATCCGGGCTGGACGTCGGGGAGCGCGGCGGCATCTGCATCGACGACGGCTGCCACAGCTCGGATCCCGCCATTCTCGCCATCGGCGAGTGCGCGCTCTGGCAGGGGCGCATCTTCGGCCTGGTGGCCCCCGGCTACCAGATGGCCCGGGCCGCCGTGGCCAGCCTGTGCGGCGGCGAGAGCCGCTTCACGGGGGCCGACATGTCCACCAAGCTCAAGCTGATGGGGGTGGACGTGGGCTCCATCGGCGACGCCCACGCCGCCACCGCCGGCGCCCAGGAGCTGCTGCTGCTGGACAGGGTCAAGGGCATCTACAAGAAGCTGGTGACCGACGGCGAGGGCAATCGCCTGCTCGGCGCCATCCTGGTGGGGGACGGGGCCGATTATGAGCGGCTGCTGCAGTACTACCAGAACGGGGTGGCGCTGCCCCAGCCGCCGCTCTCCCTGCTGGTGGGGGAGGTCGGGGCCGCCCCCGCGCCCCTGGTGCTGCCGGATAGCGCCATCCTCTGCTCCTGCCACAACGTCAGCAAGGGGGACGTGGTGGCCGCCGTGCGGGCGGGCAATCACGAGCTGGCGGCGGTGAAGAGCTGCACCAAAGCGGGCACGGGCTGCGGCGGTTGCAGCAACCTGCTCAAGCAGGTGGTGGATCAGACCCTGGCGGACCTAGGCGTCGAGGCGGACAAGGGGCTGTGCGAGCACTTCGCCTACGGCCGTCAGGAGCTCTACCACCTGGCCCGGGTGGGCGAGCTGAAGAGCTTCGAGGCGCTGCGGGACAAGCACGGCCAGGGGCTGGGGTGCGACATCTGCAAGCCGACGGTGGCCTCCATCCTGGCGTCCCTCTGGAACGAGCACGTGCTGGAGAAGCCCCACCGCGCGTTGCAGGATACCAACGACGCCTTCCTTGCGAACCTGCAAAAGGACGGCACCTATTCGGTGGTGCCGCGCATCCCGGGGGGGGAGATCACCCCGGAGGGGCTCATCACCATCGGCGAAGTGGCGCGCAAGTACGGCCTCTACACCAAGATCACCGGCGGCCAGCGCATCGATCTCTTCGGCGCCCGGGTCGACCAGCTGCCCGCCATCTGGGGCGAGTTGGTGGCAGCGGGCTTTGAGACCGGTCAGGCCTACGGCAAGTCGGTGCGCACCGTGAAGTCCTGCGTGGGCTCCACCTGGTGTCGCTACGGGGTGCAGGACTCCATGACCCTGACCCAGACCCTGGAGCATCGCTACAAGGGGCTGCGGGCCCCTCACAAGCTGAAGTTTGCGGTCTCCGGCTGCACCCGGGAGTGCGCCGAGGCCCAGAGCAAGGACATCGGCGTCATCGCCACCGAGCGGGGCTGGAACCTCTATGTGTGTGGCAACGGCGGCATGCGGCCGCGCCACGCCGACCTGTTCGCCACGGATCTCGACGAGCAGACCCTGATCCGCTACATCGATCGGCTGCTGATGTTCTATGTGCGCACCGGGGACAGGCTGCAACGTACCTCGGTCTGGATGGAGAACATGGAAGGGGGGCTCGACTACCTAAAGTCGGTGATCATCGAGGACAGGCTCGGCATCGGCGCCGAGCTGGAGGCCATGATGGAGGGGATCGTCGGCACCTGGCAGTGCGAGTGGAAGAGCACATTGGCGGATCCGGACAAGCTCAAGCTGTTCGAGGCCTTCGTCAACCGGCCCGAGGACGAGACGCCGCCGCGCCGTGAGGAGCGGGGGCAATGGGTGCCGGATATCGCTATCAAGGAGGTGGTATGAGGGACATAAAAGAAGAGACCTTGCAGTCAGCGACCGGGGCCTGGCATCGGGTATGCGAGCTGGCGGCGCTGCCGGAGCAGGCCGGGCGCAGCGCCTGGCTGGAGGGGCGGGTGCTGGCACTGTTTCGCCTCGGGGAGCATGTCTATGCCCTGGACGGGGTGGACCCCCTGGCCGGCGTCGCCGTGCTGGGGCGTGGCCTGGTGGGGGATGCCGGTGGGGAGCCCGTGGTCGCCTCGCCGCTCTACAAGCAGCGCTACGCCCTGATGGACGGTCGCTGTCTGGACGATCCGGCCCTGAGCGTCGCCTGCTGGCCGGTGCGGCTGGAGGGGAGCGAGGTCTGGGTACAGCTGGGGTGAGTGGCACCATCTGAAAACCGTTTTTCTATCACCGGGCTTGCCCGGTGATTTTTTTGTGGCTGACCCGACATTTCTTGCACGAGAGGATGGCGGGAAAACGTTTTTTGGAAATAATGGACAAACGTTTGTAACTGGATGTTTGTCTATGACGGAACGTGAGCAAGAGATCCTCGCCCTGCTGCGCCAGGACCCCATGATTGCCCAGCAGGAGCTGGCGGACAGGCTCGGTATCAGCCGCTCGGCGCTGGCGAGCCACATCTCCAGCCTGATGCGTCAGGGCTATGTGCAGGGGCGCGGCTACGTGCTGCGCGAAGGCCCCTATGCCGTGGTGATCGGCGGCGCCAACATGGATATCTGCGGTTGCAGCCACGACAACCTGCGCATCGGGGATTCCAACCCCGGCAAGGTGCGTACCTCGGCCGGCGGGGTGGGGCGCAACATCGCCGAGAACCTGGCGCGGCTCGGCACCGACACCCGGCTGCTGACCGCGGTGGGCAACGATCAGTACGGCCATCACCTGCTGGAGGTGAGCCAGCGCGCCGGCGTCGATGTGCGCCAGGTGCTGGTGCTGGAGGGGCAGGCGACCTCCTGCTACCTCAGCCTGCACGACGGCAGCGGCGAGATGAGCTGCGCCGTCAACGACATGGGGATCATCGAGCAGCTCACCCCGGCCCGGCTTGCCCCCCTGAGCGGCTTCCTCGGCGCGGCCCGGCTCTGGGTGCTCGACACCAACCTCGCCACTCACACCCTGGACTGGCTGTTCGAGCGCCAGGGGGAGCACATCATCTTCGTGGACACCGTGTCGGTCGCCAAGGTGGAGAAGATCCGCCCCTGGCTGCACCGCATCCACACCCTCAAACCCAATCGTACCGAGGCGGAGCAGCTGTGCGGCTTCACCATCGGCGGGCCCGACACCTGGCCCATGGCGGCGGCCTGGTTCCACCGCGCCGGGGTGCAGCGGCTCTTCCTGAGTCTCGGGGATCAGGGGATCTTCTACAGCGACGGGGCGTGCCAGGGCCATCTGCCCGTGCTCGGCAGCCCTGTCGTCAACGTGACCGGCGGCGGCGATGCCTTCATGGCAGGGCTGGCCCACGCCTGGTTGCAGGAGCAGGACATTGTCGAGACGACCCGGTTCGCCCTCGGTTGCGCCGCCCTCACCGTCAATTGTTCCGATACCGTCTTTTCCGGCCTATCCAAGGCCGCCGTTGAACGCATGCTGGAGGAGTACCCATGTTGAACGCTTACCTCGATATCCAACCTGAAGTTGCCGCCGCGCTGGCCGCCGGCAAGCCGGTGGTGGCCCTGGAGTCCACCATCATCTCCCACGGCATGCCCTATCCGCAGAACGTGGAGACGGCGCGCCAGGTGGAGCAGGTGGTGCGCGACAACGGCGCCGTGCCGGCCACCATCGCCATCATCGATGGCCGCCTCAAGGTGGGCCTGGATGCGGGAGCCCTGGAGGCGCTGGGCAAGGCCGGCCACGCCGCCATCAAGTGCAGCCGCCGTGACATCCCCTTCGTGCTGGCGAACAAGGGGATGGGGGCGACCACGGTGGCCTCCACCATGATAGTGGCCGCCATGGCGGGGATCCGTGTGTTCGCCACCGGCGGCATCGGCGGCGTGCATCGCGGCGCCCAGGAGAGCTTCGACATCTCCGCCGACTTGCAGGAGTTTGCCCAGACCCCGGTGGCCGTGGTCTGCGCCGGCGCCAAGTCCATCCTCGACATCGGCCTGACCCTGGAGTACCTGGAGACCCAGGGGGTGCCGGTCATCGGCTACCAGACCGAGGAGCTGCCCGCCTTCTACACCCGGGAGAGCGGCTTCAAGGTGGATTACCGCCTCGACACCCCGGCGGCGATCGCCGAGGCGCTGCGCCTGAAGTGGGAGCTGGGGCTGGCGGGCGGCGCCGTGGTGGCGAACCCCATCCCGGCCCAGTTTGCGATGCCGAAGGCGGACATAGACGCGGCCATCGAGCAGGCGCTGCGGGAAGCGGACGAGCAGGGGGTCAAGGGCAAGGCCTCCACCCCCTTCCTGCTGGCCCGCGTCTGCGAGCTGACCGGTGGCAACTCCCTGGCCTCCAACATCCAGCTGGTGTTGAACAACGCCGCGCTGGGGGCACGCATCGCTGCCAGCTTGTAAACACCTTTGCGGAAGATGCAAAAGAGGGCCGATAGGCCCTCTTTTTATTGCGCAAATCGGTGACATACAACCTTATTGCAGCACCAGTCGCCCGTTGAGGGGCTGGACGGGTCTGTTGTTGGGATGGTGCATCACCGCCTTGAAGGCGTCGATCTGCGCCTGACTCACCTGCACCGGCTCCTTCATCACCAGCCAGCGCACCCCTTCCGAGCAGGGCGGGGTGGTCAGCGACCCGCTGAAGCGGTAGTAGTCGTGCTGGGCGGGCAGCAGTGCCTCTGCCGAGACCCCTTCCTTGAGCTCGTGACTCTCCCCCGCCTTGGCTGGCAGCGCCTGCCAGGCCTGGCTCAGGGCGGCATTGGCCCAGCCCGGTTCGAACATCACGGCGACCACCGCCAGCTCCCCCTTGGCGTTGGCGTGGACCAGGTGACCCTCCAGGGGGTAGGACCTGCCCTCGATGAGGTTTTCGCTGGGGGCGTGGAAGTGGAACTGCTTGAGCTCGAAGCGCATGCCGTCGAGTTCCAGGGCGCTCCCGGGGGCATAGTTGACCTGCACCGTGTGGCCGTTGTTGACCAGCGTCTTGCCACCCGTCCGGTAGTGGAACTGCAGGGGCGCCAGTTCGGCCTCCACCAGGCCTGCGAGGTTGACCGGCGACTGGTTGCTGCCCGCACACTGGCCATATTCCGGGGTCAGGCTGGCCCATTTCGCCGGACCGGCTTCACCGCTGTATCCCCAGTGCGTCGTGGCGGCGAAGGCGGCGGGGCAGAGCAGCAGGGCGGTGGCCAACAGGGACTTTCTCATCATGCATCCTTATCTTGATTGAAAAGCACGGCCATTTCTTGCCTTCACACAAGAAGGCATCATCAATGGCATTGTCTGAATACGGGGTACCAAGGATCAGACCCGGTTATTTGTTATGGAAGGCTGGTTGTTATGTTGCATTTTTGGCGTGAAATGAATGGGCTCAAATATTTCATCTGGCAAGGTGGCGTATTAATTCATGGGAAGTATGTCGATGAATTAATAACGCCTGCCCGTGGTGGTGAATCGCCTTTCATGCCGTTCCAAATAAATAACGGGCTGATTCTAGAGTCGTTCTGATTGACCCCTTTGATCTTGAACAAACAAGCACGCACTATTTCCCGGCGTCGACGATGCCACCCCCACACCTCTCCCGACGTAAGAAGCAGTCCTCTGTTGCCGGGGCAGGCATGCCCATGACAGCGATGGGCCGGGCCTGTCCCAGCAGAAGGTGTCGGCCAGCCGGCTGGCGGACTGCAGGGTGACGGTGGATGCGGTGGAGGAGCAGACCGGGCTCGACTTCTTCGCCACGCTGCCGGACGGACAGGAAGAGACCATGGAGTTCCGGCTGATGGCCATGTGGTGATTCCGAATCACAGATAACGCAACAGGGGCCTGGGCCCCTGTTGTCATTTGCTTATCTCGTCACCCACTTTCTTGACGGTATCCCGGGTACCATGGCCTATCTCTCGGGCCACATCCCGGGTGGTGTGGCCAATCTCGCGGGTCACGTCTCTGGTGGTATGGCCCACGGTTCTGCCCGCCTCCTTGATGTGGGTGCAGCCGGTCGTCACCGCCCCCAGGGCCAGCCCGAGCACCAGCCATATCCGGCCATTGCGCATCATGGGTCGCTCCTTTCCTGATGTATGCCATCCATTATCGATGGGCCATTATGGCCGCGCAGGCAGAGGTTGGGCAACCAGCAGGGTATGACCCGGGCCCGGGATCTCGTGCTCGGCCTCCACGTGGAAGCCGGCATCACGCAGGCACTGGTACATCTGCTTGGAGTGATAGAAGCGGCTGTTGCCGTTGGCGATGGCGGTGAAGTAGAGGGAGGTGGCGTTGAGACAGAAACTGGCGGCCTCGAAACTCTGCCTGTCCCAGAAGAGCTCCAGAATGCAGACCCTGGCTCCCGGCTTCATGTGCTGACGAATGCGCTTGAGGATGGTGACGATCTGCTCGTGGCTGAAACAGTCGAGGAACTGGCTCATCCACCAGATGTCGGCCTCCCCGGGCAGGTGGCCTTCGGCCTCCAGCATGTTGACCCCGTGACCACGGACCCGGTCTGCCAGACCCGCAGCCTCTATCCTGGGCCGGGCCAGGGCGAGCTGCTCCGGCAGATCCAGAATGGTGACGCTGAGCTCAGGATCCCTGGCCGCACAGGAGAGAGCCCACTTGCCCGTGTTGCCCCCGACGTCATAGAGGCAGCGTGGCGCGTAGTTCAGCACATGATCCTGCGCCTGCTGGAATGCCCAGTCGGAGTAGAAGTGATCGAAGGAGAACCAGCTGGCGCGGGCAGGTTCAGGCAACTCATCCAGATGGGGGTAGATGGTCTCCCAATCGGGGCTGAACACCTTGAGCCCCTCCGGCCTGCCCTCGCGAATGGCATCCAGCAGCTGGGCCAGCGGCTGGTAACAGACGTGCTGGGTGAAGTCCATGTTGACCCGGGTCATGGGGTCGTTTAGCAGGTACTTGCCCACCTTGCCGAGCACATAGTGCTCTCCGGCCAGATGACAGACACCGCCACCCAGCCCCATGTCCAGCAGCACCGCCACCGCATATTCGCTGAGCCCGCAGTGGCTGGCGATGTCGGCCGTGGTGGCCCCCGTCTTGCCTCGGCTCTCCAGATAGGCGAGCACCCCGGTTTCCCGCAGGCACCAGCTCGCCTGAAACAGCATGGGGGCGAAGGCGATGCGCTGAGCCTGGCTGATGGCATCGAGGGCGTTGTATTGCTCACACTGGTAGTGTTTCAATGGCGGTCCTGTCTCTGGTTATTGGGTGCCGGCGCGGGACAGTTCGATCTGGATGGCCTGATTCAGCCCCAGGATCCAGCGATTATAACTGCGGTGGATGGCACCTTTGCCATCGTCATCCAGATTGATGCTGCTGACATAATTGATAGAGTAATCACGAGCAGTATAAGGAATATTGATCACCGCCTGATGCTGGCGCACGTTCAATTGACCGCGAATAACACCTGGCTGTTCTTTTTTCATCACCCAGCCCTTGCTGATGCCACCGTTGATGATGGCATTACCAACCTGTTCTTCGCTCAAATTGAAATTCACCTGGTTGGCAGGAAGATTCTGTATCGGCTTGCTGGTGGAGCAGGCGACGAGCAGGAATGCGCCGAGTACCAACCCCGATTTTGTGATCCAATTCATTATTATTCTCCGGTGCTAAATGCAATAAGCCAGGCAATGAGACATCATTGTCATGATATTTTCAATAAAATATGGTCTGATGCAATAAGTGATATGTGAGGGGATCTACTTTTTTAAAAAATAATGTTACCATGCCAAAAAGTTAATACTGATAACAAGTTGGTTATTGTTTGCGCATATTTTTATGCCGACATTGAACAACTCATTTATTATATCTAATGAATTCCCGCGCCAAAAAAGGACAGAACGCCGCTATCATGCTCTCATTTTCACTCCTTGATGCGCAGGCGCTCTCTCCTGGACTGGAGCAGGCCGGTCAATGGCAACAGTGGGCCAGAGAGGTACAGTGGCCCCAGGTCACTCCCGCGCTGCCCCTTACCCCCCTGATCCCCATGATGATGGCGCGCCGCCTCAGTGCGGGCGCCCGCCTCGCGGTACAACTCGGTCTGGATATGCTGGGTCGCCACCCCATCGACAGCGCCATCTTCGTCAGTCGTCATGGGGAGCTGGCGCGTTCCATGGCGCTGCTACAGGGCCTGGCGGCCGGCAAGCCGCTTTCCCCCACGGATTTCTCCATGTCGGTGCACAACACCGCGGCCGGGCTCTGTTCCATCCAGGGCAAGGCGGCCCTGCCCATGAGTTCCATTGCCGCAGGAGAAGGGGGCCTGATGGCCGGATTGACCGAGGCGATCGCCAACCTGCATGCCGGCGGTGAACGGGTGCTGCTGGTGGCGTTCGAGGGGGAGATCCCGGCGTTTCATCAAGCCTGGCTCCCTGCCACGGCGCCTTATGCGGTGGCGCTGGTGCTGGGGCGTGGCGAAGATGAACACGCAGTCGAACGCTGGCGCTGCGAGGGGCAACGGGAAGCCGGGCGGAACCCCGAGCTGGCCCAGCCCCTGGCATTCTGGCGCGCACATCTTTTGCAACAACCCGCATGCCTGCTGAGCGATGGGCGCCGGGAGTGGTCATGGCGACGCAGCTGAATCGGCTCTGGCGGCTGATGGGGACCGCCCTCGGCTTTACCCTGTTCGGTCTGGGTGGGCTCCTGCTCAGTCTGTGCTGGTTTCCGTTGCTGGCCATCTGCCTGCGCGGGGAGCGGCGTCGCATCCTGGCGCAGGCCAGCATCAAGCAGAGCTTCCGGCTGTTTATGGGCATGCTCAAGAGGTTGGGGGTGCTGGACTACAGGGTCAGCGGCATGCCCTCTGCCCTGCAGGGGGCCCTCATCGTCGCCAACCATCCCAGCCTGCTCGACTACGTGATCCTGGCGGCCGAGCTGCCGGTGTGCGACTGCATCGTCAAGCGGGCTTTGTGGCATAATGTTTTCCTCGGTGGCGTGGTGCGTGCCGCCGACTACATTCCCAACGGGGAAGCGGAACAACTGTTGCCACTGTGCATCGAACGGGTACGCCGCGGTGGCTTGCTGCTGATCTTTCCGGAAGGTACCCGCACTACGCCGGGCGAGCCTATCCGGTTGCAGCGGGGCGCCGCCCAGCTTGCCTTGCGCGGCCAAGTGACACTGCAGCCCGTGCGCATTCACTGCAGCGAGCGCTTTCTCACCAAGCAGGACAAGTGGTTCCATGTCCCGCAGCGCAAGCCGATCTTTACCCTGGAGTTTTTGCCACAGATCGCGGCCACCGGGTGGGGCGACGGCGAACAGAGCAGTGGCCTGGCCGCCCGCCAGCTAACCCGATTTCTTACCCAGGTCCTGCAACCCGGGACCCCATGACAGCCTATGGAAGCGCAATGCAAAACCTGCAACGAGAGATAAAGCAACTCATCATCGACAGCCTCAATCTGGAGGGGCTGACCCCGGATGACATCGACGACCAGGCTCCCTTGTTTGGCGACGGACTGGGTCTGGATTCCATCGATGCGCTGGAGCTGGGACTGGCCATCAAGGGGCGTTACGGCATAGTGCTCTCCGCCGACGATGCGGACACCCGTCGCCATTTCGCCAGTGTCGAGGCCCTGGCTGCCCTGGTTCAGTCCCAGGCCTGATCCCGCCATCGAGGAGATATCGTGATGAATAGAGACGACATTTTTACCAAGGTGAAGGCGACCCTGGTCGAGCTGTTCGAGGTGGATGAAGACGCCGTGACCCTGGATGCCCAGCTTTACCAGGATCTGGAGCTCGACAGCATAGATGCCATCGATCTGGTGGTGCACCTGCAAAAACTCACCGGCAAGAAGATCAAGCCCGAAGAGTTCAAGTCGGTGCGCAGCGTGGCCGATGTGGTCGAGGCGGTCGATCGTCTGATGAACCATGGCTGATCTGCTGCCATGATGCGCCTGCTCTCCCTGCTGGCGGGCGGTCTGCTGCTGGTCTATCCCCTGGCGGTGTATTGGGGGCTGACCCATTGGGGTGGCTCCGCCTTGCTCGTGATCCTGATGGTCACCTTCGCCCTGCGCCTCCTGCCCAGGTCAGCCCCGCGGCGCGAGTGGTTGCTGCTCGGTCGCCTGCTGGCCTGCGTCGGCCTGCTGCTGACGAGCCTGAGCGCCCTCTTCTCGGCCCAGCACTGGCTGCTCTACTACCCCATCGCCGTCTCATTGGCACTGCTCTGTCTGTTTGGCTGGAGCCTGACCCAGCCCATGAGCCTGGTGGAGCGCCTCGCGCGCCTGCAAGAACCCGATTTGCCGCCGGCCGGGGTGCGCTATACCCGTACCGTGACCCAGGTCTGGTGCGGCTTCTTCGTGCTCAACGGTGGCCTGGCTGTCGCCACCGTCTGGTACGGGGATCTCGCCCTCTGGAGCCTCTATAACGGCCTCGTCAGCTATCTGCTGATGGGGTTGCTGATGGCGGGGGAGTACCTGGTGCGTCGCCGAGTCAAACGGTGTTTCGCAGCATGATGGCGCCAGCGAACCTGCTCGCCGCCATCTGGGCGCGAGCCGACGACGAGGTAGTGGCGTTTGGTCCGCAAGGGGATGCCGTTTTCGGTGCCCTCCGTCTGGGGGCCGAACGGCTGGCCACCCGGTTGGCGAGCCTGCCCGCCCAGCGCTGGGCGCTCTGCTTCGAGGACAGTCTGCTGTTTGCAGAGGCCCTGCTCGCCTGCGCCCTGACGGGACGGGAGGCCATCCTGCCCGGTCATCAGCGGCCGGCCGCCCTGGCCGAGCTCAGTGCCGGGTTCGATGGGGTGCTGACCGATAGCCAGACCCTGGGGGAGGGGAGTGCCGTCCCCTGGTTGCATCTGCCCCTGTCCACCGCGGCCGAGGCGCCGTCGACCGCACGCTGGCCTGCCCCCGTCTCCCTGCGACTGACCCTGTTCACCTCGGGCTCGACGGGGCAGCCCAAGGCGATCCCCAAGACCTGGCACCAGCTGGATGCCGAGCTGAGGGTGTTGATCGGACTCTGGGGCGAGCCGCTGGCGGGGGCCCGCCTGCTGGCGAGCGTCAGTCATCAACACATCTATGGCCTGCTGTTTCGCATCCTGCTGCCGCTCATCCTGCGCGTGCCCTTCGCCCGTACCCTGACGCTCTACCCCGAGCAACTGAGCGCACAGCCTGGCCTGTGGGCATTGATCGCCTCTCCGGCGCTTCTCAGCCGGCTCGACCCCGGACTCAAGGCGACGGGCTGTCGTCTCGTCGTCTCCTCCGGCGGCCCCCTGGCGCCGGCAGATGCGTCCCGGTGCGAGCAACTCCTCGGCCAACTGCCGGTGGAGGTGTTTGGCAGCAGCGAGACCGGCGGCATCGCCTGGCGCCAGAGTCAGGAGGCCGACACCCCCTGGCAACCCATGCCGGGCATAGCGATCGCGCTGGGAGAAGACGACCAGCTGCTGCTGAGATCCCCCTACCTGCCGGATGGCGCCCCCCTGCTCTGTGCCGATCGCATTCGTCTGTGCGAGTCCGGTTTTCATCTGATCGGGCGGGGGGACAGGGTGATCAAGCTCGAAGAGAAACGCATCTCCCTCGAGGAGGTGGAGGAGCGGCTGCGGGCACTGCCCTGGGTGCGGGAGGCGGCCGTGTTGCCTATGAACGTGGCGACTAGGCAGCAGCTCGGTGCCGTGCTGGTATTGACCGAGGCGGGACTGATCCAGTGGCAGGCGCTGGGGCCAGGTCGTTTCCTCATCGCCCTGCGGGAGCAACTTAGGCCCTGGCTTGAGCCGGTCGCCCTGCCGCGCCGGCTGCGCCTGCTGCCCGAGCTGCCCCTCAACAGCCAGGGGAAGCGCCCCTGGGGGCAGTTGAGAGCATTATTCGATAAGGCACCCATGGACATCAATGCCAAAGAGCCCGCCTTGGGCCAGATGGAACACTCAGCCAGCGGGCAGGCGCCATGCAGATAAGTGGGCTGCCCACCCTGCTCGAGCAGCATTGGCAGGGGCGCGATCTGGTGCTGCGCCTGCGTCTCGACCCCGAGCTGCCCTGGTTTCGCGGCCACTTCCCGGGCGCGCCCCTGTTGCCCGGTGTGGTGCAGGTGCACTGGGCCATGCACTATGGCCGCCAGTTGCCAGGCCTGGTGGGGAGCTTCGCCGGCATGAACCAGCTGAAATTCCAGAGGCCGTTGCGCCCGGGTCAGGAGTGCGAGTTGCACCTCTGCTGGCAGGCCGACAAGGGCCAGCTGCTGTTCAGTTACCGGCTCGGGGACGAGCATGCCAGCAGCGGTCGGGTGCGGCTATGTCCCTGAAGCCCTGCCTCATCATCCCCTGTTACAACCACTCTGCCCCCCTGGCCGGGGTGCTGGCCGAGCTGCACCCCCTGGGATTGCCCTGCCTGCTGATCGACGACGGTAGCGAGCCCGGTGCTGCCGCCGCCCTGGATGCCCTGGCCGAGGAACATGGGGCGTGGCTGACCCTGTTGCGTCACGATCGCAACCTCGGCAAGGGGGCCGCCGTGGCCACCGGGCTCATGGCCGCACGGACCCTGGGCTTCAGCCACGGGGTGCAGATAGACGCGGATGGCCAGCACTGCCTCGCGGACGTGCCGCGCCTGCTGGCGGAGGCCGAACGCCAGCCGGATGCCCTGGTCTCGGGACGCCCCCTCTACGATGACTCCGTGCCCAGGGGGCGTCTCTATGGCCGCTACATCACCCATGTCTGGGTCTGGATAGAGACCCTCTCCTTCACCATACAGGACAGCATGTGCGGCTTTCGGGTCTACCCCCTGGCAACCAGCTGCGCCCTGCTGGACGAGGTGCGCCTCGGTCGGCGCATGGATTTCGATACCGAGGTGATGGTGCGCCTCCATTGGCGCGGGGTGCCCATGCGCTTCGTGCCGACCCGGGTCATCTATCCCGAAGACGGCAGCTCGCACTTTCGGCTCTGGCGGGACAACGTGGACATCTCCTGGATGCACACCCGATTGGTGTGCCGACTGCTCTGGGATGGGGTCCGCAAGCTGCCTGCCGTGCCGGTCCGGCTCTGGCAGCAGGGCAGGCGGCACTGGTCGCGCACGCCGGAGCGGGGCTCGCTGCTGGGCCTGCAGATCATGCTGGCCAGCTATCGGCTGCTGGGCCGGACGGGCTTCAAGGCGCTGCTCTACCCCGTCATCGGCTATTTCTGGCTGACCGGTCGCCGCCAGCGGGCGGCGTCCGAGCAGTATCTGAAGAGGCTGGAAGCCTTCGCGGCCAGCCAGCAGGTGGCTCTGCCCCCCGGGCCGAGAACGAGCTTCCGGCACTTCCTGCGCTTTGGCGAGGCGGCGCTGGACAAGCTGGCGGGCTGGCGCGGCGACATCCCCCGGGAGCGGGTCGAGCTGGTGGGGCGAGAGCACCACGAGGCGGCCCTGGCCAGCGGGCGCGGCCTGCTGCTGCTCGGTTCCCATCTCGGGGATCTGGAGCTGTGCCGGGCGCTCGGCACCCGGGACGGCCAGGTGCGCATCAATGCCCTGGTGTTCACCCGCCACGCGGCCCGCTTCAACGCCCTGCTCAGGCAGGTCAATCCGGATGCCGGCATCAATCTCATCCAGGTGCAGGAGATGGGGGCCGACACCGCCATCCTGCTCAAGGAGAAGATAGAGGCGGGGGAGTGGGTGGTGATCGTCGGGGACCGTACCTCGGTGACCCGGGAGAAGCGGGTGGTCTGGGCCGACTTCCTCGGCGCGCCCGCCCCCTTCCCGATGGGGCCCTTCGCCCTGGCCAGCGTCCTGGCCTGCCCCGTCTATCTGATGTTCGGCCTCAAGGAGCAGGGGCGTTTTAGGGTCCATTTCGAGCCCTTCGCCGAGCGGCTGCTGTTGCCCCGCGCCGAACGGGAGGCGGCCCTGCGCCACTGGGTACAGGCCTATGCAGACCGCTTGCAGCACCACTGCCTGCGCGCGCCGCTGGACTGGTTCAATTTCTTCGATTTTTGGCAGCTGACCCATGATGAACAGTGATACTCCCTCTCCCCAGGTCACCTTCGGGGCTGGACGGCTCACCATAGAGCAGGTGGTGGCCCTGGCTGAGCGCCGCGCCCGCCCGGCGTTGAACGCCGATCCCGCCTTTATGGCCCGCGTCCAGCGTGGCGCCGACTTCCTCGATCGCCTGCTGGCGGAGGAGGGAGTCATCTATGGGGTGACCACGGGCTACGGCGACTCCGTGACCCGGGCCGTGCCCCCCCCCCTGGTGGCCGAGCTGCCCCTGCACCTGACCCGCTTCCACGGCTGCGGCCTGGGGGAGGATCTCGGCGTCGCGGCCGGACGTGCCGTGCTGGCGACCCGCCTCTGCTCCCTGGCCCAGGGGGTCTCCGGCGTCAGCCCGGCACTGCTGGAGCGGCTCTGCTGGCTGCTGGAGCAGGATCTGATCCCGCGCATCCCGCAGGAGGGGTCGGTGGGGGCCAGCGGCGATCTCACCCCGCTCTCCTACGTGGCCGCCGTGCTGGTGGGGGAGCGTGAGCTCTATCGGGACGACCGGCTCGCCAGCACCTCGGATGTCTATGGCGAACTGGGGGTGATGCCGCTGCGGCTGCGTCCGAAAGAGGGGCTGGCCTTGATGAACGGCACCTCGGTGATGACGGCGCTCGCCTGCCTCGCCTATGCCCGTACCGAGTACCTGATGCGGCTGGCGACCCGGATCACCGCCCTGGTCAGCGTCGCCATGGAGGGCAACGCCTTCCACTTCGACGAGCGGTTGTTCGCGGCCAAGCCGCACCCCGGCATGCAGAATATCGCCGCCTGGCTGCGGGCCGATCTGCGAAGCGGCGAGCTGCCGCGCCACAGCGACCGGCTGCAGGACAGATACTCCCTGCGCTGCGCGCCCCACGTCATCGGCGTGGTGGCCGACAGCCTGCCCTGGTGGCGCCAGCTCATCGAGAACGAGCTCAACAGCGCCAACGACAACCCGCTCATCGATGGCGATTTCGAGCACGTGATGCACGGCGGTCACTTCTACGGCGGCCACATCGCCATGGCCATGGACAGCATGAAGACGGCGGTGGCGAACCTCGCCGATCTGCTCGACCGCCAGCTGGCCCAGCTGGTGGACGTCAAGTTCAACGGCGGCCTGCCGAGCAATCTGTCCGGCGCCAGCGGCGAGCGGCGCATGATCAACCACGGCTTCAAGGCGGTGCAGATAGGGGTCTCCGCCTGGACTGCGGAGGCGCTCAAGCTGACCATGCCCGCCAGCGTCTTCTCCCGCTCCACCGAGTGCCACAACCAGGACAAGGTGAGCATGGGCACCATAGCGGCGCGGGATGCGTTGCGGGTGCTGACCCTGACCGAGCAGGTAGGGGCCGCCTGCCTGCTGGCGGCGGTGCAGGGGGTCGAGCTGCGCCTGGGCCTGCAGCACTCTGGGCTGGAGGCACTGAGCCACCCCCTGCGGGAGATGGTGCAGGCGGTGCGAGAAGATCACCCGGTGTTGGTGGAGGACAGGCCGCTGGAGCAGGAGCTCAGGGCCCTGATCGCCCGCCTGCAGGGGCGTCATTATCCGCTTTATGGAGAGCTGAAACATGTCAACTGAACCCTGGATGATCAGCCACAGCATAGAGGTGGAGATCCCTTTCCACGACGTGGACATGATGGCGGTGGCCTGGCATGGGCACTATGTGCGCTACATCGAGCTGGCCCGCTGCGCCCTGCTGGAGACTATCGATTACAACTATCCCCAGATGGAGGCCTCCGGCTACCACTGGCCCATCATAGACTTGCGCCTCAAGTACATGGCCCCCCTGCGCTTCGGTCAGAAGGTGCGGGTCGAGGCGCGGCTGTGCGAATACCAGAATCGCCTCAAGATCGAGTACCAACTGTTCGATGCGAAGACGGGCACTCGGACCAGCAAGGGCTACAGCATCCAGGTGGCGGTGAACAAGGAGAGCGGCGAGATGTGTCTCGCCTCTCCAAGGGTACTGCTCGACAAGCTGGGAGTGAGCGAATGAGGCGCTGGCTCAGAGGAATGGGAGGCTGGATCTGTGCCTGCCTGTGGCTGATGATGCCGATGGTCGCATGGGCCTTGCCCATGACCCAGGCGGAGGTCCGCGAGCTGCTGAGTGCCGAGCCCGCCCAGCGAGCCCGCTTCGAGCAGGAGAAGCAGGTGGAAGGGCTGGCCCGGCCCCTGACATCCAGTGGCGAGCTGCTGCTGGTGCGGGGTCAGGGGCTCTGGTGGCATCAGCTGCAGCCCTTCGAGCTGGCCCTGAGCCTGACCGCCAAGCGCATGAGCCAGCAGGTGGGGCAGGGCCCTGTCCAGGTGATCGACAATCCCCAGCTGCTCCAGTTCAGCAGCATGATGCTGGCCCTGTTCGGTTCGGACGAGCAGACGCTGACCCGCTACTTCGCCCTCGCTTTCCAGTCCGGCGAGCAGGGCTGGAGCCTGGTGCTGACGCCGCAGGTGGCGCCGCTCGACAAGGTGTTTGCCAGCCTGACCCTGAGCGGCGGCAAGCAGCTGGAGCGGCTGGTGATCGCCGATCGCCAGGGAGACGAGACCCGCATCCGCTTCTCTCACTGGCAGAGGGTGACGCTGCCCCTATCTGCCGAGGAGCAGACCCATTTTGCTCCCTGAACAGCCCGCCGCATCTGCTGCCGAACGCACATCCTCTGTCCGGGGCTGGAGCGAGCCGACCTGGCGCCGCTTCTCCTGCTGCTGGCTGCTGCTCAGCCTGCTGGCCCTGGCGCTGCTCGGCTGGCAGCTCTCCCAGGGCCGGATCAACACCAGCCTGATGGACCTGTTGCCCCACGAGGAGCGCGCCACCCTGGATCCGGCCCTGCGTGAGGGCCTGCTGCGCCAGCTCGACAGGCAGCTGGTCTGGATGCTGAGCCTGCCGGCGGGGCAGGATGGCCGCGTCGCGGCGCAGGCGTGGGCCAAGACCCTGAACGCCTTGCCCGAGCTCAGTGCGGTGCGCGGTGCCCAGCCTGAACTGGCCTCGGTCTGGCAAGGGTTTCTCTATGACCATGCCTGGCAGCGCCTCGACGAGGGCAGCCGGGCCAGGCTGGCGGCGGGGCCGGAGGCCTGGAGCCAGTGGGTGCTCGGCCAGATCTACAGCCCCTTCGGCGGCGTCTCCCGCGCCGAGTGGCAGGCCGACCCCCTGCTGCTGGTCCGGGCCGGGGTGCAGGGCCAGGTTGCCAGCCCCCTGCGTCTCGACCATGGCTGGCTGCTGAGCGAGGATGGGGCCGGCAGGCAGTGGTTCCTGCTGCGGGCCGAGCTGGATCTGTCGGCCTTCGACCTCGCTCGCAATACCGAGCTGCTAAGCCGCCTCGACGCGGCGGAGCAGGGCCTCAAGAGCCAATATCCCGGCTTGGAGCTGCTGCGCCGCGGCACCCTCTTCTACAGCCAGCATGCCAGCGAGCTGGCCCAGCAAGACATCTCCACCATAGGGCTGGGCTCCACGGTCGGGGTCCTGCTGCTGATGTGGCTGGCGTTTCGCTCGTACCGGGCGCTCTGGATCTCCCTGCTGCCCATCGCCATCGGCCTCGCCTGGGGGGTACTGGCCGTGGTGCTGTGGTTTGGCGAGGTGCACATCTTCACCCTGGTGATCAGCTCCAGCCTGGTGGGCATCATAGATTACGGCATCCACTTCCTGACCGAGCGGCGCCTGCACGGCCAGCAGGAGAGCCCGCACCAGACCCGCGCCCGCCTGCTGCCCAGCCTCTCGATGGCACTGTTTGCGACCCTGGTGGGTTATGGCCTGCTCTGGCTCGCCCCCTTCCCCGGCTTGCAGCAGATGGCGCTGTGCGCCCTGGTGGGGCTGACGGCCTCGTTCATTACCGTGTTCTGCCTGTTCCCGCTCTGGCTCGGTGACCTGCCCCGGCGGGAGGCGCGCGTGCTGGTGCCGATGGCGCTCTGGCTCAGCTGGTGGCGCGAGTGGCCCGCCTTGCGCCGGGGCGTGCCGCTGCTCTGCCTGACCCTGATCGGGGCGGGATTGAGCCGGCTGGAGGTCGACGACGACATCGCCCGTCTGCAACCCCTGCCCACCGAGTTGCAGGCCCAGGAGCGGCAGATCCAGCAGCTCACCGGCCAGCAGGGGGGCATGACCGGCTTCCTGGTGACGGCGAAAGATGGGGAGACCGCCCTGCAGCGCCTCGAGGCCATGAGCCAGAAGCTGACCGAGGCCAGGGCCGCGGGCCAGCTGGCGGGCTTCGTCTCGCTGGCCCAGTGGCTGCCCTCCCTGGCGCAGCAGCGGGCGGATCACGCCGCCCTCACCCGTCTGCTGCCCGAGGTGGTGGCGCGGCTCAACCGGGCCGGGGTGCCGGCCAGGACCGAGCCTCGCCCCTGGCATCCCCTGACTCCGGCGCACTGGCTCGGGAGTCCCGTCAGCGAGGGGAGCCGGCTGCTCTGGCACGGTTTGCCAGATGGTCGGGTCGCGCTCTGGCTGCCGGTCTACGGGGTGACGGACGGGGCGGCCGTGGCGGCCCTGGCCGAGGGGCAGGAGGGGGTCTTCTGGCAGGACCAGCGTGGCCAGTGGAGCCAGCTGTTTGCCCACTACCGCGTCAAGCTGACCGAGCTGTTGCTGCTGGCCATCGCCCTGGTGGGCGTGCTGCTGTGGGTGAGGTTCGGCTGGCGCAAGAGCCTGCGGATCCTGCTGATCAGCGGCTTCTCGCTGGGGGCAGGCCTGGCCCTGCTGGCCGCCTGCGGTCAGCCGCTCACCCTGTTCGGGGTGCTGGCCATGAGCCTCATCTTCGGCATCGGCATCGACTACAGCCTCTTCTTCGCCTACAGCGGCGAAGATCCCCTGCGCCAACGCTCGACCATGTTCGCCATCCTGCTGGCCAACCTGACCACCCAGCTGTCGTTCGGCCTGCTGGCTCTGAGCCATACCTCGGCCATCGCGGGCTTCGGCCTGGTGCTGAGCGGCGGCATCTTTATCGCGTTTCTGCTCTCGCCACTGGTGCTGGAGCGGCGATGACCACCATTCACCACAGCCCTGCAGGACTCATCATGAAGCAGCTCTTGCCCCTGTTGTTCGCCCTCTTGCTCGGCGCCTGCGCCAGCCAGCCCGTGCCCGAGAACCGCGCCTATCTGGCCCCGGGCACCAGTGTGCTGCTGCCGGCACCGGTCCGTGCCCAGCCCCTCTATCGCCAGCAACTGCTGAGTGCCCACAGCAAGGGGGGAGATCATCAGCTGCTGACCGTGCTGGAGGCCGACGGCCACCGGCTCGCCCTGGCAGGCTTGACCCCGAGCGGGATCCGCCTGTTCCGGCTCAGCTATGACGGCGAGAGCATTCACACCGAGCAGCTCGCCGCGCTGCTCGGCGGTACCGCCCTGCCGCCGGTGACCCAGGTGCTCGCCGACGTGATGCTGAGCTACTGGCCGCTCACAGCCTGGCAGCCCAGGTTGCCGGCAGGCTGGCGCCTCGAGGATGACGGCATGGTGCGGCGCCTGACCGATCCCGACGGCCGGCTGGTGAGCGAGATCCACTACCGCTTGATCGCCGGGGAGCGCGAGCCGGTGCGGCTCATCCAGCACGCCTTCGATTACCAGTTGCAGATGGAGAGGCTGGCCCCATGAATCTGAACGTGAAAGGCGCGGCTCCCGTTGCCCCCTGTTATATCCAGGGTTATGGCCTGATCTGCGCATTGGGGGAGGGCAAGGCGGCCGTGTCTGCGGCCCTGGCCCGCTGGCAACAGGCCGACATCACCCCCCTCGACGGTGAACGGGCCGTACTGAGCGATGGCCGGCTCACCCCGGTCGGCCGCGTGCACGCCGAACTGCCCGCCATCCCGGCGGCGCTCTGTGCCTATGAATCGCGCAACAACCGCCTGCTGCTGGCGGCCCTTGCCCAGATCCAGCCCGCCCTCGACGGGCTCAAGTGCCGGCTGGGCGCGGATCGCATCGCCATCGTGCTCGGCACCAGCACCTCGGGGATCGCCGAGGCCGAGGTTGCCGTCGCGGCCATGCACTCGGGCCAACCGCTGCCGGCGGGGTTTGACTACCGCCAGCAGGAGCTGGGCTCGCCGAGCGAGTTTCTGGCCCGCCATCTGGGCCTCACCGGCCCCGCCTATACCCTCTCCACCGCCTGTTCATCCAGCGCCCGCGCCTTCATCAGCGGTCAGCGGCTGTTGATGAGCGGGCTGGCGGATGCGGTCATCGTCGGGGGGGCGGACAGCCTGTGCGGGCTGACCCTCAACGGCTTCGACAGCCTGGAGTCCCTGAGCCTAGAGCGCTGTCGCCCCTTTGGCCGCGAGCGGCGGGGCATCAACATCGGGGAGGGGGCCGCCCTCTTCCTGCTGACCCGGGAGCACGCCGAACTGGCCCTGCTCGGTGCCGGTGAATCCTCCGATGCCTGGCACATCTCGGCCCCTCATCCGGAGGGGATCGGGGCCGAAGCCGCGATGGCCATGGCGCTGCGCCAGGCCGGGCTCGGCGCCGCCGACCTTGACTACATCAACCTGCACGGCACCGCGACCCGGCTCAACGACGAGATGGAGAGCCAGGCCCTGGCCCGTCTGTTTGGCGGAAAAGGGACGGCGCCCTGCAGCTCCACCAAGATGCTGACCGGCCACACCCTGGGAGCGGCGGGCGCCATCGAGGCGGCGCTCTGCTGCCTGCTGATGGAGCAGGGACTGGCCCTGCCTCATCAGGGGGGCGAGCGGGATCCCGCCCTGGCGCCCATCGCGCTGGTGCAGGCCGGCGTGGCTTCCGGCCGTGGCAGACCAGTGGCCAGGGTGCTGTCCAACTCCTTCGCCTTCGGCGGCAATAACGCCAGCCTGCTGCTGGGGCGTACCGTGCCGATTGATCAGGGGAAAGAAGCATGAACGAGATCACCATCGCCGAGTTGCTGCCCCACCAGGCCCCCATGCTGCTGCTGGACCGGCTGCTGGACTACCAGGGAGCCAGAGTGCGCTGCGAGACCCGGATCGGTGAGCGCCACGGCCTGTTGCTGGACGAGCGGGGCAATCTGCCCGCCTGGGTGGGTCTTGAGCTGATGGCCCAGACCATAGCCGCCTGGGCCGGGATGCGGGCCAGGGCGCGGGGGGAGCCGGTGCGCATCGGCATGCTGCTCGGCAGCCGGCAGTACCAGTGCCGGGTGCCGAGCTTCGCGGCCGGTGAGCGGATCGTCATCGAGGCCGAATGCCTGCTGGAGGATGGCGGCATGGCGAGCTTCGAGTGCCGGATCCTGTGCGGGGATCTGCCCTGCGCCGAGGCCAGGCTCAGCACCTATCTGCCGGGCGATGAAGCGTTGTCGACCCTGCTTGGATAGCAGGACAGATGCGATCCTGGCGGGGTTGGTTGCATGCAACCGTCGAATTGTCTGTTTTTTTGAAGAGGGAGTGAGGATGAATTCCACCGTACTGGTGACCGGTGCCAGCAAGGGCATAGGCCGTGCCATCGCCCTGAGGCTGGCCGCCGATGGCTTTCATGTCGTGGTGCACTATCACAGCGATCGGGAAGGGGCCGAGGGTACCCTGAGTGAGCTGACGGCCGCTGGGGGGCAGGGGCGCCTCATCCAGTTCGATATCTCGGACAGGGAGCAGTGCCGCAGCCGGCTGGAGGGCGATATCGAGGCCCACGGCGCCTACTACGGGGTGGTCTGCAACGCCGGCATCATCCGCGACGGCGCCTTTCCGGCCCTGACCGACGAGGAGTGGGACGGGGTGGTGCACACCAACCTTGACGGCTTCTACAACCTGCTCAAACCCTGCATCATGCCCATGATAGGGCTGCGTCGGGGCGGTCGCATCGTCACCCTCTCTTCGGTCTCCGGCATCATGGGGAACCGGGGCCAGGTCAACTACAGCGCGGCCAAGGCGGGCATCATAGGGGCCAGCAAGGCCTTGGCCCTGGAGCTGGCCAAGCGCAGGATCACGGTGAACTGCGTGGCCCCCGGCCTCATCGACACCGGCATGGTCAATGCCGAGGTGGAGGCGGAAGCGCTGAAGATGATCCCCCTCAAGCGGATGGGGCAGGCCGACGAAGTGGCGGGGCTGGTCTCCTATCTGATGTCGGACATCGCAGGTTACGTCACCCGCCAGGTCATCTCGATCAACGGAGGCCTGGTATGAGGGGGGACATGAGACGGGTTGACCCGGTGAAGGGGAACGGATGGAGAGTAGCAGCATGAAGCGTGTCGTCGTCACCGGCATGGCCGGCGTGACCGCCTTTGGCAATGACTGGCAGAGCGTGGGGCCCCGCCTCAGGGAGGAGCACAACGCCGTGCGCGCCATGCCGGAGTGGGCAGTCTATGAGGGTTTGAATACCCGGCTGGCGGCCCCCATCGCGGACTTTGCGCTGCCGGCCCGCTATCCGCGCAAGAAGACCCGGGCCATGGGGCGGGTCTCTGAGCTGGCGACCGTGGCCACCGAGCTGGCCCTGGCGCAGGCGGGGCTGCTCGACCATCCGGTGCTGACCGGCGGGCGCACCGGGATCGCCTATGGATCCTCCATCGGCAGCACGGCCCCCATCAGCGCCTTTGGCGCCATGCTCAATGACAAGACCACCGCCAGCATCACGGCCACCACCTATGTGCAGATGATGCCGCACACGGCGGCGGTCAATACCGGGCTCTTCTTCGGTCTGCGGGGGAGGGTCATTCCCACCTCCAGTGCCTGTACCTCGGGCAGCCAGGGCATAGGCTACGCCTATGAGGCGATCAAGCACGGCTATCAGGATGTGATGGTCGCCGGGGGGGCCGAAGAGTTGTGCCCGTCCGAGGCCGTGGTATTCGATACCCTGTTCGCCACCAGCCAGATGAACGACACCCCTTCCCTCAGTCCCAGGCCGTTTGACCGGGACCGGGATGGCCTGGTGATAGGCGAGGGGGCAGGGACCCTGATCCTGGAGGAGCTGGAGCACGCCAGGGCGCGTGGTGCCCACATCATCGCCGAGTTGGTGGGCTTTGCCACCAACTGCGACGCGGCCCATGTGACCCAGCCCCAGCAGGAGACCATGCAGCTCTGCATGGCGCTGGCGCTGGCGGATGCCGGCCTCGAACCCAAGGACATCGGTTACATCAGCGCCCATGGCACGGCCACCGAGCGCGGCGATATCGCCGAGAGTCATGCCACCGCCGCCCTGTTCGGCGACAGGACGCCCATCTCCTCCCTCAAGAGCTATTTCGGCCATACCCTGGGTGCCTGCGGCGCCATCGAGGCCTGGCTCTCCCTGGAGATGATGGCCGAGGGCTGGTTCGCCCCGACCCTCAACCTGAACGAACCGGATCCGGCCTGCGCCCCCCTGGACCATGTCCGCAGCGGTGGCCGGATGCTGGATGTGGAGTACCTGATGTCCAACAACTTCGCCTTTGGTGGCATCAACACCTCCCTCATCTTCAAGCGCTGGGCCTGACGGGGAGGCGCCCGTTCAGTCCTGGTCCAGCTTGGATTCAGCTCCAGTACAGCCTGGGTTTAGGTTCGGCTCATTAAGATGCCTCCATTTTCAGGAGGCATCATGTCCATTTCACACCCTCGTCAAGCTCACGCGCCCGGCCTGGTCGCGCTCTCGTTCTCCCTGCTGATGCTGGCCACGCCGGCCCTGGCGGATGATGATATTCGCCTTGGCAAGACACTGCTGCTGGGCGTGGGGGATTATCCGGCCACTATCCCCATGGTCATCTGTCGACCCGTCAAGTCGCTCATGGTGAAGGCGAGGCGGGATCTGACCCTGGACAGGGTCAAGGTGATCTACGGCAACGACCGCAGCAAGACCCTGCACTTTGACAGGAACCTGAAAGAGGGTCAGGAGTCTGGGTGGAAGTCCCTCGGCAGCCGGCTCTGCATCAAGAAGATAGAGGTCTACGGCAACTCGTCAGGGAGCAAGGCCGGCGTCGAGGTCTATGGCAGGAAGTAGCGGGCAGGGCGCGGCGCGAGATCATAAAACAAGGTGGTCGGCTCTTTCGTCCACCTTGTTCATGTCATGGAGAGAGTGGCTTATTTCTTGGGGCGGAACGGCTTGATGACCGCCTCGTCGCACTCGAGATAGGGCCCTTCCATCAGATCGATGCAGTAGGGGATGGCGGGGAAGACAGCGTCCAGGCACTCGCGGATGGACTTGGGCTTGCCCGGCAGGTTGACGATGAGGGAGCTGCCGCGCAGGCCGGCGGTCTGGCGCGACAAGATGGCGGTCGGCACGAACTTGAGGGACTCTGCCCGCATCAGTTCGCCAAAGCCCGGCATCATGCGATCGCAGACCGCTTCGGTCGCCTCCGGGGTCACATCCCGCCTGGCCGGCCCGGTGCCACCCGTGGTGACGACGAGGCAGCACTGCTCTTCGTCGACCAGCCGAGCCAGGGTTGCCTCGATCTGGTCCCGCTCGTCCGGGATCACCTGATAGACGGGCTCCCACGCCGAGGTCAGATAGGCGTTCAGCGTGTCTATGATGGCCTTGCCGGAGAGATCTTCGTAGATGCCCGCGCTGGCGCGATCGCTGACGGTGACGATACCGATTCTTGCCTTGCTCATGGTCTGCTCTTGGTTGTCCTAATAAGTGGAAAATAAAATAACATAATCAGTGAGATATGTTAAACCACCGGGAGGAGGCGGGAAGTCGGGTCATTCAGGCCGAGATTCGAACGAAAAACTATTTATGTCGCACCGATGAATAGCGCATAAGAGTGGCTATAAACGACTTTAAATTTTATAAAAAAACTGACGCAGGCAGATTGAAAACAATTTCATGAATAATAAGGAATAAATGAATTCCTCCCCGGCAAAACGCCCCCTTCTCCGGAAAGAAGGACTCCTGTGGCTCGGAGCTGACTGACCCAAATTCATCGCCATCCTATATAACCTTTCCTATGGACAGTGAAGGGGTGATGCACCGGCGGCGTCGTGCCGTGCCACCACCACAGGTCCAGCCAGGAGGAGACATGGAGCTGCCCGATTTCGACACCCTGAAGCACTGGGCCCTGGCCGACCCGAAACGGCTCGATGCGCTGCTGCACCAGCAGATAGATGCCCTGATCGCCCAGGTGGGACCGGAGCAGCAACGGCGGTTGCGAGGCCTGCAATTTCGCATCGACTGTCAGCGCCGTCTCGCCAAGAACAATATGGACAGCTGCATCCGCATTGCCAATATGATGCACGAATCCGTCCATGCCATGCGCCACCATCTCATTCAGCTGCAGAACGAATCATCGGCCGAAACGCAGGATAACCCGTTGCCAAATAATGTTGTCCAGCTTGCGACCTACCGCAAAGAAAAATAACGCCTGGTCACCCGCCGGATATATATTCCCCTCCACTCTTTAATGAAGATCGCCCGGTGTTAAGCAACCTGGGCGATTTGTTTTTTATTTGCTGCAAATCAGCAGCTCCCATTGAATTAATACCCGCAAGGCCGGTGGTGCGGCAGATAGGGATGGAGAAATATCACGTTTGGGGTAATATCTCGGCATATTCCATCTTGCTAACACTCAAAGGGATCATGAGCAGCATCACACCAGGAAGGGAGCTGTCGCGGGAGCAGCAGACGGAGATCACCCGGATCATCGTCAAGGCGGGCCAGATGCTGGCCCAGTTTGGGGCCGAGAGCCGCATCATAGAGCAGACCACGGTCCGGCTCGGCATGGCGTTGGGGCTGGAGAGCGTCGAGATGGCCATCTCCTCCAGCGCCATCGTGCTCACCAGCCTCTATCGTGGCAGTTGCGTCACCACCACGCGCCGGGTGCGGGAGCACGGCATCAACATGCAGGTGGTGTGCGAGATCCAGCGCATCTGCATCATGACGGAAAAGGCGCTGATCGGTGCGCGGGAAGTGCGCCAGCGGCTGGAGGCCATCACGCCGTTCCATTACCACCCCTGGCTGGTGGTGCCCATGGTGGGCCTCTCCTGCGGCGCCTTCAGCCTGCTGTTCGGCGGTGACTGGCCCATCTTCCTGGTGACCTGCTTCTCGGCCTCGGTGGCGATGCGGGTGCGCCAGCTGATCGCCCGCCATCACCACAGCCCGCTCATCAACTTCGCCGCCACCGGCTTCATTGCGACACTGCTCTCCTCCAGCGCTACCTTCTTTGGCTGGGGCGAGCAACCCTATCTCGCCATGGCGGCCAGCGTGCTGCTGCTGGTGCCGGGGTTCCCGCTCATCAACGCGGTCTCCGACATGGTGAAGGGCTACTTCAACATGGGGCTGGCCCGCTGGGGCACGGCGACCCTGCTCACCATCAGTGCCGCCATCGGCATCATATTGGCCATGTCGGTCACCGGTATCTGGGGGTGGAAGGTATGAGGGGTTTGCATCAGGCGCCGAATATCACGCTGGCGACGTCGGTCGGCCGCATTCAAGGAGGAAAGGCATGATGGATCTGCTCTGGCTGCTGGCCAAGGATGCCTTCTGGTCGGCGATTCCGGCGGTGGGCTTTGCCATGCTGTTCAACGTACCGCCACGGATGCTGAAATACTGCGCCATGGGGGGCGCGTTGGCCCACAGCCTGCGCACCCTGCTCATCCACTACGGCATGCCCATCGAGTGGGCCACCCTGGCGGCGGCGACCACGGTCGGCTTTGTCTGTGTCTACTGGTCGCGCCGTCTGCTGGCGCCACGCCCGGTGTTCAGCGTCGCTTCCATCATCCCCATGATCCCGGGCAGCTATGCGTTCAAGACCATGATCGCCATAGTGGAGCTCAACATCTCCGGGGTGACCATGGAACTGCTCCAGAGCGCGGTGGAGAACGGCTTGAAGGCTATCTTTATAGTAGGAGCATTGAGCTTCGGGCTGGCGATACCCTCCCTGGTCGTGTACCGTAATCGCCCCATTGTCTGAGTCAGGGTGCAAGAGACCGACACCATGAAAATTTCCATGATTGCCGCCATGGCCCACGATCGCGTGATCGGTCTGGACAACCAGATGCCCTGGCATATGCCGGCCGATCTGGCCCACTTCAAGCGGGTGACCCTGGGTAAGCCGGTGCTGATGGGGCGCAAGACCTTCGAGTCCATCGGCCGCCCGCTGCCCGGGCGCCGCAACCTGGTCATTAGCCGTAATCCGGGATTCAAAGCGCCCGGCATAGAGGTTTTTTCATCCATCGACGAGGTGTTGGCCACATTATCTGAGGCCGAGTCGCCAGAGGAGCTGATGGTGATAGGTGGTGGCCACCTCTATGGCCAGCTGCTGCCCCGGGCCGACAGGCTCTATCTGACCCGCATCGATCTGGCGGTGGCAGGGGACACCCGCTTCCCGGCGTTCGACGACGAGCAGTGGCTGCTCGTGGAGAGCGAGGCCCATCCCGCTGACGAGAAGAACCCCCATCCCTATCGCTTCGAGACCTGGCAACGGTGCTGAGTGCGCCGGCCCGAGACGACAACGCCCGGCACTGGCCGGGCGTTTTTTTATGGACGAAGGTCGGGCTCAGATGCCGGATCCGTCGTTCTCGCCGTTCTCCTCGTGCAGGCCGCACTCGCGCTTGAGGCCGAAGAAGCGGGTCTGCTCCTCGCTCATGCCGGGCTCCCACTTGGTGGTGGTGTGCACGTCGCCCACCGACAGGTAGCCCTGCTCCCACAGCGGGTGGTAGGGGAGGTCGAACTCCTTGAAGTAGTAGAAGACGTCCTTGTTGCTCCAGTCGATCACCGGCAGGAACTTGAAGCGGCCGCGCTGGATGGCCAGCACCGGCAGCTTGCCCCGGCTGCCGGACTGCTCCCGGCGCAGGCCCGAGAACCAGGTGCGGGCACCGAGCTCGTTCAGGGCGCGGTCCATGGGCTCCACCTTGTTGAGCTGGTTGTAGCGGGTGATCCCCTCCACCCCCTGCTCCCACAGGAGACCGAAGCGGGCCTCCTGCCAGGCCGGGCTGAGTTCGGCCCGATAGATCTTGAGGTTGAGGGCGAGACGCTCGGTCAGCTCGTCGATGAAACGGTAGGTCTCGGGAAAGAGATAACCGGTATCGGTCAGCACCACAGGCACGTCGGCCCGCTCGCGGCTCACCAGGTGCAGCATGAGCGCCGCCTGGATGCCGAAGCTCGACGACAGCACATGCTCCCCCGGCAGGTTGGCCAGGGCCCAGCGCACCCGCTCGGGGGCGCTCATGGCGTCCAGCTCCCGGTTGAGGGGGGCCAGCGCCTCGGTCTGCTCCTCGCGGCTCAGGGCCAGCAGGGCGTCAAGGTCGAGCCGGCCGTCGGCGGTGCGCGCCAGCCGGGCTGTACCAGTCTGCTCAGGCTGCATAGAAGTCCCTCGCGGAGTCGATGACCGGGGCTATGATGCCGGCGCGAATGACGAAATCGCCGAAGCACTCGCCCGGGTTGCGATCCTTGGCCCAGCGGCCGATCAGGGTGTCGAGCTCCGCCAGGATCTGCGGCTCCGTGATGTTCTCCAGATGCAGGCGCGGGATGCGGGTCCCCTCGAGGTTGCCCCCCAGGTGCAGGTTGTAGCGTCCCGGCGCCTTGCCCACCAGCCCCACTTCCGCCAGCATGGCGCGACCGCAGCCATTGGGGCAGCCGGTGACCCGGAAGATGATGGCGTCATCCGCCAGACCGTGCTTGGCCAGCAAGCCCTCGATGTCGGTGACGAAGGCGGGTAACATGCGCTCGGCCTCGGCCATCGCCAGCGGACAGGTGGGCAGGGCCACGCAGGCCATGGACTGCTTGCGCTGCTCGCTCACGCCGTCATCCAGCAGGCCGTACTGGCGCGCCAGGGCTTCGATGCGGGCCTTCTCACCGGCAGGCACGCCCGCGATGATGAGGTTCTGGTTGGCGGTCAGGCGGAAGTCACCCTGATGCACCTTGGCGATCTCCAGCATGCCGGTCTTGAGGGGCTTGCCCGGGAAGTCCAGCAGGCGGCCGTTCTCGATGAAGAGGGTGAGGTGGTGCTTGCCGTCGATCCCCTCCACCCAGCCGAAGCGATCGCCACGGCTGGTGAACTCATAGGGGCGAACCGGCCCGAACTGGATGCCGGCGCGGCTCTCCACCTCGGCCTTGAAAGCCTCGACGCCGACGCGCTCCAGGGTGTACTTGGTCTTGGCGTTCTTGCGGTTGACCCGGTTGCCCCAATCGCGCTGGGTGCTGACCACGGCGGCCGCCACTTCCAGCACGTGAGAGAGCGGGATGAAGCCAAAGTCGCTCGCCTTGCGCGGGTAGGTGCTGGTATCGCCATGGGTCATGGCGAGACCCCCGCCCACCAGCACGTTGAAGCCCACCAGCTTGCCGTGATCGCTAATGGCCACGAAGTTGAGATCGTTGGCGTGGATATCCACGTCGTTGTGGGGCGGGATCACGACCGTCGTCTTGAACTTGCGCGGCAGGTAGGTGGAACCCAGGATCGGCTCCTCGTCACCCCCCAGCTTCTCGCCGTCCAGCCAGATCTCCACATAGGCGCGGGTCTTGGGCAGCAGGTGTTCGGAGATCTTCTTGGCCCACTCGTAGGCCTCCTGGTGCAGCTCGGACTCCACCGGGTTGCTGGTGCACAGCACGTTGCGGTTCACGTCGCCCGCGGTGGCTATGCTGTCGATGCCGGTGCTGTTGAGGGTCTGGTGCATCAGCTTGATGTCTCGCTTGAGTACGCCATGGAACTGGAAGGTCTGGCGGGTGGTCAGGCGGATGCTGCCGTAGAGGCTGTGCTCTTCGGCGAACTTGTCGATCACCTGCCACTGGGCCGGGGTGATGATGCCGCCCGGCAGGCGGGCGCGCAGCATGACGTTGTGCAGGGGCTCCAGCTTCTGGGCCGCGCGCTCCGGGCGGATGTCGCGGTCATCCTGCTGGTACATGCCGTGGAAGCGGATCAGCTGGAAGTTGTCGCCGTTGAAGCCACCGGTGAGGGGATCCTGCAGATCCTCGGCTATGGTGCCGCGCAGGAAGTTGCTCTCGCGCTTGAGGCGCTCGTTGTCGGAGAGCGGCCCTTCGACCGGTCCCGGAATCGTTTTTTTGCTCATCAGTAGACATCCCTTTGATAACGTTTGGCACGACGCAATTCGCTCAGATACTCTTCCGCCTCCTCACGGCTCTTGTGGCCGTGTTCGGCAATCACATCCAGCAGGGCCTCCTGCACATCCTTCGCCATGTGGTTGGCGTCGCCGCACACATAGAAGTGAGCGCCTGCTTCCAGCCACTGGTAGAGCTCGAGCCCGGCTTCGCGCAGTCTGTCCTGTACATAGATCTTGTGGCCCTGATCCCGGCTGAAGGCCAGGGAAATTTTCGACAGCAGGCCCGATTTCACATAACGCTGCCACTCCACCTGATAGAGGAAGTCCTGGGTGAAGTGGGGGTTGCCGAAGAAGAGCCAGTTCTTGCCCTCTGCCCCCTGGGCTTCCCGCTCCTGCATAAAGGCGCGGAAGGGGGCGATGCCGGTGCCCGGACCCACCATGATGACGGGGGTGTCGGGGTTTTGCGGCAGGCGGAAATTGTCGTTGTGCTCCACGAAGACCCGTACCTCGGCATTTTCCGGCAGACGGTCCGCCAGATAGGAGGAGGCGCCGCCTGAGCGCACAGTGCCATCTTCCTGCGGGTAGCGCACCACGCCGACGGTCAGGTGTACCTCCTCTTCCACCTCGCTCTGGGCGGAGGCGATGGAGTAGAGGCGGGGAGTGAGGGGGCGCAGCAGCGCGATCAGTTGATCGGCACTCAAGGAAGCCGGGAAGCGTTTCAGTACGTCCACCACCTGGGCGCTGGCCACCAGGGCGTTGATCTGGGCCTTGTCACCGGCCAGATCCTTCAGTGCCGCGTTGCCCGCGATCTCGGCGAGGCCCGTGATAAAGCCCCCGTGCAGCCGGGTCAGCTCGTAGTGGCGGGTCAGGGCGTCCTTCAGGTTGCCATGGGGGGTGGCCTCGTCACCGGTCAGACCGGCCAGGGCCAGCACTTCTCCCACGAGATCCGCGTCGTTGTCGAACCAGATACCGAGCGCATCTCCCGGTTGATAGGTGATGCCGGACTCTTCCAGGTTGATCTCGATATGGTGGATGTCCTTGGTGGAGTCGCGGCCGGTGATCTTCTGGTTCACCGAGAGCCGTGCCGGGAAGGGGTTCTCCTTGTGGTACTGGCTGTGGCCGACGGCGGCCTGCACCGCGCCCGCCACGCTGGCGGTCGCGGCGCCTGCGGACAGGGTGGCGGCGACCGCCGCAACGGCCTGTTCGCCCCAGGCCTTGGCGGCATCCTGATAATCCACATCCAGGCTCGCAAGCTCATAAATGCGCTCACCACCGGCTTTTGACAGGAAGCCGTCGAAATCCTTGCCGGTCTGGCAGAAGAACTCGTAGGAGCTGTCACCCAGCCCCAGCACGGCGAACCTGAGGCCGTCCAGCTTGCCGACCTTGCCCTTCTTGAGCTGCTCGAACAGATCGACGGCGCTCTCGGGGGGCTCCCCCTCCCCGTAAGTGCTCACTACCACCAGCAGGTGGGTCTCTTTCTTGAGTTGCTTGGGTTTGTAGTCCGCCATGGAGGTCAGGGTCACCGGCAGGCCGCGGGCCTCGGCCTGCGCCTTGATGGCGCTGGCCACGCCCTTGGCGTTGCCGGTCTGGGAGCCGTAGAGGATGGTCAGGCTGCCGCCGGGGGCCGCGGTTTCTGCGCCTGCGGCCGCCACGGGCTGGACGCCCGCCTGGGAGAGGCCGTAGAGATAACCGCTGACCCAGGCCAGTTGCTGGGTATTGAGGGTGGAGAGAACTTGGTTGAGCTGGCGCTGCTGCTCGTCAGAGAGCGGGCTCAGGGTGGGGGCTGTCAATGGCATCACACATGTCTTCCATGGTCTGATTTTTGGTCAGGGTAAGGGGTGTAATGAATAACAACAAAGAATAAAAATATCTTCTTTATGCGATTTATGAATTTATAAAGCCAAAATCCATCTCAGCCCCGGGGCGCCCGTGATATAAAAATGGCCTTGCCGAGCCCCCTCTCCCGGGGATAACTCATGCCCCAAGGAGCAACCATGTCCCGTCTCTATCATGTCAACGCCTTCAGCCATCACCCCTTCGGAGGCAACCCCGCCGTGGTGGTGCTGGGGGAAACGCGGCCCGACGCCGAGCTGCAGGCCATGGCGGCGGAGTTCAACCTCTCTGAGAGCGCCTTTCTGACCCGGCTGGGAGAGGGGCACTATGGGTTGCGCTGGTTCACCCCACAAGTGGAGGTGGACTTGTGCGGCCATGGCACCCTGGCGGCGGCCCACGTGCTGTGGCAGACGGGGGAGGTGCCCGGGGATCTCCCCATCCGCTTCGAGACCCGCAGTGGCGAACTACTGGCCCGGCGGGAGGGGGAGTGGATCTGGCTCGATTTTCCCCGCATCTCCCTGGCGCCCCTCGAGCTGGATCCCGCCTATGGGGCGGCTCTTGGTTGCCAGCCTGTCCACAGTTTCGCTGCGGGGGCCAAGTTCCTGCTTGAGCTCGGTAGCGAGGAGGCGGTCCGCGCGCTCACCCCGGATTTTCACGCCCTGCGCGCGTTGCCCGGTCGCGGTCTGATGGTGACGGCGCCCTCGAGCGACTCGGACCATGACTTCGTCTCCCGCTACTTCGCCCCCTGGGTCGGGGTGGACGAGGATCCGGTGACCGGCTCCAACCACTGCGCCCTGGTGCCCTTCTGGGCCGAGCGGCTCGGCAAGACGCGGCTCAAGGCGCGCCAGATCTCGGCCAGAGGCGGGGAGCTCAGGCTCATCCTGCAAGGGGAGCGGGTGCTGATGGCGGGCCGGGCGCTGACCCTGTGGCAGGGGGCGTGGTTGTTGCCGCCGGCGATATAAAGCCGGGGCAGCCCGCCCTGGATCATCGGAGATAAAAAAACGCCCCGCAGTGCGGGGCGTTTCCATTGTGATCGCGCTCGGGAGGAAGCCCGGCGGGGATCACACTTACTTCTGCGGACGCAGGGCCGGGAACAGGATGACGTCGCGGATGGTGTGGCTGTTGGTGAACAGCATCACCAGACGGTCGATACCGATGCCCTGACCGGCGGTGGGCGGCAGACCGTGCTCCAGCGCGGTCACGAAGTCGGCGTCGTAGAACATGGCTTCGTCGTCGCCTGCGGCCTTCTGGTCAACCTGGGCCTGGAAGCGCTCGGCCTGATCTTCCGCATCGTTCAGCTCGGAGAAGCCGTTGGCCAGCTCGCGGCCGCCGATGAAGAACTCGAAACGGTCGGTGACGTCCGGGTTCTGGTCGTTGCGGCGGGCCAGGGGAGAGACGGCGGCCGGGTACTCGGTGATGAAGGTCGGTTGCAGCAGCATGTGCTCCACGGTCTCTTCGAAGATCGCGGTGATCACGTGGCCCAGCTCCCAGCTCTTCATCAGCTCGATCTTCAGGCCCTTGGCGACGGCGGTGGCTTTCTCCAGGGTCGCCAGATCGTCACGGGTCACGCTCGGGTTGTACTTCAGGATGGAGTCCACCATGGAGAGGCGCTGGAACGGCTGACCGAAGTCGATGGTCAGGCCCTCTTCGCCTTCTTTGGCGTAACGGATCTTGGTGTCGCCCAGGATGTCCTGCGCCAGGGTGCGCAGCATCTCTTCGGTGAGATCCATCAGATCGATGTAGTCGGCGTAGGCCATATAGAACTCGAGCATGGTGAACTCGGGGTTATGGCGAACGGAGATGCCTTCGTTGCGGAAGTTGCGGTTGATCTCGTAGACACGCTCGAAACCACCGACCACCAGACGCTTCAGATAGAGCTCAGGCGCGATACGCAGGTACATGTCGATGTCCAGCGCGTTGTGGTGGGTGATGAAGGGGCGAGCGGAGGCGCCACCGGGGATGACCTGCATCATGGGGGTTTCCACTTCCATGAAGCGCTTGTCGTTCAGGAACTTGCGGATGCCGGCCACCACCTTGGTACGGGTCACGAAGGTCTTGCGGGACTCTTCGTTGGCGATCAGGTCCAGGTAGCGCTGGCGGCAGCGGGCTTCCTGGTCGGTCAGGCCCTTGTGCTTCTCGGGCAGGGGGCGCAGCGCCTTGGTCAGCAAGCGGATCTCGCCGACGTGGACGGAGAGCTCGCCGGTGTTGGTGCGGAACAGGGTGCCCTCGACGCCGACGATGTCCCCCAGATCCCACTTCTTGAACTGCTCGTTGTAGAAGCCTTCCGGCAGGTCGTCACGGGTCACGTAGACCTGGATCTTGCCAGCCATGTCCTGCAGGGTCGCGAAGGAAGCCTTGCCCATGATCCGGCGGGTCATGATGCGACCGGCAATCTTCACCCGTTTATTCAAGGCCGCCAGCTCGTCGGCGCTCTTGTCGCCGAACTCGGCGTGCAGATCGCCGGACAGGCTGTCACGACGGAAGTCGTTGGGGAAGGGGTTGCCCTGGGCGCGCAAGGCGGCCAGCTTGGAGCGACGCTCAGTCATCTCGTTGTTCAGTTCGAGAGTCTGGTCGACTTCCGGGGTGGTGGTTTGTTCAGACATGGTGATTCCTGCTGCTCTGTTTACAGGCCTGATTTCAGGCTGGCTTCGATAAACTTGTCCAAGTCGCCGTCGAGTACGGACTGGGTGTTGCGGGTCTCGACGCCGGTGCGCAGATCCTTGATACGGGAGTCATCCAGTACGTAGGAGCGGATCTGGCTGCCCCAGCCGATGTCGGACTTGGTCTCTTCGAGGGCTTGCTTCTCGGCGTTCTGCTTCTGAATCTCCAGCTCGTAGAGCTTGGCCTTCAGCTGCTTCATACACTGATCTTTGTTCTTGTGCTGGGAACGGTCGTTCTGGCACTGCACCACCACGCCGGTCGGGATGTGGGTGATACGCACCGCGGACTCGGTCCGGTTGACGTGCTGACCACCGGCACCGGAGGCGCGGTAGACGTCGATGCGCAGGTCGGCCGGGTTGATCTCGATCTCGATGTCGTCATCGATCTCGGGGTAGACGAACACGGAGCAGAACGAGGTGTGACGACGGCCACCGGAATCGAACGGTGACTTGCGGACCAGGCGATGGACGCCGGTCTCGGTGCGCAGCCAGCCGAAGGCATACTCGCCGGTGAACTTGATGGTGGCGGACTTGATGCCGGCCACGTCGCCCTCGGAGCATTCGATGAGCTCGGGCTTGTAGCCGTGGGCATCGCCCCAGCGCAGGTACATGCGCAGCACCATGTTGGCCCAGTCCTGGGCCTCGGTGCCGCCGGAACCGGACTGGATGTCGATGTAGCAGTCGGAGCCGTCGTGCTGACCGGAGAACATGCGGCGGAATTCGAGATCCACCAGCTTGGTTTCGAGCTCGTCGGCTTCGGCCACGGCCTCGTTGAAGGTCTCTTCGTCTTCCCCTTCGACCGCCAGGCTGACCAGCATCTCGACGTCCTCAACACCTTGTGTCAAGACGTCTATGGTGCTGACCACGTTCTCCAGGGAGACGCGCTCCTTGCCCAGCGCCTGTGCGCGCTCGGGTTCGTTCCAGACATCCGGCTGTTCCAGCTCGGCATTGACCTCTTCTAGACGCTCTTTCTTGGCGTCATAGTCAAAGGTACCCCCTAAGCAGCTCGGTCCTCTCAGACAGCTCCTTAAGCTTGTTTAATACAGGATTGACTTCAAACATCGTGAAAACTCTCGGGGTCGATGTGATTTAAAAACGGGATATTCTAGCCAATTGCAGAAGGAATAAACAGGGTTGGCTGGCCCCGGTCGCCTTCCGTCGCCGATTTCCCAGGCCATTTTCTTCATTTCCGGGCAAAATATCGTCCGTGGCGCCATTCTCAGCTTCAGTTTTGCTCTGACTGGCCGCTAACAACATATAGTGCCGTGCACTCGAGCAATCCTGTTCCTGACCCCACAAGAAGAAAACACGATGAAAAACCTATCACTCAAGCAGAAGATACTGTTGTCTGTGGTCATCGCCCTCTCCCTGGTGATCCTGCTGCTCTCCTGGCAGAGCTATACCAGTCAGAAGTCCCTGCTGCTGCAAGGCAGTCAGGAACAGGTGCAGCGTCTTGGCAGCCAGCAGGCGGCCAGCGTCAGCGACTGGCTCGCCGCGCGCCGTGACGTGATCCAGGCCCTTGGCAACAAGGCCGGCCCCGAGCCCCTCAACGCCCTGCAACAGGCCCAGGTTTCCGGCCGCTTCCAGCTCACCTATTTCGGCGAGGGCAGCGGCAAGATGCACGACTCCGACCCCTCCATCAACCGCGACGGTTACGATCCCCGCTCCCGTGGCTGGTATCAGGAAGCCATGGCCAAGGGCGGCATGATAGTCACCAAGCCCTACCTGGACGTGGCCTACAACATCCTGGTGGTGACCCTGGCCCAGCCGGCCCAGGGCGGCGTGGTGGGGGGCGACCTCTCCATCGCCTCCCTGGTGGAGGACGTCACCAAGATGGCCCTGCCGGCGGACGGCTTCGCCATCCTGATGCACAAGGACGGCACCGTCATCGCCTACAAGGACGCGGCCAAGGCGATGAAGCCGGCCAGCGAGATCGACAACGATCTGACCAACGCCCTGATCGAGCAGAGCAAGAGCGGCAACAGCCTGGTGCCGGCCTACTTCGACAACGAGGGCCGTGACAAGCTGCTGTGGGCGGTGGATATCCCCAACACCGACTGGGAGCTGGTGCTGGTGCTGGACAAGGCGACCCTGGAGGCGCCGCTCTCCTCCCTGCTGATGACCCAGCTCGGCCTGGCCCTGCTGGTGCTGGTGGGCAGTATCCTCGCCATCTCCTGGCTGGTCAGCCTGCTGCTCGGCCCCCTCACCAAGGTTTCCCAGGCCCTGGCCCGCATCGCCGACGGTAACGGCGATCTGACCCAGCGCATCAAGATCGACGCCAACGACGAGGTGGGCCAGCTCGCCAACAGCTTCAACCGCTTCGTGGGCAGCCAGCACCAGCTGATCGGCAACATCCGCCAGCTCGCCAACGAGCTGAACGCCGATGCGGAGCGCAGCCTGGTGACCAACCAGGCCGCGGTGGAAGAGCTGCAGCGCCAGCAGCAGGAGGTGACCATGGTCGCCACCGCCGTCACCGAGATGGCGAGCGCCACCATGGAGATCGCCGGCAACGCCGAGAACACCGCCGCCGCCGCCCAGCAATCCGCCCAGAGCAGCGAGCAGGGCAAGATGCTGGTGAACCAGACCCGCCACTCCATCAACAACCTGGCGGAGGAAGTGGGTCAGGCCACCGGCGTCATCGGCGAGCTGAGTCGCCACGCTCAGGCCATCTCCGGCATCCTCTCCACCATCCAGGGCATCGCCGAGCAGACCAACCTGCTGGCGCTGAACGCGGCCATCGAGGCGGCCCGTGCCGGTGAACAGGGTCGCGGCTTCGCCGTGGTGGCGGACGAGGTGCGGGTGCTGTCCCGCCGCACCCAGGACTCCACCCAGGAGATCCAGTCCACCATAGAGACGCTGCAACAGACCACGGCCCGCGCGGTGAGCCTGATGCAGACCAGCCAGGGGCTCGCGGACAACAGCGTGAAAGACGCCGATGCTGCCGCCGCCGCGCTCGAAGAGATCACCCAGGCCGTCTCGCTGATTTCCGACATGGCGGGCCAGATCGCCACCGCCGCCGAGGAGCAGACCCAGGTGACCGGCGAAATCACCCAGAACACCACCGCCATCAAGGACGTGAGCGACGAGATCACCGCCGCCGCCATGCGCGACCTGGATCAGGCGCACAACCTCAAGGGGCGGGCCACCGACCTGAACAAGCAGGTGTCGACCTTTATCCTGTAAGACGCCAGTCGCAGCCTGTTCGAGCTGACATAAACAAGCCCCGCACTCGAGAGAGCGCGGGGCTTGTTCGTCAGGGGCTGCGGGTATGTCGTCAACGCTGCTTGCGGCGAAACGCCAGTTGTGCCTGGCGTGCTCGCCTGGGGACGCCAGCGAGCGAAGGCATCCCTTCGCTGGGCGCAGGTCTCTGTCAATCAGGCGGGGGTCTTGCCAGCTTTTAGTTCAAGCCAATGAGTCAGATCGGTTTTGTTCATGGGATGCGCGAACAGGTAGCCTTGCATCAAATGGCACCCCAACTGGTAGAGTTGCACGCGCATCTCCTCGGTCTCGACGCCTTCCGCAATGACGGGCATCTCCAGTTCGCGTCCCAGTAAAAGCGCCGCCTTGACGAGCCTTTCATCCCCTTTGAGCAGTGTCTGGGTAAAGCTGTAGTCCAGTTTGATCGCATCGATCGGCAGGGACAGCAAGCGCTCCAGGGAGGAGTAACCGGTGCCAAAGTCATCAAGATGGATTTTGAATCCCGCTTGATTCAGTGCCAGCAGTTGATCTTCCAAGCGACCGTGATTCTCGGCAAAGAGACTCTCCGTGAGTTCAAAATGGATGGAGCTCCTCGGCAACTGATGACGATCGGCCAGCTCGGCGAGTTGTGTCACCAGATCTGGCTCCATCAATTGCAGCACCGACAGATTGATGTTGATGTTCAGGTCGGGGTAGGCACATCTCAGTTCACGCAGCGTTCCCATCGCCTGGTCGGCAATCCACTTACCCAGGGGGATGATCAGTCCGGCCTGTTCTGCCAGAGGGATAAATACACTGGGGGGACAGAACCCCGTTGGGGTGGGCCAGCGGCACAGGGCTTCCACCATGGCGACGCTGCCACCTTCCACATCCACTATGGGTTGATACCAGACCTCAAATTGCCGCAGTTGCAACGCTTCCCGCAATGCCTGTTCCAGCTGCATGCGCTGTGAAAGCTGCTGATGCAGTATATCCCGATAACAGCGGTAGCAATGTTTGCCCGCCTGCTTGGCATCGTACATGGCCAGGTCGGCGTTCCGGATGAGCTCATCTGCGCTCATGGCACCATCATCGTAAGCGATTCCGATGGAGGCTCCGACCTGGATTTTTCGCCCTCCCTGCTCGATTTGCTGGCCGGATATAGTGAACATCAGACGCTCGGCGAGCGAAATGGCGCCCTCTTCCTCTCTGACCATCTTGGTGATGATGGCAAATTCGTCACCACCTATGCGAAACAGCATGTCTTCACCACGAATCACCTGCTTGAGGCGTTCTGCGATGGTTAGCAAGACCCGATCCCCTGTCTCGTGCCCCAGGCTGTCATTGAGGGTCTTGAAATCGTCCAGATCGATCATCAGCAAGGCAATGCGGCAACGGTCATGTTTGGTGAGCAGGCAGGGATGCTGATTGAGCTGCTCGCTCAAAAATTTCCGATTGCCCAATTGGGTCAGCCCATCGCGTCTGGCCTCATCGTAGAGAGCCTGCTCCGAGAGTCGGAGCTGTTCCACCATGCTATTGAGCGCCTTGGCCAGAGTATCGAACTCGGGGTTACCCGATAGAGGCCAGTGTTTGCTTGTTGGCTGCAGGCTGCTGTATTGCTCGGCCAGGCGGGTAAAAATGGTGAGCCGACGCATCACCATTCGTTCATAAATGGTAATAGTGCCCAGACCGGCGGCGATCAGGAGCAGGGTTGAGTTGATGAGTAGCATGCGATTGCTGAGCCGCTGTTGTGTCAGCAATTGGTGATCTGGGGGGATGCGCAGTATGAGCCGATTGGTATTCTCGCTGTCTGGCAGAGCGCGTTGCTCGGCAAGGGGGGCCCCCCCTGTATCTCGGAGAAACTCGATGTCCAGCTTGGTCATGTCCCGGATCTGTTGCACGCCTGTCCCATCAAGTTGGCGGATCATGGCTATCCAGCCCTCCAGCTGCGGGTTGGTGGCATCAGGGTCGTGAACAGGATGAACCGCTAGCAGGATGGGTTGCTCTTGATACCAGCCGTTCAGTGTGTATCCCCGTGTGCCTGGTGATGACCAGTAGCGGGTGAGATAGTCCTGCGTTTTGGGCCAGATGGGGTGGGTGTTGCCCAGCGTCACGTAGGTCGCTCCCCCTCTACCGATTACACGGTAGAGCGAGTGATCCGGTCTGATGAACAGGACAAAGTGGGCATTGAGGTTATCCAGTGTTCCCGCGTTGAAGTTCTCGTCGAGATAAGTGGGCAAGTTGCCATGGATAAAGCGAATGGAGTCTCGCCATTCGGCATAGTCTCGTGTGCTGATCATGAGGCTCTTGTGCATGGATTCAATGTACAGCTGGGCACGATCCAGGGCTGCTTGCTGATTATGCTCGTTTAGAATCCGGGTATTGGCAGAGAGTACGGTCGTGCTGACGCCATAGCTGATGGCTGCTGCGCATGAGATCAGCAGCAGAAGATAGAGAGACACTTTATTGCGCAGACTGTTGAGTCTCACCACATCACCTCACATTGACTACGTCGTAAGCCAATAGTAGTGGAAGGTGATCAAGGCGGTCGCTGTCTGACTCCTATTACGCAAAAAGCCCCCTCTTCGCAAAAAGAGGGGGCCTCGGTCACCAGCATCCCCCGGGTTGAGGGTTCCTGTGCCTATTGCGTCTGAGAGGACGGGAATTACAGGAAGGGCAGTGCCAGGAACAGCTTGATCACCACGGCGTTGATGATGTCGATGAAGAAGGCGCCCACCATGGGCACCACCAGGAACGCCATGTGGGACGGGCCGAAGCGCTGGGTGATGGCCTGCATGTTGGCAATTGCCGTGGGGGTGGCGCCGAGGCCGAAGCCGCAGTGGCCCGCCGCCAGCACGGCCGCGTCGTAGTTGCTGCCCATGACCCTGAAGGTGACGAACACGGCGTAGAGCGCCATCGCCACCGTCTGGGCCGCCAGCAGCACGAAGATGGGCAGGGCCAGGCTCGCCAGATCCCACAGCTTCAGGCTCATCAGGGCCATGGCCAGGAAGAGCGACAGGCTGACGTTGCCGAGCAGGGAGACCTCCCGATCGCTCACCTCGTGCCAGTTCAGCAGGGTCAGCACGTTGCGCAGCAGCACGCCGACGAACAGCACGCAGACGAAGACCGGCAGCTCCAGGGCGCCGCCCTTGAGGTAGGCGGAGAGCATCTCGCCCCCCTTCAGGCTGATGGCGATGAGCGCCAGGGTCTCGATCACGCTGAAGGTGGTCAGCGGCCGCTCCATGTCCGGCATCTCGAAGCCCTGGGGAGCATCGTCCCGGTTGTGCTCCTCGCCGGGCACCTGCACCTTCTTCACCAGATGACGGGCCACGGGGCCGCCGATCACCCCCCCCAGCACCAGGCCGAAGGTGGCGCAGGCGATGGCGAGCTCGGCGGCGGACTGCACCCCGTACTTCTCGGTGAAGATGGAGCCCCAGGCGGCCCCGGTGCCGTGGCCGCCGGACAGCGTGATGGAACCGGCCAGCAACCCCATGTGGGGATCCAGACCCAGCAGGGTGGCCAGACCCACCCCCAGGCTGTTCTGCATCAGCAGCAGGCCGGTGACCACCAGCAGGAAGGTGAGCACCGCCTTGCCGCCGCGCTTGAGGCTGGCGAGATCGGCGGAGAGGCCGATGGAGGCGAAGAAGGTCAGCATCAGCGGGGTCTGCAGGCTGGTGTCAAATTGCACCTCCAGTTGCAGGGTGGAGCGCAGCAGCAGCAGGATAAGGGCGACAACCAGGCCACCGGCCACGGGTTTGGGGATGTTGAAGGTGCGCAGCGGCCCGATCCGGTTGACCAGCAGACGGCCGAGCAGCAGCACCAGAGTGGCGGCGACCAGGGTGGTGTAGGAATCAAGTTGTAGCATTCGGTACTCCCATGTTGATCGGCTGTGTCTTTGGCGAGAAAGACGCACAGATCCAGCCGGGATGAAACAGAGTGGCGAAGGCGCCAATTACAGAGGGGGCCTGGGCCCCGTCCCACGCGAAAATGGGAACGATACGAGCCCGTCAGCGGCGGGCGTTCAGATGAGATTCTTGAGAAATCCGGCGGATATTAGCAAAAAACATCGTTTATATCCATGTTCATCACATTAATGATTAAAACAAGACGTTAACATGGAATTTAACACTGCCATGCGGAGTCCGCTGCGAAGGGCGGTGATGCAGTCGCGGCTGTCATTTGGGGCGACACTCTTTATAATTCGCCCGTTTCCAGCCCGCAGGGGGAAGCAGGAAGTGAAGGACGCGGCTGATGCCCGATATTTCCCCCTGTCCGCACCAGGATACTGGGCGTGACGAGGGAACGTGTCGGTTGAGCCCCAACATGATTTGCCGGTTTCCAGTCCACAAAGAGGAGAGGGTGTGAAGAAGTCCATCTACATCGCCTACACAGGCGGCACCATAGGGATGCAGCGTTCCGACCACGGCTATGTGCCGATGGCGGGCTTCATGGAAGACTGTCTGGCGCGGATGCCCGAGTTCCATCGACCGGAAATGCCGGATTACCATATCCACGAATATGCTCCCCTCATCGACTCTTCCGACATGACGCCGGCGGATTGGCAGCGCATCGCCGAGGACATTAAAGGCAACTACGAGCAGTACGACGGTTTCGTCATCCTGCACGGCACCGATACCATGTCGTTCACCGCCTCGGCGCTCTCCTTCATGCTCGAGGATCTGCACAAGCCGGTGATCATCACCGGCTCCCAGATCCCGCTCGCCGAGCTGCGCTCCGACGGTCAGCAGAACCTGCTGAACGCCCTCTACATCGCGGCCAACTACCCGATCCACGAGGTGACGCTGTTCTTCAACAACCAGCTCTATCGCGGCAACCGCAGCAAGAAGGTGCACGCCGACGGCTTCCACGCCTTCGACTCGCCGAACTACCCGCCGCTGCTCAACGCCGGCATCGCCATCTCCCTGGAGGCCGGTGAGCTGGGGATGCCCTCCGATCGCCCCCTGGTGCTGCACGACATCACCCCCCAGCCCATCGGTGTGGTGACCCTCTACCCCGGCATCTCGGCCGAGGTGATCGCCAACATCCTGCAGCAGCCGGTGCGTGCGCTGATCCTGCTCTCCTTCGGGGTGGGCAATGCGCCGCAGAACCCGGCCATGCTGGCGCTGCTCTCCGAGGCCTCGGCCCGCGGCGTCATCATCGTCAACCTGAGCCAGTGCCTGCACGGCAAGGTCAACATGGGGGGCTATGCCACCGGCAACGCCCTCTCCCGGGCCGGGGTCATCTCGGGCTTCGACATGACCGCCGAGGCGGCGCTCACCAAGCTGCACTTCCTGCTGAGCCAGGATCTGCCGGCCCCGCGCATCCGCGAGCTGATGCAACAGTCGCTGCGCGGCGAGCTGACCCCCTGAAGGTAAAGCTTGCTGCACAGTGCAAAGAGAGAGGGGAGCCATATTGGCTCCCCTCTGTAGTTGTTGCGGGCAGGTCAGGCTCAGTGGCTGATCTCGATACGGACTATCTCTTCCTCGTCGCGATACTGGCGCTTGAGCTCGCTCTTGCTCTTCATCACTATCTCGCCGTCACGGCCAATGTTCATGTGCTCGGGGTTCTCAAGGTGCATCGCCTGCCAGGCCATCACGGCCTGCAGGGAGGTGGCCTTCTGCTCCTCGGTGAGGGGCTTGCCGTCCGGCCATTTGCCGAGCTCGACCGCGGTCTTGAGCCGCTCGTACACCTCTTCGGGCATCTGCCTGATTGCTTGCAAAAACTCACCCTGTTGAAACGACATCCGGCCTCTCCTTGAACTATTGAGCCATAAACTGCGGGATCAGACCGGCAGATCCTGGCGGACTACGCCGGCCATCTGCTCCATCACCCGCACCACCTGACAACTGTACCCGAACTCGTTGTCATACCACACGTAGAGCACGCAGTGATCCCCCTCGGCGATGGTGGCCTGGGAGTCGACGATGCCCGCGAAGCGGGATCCCACCATGTCGGAGGAGACCAGCTCTGTACTGGCGCTGAAGTCGATCTGGCGATGCAGGGCCGAGCTCAGGGCCATCTGCTGCAGATAGGCGTTGAGGCTCTCCCGGTCGGTCGCCTGCTCCAGGGACAGATTGATGATGGCCAGGGACACGTTGGGGGTCGGCACCCGGATGGCGTTGCCGGTCAACTTGCCCTTGAGTTCCGGCAGCGCCTTGGCCACCGCCTTGGCGGCGCCGGTGCTGGTCATTACCATGTTGAGGGCCGCGCTGCGACCGCGGCGCTCGCCCTTGTGATAGTTGTCGATGAGGTTCTGATCGTTGGTGTAGGAGTGGACCGTCTCCACGTGGCCGTGGCGGATGCCGTACCTGTCCTGCATCACCTTGAGCACAGGGGTGATGGCGTTGGTGGTGCAGGAGGCGGCGGAGATGATCTTGTCATCCGGGCCTATCACCTCGTGGTTGACCCCGAACACCACGTTCTTCATCTCCCCCTTGCCGGGGGCAGTCAGCAGCACCCGGGCGGCGCCGCGCGCCTTGAGGTGCTCGGACAGGCCCGCCTCGTCGCGCCAGACGCCGGTGTTGTCGACGATCAGCGCGTTATCGATGCCGTAGGCGGTGTAGTCGATGTCGGCCGGGCTGTTTGCATAGATCACCTGGATGAAGGTGCCATTGGCGATGATGGCGCTGCGCTCCACATCCACCTCGATGGAGCCGTTGAAGGGGCCGTGCACCGAGTCGCGGCGCAGCAGGCTGGCGCGCTTCTCCAGATCCCCGTCCCGGCCGCCGCGCACGACGATGGCGCGCAGGCGCAGGGAGTTGGCGGCGCCGGTGCGCTCGATCAGCAGCCGGGCCAGCAGGCGGCCGATGCGGCCGAAACCGTAGAGCACCACGTCGGTCGGAGCGGGCACGCCCGCCCGGTTCAGGGCCGGTGCCAGCTTGGCTCGCAGATAGTCCTCGATGCCCGACTCGTCCTCATGATCCTGCCAGTAACCCACCGCCAGCTTGCCGAGATCGACTTCGGCGGCGGTCGGGTTCAGCGCGACCATGGCTTGCAGCAGGGGGAAGCTGTGCTGGATGGGGAGGGGGGTGCCCTGGTGGCGGCGAACGACCCGGTGGGCCTTGAGGATGTCGATGGTGGAGGCGTTTTGCAGGGGGCGGCCAAAGATGGTGATCTCTACCCCTTGCTGGCGGTAGAGGCGGCCTATCAAGGGTTGCATGGCTTCGGCGAGCTCCTGGCTCTCCTGCCACGCCTGCAAGTAGTGCTCGTGGGTCATTAACCAGATCCTTTATTTCACGTTGTTGAAGCAAGTTGCCTGGGCAAATTGAAATTCGTCGAATGCAGATCAGTGTAGGGCTGATGGTTTCGTTATATTATTCTGCAGTCGCGGCCTTATACGGCGCGCGCATTGTAATGGATATGTAGCCTGTTTGCTAGTTGGCGGTGGCCAGGGCGGGTTGCGATTGTTACCGACCAGACGTGAACCATGACCCTATTCCCACAGCGTCCGTTACTGCTCTCCCTCGCCTGCTGCCTGACGTTGACGGCCTGCGACGACGACAGGATCCACAACATCTGTTCCCAATCCCCGGCCCTGTGTGAGGATCTGGTGGACGACGGCTGGTGTCGCCACGAGCGCAGCGACGTCATCCGCGCCCGCTACCGCCTGCAGGAGGAGGGGACGGACAGGCGCCAGTACGAGTTGATGCGCGGACTGGAGCGCTACCTGCAGTGCGCCGAGCACTCCACCAACATCGAGTACAAGCGGGCCCGCGAGCAGAAGAGCCCCCGGGTGGAGGGCATGCTGGCCGCCGGCACCCAGCTGGAGCAGCTGGATGCGCAGACCCGCAATTCCCGGGATCCCTATCTGCTGCTCTGGCACTGGACCAACAACACCAATCCCCAGGCCCGGGCCGACTTCCTGGCGCTGGAAGGCACCCCCGCCCTCGAGGAGCCCGAACTGCAACTGGCCCTGGGGGGCATCTATGCCAAGAGCGAGCCACAGAAAGCCATCACGCTCATGCACCATGCGCTCTCCCTCTACGGGGAGGGAGACAGGGTCAACAGCCGGATCCTGACGGCCCTCAGCACCCTCTACATGGGGCAGAAGGCGTTTGATCAGGCCTACCTGTGGGGCAAGGTGAGCGAGTCCTTCCAGGAGAGCCCCGAGGTCTCCTCCACCCGGCTCGGGATCTACCACGCCATCGGCAAGGAGCAGCAGGAGAGGCTGGATCAGGCGGCCGCCACCATAGTCGAGGCGCTCAGACAAGGGAGCTACCAGGCCCCATGATACCGCTGCCATCCGGCGCCCTTGAGTGGGCCCATGCCTTCGACATCCGCCTCGTCCATGGTCAGGTCCCCTGCGAGGGGAGGGTGCTCGAGCGGACCACGGTCAGGGCCGTGGTGATGCGCGGGGATGAACTGCTGCTGGTGCATTCTAGCGTCAACGGGGATCTCATGTTCCCCGGTGGCGGCGTCGAGGCGGGGGAGTGCCACGGTGCCGCCCTGGCCCGTGAGCTGCGGGAAGAGTGCGGTGCCGAGCTGCTGGAGGTGGGGCCCCTGCTGGGAGAAACCCGGGAGTACCGCGCCGCCCGCGAGCCGGACTACGACGCCTACTGCATCCGATCGTCCTATTACCTCTGCCGGGTGGGGGAGGGGTGGAGCGAGCCCTGTCCCCAGCCTTACGAGATCCGCCTCGGCTTCGCCCCGGGCTGGTTCGCCCTGGCCGAGGCCCTGCAGACCAACAAGACCCAGCTGGCCGGCCCCTGTCCCCAGTGGACGGTGCGGGAGACCCGGGTGCTGGCCGAGCTGCACCGCTGGCATGAGTCCGGCCTGCTGGCCTGAGGCTTTCTTCTCTTCCCCCATAAAAAAAACCGCCCGAGGGCGGTTTTTTTTATGGGGGAGTCACGTCACTGGACACAGACCGGGCAGAAGGCATAGGTGCCCTGGGGATCGTTGAAGCGGGTCAGGGGATCCAGGCCGCGGTTCATCTCCAGCAGCGCCTTGCCAAAGCCCGCGGGCAGCCAGCTCTGCAGGTGCGGGGCCAGGATGCGGGCGCTGCTGTCAAACAGCTCGCGCAGGAACTTGTCCCGGGCTGACTCTTCCGGTGCTATGGGGGTGACCTGCCAGCGCTTGAGATTGGCGAGCTCGGCGGCGGCCTTGAGGGCGTCGTCCAGATTGCCGAACTCGTCCACCAGCCCCAGATCCTTGGCATCCCGACCTGTCCAGACCCGGCCCTCGGCGGCTTTCTCCGCCTCCTCCGGGCTCAGGCCGCGGCCCTTGCCCACCAGGCCGACGAAGCGCTGGTAGGTGTCTTCCACGCTGAGCTGGATGGCCTCGCCCACGTGCTCAGGCAGGGCCCGGGTCAACCCGATCCCCACGAAGTCCGTGGTGCCCACGCCGTCGGTGTGCACCCCGTACTGGGAGAGCGCCTTGTCGATGGTGGCGAACATGCCGAACACCCCGATGGAGCCGGTGAGGGTGGTGGGGGAGGCGAAGATCTTGTCCGCATCGGCGGAGATCCAGTAGCCACCGGAGGCGGCGTAGCTGCCCATGGAGATGACCACCGGCTTGCCCGCCTGTTTCAGGGCCAGCAGCTCGGCGCGGATCTGTTCTGCGGCGAAGGCGCTGCCCCCCGGGCTGTCGACCCGCAGCACCACGGCCTTCACCTGGTCGTCGCGGCGGGCCTCGGCCAGCAGATCGGCCAGGCTGTCGCCCCCTATGGTGCCGGCGGGTTGCACGCCGTCCATGATGGCGCCGCTGGCGGTGATGAGGCCCACCTCATCCTTGCCGCTCTGGGGATACTGCTCCGGAATGGCGGCCAGGTACTCCTTGAGGCCCACCCCCTTCCAGCCGTGATCATCGCTCTCGCCCACCTCCTTGATCACCGCCTGGGTCATCTCGTCGCGGGTGGCGAGCTGATCCACCAGGCCGTTGTCGAGGGCGTAGCTGGCGGCGTTGCCACCGGCCTTGCGCAGCAGCTCGAGGAAGTGATCCTTGTTGGGTGCGACCGCATCGGGCTCGATCTCCCGCTGCTCGGCCACGTCCGCCACATAGGACTGCCACAGCTGATCCAGCCAGCGCTGGTTCGCCTCCTTGCTCTCGGGGGACATCTCGTCCCGGGTATAGGGTTCGACGAAGGACTTGTAGGTGCCGACCTTGAACACGTGGGGGGTGACGTTGAGCTTCTCCAGCGCCGACTTGAAATAGGTCTGGTAGACGCCGAGGCCCTCGATCAGCACGGCACCGCTCTGGTTGAGCAGCACGTGATCGGCGTGGGCGGCGAGCAGGTAGGCTCCCTGGCTGTAGTAGTCGGCCATGGCGATGACCGGCTTGCCGCTCTCCTTGAAGGCGTCGATGGCGGCTGCCACCTCCTGCAGCTTGGAGAGGCTGGCTCCCTGCAGTCCCTGGGGCTTGAGCACCAGCGCCTTGATGCGATCGTCATCCCCGGCGCTCTTGATGGCCCACAGCAGATCGGAGAGCACTATCTCGCTCGGCTGCTCGTCGCTGCTGTCCATCTGCCGCAGCAGTTGCACGGTCGGATCGGTTTGAGTGCGCTGCTCCACCAGCACGCCGGAGAGGTTGAGGGTGAGGGCTCCCTCGATGGGGGTGTCCGGGGTCTCGCTCTGGCCGACGCTGAAGGCGATGACCAGCACGACGAGCAGAAACAGCAGGTTGACCAGCATCAACCGGGTAAAGTTGAGCAGACGCCAGAGGCTGCGAAATAGCCACCCCAGACCTTTGAAAATAGACATGGCTGCGTTGTCGCCCTGTTAATGGGTAGAGAAGGGCATTATTAACCAGTTGCACCGTTAATTGCCATTTCCCCTTGGCGACGATCGCCTGCCCCGCCTTCGGAACACGGCTGTTCGCTGAAAAAATGTCCAAACAATTGTTTGAAAAAGAATTTTTGATTCTTTACTCTAGCCCCAGTTTGATAACAAAAAATTAACTGGAGGCCCCGTGAGCCACACGCCCATCCTGCCGACGTCGCCCTGGCCTTGGGCGATGGCCGGATCAGGGCGGGGTGCCTCCAGCCCGGCCCCGACAAGGAGTTCATGATGAGCCGTTATCCCACGCTGCTGACCCCCCTCGACCTCGGCTTTACCCGGCTGCGCAACCGCGTATTGATGGGGTCCATGCACACCGGCCTCGAAGAGGAGAAGGGGGGCTTCGACAAGCTGGCCGCCTTCTACGGCGAGCGGGCCCGTGGCGGGGTCGGTCTCATCGTGACCGGCGGCATCGCCCCCAACCTGCGGGGGCGGTTGGTGCCCCATGGCACCCAGCTGAGCTTCCCCTGGCAGGTGGCCAAGCACAGGAAGGTGACCGAGGCGGTGCACCGGGAAGGGGGCAAGATAGCGCTGCAGATCCTCCATGCCGGCCGCTACGCCTATCATCCGTTCAGCCTGGCGCCGAGCGCCCTCAAGGCGCCCATCTCCCCGTTCAAGCCCCGCGCCATGAGCGAGCGGCAGATCCGCGGCACCATCCGCGACTTCGCCACCACGGCAACCCTGGCCAGGAGTGCGGGTTACGACGGCGTGGAGGTGATGGGGTCGGAAGGCTATCTCATCAACCAGTTCATCTGCGAGCGCACCAACAAGCGTACCGACGGCTGGGGCGGCAGCTTTGATAACCGGATGCGCTTCCCGGTGGAGATAGTGCGCGCCATCCGCGAGCGGGTCGGCCCGGATTTCATCATCATCTTCCGCCTCTCCATGCTGGATCTGGTGGAGCAGGGCTCGACCCTGGCAGAGGTGATTGCGCTGGGCAAGGCGCTGGAAGCGGTGGGAGTGACCCTGATCAACACCGGCATCGGCTGGCACGAGGCCCGCATCCCCACCATAGCCACCAGCGTGCCGCGCGGCGCCTTCAGCTGGGTGACCGCCGAGCTGAAGAAGCATCTCACCGTGCCCCTCATCACCACCAACCGCATCAACACGCCGGAGGTGGCGGAGCGCATCCTGGCGGGGGGCGAGGCGGATATGGTCTCCATGGCGCGCCCCTTCCTGGCGGATCCCGAGTTCGTCATCAAGGCGGCCGAAGACAGGGCGGACGAGATCAACACCTGCATCGCCTGCAACCAGGCCTGCCTGGATCACGTGTTCAAGCAGAAGCGCGCCTCCTGTCTGGTCAACCCGCGAGCCTGCTTCGAGACCGAGCTCACCTTCGGCCGGGTGCCCCAGCCCAAGAAGCTGGCGGTGGTGGGGGC
>NZ_CDBN01000095.1 GCF_000820085.1 Aeromonas sanarellii
CGTCCACCCCCTCCACCCGACCGGAGTCCACCAGCAACTGCCAGGCCAGGTAGCAGAGAAAGAGCACGCCGCCCCAGTGCAGGACGCCGGCCACCAGGGGCCAGCGGGACAGGGCGCCGCCGAGGCCCAGCCCCATCAGCAGCAGCAACAGGATGAAGCCCATGGTCGCCCCCACCACGTGGCGCAGGCTGGCGGGGAAGCCGTAACGGGCGCCGGTGCCGAGGGCGACCAGGTTGACCGGACCGGGGGAGATGGACATGGCCAGGGCAAACCCGGCCATGGAGAACAACAGACTGATTTCCATGGATGATGCTCGTAAAAGGAGTGGAGTCTCCACCCTAGTCATTCGCCCCCGCCCGATATTGAAGGAAATTGCGATCCCCCGGAAATCCACACACATTGCGGGCTTAGCGCCAGCCCCCGCTTGCGGTAAACTGCCCTTCAATCCCCCATTTTCAGGACATCTCAATGGACCAGTTTGCCCATATCAGCGCCCAGGATGCCCACCAGAAGCTGAGCGCCGGTGAAGCCCGTCTCGTGGACATTCGCGATCCCCAATCCTTCGAGACGGCCCACGCGGTCGGCGCCTTCCACCTCACCAACGGCACCCTGGTGCGCTTTATGAACGAGGTGGACTTCGATACCCCTGTCATCGTGATGTGCTACCACGGCAACAGCAGCCAGGGGGCGGCCCAGTACCTGCTGCAACAAGGCTATGACGAGGTCTACAGCCTGGATGGCGGTTTCGAGGCCTGGCGCAGGGAGTTCCCGATCCAGGCGGGGGACGCATGACGGAGGCAGGCAACTCCTCCCCGGCCGGCATGATCCAGCTGCTGGTGCTGGGCGACGCCCGCATGGCCCAGGCGCTGGTGGATTACCTCGCCACCCTGGGCATCCCGTGCGAGCTGACCCAGTCCGAGCTCGGCGTCTCGGTCTGGCTGGCGGACGAGCGGCGCCTCGCCCAGGCCCAGCAGGAGGTGAAGCGCTTCCTGGCCGAGCCCAATCATCCCCGCTACATGGAAGCCTCCTGGCAGTCTGGCCGGGCCGACGCCCGCATCGACTACAGCAAGGGGATGACGGATCCGATTACCGACTTTCTCCATCAGGCGGGCCCCCTGACCCTGGTGGTCATCATCGCCTGCCTGGCCATCTATGCCCTGGATGCCATCGGCCTGCCCATCTTCGACGAGCTCGCCTTCCACCCCACCCTGGCCCAGTTCACCGACTGGCAGGCCTGGCGTTACGTCACCCCGGCCTTCATCCACTTCTCGGTGCTGCACCTGGTGTTCAACCTGCTGTGGTGGTGGTATCTGGGGGGCCAGATCGAGCAGCGCCTCGGCAGCGGCAAGCTGTTCATCCTGCTCATCGTCGGGGCAGCCCTCCCCAACATCGCCGAATTCTTCGCGAGCGGCCCGCGCTTCGGCGGCCTCTCCGGGGTGGTCTATGCCCTGCTCGGCTACAGCTGGCTGCGCGCCAGGCTGCAACCGGATTGCGGCCTCGCCATGCCGCCGGCCCTGATGGGCTTCATGCTGGTCTGGCTGGTGCTCGGCTTCTTCGACATGCTCGGCACCCCCACGGCCAACATGGCTCACCTGGTCGGCCTGCTGGTCGGCCTGGCCCAAGGCTGGCTGGACAGGCACCACAGACCGGTGTGAGACCTGGTTGTCGGCAAAGCTCGGCAACCATAGCGACCGCCAACATGGCTCACCTGGTCGGCCTACTGGTGGGCCTTGCTCAGGGCTGGCTGGACAGGCACCACAAACCGACCTGACGATCCCTGTACCCATTGCCAGCAACGAAAACGCCGCCCCTTGGGGCGGCGTTTTTATTGGTCGGCCGGCTTACTGCTTGAGCAGGCTGGCGTCGGTCACCTTGACCAGAGCACCATCGCTTGCGAAGAAGCTGCCGAACTGGGTCTGCATCTCTGTGGTGACGGCGCCGGTCGGATCGAAGTCCTCGTCCGGTGCCAGCAGCGAGCTGTGCCCCCCGGCCACGAAACGGGCCGCATGGTGGCTGGCGGCGCCGGTGGCGGTCAGCGGTTGAAGGGCCAGCACCTTGAACAGCGGCTCGGTCCCACCCAGCGGGGCGGTGGCGATGCTGTTCGGGATCACCCGATCCGACAGGCTCAGGGCGTCGTCGCCGACGACTTCAGTGGCAAACAGCGGGAAGTCCGCCGCTATGCCGCTCCCCAGGTTGATCGGGTCTGCCGAATCCAGCACCGACTGGGCCGCGAAGCTGTAGCTCTGCAGGGTGCTGGCCGCGCTCGCCTGGGTGGCCGCATCCTGGCTCGGCAGGAACTCGTTGACGAAGCAGGTCGGCACCGCCGTCTTGCAGTTCGGGGCATAGGCGGTGAAGGCCGCCTTCAGGGCCGAGCTGCCGGCGGTCAGCACGCTCATCTGGATCGTCGGGCCGAAGGTCGGCGAGTTCAACAGCAGCGGCGCTATGCCGCCACCCGGCATGGCCAGGCCGCCGGTGTCGAACTTGAACAGGGCATCGGCCTGGAGATTGCCGATGGACTGGTTAGCCACCGCCAGCAGGTTGGCCCCGGCGATGGCGCCCAGGGAGTGGCCCAGGAAGTGCACCTTGAGGCTGCCTGCGGTGCCGATGGCGCCCTTGGCATTGGCCAGACCCACCGCCAGACGCAGGCCCAGCAGATCCGCCACGCTCTGTTTCAGGTTGTCGCGGGCCACGGTCAGGTAGCTCAGGTTCAGGTAGGGGGTCGGGTTCTCGGAGGTGGTCACCGAGTCCAGGCTGCCGGTCAGGGCGAAGCCGCGCTCGCCGTGCAGGGGATGATCGATCACCACCACGGCCACATTTTTAGCCGTTGGTTTGGCCTGTGTACCGGCACCGATCTGGCCCAGGGCCAGGGCATAGGCGTTCTCCTTCACCGAGGTGACGCCGTGCTGATAGATGATCACGTCTGTGATGGTCGTCAGGTCATCCGTTGCGGCGAAGACACGCATCGGCACGGACTGCACCTCTTCCAGCGCCGGCAGCGGGTTGAAGCGGCCGACGTTCATCTCGGGATCCAGCGGTTTGCCGCCGGAGGTGAGGGTCACCCCGATCAGCTTGCTCGCCTCCGCCAGCAGCTCGGCCTGACGGCTCGGATCGGCGATGAGTTCGCCCAGCAGGGCGGGATCCACGCCCGCCCCCACCAGACCGCCAATCACCTCGGCATCCTGGACCTTCAGGGCGTTGGCGATGGCGTAGAGGCTGGGGATGGCGCCGTGCCAGGACTGGGTCCTGGCCTTGTCCCAGGAGCCGGCGGTGGCCGGAGAGGAGAGGAAGTAGGGCAGCTTGACGGTGCCGGTATAGACCTGAGTCATGCCAGCCAGGCCTTTCAGTTGCGGGTTGGCGTCAACGGCGGCGGCAATCGCATCCTTCTGCTCCTGGGGCAGGAAGGCCTCGGCGTCCAGCTGGGTCAGGAAATCATTCTTGCCCGTCACGGCCAGGGTGTAGGTGCCGGGCAGGCTGGTATGGCCCAGGGCGTCCTGCTTCCACAGGCCGGCGGCGTCCAGGGTCGGGCTCTTCAGCACGGATGCGGCCGCCCCTTTCACCGCCACCAGCACGTCGGCCCCGGACTGGGTACCGAACCAGTCGGAGAAGATCACGTGGTCGCTGGTGATGCCGGTGGCCGCCTTGAACAGCCCTTCCTGCAGCGCGATCAGGCCGCTGATGGTCTGCTCCTGGGCAGTGCCGCCGGTACTGCCCTTGTAGGTGCTGTAGTCGCTGCCCGGACGCAGGGGGTTGCCCGTGCTGTCTTTCAACGAGTCGGTTGCGACGATCATGTAGTAGGAGGAGGGGTTGAGCGGCTTGAGCGGCACCAGGTTCAGCTTGCCGGCCGACTCGGCGACCACGAAGTCCACGCCATAGGTCAGTACCTTCTTCACGCCGCTCGGGCGCAGGGCGGCGCTGTCAAACTCCAGCTCCATCAGATAAAGCGGTGCCACAGAGGCGGCGAACTCGGCGGCGGCCGGCGCCTTGACGGTGATGCCGGAGGCAGTCACGGGCACTATCTGGATCGCCTGGGTGGTGGACCAGCCATCCAGGGTGGAGAGGGCGGAGACAGGGTTGGAGAGATCCGCCGTCTCGGTGGAGAACTTCAGGGTGCCGTCGGTGGCACGGGCGGCCAGGGCGCTGGGACGAACCGCGTTGGAACCGCTCAGCAGATAATCGAGATAGCTTGAGGTATCGCCTGTGTTGTCGTCACTGCCACCACAACCGCTCAGCAGCGCACTGATGACGGCCGCATAAATTAGCTTTTTCTTCATATCCTTATCTCTTTTATGTTGTTATCCATGATGAGCCTGACGGGGTAGGGTTCAAACCCGACCGAGCCATATTAACAGCAACGCAACAATTAATAAGCCCTCTGGTCGGTCATCTGATCTGATTTTTTTGTGTACAATGTCAAGGAATTGGAATCGAGCCCCGGCGCCAGAGGGTAGCAGCATCCGGCGGATAACCAGACCCGACCAGAGCCTGATCTGGGCAGTGGCGCAAAAAGCCGCCCCGATCTCGGCAAAGGGGGCGATTTGTCGGTAGAATGGCGCCATTGCTTAAGGAGACCCCCATGATCGACCCGAAAAAACTGGAAGAGATCGCCAAACAGATTCACAACGCCCTGCCCCCCGGCATTCGCAGCATGGGTGAAGAGGTGGAGAAGAAGACCCGCCAGGTGCTGCAGGCCCAGCTGAACAAGCTGGATCTGGTCAGCCGCGAGGAGTTCGACGTGCAGACCAAGGTGCTGCTGCGCACCCGGGAGAAGCTGACCGCCCTCGAGGCCAAGCTGGCCCAGCTCGAGCAGCAGCTCGCCGCCAGGGACGAGTGATCCGGGCCCGCGCCCGCCGCACATAACACAAACCCCAGCCAGGCTGGGGTTTGTCGTTTTTCACGTCCGGACAGGGTGCAGGCTCGATGGGATAAGCGAGCCAAATCTCCCCCCATCCCCAGCCCTTGTCCCGCGCGGCGGACGGGTGGGCAGAGGTTGATCAGATAAACTCGTAGGCGTCGCCGAAGATGCGCTCAGGCTCGGCGCCCAGCACCTTGAACTCTTCGCGGGCAGCGCCCGCCATCTCGAAGCGACCCGCCACATAGATGTCGTAGTCATGCAGGCTGACGAAGTCGTCCATGATGGCCTTGTGCACCAGGCCGGTCTTGCCGGTCCAGTCGCTCTCGGGCTCCTGCACCACGGGGATGAAGGTCAGCGGCGCATAGTCGCGCTCCCACTGCTGCATCTGCTCCAGCTCGTAGAGCCAGTGTGCCTGGCGCACACCCCAGTAGAGGAACACAGGGCGCTTGCTGCCGGTATCGATCAGGTACTCCAGGATGGCGCGGGCATAGGAGAAGCCGGTGCCCCCCGCCATCAGGATCAGCGGACGGGGAGACTCATCGCGCAGGAACGCCTTGCCGGCGGCCAGCTCGACCTCGATCTCGCCCTGCTCGCGCATGCGGGCCAGCACCTGGCCGGCATAGGCGTTTTCCGGGGTGGCACCGATCTGCAGCTCCAGCCGACCGGGGCGGGTCGGCGAGTTGGCGATGGAGAAGGGGCGCTTGTCCGAGTCGCTCATAACCACCAGCAGGTACTGGCCGGGTTTGAAGCTCACCTCCTGCTGCGGCGCCAGCGCCACGTGCCAGATGGTGTCGACATATTCGCGCAGTTCCTCTACGCGGCACTTGATACGTTGCATTCTTGTCCTTGTGAGGGGCCTGCCCGGCCCGCTTCGCTCATGGTTTCACTGTTTTTATGGCGACCAGCTCGTGGTCAGGTCCGTCGAGCATACCCAATTCGGCACGGCAATACCGCACTTTTGCATCGCCATGGCCGCCGGCTCGGGGGATCCCTCAGTCGAGGATCTTCAGCTCGTCCCAGAGGGCATCGATCTTATGCTTCACCGCCTCGTCCTGGACTATGGGCTGGCCCCACTCCCGGTTGCTCTCCCCAGGCCACTTGTTGGTGGCGTCCAGCCCCATTTTGGAGCCGAGTCCGGAGACCGGCGAGGCGAAGTCCAGGTAGTCGATGGGAGTGTGCTCGATCAGGGTGGTGTCCCGCGCCGGGTCCATCCGGGTGGTGATGGCCCAGATCACGTCCTTCCAGTCCCGGGCGTTGATGTCGTCGTCGCAGACGATCACGAACTTGGTGTACATGAACTGGCGCAGGAAGGACCAGACCCCCAGCATCACCCGCTTGGCGTGGCCGGGGTAGCGCTTCTTGATGGTGACCACCGCCATCCGGTAGGAACACCCCTCCGGCGGCAGGTAGAAGTCCACGATCTCGGGGAACTGCTTCTGCAACAGCGGCACGAACACCTCGTTGAGCGCCACCCCGAGCACCGCAGGCTCATCGGGCGGACGGCCGGTGTAGGTGCTGTGGTAGATGGCATCGCGGCGCTTGGTGATATGGGTGATGGTGAACACGGGGAACTCGTCCACCTCGTTGTAGTAGCCGGTGTGATCGCCATAAGGCCCCTCGGGGGCCATCTCCCCCGGCTCCAGATAGCCTTCCAGCACGATCTCGGCGCTGGCCGGCACCTCCAGATCGCAGCTCAGGGCCTTCACCACCTCGGTGCGGCTGCCTCGCAGCAGACCGGCGAAGGCGTATTCGGAGAGGGTATCCGGCACCGGCGTCACGGCGCCGAGTATGGTCGCAGGATCGGCGCCGAGCGCCACCACCACGGGGAAGCGCTCACCCGGATGGGCCTCCTGCCACTCGCGAAAATCGATGGCGCCGCCCCGGTGATCCAGCCAGCGCATGATGAGCTTGTTCTTGCCGATCTTCTGCTGACGATAGATGCCGAGATTCTGGCGTTTCTTGTAGGGGCCCCGGGTGATGGTGAGGCCCCAGGTGACCAGGGGTGCCACGTCGCCGGGCCAGCAGTGCTGGATCGGGATCTGGTCCAGATCCACCGCCTCCCCCTCCAGCACCACCTGCTGACAGGGGGCGGAAGAGAGCCGCTTGGTCGGCATGTTGAGCACCTGCTTGAAGATGGGCAGCTTCTCCATCAGCTCCTTGAAGCCTTTGGGCGGCTCCGGCTCCTTCAGGTAGGAGAGCCAGGTGCCCACCTGGCGCAGGGCGCCGACGTCGGGCTGGCCCATGCCCATGGCGACCCGATCCGGGGTACCGAACAGGTTCGTCAGCACCGGCATGGTATGACCCTTGGGATTTTCGAACAGCAGGGCCGGACCGCCCGCCCGCAGGGTGCGGTCGCTGATCTCGGTCATCTCCAGATAGGGGTCTATTTCGCGACTGATGCGCCTGAGCTGGCCTTTTTGTTCCAACTGCGCGATGAAATCACGCAAGTCCTTGTATTTCATGCAGGTACCCTAGCGGGATCAGGAGGTCCCGCATTATAACCCCGGCCGGGAATCCGGTGTACCCGTATCGGACATCATGACGGACGAGGCGTGACGCCGCTCCTGCCGGGTGAGCCTGTCCGCCAGCTGCCCCAGCAGCCTGGGCTCGTCCATCTCCAGCAGCAGTCCGGCCACCAGCCCGCCATATTGATGCTTGCCGAGCTCCGCCAGCAGATACTGCTGTGCCCCGTCCGGCAGCGGTGACAATCGGCTGAGCTGGTGCAGGGCGGGCACCATCAGGCGACCGTTGCGGCTGGCGGCGATCAGCAGATCGCTCGCCTCCTGGCCCGAGTAGAAGCGGGGAATGGTGTGCAGCGCCGCCAGGCTGTCGTGATCCACGGGTTGGCGCCACAGCTTGAGATAGAGCGCGGTGTCCCCCGTCCGCTCGATGAAGTGCAGCAGCAGCTGGTTGTCCGGCAGGAAGAGGTTGAGGGTGGCGAGCCGCTGCGCCTCGCGCCGCAGCACGGACGGCGGCTGCCGCTCGAGCACCGTCAGCAGCGCCTGCTGCTGCTGCGCCAGATCCGGATTGCGGCTGTAGTAGATCTGCTTGAAGTCGAAGCGATCCTGTTCCAGCAGCTGGCGGTAGTTGCCTTGCCAGGCGAGCTGCTGCCAGTGATGGAGCACCAGCCTGGCCTCGGCGGCAAAGTCATAGGCGGGCAGCTGGACCAGGAAGCCGTCCACCTCCCCCTCCACCAGCCATTGCGGTGCCTTGGCGGCCTGCTCCCGCACCCAGGCGATCAGCGCCGGGCTGGGGGCCTCGGCCGACTTGAGATCGCCCAGCAACCGGAACAGCAGATACTCCCGCTGCCCCACCGCCAGCGATGCCAGCAGCGAGTCCATGGCATCAAACTGCCCCAGCGCCAGCCGGCTGTTCAGGTAGTCGCGGTGACCCTGCAGCCCCTCGTCCGCCACCAGAGGGGCCTGCAGCCGAGGCGGCGTATCGGCGTGCGCCTGGGTAGCCAGCAGGCAACCAATCCATATGAGCAATACCAGCTTCATGACGTCCCTATCCTTGTGACATCTAGGCTCACATACTACTAAGCCAGCCGTGAAATAGATAAACAAAAACCGCGACCTGGGCCGCGGTTTTGTCATGCCAAGAGGCAGTTACTTCTGCTGACGCTTCATGGAGTCGAAGAACTCGTCGTTGGTCTTGGTGGCAGAGAGCTTGTCGATCAGGAACTCGATGCTGTCGATCTCCCCCATGGGGTGGATGATCTTGCGCAGTATCCACATCTTCTGCAGCTCGTCCGGCGCGGTCAGCAGCTCTTCCTTGCGGGTGCCGGAACGGGTGATGTCGATGGCCGGGTAGGTGCGCTTCTCGGCGATCTTGCGCGAGAGGTGCAGCTCCATGTTGCCGGTCCCCTTGAACTCTTCGTAGATGACTTCATCCATCTTGGAGCCGGTGTCGATCAGCGCGGTGGCGATGATGGTCAGGCTGCCACCCTCCTCGACGTTGCGGGCCGCGCCGAAGAAGCGCTTGGGTCTGTGCAGGGCGTTCGCATCCACACCACCGGTCAGTACCTTGCCGGAGGACGGGATGACGGTGTTGTAGGCACGGGCCAGACGGGTGATGGAGTCCAGCAGGATCACCACGTCCTTCTTGTGCTCGACCAGGCGTTTGGCCTTCTCGATCACCATCTCGGCGACCTGGACATGACGGGAGGCCGGCTCGTCGAAGGTGGAGGCGATCACTTCGCCCTTCACCATCCGCTGCATCTCGGTCACTTCTTCCGGACGCTCGTCGATCAGCAGGACGATCAGCTCGCAGTCCGGGTGGTTGTAGGCGATGCTCTGGGCGATGTTCTGCAGCAGCATGGTCTTACCGGCCTTAGGCGGTGCGACGATCAGGCCGCGCTGGCCCTTGCCGATGGGGGACGCCAGATCCAGCACGCGAGCGGTGATGTCTTCGGTGGAGCCGTTGCCACGCTCCATGCGCAGACGCTCGTTGGCGTGCAACGGGGTCAGGTTCTCGAACAGGATCTTGTTGCGGGAGTTTTCCGGACGGTCGTAGTTGACGTCGTTGACCTTGAGCAGGGCGAAGTAGCGCTCGCCCTCTTTCGGCGGCCGGATCTTGCCGGAGATGGTGTCGCCGGTGCGCAGGTTGAAGCGGCGGATCTGGCTCGGGGAGACATAGATGTCGTCCGGGCCGGCCAGGTAGGAGCCGTCTGCGCTGCGCAGGAAGCCGAAGCCATCGGTCAGGATTTCCAGCACACCGTCGCCAAAGATGTCCTCACCGCCCTTGGCGTGCGCCTTGAGGATGGCAAAGATGATGTCTTTCTTGTGCGCCCGAGCCAGATTTTCCAACCCCATGGATTCGCCAAGCTGTACCAGCTCGGACACAGGAGTGTTCTTAAGTTCAGTCAGATTCATAGTGGTGAAAGTCTGTAAGCAAGGATTGAAATGAGGAGACAGTCTGCTGGATTGATGCTGATCGGATTTGACTTGCCAGGCTTGTGAAGCAAAGAGTCAGGCAAAAAGGTTAGCAAACGAGCGATAAACTAGCACCAATCGGGATGAGCGTCTAGGTGATAAAACACAAGGAGCGCATTATTGCAATGCGCTCCTTCTTGATTATTACAGGTTACCGTCCAGGAACTCTTTCAACTGCGTCTTGGACAGGGCGCCGACCTTGGTCGCTGCCACTTCGCCATTCTTGAACAGCAGCAGGGTCGGGATACCGCGAATGCCGTATTTGGGCGGAGTGTCGGCGTTATGATCGATGTTCAATTTCGCCACGGTCACGCGACCTTCGTATTCCTGAGCAACCTCGTTCAGGATCGGGGCAATCATCTTGCACGGACCACACCATTCAGCCCAGAAATCGACCAGAACGGGGCTGTCGGCTTTGATTACATCGGCCTCGAAGCTGGCATCGCTCAGCTGAACAATCTTGTCACTCATCTCCAACTCCAGTCAGTAATTAAGGCTTTATTGATGGTTCAACAAAGGCAATAGTTGCCCTATTTGAAATGATCCTGTTTATTATTGCAAGCCTAACCTGATAACCTACCGCCATGAGCAAAACACATCTAACGACCGAAAAATTCGCCCAAATGGGCCTCGAACCCGAAGTTCTGGCTGGTCTGGAATCAAAGGGATTTCACTATTGTACGCCCATCCAGGCGCTCTCCCTGCCGCTGCTGGTAGAAGGTCATGACCTCGCCGGCCAGGCCCAGACGGGAACCGGCAAAACCCTGGCTTTCCTGGCGGCGACCTTCAACTATCTGCTGACCCACCCGCTGACCAGGCCGCGCCTCGTCAACCAGCCCCGCGCCATCATCATGGCCCCGACCCGGGAGCTGGCGGTCCAGATCTATAACGACGCGGAGAGCATGTCCGCCTCGACCGGTCTCAAACTCGGCCTCGCCTACGGCGGCGAAGGTTACGACAAGCAGCTGGCCGTGCTGGAGCAGGGCGTCGACATCCTGATCGGCACCACGGGCCGCATCATCGACTACTTCAAGTCCAAGGTCATCGATCTCGGCAACATCCAGGTCGTCGTCTTGGACGAAGCGGATCGCATGTTCGATCTCGGCTTCATCAAGGACATCCGCTTCCTGTTCCGCCGCATGCCCCCCGCCACCGAGCGTCTGAGCATGCTGTTCTCCGCCACCCTCTCCCTGCGGGTGCAGGAGCTGGCCTACGAGCACATGAACCACCCGGAACACGTGCAGGTCGAGCCGGAGCAGATGACGGGCGTGCGCATCAAGGAGGAGCTCTTCTACCCCTCCAACGAAGACAAGATGTTGCTGCTGCTCTCCCTGATGGAAGAGGAGTGGCCGGAGAAGGCCATCGTCTTCGCCAACACCAAGCACGTCTGTGAAGACGTTCACGCCTGGCTGGAGAACGACGGCCACCGCGTCGGCCTGCTGACTGGCGACGTGCCCCAGAAGAAACGGATGAAGATCCTGGACGAGTTCACCAAGGGTCAGCTGGACATCCTGGTCGCCACCGACGTGGCCGCCCGAGGTCTGCACATCCCGGACGTGACCCACGTCTTCAACTACGACCTGCCCGACGACGCCGAGGACTATGTCCACCGCATCGGCCGTACCGGCCGCGCCGGCAAGAGCGGTCACTCCATCAGCCTGGCCTGTGAAGACTATGCCTTCAACCTGCCGGCCATCGAGGAGTACATCCACCACCCCATCCCGGTCAGCAAGTACGACCGCGAGGCGCTGCTGGATGACGTGACCGCCCCGAAACGGGTGTTCCGCAACCGTCAGCCGGTGAACCGCAACATGCGGGATCGCCAGGGTGGCGGCAACAGCAACAACCGCCGCCGTCCGCCCCGCAAGAACTGAGGGACTGGCCAAGTTGCACAACTCGCCTCTCTATGCCGCCATCGACCTCGGCTCCAACAGCTTTCACATGCTGGTGGTGCGCGAGGTTGCCGGCGCCCTGCGCACCGTCACCAAGGTCAAGCGCAAGGTTCGCCTCGCCGCCGGCCTGGATGCCGACTTCCGCCTCAATCGCGCCGCCATGGAGCGGGGCTGGGACTGTCTGCGCCTCTTCTCCGAGCAGTTGCAGGACATCCCGTCCGACAACATCCGGGTCGTCGGCACCGCCACCCTGCGCCTGGCCACCAACGTCGACGAGTTCCTGAGCGAAGCGGAACGGGTGCTCAACCACAGCATCGAGATCATCTCGGGCGAGGAAGAGGCCAAGACCATCTACGAGGGGGTCTCCTGGACCTCGGCCGGAGAAGGCAACCGGCTGGTGATCGACATCGGCGGCGCCAGCACCGAGCTGGTGATCGGCGAGCAGAGCGAGGCCAAGCTGCTCAACAGCCTGCACATGGGCTGCGTCACCTGGCTCAACAACCACTTCGGTGACGGCGAGCTCTCCGAGACCCGCTTCGAGCAGGCCATCACCGGCGCCAAGGCGGTACTGGAGAAGGTAGCGGAAGATTACCGCGCCCTCGGCTGGCGCACCTGCGTCGGCGCCTCCGGCACCGTCCAGGCGCTGCAGGAGATCATGCTGGCCCAGGGGAAGAGCGAGCGGGTCACGTTGCCGAAACTGCAGGAGCTGATGGGTCAGGCCATCGCCTGCGGCAGGCTGGATCAACTGCGGCTGGAAGGATTGGCCGCCGAGCGGCTGACCGTGTTCCCCTCCGGCCTCGCCATCCTGATCGCCATCTTCGAGACCCTCGGCATCGAGAGCATGACGCTGGCGGGTGGGGCGCTGCGCGAGGGGCTGATCTACGGTCTGCTCGGCAACAATCACGACTGTGACGCCCGGGATCGCACCGCCGACAGCCTGATCAGCCGCTACCAGCTGGACAAGGAACACGCCGAGCGGGTGCGCGACACCGCCATCCAGGCCTTCACCCAGTTGCAGCCAGCCTGGCGCCTCTCCAAGCGCTACGGTCGCCCGATCCTGCGCTACGCGGCCCTGCTACACGAGATCGGGCTCTGCATCGAGTACAAGAAGGCGCCGCAACACGCCGCCTACATCATCGACAACATCGACATGCCGGGCTTCACCCCGGCCCAGAAGAAGCTGCTGTCGGCCCTGCTGCTCAACCAGCGGGACGACTTCAAGCTGGAGCCGCTGGAGAAACAGGGCGCCGTGACGGCTCGCCAGGCGATCCGGCTGGCCCGCATCCTGCGCATCTCCCTGATCCTCTGCATGCGCCGCACCCAGGGTACAGTGCCCCAGTTCATGCTGCAGGCCGATGAGGATGCCCTGACCCTGACCCTGCCCAGAGGTTGGCTGGACGAACACTACCTGCGGGCCAGCGAGCTGCGCCTGGAAGTGGAGCGCCAGCAGAAGATGGGCTGGTCCACCCGCCTGCTGGAAGCCTGAACGGGCGCCCTGCGCCCGCTTCGCTTCTTTTCCCGCCCGTTCCGACAATCCCTTTCGCAGCCATCATTGGCGCCATTCAACGCCTTACCGTTGATTTTATTGTACTTTCAACCCAATTCCGGTTCTCCGCTCCCTCCTGCCATCTAGCCTGTGCCAGCGGCTCGGCTAGAGTTGAGTTGTCTCTCTCACAGGAACGGAAACCATGAAACATTTACCCCTGATAGCCCTGACTGCCCTGCTGACCGCCTGCGGTGGCGGCAGTGACGACAACAGCCAGCAGAATGCCGAAATGTCCCTGGCCTTCTCCGATGCCCCGGTGGATTCGGTCAGCAAGGTCTGCATCGCCGTCTCCAACATCAGCATCCACCCCGTCTCGGGGAGCGAGCTGGCCTGGACCACCGCCAGCTTCCTGACATCGGCCCAGGACGATGGCTGCACGCCGACGGGAGAGATCATCCCTCTGGACGCCTCAGGCCACCCCCTGTTCACCTATATCGATCTGCTGAAATACCCGGGCTCCAGCAGCCGCCCCCTGCTGGCCAGCCAGAGCGTGGTCCCCGGCGACTACAGCCAGATGCGGCTGCGGATCCTGGATGGCCGGGATGCAGGCAATCAATTCCCGGATGGCACACCCTACTCCTACGTCCTGCAGGATGACGGCGTGATCAAGCCGCTGGAGGTGCCGAGCAACGAGCTGAAGCTGGATGCCTTCACCATCGCCGCCAACGGCCTCAGCGCCTTCACCACAGAGTTCGACCTGCGCCACTCCATGGTGCTGCCGGGCCACGAGGAGCATTACAAGCTCAAGCCCAGAGGGGTGCGACTGGTGAACAACACCGAGGTCGCCACCGTCAGGGGCACGGTGGCGGCAGGGCTTTGCGGCGGCCAGCTCACCGACAAGGCCTTCGTCTACTTCTACGACGAACTGCGCCCTGTGGGGGATGACGCCTATCCCGACATGGCCGACCTCGACAACGGCTTCTACGCCAGCGCCCCCGTCGTTCCCCTGACGGGTGGTGGTTACGGCTACGAGCTGGGCTTCGTCAACCTCGGCAGCTACGACATGGTGCTGGTCTGCAACGGCGACGAGGATGATCCCGAGCTGGCCGGCGACCCGCTGCAGCTGGAGCAGGTGCTGAAGGCGCAGCCGGTGACGGCCCCTACCACCAGCATCAATTTCCAGTGACGGGCCTGGGGCCGAGGTAGGAGAAGCACCATGACAGGGTATCAACCCATCAGTTGCGACCTCTACGACTGGCTCGAGATCGCTGCCCGCTGGCAGCTGCCGGTCACCCTCACCGGTCGGGATGGCCGCCAGTGGGCAGACAGGATCCGCACCATCGAGGCCAGAGAAGGCGTCGAGTACCTGCTATTGCAAGGCGGCGAGCGCCTCAGCCTGGCGGATATGGCGAGTCTGGAGCTGCTCTGGCAGGGGGAAGAGAAGCGGATCCGCTTCTAGCCGCCGAGTGCGAACAACGAAAGAGGGCCCGCAGCGCGGGCCCTCTTGCTATCTGACACCTTGACTCAAGCGCGCTCGATTCAGCCCGCCGCCAGCGCCGCCATCACATAGACGTCGAAGCGGTTGCTCTTGGTCTCGATGGCCATGCTCGGCTTCTGCTCGTTGAGCCATCCCGCGTAGTCCGGCCGCTTCACCACCACCCGTTTCTCCGCCATCCTGAGCGCCGCCGGCAGCAGGGCGTCGGCGTCCAGATCCGCCCCCACCAGGGACTGGAACACCCGCATCTCCTTCTTCACCAGGGCCGACTTCTGCTTGTGGGGGAACATGGGATCCAGGTAGATGACCTCGGGCCGTTCGGTCAGCGCCAGCAGGGTCTCCACCGCCGGCCCGTGCAGCAGGTGCATCCGCTCGCGCACCCAGGGGCCTATCTCGGGATCCTGGCCCGCCCGCGCCAGGCCGTCCTGCAGCAGGGCCGCCACCACGGGGCTGCGCTCGATCAGGGTCACCCTGCAGCCGAGGGAGGCGAGCACGAAGGCGTCACGGCCGAGCCCGGCGGTGGCGTCCACCACGGTCGGCATGGCCCCCGACTTCAACCCCACCGCCTTGGCGATGGACTGGCCGCGCCCCCCGCCGAACTTGCGGCGATGGGCCACAGCCCCTTCGATGAAATCCACATAGACGGCCCCCAGCTTGGGCTCGTCCAGCTTGCGCAGCTCCAGCCGTGCCTCGGTCAGCACCAGCGCGAAGGGGGCCGGAAACTCCACCCCGGCCAGCCGCAGCCGCAGGGCGTCGAGCTCGCCATCGCGGGCGGGGACTTCACTGAAAACCTGAATATGGGGCATAACACGGACTCATCACGGCGCAGGAGCCGGCATGATAGCAGAAGCGGGAGATCAGCTCACCGTGGTCAGGTTCATCCCCTGACGGTTGAGGCCCAGGTACTCCACCAGATCGTCATAGGGCAGCGGACGGCTGAGCAGGTAGCCCTGGGTGAAGGCACAGCCCTTCAGGCAGAGGAAGTTCAGCTGCTCCCGGGTCTCCACCCCCTCGATCACCACCTGCATGCCGAGGTTGTGCACTATGTTGATGATGCCGTCGAGCAGCAGCCTGTCCTGCTCGTTGAAGGGGATGTGGCGCACGAAGGAGCGGTCGATCTTCACCAGATCCACCGGGAAGGTGCGCAGGTAGTTGAGGGCCGAGTAGCCGGTGCCGAAGTCGTCGATGGCCAGCTTGCAGCCCGCCTCGCGCAGGGCATCGATCCGCACCCTGTGCTGATCGCTGGTCTCCATCAGCAGGGACTCGGTGATCTCGATGATGATGTCCGCCGGGTCCAGGTTGAAGTGACGGATCACTCTGAGCCACTCGTTCGCCTCCGGATCGATCGTCTGGAACTCCAGGGTGGAGCGATTGATGGACATCTGCAGATCTGGGAAACCGGACTGCTGCAACCGCGCCAGATCCCGGCACGACTGCCACAGCACCAGGGCCCCCAGCCCCTGGATGAGCCCCGCCTCCTCCGCCAGCGGAATGAAGTCCGCCGGCGAGACCTGACCCCAGTGGGGGTGGTACCAGCGCACCAGGGCCTCCAGCTTGGCGACCCGGCCGCTGCGATTGTCCCAGATGGGCTGGTAGGCCATGGTCAGCTGCCCCAGCTTGATGGCCTCCGCCAGATCGCGCTGCATCTGGTGGCGCTGGCTCACCTCTTCCCGCATGGAGGCGTTGTAGGTGCCCAGGGGACGGCCATGCCGCTTGGCGACGAACAGGGCCTGCTCGGCATTGCGCAGCAGCTCGTCGCTGTCGCCGCCGTCGTTGGGGCAGAGGGTGATGCCCATGGTGGCCGTCACATAGAGGTGCTGGTTGGCCAGCATGAAGGGGCGGGCGAAGCCGCCGATCACCTGCTTGGCAAACACCTCGGCCTGGCGCCGGTTGACGATGCCGGGCACCAGGAAGGCAAACTCGTCGCCCCCGATACGGGCCACCAGATCCTCGGTGCGCACCCGGCTCACCAGCCGATCCGACACCTCCTTCAGCAGGGCGTCACCGACGTGGTGATCCATGCTGTTGTTGACCGCCTTGAAGTTGTTGAGATCCAGCACCATCAGGGCGAAGCGCTCGCCCCGCTCGCAGAAGCGGGTGAGGCAGCGGCCGAACAGCCAGCGGTTCGGCAGCCCGGTGAGGTTGTCGTAGTTCGCCTGGGCCGCGATCTTCTGCTCCGCCAGCTTGGTCTGGGAGAGATCGCTGAAGATGGCGATGTACTGGCTGATCCTGCCCCCTTCCCGCACGGCGCTGATCATCAGCTGCTGGGGATAGAGCTTGCCGTTCTTGCGCTTGTTCCACACCTCGCCGCGCCAGATCCCCACCCGCTCCAGGGCGTGGTACATGTCCGCGTAGAAGGTCTGATCGTGCAGCCCGGACTTGAGCATGCTGGGCCGCTGGCCGCAGGCCTCCTCCTCGCTGTAGCCGGTGATCTTCTCGAACGCCGGGTTCACCGAGATGATGCGGCTGTCGGCGTCGCACACCAGGATGGCCTCGGAGAGGTTGTCATAGACCCGGTGGGAGAGCTTGAGCTGCTCGGCATGGCGTCGGATGGGGTCGATGTTCTCCAGCACCACCATCAGGTAGTCGGGATGCATCTGCTCGTTGCGGATCAGGGTCACCGTCACCCGCCCCCAGAGTACGGAACCATCCCGGTGCAGGTAGCGCTTCTCCTGGGTAAACGCGGGACGCTCTCCCCGCTTGAGGGCGTCGTAGAGCGGAATGCTGGTCCGCCAGTCGTCCGGGTGGTTGATCTCGGCGACCGTGAGCCGCAGCAGCTCCTCCTGGCTGTAGCCCAGCATCTTCTCGATGGCCGGGTTGACCCAGAGGATATGCCCCGCCAGATCCAGCTTGCCAATCCCCACGGGGGCGTGGGACATCATGGTGTCCAGGAAGTGGGGATGGTCCGGGTTGTCCGCCTGGGCCGGCCCGCTCTGGCGTTCCTGCTGATACATCAGCGCCAGCTCGCGACCGGCGAGGGGGGCCAGCAGGCGCAGCAGCCCCATGATCTTGTCCATCCTGGGCATGGCCCGTTTGAACATGACGCTGCACAGCCCTATGGTCTCCCCTTCGGCGCTCTTCAGCGCGATGCCGGCATAGGCCCTGACCTCGCAGCGTTCCAGCACGGCCGCGTGGGGGAAGAGCTGCCGGGTGCGATCGCAAAACCAGGCCTCCCCCTGTTGCATGGCAATTTCGCCCGGGGTGCTGGCGAGGGGAAAGCTGTAGGAGTTGATGTCGAGGGAGGCGGGATAGGCGGCGTGCACGGTAAAAAACAACCCGGCCTGATCCTTGCCCGACACCAGGACGAAGTCAGCCCCGACCGCGTTGGCGATTTCACTCACAAAGGTATCGAAATATCCCTGACCACTCGAATGAGACAGGCTGGAGATGATTTGATAGACAGACTCGAGTGCTCGCCTCATGGCAAGGTTCTTTCTCTCCCGGCAAGGTAGAACCCGACTCTACTGAAGAGGCGGGGACAGTGCAAACATGCACTCTGCAAGATATTAAAAAGCCTTGGGAAAAGGGACCAAAAGGTCCCTTTTTCTCTCAAAAATCACGTTTTGATCCCACTATGCCGCAAATATGTACCTGCTTGAAACTCACCGGATCGGCGGGCAGCAGGGGCCCGCCGCTCCTGCCCGTCCGGCAAGCTGAAGGCCACTCAGGCCGCGATGCCGCTGTGGCGCAGCAGGGCATCCACCTGGGGCTCACGGCCACGGAAGGCGCGGAACAGCTCCATCGGCTCCTTCGAGCCCCCCTTCTCGAGAATGTGCTTCAGGAAGGACTGGCCGGTGACCGGGTTGAAGATCCCCTCTTCCTCGAAGCGGGAGAAGGCGTCGGCGGAGAGCACCTCGGCCCACTTGTAGCTGTAGTAGCCCGCCGCATAGCCGCCGGCGAAGATGTGGGAGAAGCTGTGCTGGAAGCGGTTGAACGCGGGGGGCGTCATCACCGCCACCTGGCTGCGCACCTGTGCCAGCAGCGCCGGGATCTGGTCCTGGCTGGCCGGGTCAAACTCCTGGTGCAGGCGGAAGTCGAACAGGGCGAACTCCAGCTGGCGCAGCATCTGCATGGCCGCCTGGAAGTTGCGGGCCGTCATCATCTTCTCCAGTAGATCCGCGGGCAGCGGCTCCCCTGTTTCATGATGACCGGAGATGAAGGCCAGGGCCTCGGACTCCCAGCACCAGTTCTCGAGGAACTGGCTCGGCAGCTCCACCGCGTCCCAGGCCACGCCGTTGATGCCGGCCACCCCGGCCACGTCGACCCGGGTCAGCATGTGGTGAATGCCGTGGCCGAACTCGTGGAACAGGGTGACCACTTCGTTATGGGTAAACAGTGCCGGCTTGCCATCCACCGGGCCGTTGAAGTTGCAGGTCAGGTAGGCCACCGGCTTTTGCAGCGAGCCGTCCTGACGGTAGCGACGACCGAGGCAGACGTCCATCCAGGCTCCCCCCTGCTTGTGCTCGCGGGCGTAGAGGTCGAGGTAGAAACTGCCGCGCAGCTCGTCATCGGCGTCGAAGATGTCGTAGAAGCGCACGTCCGGGTGCCAGGTGTCGATGCCGAGGCGCTCGCGCACCTTCATGCCGAACACCCGCCTGACCACCTCGAACAGCCCCTTCACCACCTTGCCGGCGGGGAAGTAGGGGCGCAGCTGCTCGTCGGAGATGGCGAACTTGTGCTGCTTGAGCTTCTCGGCGTAATAGGCGAGATCCCAGGCCGCCAGCTCGGTCTGACCGTGCTGTTCGGCGGCGAAGGCGCGGATCTCTTCGAGCTCCGCCTTGCCTTGCGGCAGGGACTTGGCCGCGAGATCCGTGAGGAAGGTCACCACCTGCTCGGGCTTGTCCGCCATCTTGGTGGCGAGCGACAGCTCGGCATAGTTGGCAAAGCCCAGCAGCCGGGCCAGCTCGCGGCGCAGGGCGAGCAGCTCGGTCATGATGGCGGAGTTGTCCCACTTGCCGGCGTTCGGTCCCTGGTCGGAGGCGCGGGTGGTGAAGGCCTCGTACAGCTCGGCGCGCAGGGCGCGGTTGTCGGCGTACATCATGACCGGCAGGTAGGAGGGGATGTCCAGGGTGAACAGCCACCCCTCCTTGCCCTTCAGTTCGGCCAACTGGCGGGCGGCGGCCTGTGCGCTCTGCGGCAGCCCGGCCAGTTCGGCCTCGTCGGTCACCAGCTTGCTCCAGCCCTGGGTCGCGTCCAGCACGTTGTTGCTGAACCGGGAGGCCAGCTCGGAGAGGCGGGCCTGGATCTCGCCGTAGCGCTGCTGCGCCTCGGCGGGCAGGCCGATGCCGGAGAGGCGGAAGTCGCGCAGGGTGTTCTGGATCTCCTTGCGCTGGGCATCGTCCAGCCGCGGGAAGTCGTCGCTCTCGGACAGCGCCAGATAGGCCTGATAGAGGCCTTCATGCTGGCCGACATAGGTCTGGAATTCGGAGAGCAGCGGCAGGCAGGCGTCGTGAGCCGCCCGCAGCGCCTCGCTGTTGAGTACGGCGTTGAGGTGGCTGACGGGCGACCAGATCCGGGAGAGGCGGTCATTGACCTCTTCCAGCGGCGCGATCAGGCTGTCCCAGGTGTGGGGTTCCTTCTGGGCCAGCACGTCCTCAATCTTCTGTTTGCAATCGGCGATGGCCTGCGTCACGGCAGGTTGCACCTGATCGGGCTGGATCTGGCTGAAGGGAGGCAGCGAGTCCATTGTCAGCAAAGGGTTAGTCATCTGCGGTACCTCTAAATGCTCTGCAGCCCCTGCCGTCCAGAAGCTTGCTTGGACCATCTAAGATGTAGGCAGAAACCCCATTTATCAAGCCTTTGCCGCCAAGAGACGGGCTCTTGCCCACTTTTTGAGGAAAACCGCTCACAAAATCACCGGCTCGCCCGCCAGAGACGACAATGCCGGCCCCGGGGCCGGCATTGTCCGCTCAGTCACGCCACATGATCAGCGCCGGGCGTCTTCCTGCAACCACTGGGCGACCCGCTTGGCGAAATAGGTGAGGATGCCGTCGGCACCGGCCCGCTTGAAGCAGAGCAGGGACTCCAGCACGCACTCCTTCTCCTTCAGCCAGCCGTTCTGGATGGCGGCCATGTGCATGGCGTACTCGCCGCTCACCTGATAGGCGAAGGTGGGCACCCCGAACTGATCCTTGACCCGGCGGATCACGTCCAGATAGGGCATGCCCGGCTTGACCATGACGCTGTCGGCCCCTTCGGCGATGTCGAGGGCCACCTCGTGCAGGGCCTCGTCGCCGTTGGCCGGGTCCATCTGGTAGGTGGCCTTGTTGCTCTTGCCGAGGTTGGCGGCGGAGCCCACGGCATCGCGGAACGGGCCGTAGTAGTGGGAGGCGTACTTGGCGGAGTAGGCCATGATCTGGACGTTGACGAAGCCGTTCTCCTCAAGCGCAGCCCGGATGGCACCGATACGACCGTCCATCATGTCGGACGGCGCGACGATATCGGCACCCGCAGCGGCGTGGGAGAGCGCCTGCTTCACCAGGATCTCGGTGGTGATGTCGTTCATCACATAGCCTTCATCGTCGATGATGCCGTCCTGACCGTGGGTGGTGAAGGGATCCAGCGCCACGTCCGTGATGACCCCGAGCTCGGGGAAGCGGGCCTTGAGGGCACGGGTGGCACGCTGGGCCAGGGCATCCGGGTTGTAGGCCTCTTCCGCCATCAGGCTCTTTCGCGCCAGCGGTGTCACCGGGAACAGGGCCACCGCTGGCACGCCGAGGGCCACCAGTTCGGCGGCCTCTTCGAGCAGCAGATCGATGGAGAGGCGATCCACCCCAGGCATGGAGGCGACGGCCTCACGCTGCCCTTCCCCCTCCAGCACGAACACCGGATAGATGAGATCGTCGACGGTCAGCGTATGCTCGCGCACCAGACGGCGGCTGAAATCATGTTTGCGCACCCGGCGCAGGCGACGACCCGGGAAGGCCCCCGGAAGAGTTGTGGCCATGAATCACTCCAAAAGCGGAAGTTGGAAGAATGCGGCGGAGGTGGCCCGGGTATGGGCCAGCAAGGCCTCGGGCGCTTCACCACGGCAGGCCGCCACCACCTGGGCGATGTGCGGCAAGAAAGCGGGTTCGTTGCGTTTGGGCCTGGGTTTCAGATCCCGCGGCACCAGGTAGGGGGCGTCCGTCTCTATCATCAGGCGTCCGGCCGGGATGCGGGCCACCTGCTCGCGCAGCAGCTGGCCACGGCGCTCGTCGCAGAGCCAGCCGGTCACCCCGATGTGCAGCCCCAGCGCCAGGCACTGGTCCAGCTCGGCGTCGGTGCCGGTGAAGCAGTGCAGCACGGCCCCCGGCAGGCGGGGCAGCCAGGGACGCAGGATCTCGACGAAACGGGCGTGGGCGTCCCGGCAGTGCAGAAACACCGGCATCCCGAGCTCGGCGGCCAGGGCCAGCTGGGCGTCGAACACCGCGTCCTGCACCGGACGGGGGGAGAAGTCGCGGTTGTAGTCGAGACCGCACTCGCCGATGGCCACCACCTGGGGCAGGGCCGCCAGCTCGCGCAAGGCGGGCAGGGTGGCCTCATCGACGCCCTTGGCATCGTGGGGATGCACCCCGGCGGTGGAGAAGCAGTAGCCCGGCCAGCGGGTGGCAAGCGTGGCGCTCTCCCGGCTGCCGACCAGATCCGTGCCGGTCAGGATCAGCGCCTCCACCCCGGCGGCACGGGCGCGGGCCACCAGGTCGGCCTGCTCGCCGGCAAACTGGCTGCTGGTCAGGTTCAAACCGATGTCGATCATGGGCTCATGGGTTCCGAACAGAAGAGATGCATATCAGGTATTTGAAAACCATCTACTCGATGGGGCCTTACCATACGCCTCGAAGGGGGGCATGAAAAGAGGAAGGGAGCCTCAGCTCCCCTCTTCCGGTTGTTCCTGATCCTGCTCGTCTTCTTTCTTCACGTAGAAGCGGGCGAAGAACAGGCCTATCTCCCACAGGCCCCACATGGGGATCGCGAGCAGGGTCTGGGAGAAGACATCCGGCGGCGTCAACAGCATGCCGACCACGAAGACCCCGACGATGACGTAGGGGCGCTTCTCCTTCAGGCTCTTGGGGGTGGTGATCCCGGTCCAGCACAGCAGTATGGTGGCCACCGGGATCTCGAACGCCACCCCGAACGCGAAGAACAGGGTCAGCACGAAGTCCAGGTAGCTCGCGATGTCGGTCGCCACCGTCACCCCGGCTGGGGCGGTACTGGTGAAAAAGCCGAACACCAGGGGGAACACCACGTAGTAAGCGAACGCCATCCCCGCGTAGAAGAGCACCGCGCTGGAGGCCACCAGGGGCAGGATCAGACGGCGCTCGTGCTGGTACAGACCGGGGGCGATGAAGGCCCAGGCCTGATAGAGCAGATAGGGGATCGCCACGAAGAAGGAGACCATCAGGGTCAGCTTGATGGGCGTGATGAAGGGGGTCGCCACATCCGTCGCTATCATGCTGGTGCCTGCCGGCAGCTGGCTGAGCAGCGGCTGGGCCACGAAGTCGTAGATGTCGTTGGAGAAGTAGATCAGCGCGATGAACACCAGCAGTATGGCCACGACCGACCGCAGCAGACGGGTTCTCAGCTCCACCAGATGGCTGATGAGGGGTTGCTCGGCCTGGCTCATGGCTTCACCTCCCCTTTGGCCGCGGACTCGCTGGCGGTCTCAGGTGCCCTCTCTCGCTGGCTGTTGACCGGTGGCACCTCTGGGGTCGCGGGCACTGCGACCGGGGTAGCCGGCTCAGCCTGAGGGGCAGGCTCCTGAGGCGGACGGATCTCGTTCTCCCCCTGATAGGGGCGATTCACCGACTGGGCCGCCGCCTTGAGCTGTTCGATGGACTCCTGCAGCTCTGGGCTCAGGTTGTTCATCTGCAACCGCTCCGCCTTCTTCAGATCGTTGTGCAGCTCCTGCAGCTTGAGCTCCTGCTCCAGCTCGCTCTTGACCGAGTTGGCGGTGCTGCGGATCAGCCTGATCCAGTGGCTGGCGGTGCGGATCGCGACCGGCAGCCGCTCCGGCCCCAGCACAACCAGCGCCACCACGCCGATGACGACCAGCTCCCAAAAACCGATGTCGAACATGGCTTAGGCCTGGTCTTTGTCTTTCTGCTTGGCGGGATCGCCGCTCTGGCTGGCCGTTTCGTTGAGCTGCTTCGGCGGGAACTCGGCGTCCTTCTGCTCCGGCTTCACCTCGCCCGGCTCATCGGAGAGCGCCTTCTTGAACCCCTTGACCGCCGCGCCCAGATCGCCGCCGATACCGCGCAGCTTCTTGGTGCCAAACAACAGCACGACGATGACTGCGATGATCAACAACTGCCAAATACTGATACCACCCATGACTTTCTCTCCGGATAGGCGCCCGATGGCGCAGTGTGTTTAATGGGAACGGGCTCGCAACCAACCCAGCAGCCAGCATAACCCGGCGCCGGCGAGGCTGATTTGTCCCCACTCAATGTGTTGTTTCTGGGTCAGCAAGAATACACCCGCGAGCAGCAGGCTGGCTCCAACCCCTAAGAGGTAGCGGGCCTGCCCCTGGCGACGGCTGTGGCGACGGAAATCGGCGAACATCTGGTCGAAGTGATGCTGCTGGTGACGGGCCTGGCGCAGGGTCTCGTAGACCAGCTCCGGCAGCTCCGGCAGCTTCTCCGCCCAGAACGGCGCCTTCTCCCTGATGGCATTCCACACCGCCTTGGGGCCGACCTGCTGGTGCATCCAGTTTTCCAGATAGGGCTTGGCGGTCTGCCACAAGTCCAGCTGGGGATAGAGCTGGCGCCCCAGCCCCTCCACATAGAGCAGGGTCTTCTGCAGCAGCACCAACTGCGGCTGTACCTGCATGTTGAAGCGGCGGGCGGTGTTGAACAGGTTCAGCAGCACGTGGCCGAAGGAGATCTCGGAGAGCGGCTTCTCGAAGATGGGCTCCAGCACGGTGCGGATGGCGAACTCGAACTCGTCCACCTTGGTATCGGGCGGCACCCAGCCTGACTCCACGTGCAGCTGGGCGACCCGCTGGTAGTCTCGGTTGAAGAAGGCGAGGAAGTTCTCCGCCAGGTAGCGCTTGTCTTCCCGGTTCAGGGTGCCGACGATGCCGCAGTCGATGCCGATCCAGAGCGGGTTTTCAGGGTGTTCATAGGAGACGAAGATGTTGCCCGGGTGCATGTCGGCGTGGAAGAAGCTGTCGCGAAACACCTGGGTGAAGAAGACCTCCACCCCGCGTTCGGCCAGCAGCTTCATATTGGTACCATTCGCCTCGAGGGCTTCGATGTCGGACACCGGGATGCCGTAGATGCGCTCCATCACCAGCACCTGTTCACGGCAGTGATCCGTGTACACCTCGGGCACATAGAGCGCCTCCGAGCCGGTGAAGTTGCGGCGCAGCTGGATGGCGTTGGCCGCCTCCCGCATCAGGTTCAGCTCGTCGAGGATGGTCTTGCGATACTCCTCCACCACCTCGACGGGACGCAGCCGGGCGCTCTGGGGCACGAAGCGGGCCACCAGGCGGGCCAGAGCCTGCATCAGGCGCAGGTCGGCGTCGATGACGGGCTCGATGTCGGGGCGGATCACCTTGATGACGATCTCGCGGCCATTTTCCTTCAGCCGGGCGGTGTGCACCTGGGCGATGGAGGCCGACGCCAGCGGCGTCTCGTCGAAGTCATCGAACAGGGTCTCGATGGGGCATCCCAGGCTCGCCTCTATCTGGCGACGGGCAGCCTGGCCACAGAAGGGGGGCACCCTGTCCTGCAGCAGCGCCAGCTCCTCGGCGATGTCCGGTGGCAGCAGATCGCGGCGGGTAGAGAGCATCTGGCCGAATTTGATGAAGATGGGGCCCAGGGCCTCGAAAGCGAGGCGGATGCGGGCACCACGGCTGAGGTCCGGCTGCTTGTTCTTGAGCCAGAACAGGCTGCGACGGGCCAGACGGCCCGGCCAGGGCTGGTAGCGGGCAGGCACCAGCTCGTCGATGCCCTGCTCCAGCAGGATGCTGACGATGCGATAGAGGCGTTTGAACTCCTTCGGGGTCATCAGCTCACCTGTTGCTCGAGGCGGGCCAGCCGCAACTCGACCGCCTTCATCTGCTGGGCCAGCACCTCGACGTCGTCGTTGAAGCTTGCCACTTCCAGCGGGCCGGGGGCGAGTCGCGCCTCCTCGGTCAGGTATTCCGCCAGCTGTCGCTGGCTGCGGCACAGCTCGCGCCCCACCAGACGGCGGGCCTGACGGGCACCGCCACACAGGGTGTGGGCCAGCACGTCGCCGGTGTAGCGGGAGAGCTCCTCTTCCCAGTCGATGTCCAGCTCCCCCAGCAGGGTGCTGAACGCCTGCACCAGCTGGGGATCGCCGCTCAGATCCAGCTTCTCCTCGCGAATGTAGCGAGTCAGGGCAGACGGGTCCTTGAGCAGACCGAGAGCGGTGAGCGACAGGCTCAGGACCGCATCGGCCTCCCCCTCATAACGGGCCAGCACATCCAGCCGGCGCTCGGAGAAGACAAACCAGAGCGGCTTGAGCTCGCGCAGCTCCAGCTTGAGCACCCTGCCCGCCAGTTTGCGCAGCCGCTCCGGACTCCGCTTGTCGAGGGACAGCAACTGGTTGAGGCTGGTTTCGATCACTGCGGTGACCATGGCATCCATCGGCATAGGCGACCTTAAAACTTGTAACCGCGGTGCAGGGCGACCACACCCTGGGTCAGGTTGTAGAACTCTACCTGCTCGAACCCGACCTGCTCCATCATGCCCGCCAGGGTCTGCTGATCCGGGTGCATGCGGATGGACTCTGCCAGATACTGGTAGCTTTCCCCGTCATTCGCGACGATTTCGCCCATTTTCGGCAACAGTTTGAAGGAGTAGAGGTCATAGAGCTTGGCGATCACTTCGCTCTCCGGCTTGGAGAACTCCAGCACCAGCAGGCGACCGCCCGGCTTGAGCACCCGAAACATGGAGGCGAGCGCCTTGTCCTTGTCGGTGACGTTGCGAAGGCCGAAGCCGATGGTGATGACGTCGAAGTGGTTGTCCGGGAAGGGGAGCGCCTCGGCATTGGCCTGCACATAGGAGACATTGTTGGCCACTCCCAGGTTGCGCAGCTTGTCACGACCCACCTTGAGCATGGAGTCGTTGATGTCTGCCAGTACCACCTGACCGGTCTCGCCCACGATGCGGGAGAACTTGGCGGTCAGATCGCCGGTGCCGCCGGCCAGATCCAGCACCTTCTGGCCCTTGCGCACGCCGGAACAGTCGATGGTGAAGCGCTTCCACAGGCGGTGAATGCCGAACGACATCAGATCGTTCATCAGATCATACTTGGCTGCCACCGAATGGAAGACACCGGCGACCAGGGTTTCCTTCTCGGTCGCGGCCACGGTTTTATAGCCAAAATGCGTAGTACTAGTCTGTTCCGACATCCCTCAAATACCCATAGAGCAAAGAATGGCCGCCAGTTTACCAGAGCCGCCAGCGTCCGGACACCTCAAACCCGGCTCGCCACCAATTGCATCCCCAGCACGACCATGGCCAGGCAGAGGAACAGATTGAGGCCGATATTGAGCAGCGCCTTGACGTAGGCACCGTGCTGGGCCAGCACCACTGTATCCAGGGCGAAGGAGGAGAAGGTGGTCAGGGCACCGAGGATGCCCACCATGAGCAGCGGCTTCATCGGGTGTTCCACCACGTGACCATGGCTGATGAGGGCATAGGCCACCCCCATGATGAAGGACCCCACCACGTTGACCACCAGGGTGCCATAGGGGAAGTGGCGTCCCAGCAGCCAGGCCATCAGCTCGGCGATGCCAAAACGCAGGCAGGCGCCGATGGCGCCACCGGCCGCAACAAATAACCAGGTTTGCATGGAAAAGGCTCCAATAGTATCGGGTCGCTATTATGCAAAATGCCGGCCGTCGGGGACAGCCGGGCAATTAATCGGCGCGGTCGGCCCGCCTCAGCGACGAAAGTCGATCGGCTCGCTCCGTGCCAAATGGAGTGACGTCTGGGCCGGGCGGGTTTCGGCGATCACCTTGCCGTGGCGAATGGAGTAGCGCACCGGCACCTGACGGCGCACCGCATCGAAGCCGCTTTCCGCGGGCAGGATCAGCAGGTTGGCCGGTTTTCCTATTTCGATGCCGTAGCGATCCTGCACGTTCAGGGTGCGGGCACTGTGGCAACTGATCAGCTTGAGGCTGTCATTGATCTGCTCGTAACCCATGATCTGGCAGACATGCAGCCCCATGTGCAGCACCTGCAACATGTTGGCCGTCCCCATGGGATACCAGGGATCGAACACGTCGTCGTGGCCGAAGCAGACGTTGATGTTTGCCTCCAGCATCTCCTTCACCCGGGTGATGCCGCGGCGCTTGGGATAGCTGTCGAAGCGCCCCTGCAAATGGATGTTCACCAGCGGATTGGCGACGAAATTGATGTCCGCCATCCTCAGCAGCCGAAACAGGCGGGAGGCATAGGCCCCGTTGTAGGAGTGCATGGCGGTGGTGTGGCTGGCGGTGACTCTATGGCCGATGCCGCGCTCGTAAGCCAGGGTTGCCAGCGTCTCGATAAAGCGGGACTGCTCGTCGTCGATCTCGTCGCAGTGCACATCCACCAGAACCTGATACTTCTCTGCAAGATCGAAGACATAGTGCAGACTTTCGACCCCATATTCCCGGGTGAACTCGAAATGGGGGATGGCGCCAATCACGTCGGCACCCAGCTTGAGCGCCTCCTCCAGCAGCGCCTTGCCGTTGGGGTAGGAGAGGATCCCCTCCTGGGGGAAGGCCACGATCTGCAGCTCCACCCACTCTTTCATCTCCTCTCGCACTTCCAACATGGCCTTCAGGGCCACCAGATTGGGGTCGGATACATCCACGTGGGTACGAACGAACTGGATGCCGTTGGCAATCTGCCACTTCAGCGTCTGGATGGCGCGCCGCTTCACATCCTCATGGGTGAGCAACGCCTTGCGCTCGGCCCAGCGCTCTATCCCCTCGAACAGGGTGCCGGAGAGATTCCAGCTCGGCTCACCCGCCGTCTGGGTGGTATCGAGGTGAATGTGAGGTTCGATAAAGGGAGCCATCACCAGCCCCCCCTCCCCATCCAGCTCCCGGGTCGAGAGGAGCATCTGGCTCATTGGCGCCATGGTCCGGATCAGACCATCCTGACAGAGGATCTGCCATACCCCCTCCCTGCCGGCCAGACGCACATTCTTTATCAGCATTCTTTTCCCCTTCGAAAGACCGATTGCCTTTGCCAATCCACAACTTAGCTCGGATCAATTTAATAGAAAAGCGGTCACTCAGAAGACATATGGGGCTGATAGCCTTGATCAAGGGCAACGAGGAAGGGAGTGCACCGGGATGAAAGCAGGATTGACCGAGATCGGCAGCGCAAGCTTGTTTCACGAGTATCTGCAGACGCTGGGCATCAGCAAGCCGCCGTTGACCTCGATAGAGAAGCAGTGGGAATACAAGCGCGATGAACGACTGGTGGCTGCCATCCAGATAGAAGCGTCGGGACAGCCCCGTTTCTACCTGGATGCCAGGCAGATATCGATGAATTGAAGAAGGCAGAAACAAAAAAGCCTCCCGATTGGGAGGCTTTAATATTTAATGGTGCTGATACCCAGAATCGAACTGGGGACCTCATCCTTACCAAGGATGCGCTCTACCGACTGAGCCATATCAGCACACTAACCGGTAAAGACCACGCTGGGCGTAATCTTGAAATTGGGTGCCTGGCAGTGTCCTACTCTCGCATGGCGAATGCCACACTACCATCGGCGCTACAGCGTTTCACTTCTGAGTTCGGCATGGGGTCAGGTGGTTCCACTGCGCTATTGCCGCCAGGCAAAATCTTCAATCTGAAAAAGCTGATTTAATTCTTCGTTCTCGGTATCTGCTACAAGCCTTCGAACACTTCTTGGGTGTTGTATGGTTAA
>NZ_CDBN01000096.1 GCF_000820085.1 Aeromonas sanarellii
GAGGGGCAAGGTCCGGGGATGGGGGGCACATCGCCAGTAAAATCAATTCCATCCCCGTAAAATTGTGCGACGGTGGTGACTATGCCGGATGAATAAAGTCATTTTGGGTGACATCCGGCGTGGATGGTGGAATATTCTTGCCACCAGTGCGTTGCGGGTATAAAAGGTCGGTATGGCACCGGTGACAAAAAATGCATTTTATGCAGACAAAGTGCTGAAAAATACCGGTCAGGCCAATAAAAATACAGATAAACCACCAAATACCTCGGTTCTGTATTGTTTTTTAACTACCTGAATGATATTTTCGCTGAAGGTTGCCATCGGTTAACGTTTTGTTAAATGTTCCGGTGGTGGTGTCACGCCGAAGCGGCGTCTAGGGACAGACAAGGTTGTAATGGATGAGCGACGTTGCCGCACTGGAAGTTCGTGATCTGCACAAGTATTTTGGCACCCACGAAGTGCTCAAGGGCATCGATATGACGGCCCACAAGGGAGATGTGATCTCCCTCATCGGCTCCTCGGGTTCGGGGAAGTCGACCTTTCTACGCTGTATCAATCTGCTTGAAACCCCTTCGTCGGGCAGCGTCTCCCTCCATGGGGAGCTGATCCGGATGAAGACCAGTCGTTCCGGCGAGCGGCTGCCGGAGGACATGCGCCAGGTGGAGCGTATCCGCAGCCGGCTGGCCATGGTGTTTCAGAGCTTCAATCTCTGGTCGCACATGACCATCATGCAGAACATCATCGAAGTGCCCATCCAGGTGCTCAAGGTGCCCCGTGCCGAGGCCATCGCCAAGGCGGAGCATCTGCTCAACCGGGTCGGGCTCTGGGAGCGACGCGACTACTACCCCGGGCACCTCTCAGGTGGCCAGCAGCAGCGGGCGGCCATCGCCCGTGCGCTGGCGGTGGAGCCGGAAGTGATGCTGTTCGACGAGCCGACCTCGGCCCTCGACCCCGAGCTGGTGGGCGAGGTGCTCGGCCTGATGCGCGAGCTGGCGGAAGAGGGGCGCACCATGATGGTGGTGACCCACGAGATGTCCTTTGCCCGCGACGTGTCGAACAAGGTGATGTTCCTGCATCAGGGGCGGGTGGAGGAGGAGGGCAATCCCAAGGAGATCTTCGCTCATCCCAAGTCGGAGCGATTCAAGCAATTCATCTCCTCCATCTATTGATGGACGGGATGCTATTTCCGTACTTTCAACGATCGACGTGTTTATCAAGGAGAGATACATGAACAAGCTGATGCTGGCGACTGCCGTGATGACGGCCCTGTGTTCCGGTAGCCTGATGGCCAAGGAGTGGAAAGAGGTGCGGATCGGGGTGGAAGGGGCCTATCCTCCCTTCTCCTGGACCGAGCCGAGCGGCGAGGTGAAAGGCTTCGACATCGACATCGCCAACGCCCTGTGCGAGGAGATGAAGGTGAAGTGCACCCTGATCAAGCAGGACTGGGACGGCATCATTCCGGCGCTGCTGTCGCGCAAGTATGACGCCATCATCGCCACCATGGACATCACCGAAGAGCGCAAGAAGAAGGTGGACTTCACCCAGAAGTACCAGCACATTCCGGCCCGCTTCGCCGCCAAGAAGGGTACTGAGATCCAGCTGGACAAGGCCTTCATGGATGGCAAGACCATCGCCGTGCAGCGTGCCACCTCCATGGACACCTACATCACCGACAACTTCCCCAATGCCACCATCAAGCGCTACGGCACCGCGGATGAGGCCTATCTCGACCTGAAGTCCGGCCGCGTCGATTACGTGATGGCCGACTCCGCCGCCATCAGCGACGGCCTGCTGAAGAAAGAGGGCGGTGATGCCTTCGAGTTCATCGGCCCGAAACTGACCGATCCCAAGTGGTTTGGCGAGGGTGCCGGCATCGCGGTGCGCAAGGCGGACAAGGATCTGAAAGAGAAATTCAATGCCGCCATCCTGGCCCTGCGCGCCAACGGCAAGTACAAGGAAATCAACGACAAGTACTTCGACTTCGACGTGTACGGCGAGTAAGTCAACGTCAGGCGAACAACGACAGGTTGATCCCGTCAGTAGTCATCGGGCCCGTTGCCTTCCGCTGGGAGTGACGGGCCCGATTGCGATGGAGCTGCATTGCATATGTTTGATTTGAAAGGATACGAAACCTCCCTGCTGGAGGGGGCCTGGATCACCCTGGAGGTGGCGATCGCCTCCCTGCTGCTGGCCCTGGTGCTCGGCATGCTGGGGGCCCTGGCCAAGCTTTCCCCCTACAAGTGGGCGCGCGGCATCGCGGCGGCCTACACCACCGTCATTCGCGGCATCCCGGATCTGGTGCTGATGATGCTGCTGTTCTTCGGCGGTCAGGTCCTCATCAACGGGATCTGCACCTGGGTCAACGAGGCGTACAACAACTACCTGCTCGAGAGCAATCCGAACCAGGAGTGGGTCTCGTTGCTGCCGGATTACATCGACATCAGCCCGTTTGCGGCCGGGGTGGCCACCATCGGCTTCATCTTCGGTGCCTACATGACCGAGACCTTCCGCGGCGCCATCCTGGCGGTGGACAAGGGAGAGCTCGAGGCCGCGCGCGCCTTTGGCATGCGGGCGAGCCAGGTGTTTGTGCGGATCCTCTTCCCCCAGATGATGCGCCACGCCCTGCCGGGGTTTGGCAACAACTGGCTGGTACTGCTCAAGACCACGGCCCTGGTCTCCATCATCGGGCTCGATGACATGGTGCGCAAGGCGTCGCTCGCGGCGGGCTCGACCCAGCAGCCGTTCACCTTCTACATGGCGGTGGCGCTGATCTTCCTGATCTTCACCGCAGTCTCTACCTCGGCGCTCAAGTGGGCCGAGCGTCACTACGCGATCAAGACGAGGTAAGCCATGGATTTCTCGATCATTCTCACGGAGTGGCCCACCTACTGGGAGGGCTTCTACACCACCATCTGGCTGGTGGCGGCCTCCCTCATGCTGGGGCTCTTGCTGGCGGTGCCCATGGGCATACTGCGCAACAGCCGCAACTGGCTGATCAAGGGACCGATCTGGGCCTATATCTACTTCTTCCGCGGCACTCCGCTGCTGGTGCAGCTCTTCATCATCTACTACGGCGCCGCCCAGTGGGAGTGGCTGAAGAACAGCGCGGCCTGGTCCCTCTTCTCCGAGGCCTGGTTCTGCGCCCTGCTGGCGTTCACCCTCAACACCGGTGCCTACACCGCCGAGATAGTGCGGGGCGCCGTGATGAACATGCCCAAGGGGCAGATAGAGGCGGCAAGCGCCTTCGGCATGACCCGCTGGCAGACCCTTACCCGCATCATACTGCCCAACTCGTTTCGCCGTGCGCTGCCCGCCTACAGCAACGAGGTGATCTTCATGCTGCAGGGCTCGGCGGTGGCGGGCATCATCACCATAGTCGACCTGACGGGGGCGGCGCGGATCATCAATTCCCGCTACTACAGCCCGTTCGAGGCGTTCCTGACCGCCGGCCTGCTCTACATGCTGCTCACCTTCGCCATCGTCTGGCTGTTCAAGAAGTGGGAGGCCCGCTGGCACGCCCACCTGCGCCCCCGCAGCGTGTGATGTGCAAAGACAACAAAGCCCGCGATTGCGGGCTTTTTTATGAACAGCGGAGCAGGATCAGCGCCCCAGATACTCCCGATCGAAGAAGGTGTTGACCCAGTGAGGGCGATAGACGGCGAGCAGTGTCATGGTCATGCCGTTGAGCAGGGCCTCGGGGAAGAGCAGCAGGGGCCAGATGGAGAGGTAGTCGGCGCCGATGGTGTGCCAGGGGTAGGTGCCGCTCATCCCCATCAGCAGGGCGCTGGCGATCACCTTGACCGAGATGCTGAGCGCCCCGCCGAGAAAGGCGGCCACGAACAGGTAGACGAAGAGGTGGCGGGGCAGCCAGGCCCAGCTCGCCAGAAACAGCAGCCAGCTGGTGGCCACCGGCAGGGCGACGCCGATCAGGGCCTGCCAGCCGATGTCCGCTAGTTCGGTGACATCGAAGGCCGAGAGGATCAGCAGGGTGAGGCAGGGGGCGAGCAGGGCGAGGCGCCAGCCCAGCAGCAGGGTCAGGCTGGTGAGGCCGAGAAAGTGGATCTCCAGCCCCTCGTGCAGCCCGGCCCGCAGGGTCCAGAGAGGTACCAGGACGATGGCGCTCCCCAGGCAGAGGTGCTGGTAGAGCGAGTTGGCGTGGAGGGTGCGCAGCAGGGAGGCGTTCAGGCTGAAGGCGAGCAGCACCAGCCAGAGCAGGAGGGCGGCGACTTGTCCTTCACTCATGACCTGTTCCCTCGGATGTCACTGTCGGGTGATAACGCCCTGATGGGCGCTGGCGGCACAATGAAAAGAGGCCGCCCTCTGCCGGGCGGCCTCCTGTCTCAATACTTCACGTTGGGGTGATACTTGCCGAGGATGCCCTGGATCCTGTCCATGGTCTCCTTGCTGGGGGGCTTGATCCCGACCAGATCGTAAGTGTCTCCCAGCACGTCCCACTTGTGCTTGCCTAGTTCGTGGTAGGGCAGCAGCTCCACCTTCTCGACGCACTCCCCCAGTTCGGCGATGAACTGGCCGAGCCCTTCGGCACTCTCGTCATCGTCGGACCAGGTGGGCACCACCACGTAGCGGATCCACATGGTCTGGCCGCGGGACGCCAGATAGCGCGCGAACTCCAGGGTGTACTTGTTGCTGACGTGGGTAAGCGGGATGTGCTTCTCGTCGTTGATCTGCTTGATGTCGAGCAGCACCAGATCGGTGTTGTCGAGCACCCGATCGAGCAGCTCGTCGTAGTGGCGCACGAAACCGTTGGTATCCAGGCAGGTGTGGATCCCCTGCGCCTTGCAGGCGGCGAACAGCTCGGCGATGAACTCCTGCTGCAGCATGGCTTCGCCACCGGAGGCGGTGACGCCGCCGCCCGAGGCATTCATGAAGTGGCGATAGCTGGTGAGATCCTTCATCAGCTCGGGCACGGTGACCTCGCGGCCGCCCTGGGTGTCCCAGGTATCCCGGTTGTGGCAGTACTTGCAGCGCATCAGGCAGCCCTGCATGAACACGATGAAGCGAATGCCGGGGCCGTCGACGGTGCCGCAGGTCTCGACGGAGTGGATCCTGCCAATCACTTCGGTACTGCTGGCGTCGCCGGCTTCAACGGCGGGGATCCGCTGTGCGCCGTGGTCGGCAGGCCCCTTGGTTTCAACGACAGGGTTCCGGTTAATGACTGACATAGACGACTCCAATGGTTCGGACAGGGTACTAGCGGTCGTTATTTTATGACAGAAAGCCCTATAAATCCTACATGTTTAGCCTGGCCGGGCTCCGCCAAGCAGACGCTCCAGCTCCTTGACGGGGAGCGGCCTGCTGGTGAGGAAGCCCTGATAATGCTGGCATCCCAGGGCCTTGAGCACGGCGAGCTGCTCCTCTTCCTCCACCCCTTCGGCGGTCACGGTGAAACGAAAGACCTTGGCCAAGTCCAGGATGGCCTTGACGATGGCCTTGTCCTGCTCGCTGTGCACCAGCGTCTGGATGAAGCTTCTATCCAGTTTGACCTCATCGGCGGGCAGATCGCGCAGATAAGCCAGTGAGGAGTAGCCGGTGCCGAAATCGTCGATGGAGATGAGCAGGCCCAGGGCCTTGAGCTGGCGGATCCTGGCGATGCTTTCCAGCCGGTTTTCCAGCACCACGGACTCGGTGACCTCCAGCAGCAGGCGCGACGGGGGCACGCCGGTGTCCCGCAGTATGTACTCCACCTGCTGTACGAAGCCGGCGGTGTGGAACTGGCGGGCGCTGACGTTGACCGACAGGTGGGGGATGACCAGGCCGTTGTTGAGCCAGAAGCTGTACTGGGCGCAGGCGGTCTTCATCACCCAGTAACCTATCTCCTGGATGAGGGTGGTCTCTTCGGCGATGGGGATGAACTCGCCGGGGGGCACCATGGTGCCATCGGCCTTCTGCCAGCGCAGCAGCGCTTCCACGCCGGAGAGGCTGCCGTTGTCGACTCTGTACTGGGGCTGGTAGTGCAACACCAGCTCGTTGTTGCGCAGGGCATCGCGCAACTGGTTATTGAGAGAGAGCTTGCTCTTCTCCCTCTCCGCCATGGCCTCGCTGAAGAAGATGTGGTTGCCCTGACCGGCGCGCTTGGCCATGTGGACGGCGGTATCGGCCTGCTGCATCAGGATCAGGTGATCCTTGTCGTCATCGCTGAACAGGCTGATCCCCACCGAGGCGCTGCAGTGCAGCTTGTGATCGCCGATGTCGAAGGGGTGGCGGAAGATCGCCATCAGCTCCCGGGCGAAGTGCTCCGCCAGGATCTTGGCGGTGACATAGCCCTGGCCCAGGGCGGTGAACAGCAGGGCGAACTCGTCCCCCGAGGTGCGGGCCAGCACCAGGTTCTCCTGGGGCAGGGACTTGAGGCGCACCACGACGGCCTGGAGCAGCAGGTCGCCGCAGGCGTGGCCGAGGGAGTCGTTGATCGACTTGAAGTTGTCCAGATCCAGCAGCAGCAGGGCCCCCCACTGACCGCTCGGGGTCTGCAGGGTGCGCTGCATGATGTCGTTCAGGCTGCGCCTGTTGTAGAGATCGCACAGGTCGTCGTAATAGGCGAGGCGCTCGATGTGGCGGGCCGTCTCCTTCTCCTGGGTGATGTCGTGGAAGCTGCTGACAAAGTGGCTGAGCTCCCCCAGATCATCCCTGACGCCGCTCACCATGAGCCGCACCGGGAAGAGATGCCCCGCCTTGTGCAGGCACTGCTCCTCTCCGCTCCAGTACCCCTGCCGGTTGACGGCGGCGACCACCTCCTCTTTCAGGCTGTCGCCGTAGTAGGTGGGCCTCAGTGTGTCGATGTGCTGGCCTATCATCTCCTCGCCCGCAAAACCGGTGATGCGGCTGAAGGAGGCGTTGACCTTGAGGATGATGCCGCCGTGATCCATCACCAGCAGGCCGTCGTGGGTGTTGAAGGCCACCTCGGCCAGGCGCAGGGCATCGTCATTGGCGATGCGCTGCAGCTCGACGGCGGCCCGCTCACGCTGCTCGTAGAGGGCGTCGAGCAGGGGCATGGGGTCGGCAAGCGGCCCGGCGAGCAGCAGAGTGAGCTGACCCAGGGGGAGGCCGTTTGCGCCCTGGAAGGGGATGCCGATGTAGCTCCTGGCATTGAGGGCCAGCAGCTGGCTGGCCTGGGGGTAGCGTAGGGGCAGGTCTTCCACGTAGAGGCTCTGGCCGTGCTGGTAGATCTCCCGGCCCGGGCCCACCTCCATGCGCATGGGCTTGACGGCGGAGAAGGTATCCCCTTCCAGCACGCAGCGCGGAATGAGCCAGAGATCCTGGCCGCGAGGCTGAAACTCGCCGATCCAGCCGATGGTGGCGCCGCTGGCGTCCATGGCCCATCGCACCAGGGCGCGGCAGTAATCGCTGCCGGTCTTGTTGGCCAGTCCGTCGGGAGAGGGGATGAGCGGAGACTCCGTCGCCACGGGCTCCGGTTGCCAGTGGCCCAGCAACTGGGCGCAGTGACGCACCAGTTGCAGCGTCTCGTCGCCGATCAGGGTGGTTTCGGCATACTCGAGGCTGAGCACGCCGACGAGCTTCTCCTGCTCCAGCAGGGCGCCGTCCAGGCGGGAGCTGACGCTGGCATCGGCCAGGTAATAGTGCTGGCTCAGCATGGGCTGGTGCGCCGCCTCCGAGAAGCTCAGGGCGCCTCGGGTGCGCAGGGCGCGGATATAGCGGCTGTCGCCGCGGATGGCGCCAACGGATTCCACCCCCAGGGTGAACACCGGGGTCAGCTGTTCGCTGCTGAGGGGGCCATTGGCCTGGTAGTGCCAGAGGATCAGGCGGTCAGCGCCCAGGCACTCCTTGAGGCTCTCCAGCATGGGGGCGTATTGCCGCTGGCTGGCCATCTGACTCAGGCGCGGCAGTTGCAGCGACAGGTTGGCCGCACTCTCCTGAGGCTGGGTCTGCAGGCAGATGAGCCAGAAGGCGTCCTGTTCGCGAGAGAGGGAGACATGCCACAGCAGGGAGTCAAAGCGCAGCAGGAGCTTGCCCCCCTTGCCGCTGGCGAGGCGCTGCTCGATGGGCTGGCGCAGGGCTTCCGGCAACTGGGCCGGCCAGGCGCTGCGGGGTTCGTCAAGCCAGTGGAGCGGGGTCTGCATCACATCGGTCAGGGCGACCAGCCGTTGACTACGGGTATCCAGGCGAAAGAACAGCGGGGCCTGGCTGGCGGTCGGGAGATGGCTGAGCGCGGTAGACGACATGAACTGACACTATCCTGTTGAGCAATTGTCGGAGGCCAAGAATACTGCAAAACCGTGGCAAACAAAATTTCATTGATATCTAAATTAGAAATGCCTAATTTATTGGTCATCTCATGTTGAGCGGAGTCTTGCAGATGAAACGGATCCTGATTGTGGGTGGTGTAGCCGGGGGGGCGTCGGCGGCGGCCCGCGCCCGTCGTTTGAACGAAGAGGCCGAGATAGTGGTGTTCGAGCGGGGCGAGTTCGTCAGCTTCGCCAACTGTGGGCTGCCCTATCACATTGGGGGGGACATTCCCGACCGGGATGCCTTGCTGCTGCAGACGCCGCAAAGCTTCAAGCGCCGCTTCAACGTGGATGTGCGGGTCTTTCACGACGTCATCGAGATAGACAAGGCCGGCAAGACCCTGCTGGTGCGCAACCTGCAGACCGGTGAGGAGCGGCGCGAGCCCTATGACAGACTGCTGCTGAGCCCGGGCGCCGCCCCCATACGGCCGCCTTTCCCCGGCATCGACAGCCCGGGAGTGCATACCCTGCGGAGCATTCCCGACATGGACCGCATCCTGGCGGCGCTGGCGCACGACAAGCCGCGCCATGTCACCGTGGTGGGGGGCGGCTTCATCGGGCTGGAGATGATGGAGGCGCTGCACCAGCGCAAGCTCGAAGTCACCCTGCTGGAGCTATCCGATCAGGTGATGGCGCCCGTGGACAGGGAGATGGCCAACCTGCTGCACGCCCGCATCCGGGAGGAGGGGATCGATCTTCGCCTGCGCACCGGCCTCAGTGCCATCGAGAGCCTGGCGGTGCCGGCAGAGAAGACCTCGGCGGTGGCGAACGACCAAGGGGGCGGCCTGCGGCTGACCCTGAGCGATGGCAGCCGGCTCGACACCGGCCTGCTGATCCTCGCCATCGGCGTCAAGCCGGAGACCCTGCTGGCGTCCAAGGCCGGGCTGGAGCTGGGACCCCGCGGCGGCATCAAGGTGGACGCCGGGATGCGCACCTCGGATCCCTTCATCTATGCGGTGGGGGACGCGGTGGAGGAGACCGACTTCGTCACCGGCGAGCCGGTGCTGATCCCGCTGGCGGGGCCCGCCAACCGCCAGGGACGCATCGCCGCCGACAACATGCTGGGTCGAAGCGAGACCTACAAGAAGACGCAAGGCACCGCCATCTGCAAGCTGTTCGATCTGGCGGTGGCGAGCACGGGTCTGAACGAGAAGCGGCTGGTGCAGCTGGGCTTGCCGTTCGAGAAGGCCTATGTGCACCCGGGCAGCCACGCCGGCTACTACCCCGGCGCCCACCCGATCAGCCTCAAGCTGCTGTTTGCGCCGGACGGCAAGATCTACGGTGCCCAGGCCATCGGCAAGGACGGGGTCGACAAGCGCATCGACGTGCTGGCGGTGGCCCAGCGCGCCGGTCTCACCGTGTTCGATCTACAGGATCTGGAGCTCACCTATGCGCCGCCGTTCGGCTCGGCCAAGGACGCTATCAACATGGCGGGCTTCGTGGCGAGTAACCATCTGAAGGGGGACACCCTCCTCTGTCACGCCGCCGAGGTGCAGGCCCGCCACCCTCATCAACAGGTGCTGGATGTGCGCAGCGGCCCCGAGCTCGACAAGCTGGGCCGCATTCCGGGGGCGCTGCACATCCCTCTGGATGAGCTGCGCAGTCGCCTCCATGAACTGCCCAAGGATAAAGAGCTGCTCATCAGCTGTCAGGTGGGGCTGCGCGGCCACGTGGCCTGCCGCCTGCTGAGCCAGCACGGCTTTCGGGTGAAGAACCTCTCCGGCGGCTTCAAGACCTGGCTGATGGCGTGCGCCGAGTAGGGATGGACTGGTGCTAAGGGGCCGGTGAGCCGGCTCCTGAGAGAGAAGGGCCACTCCATGGAGTGGCCCTTCTCTTTCGCACCAAGGTTGCTCACCGTGGTGAGGGGGCGTCGTCGAGCTGCTTGCGGATATGGTGCTGCAGTACCGCCAGCATGCAGGCGCCGGAGAGGCCTATCATCAGGGCGCCGTTGACCGCCTCCAGCGGGCCTAGCAGCTTCCACTGCGCGCTCATGACGATGTCGCCATAGCCCAGGGTGGCGAAGTTGACGCCGGAGTGGTAAACGGCCTCCTGCAGGGTGTCGAACTCCCCGAGCCACAGGAAGATCGCTCCCCAGACGCCAATCTGGGCCAGGTTGCCGAGCATCACCAGGGTGATGATGCCAAACAGGGCCAGCATGCCGGCCAGGGCCCCCTCGCGGCGATGGAACCGCTTGACGTAGAAGCGTATGCACCAGACGGAGACCAGGGATTGCAGCAGCATGTTGACCAGGATCACCGGGATGCCGACCAGAAAAATCGTAAACATATCACTCTCCTAACTGGGATTCCGTCAGCGGGCGGCCGACCGGCCACCACTGTTCGAGCAGCAAGATACAGAGCCAGCCGTAGCCGGCCACCAAGAGGTAGAGGCCGCAGCGCATGGCGGCCGCGAGCCAGACATCCTTGCCGGTGGCGCTGTCCTCGATGGCGGGCCCGAGCAGGATGAGGGCCGTGATCCAGGCGTTGCTCCAGAACGAGGGCGGGAAGCGGCTGGCCACCAGGGGAACCAGCCGCCGCGCCAGCCAGAGGGTCATCAGCATCAGCATCAGCACCAGCATCAGCAGGGAGGGCCAGAGGCTGAGCCCCATCCAGAGCGCGAACGCCAGCAGGGCGCCCGCCAGGGTCGAGAGCACCAGCTCCTGGCCCGCCTGCCTGGCATTGAGGGAGGTGCTCTGCTGGGCCAGGGCCACCGTCTTCATGACGGCGGGGATGTAGAACGCCGGATTGCCGAGGGCCAGCAGCCACACCGGCAATACGATGGCCACGGCCCGCAGCGCCAGCCGCTCGGGATGCTCGGGGGGCGGTGGGGCCGGTCTGGCGACCGTGCCCGTCGCAGGC
>NZ_CDBN01000097.1 GCF_000820085.1 Aeromonas sanarellii
TGAATACCATCTCCATACAATTTGTTTTAATAAGGGTGTGACTTTATGGGTTCTATATTCAGTGCTTTCTATTTTCTTATTCCATTCTATATAATCCTTCTGATTAGAATGATCCGGAAGCCATTTTTATTGAAAAACAAATGAATGCGTTCTGATAGCGAATTATCAATTTCATCCATCAGAAGTGAAAACCAGTGGGGTGCTGAAAATAGTGTGGCGGTAAGTTTATTCCACGTGTTTAAAAATTCATGGTAAGGAAAACTCCCCTGCTCAAAACCAATGAGTTTTTCGAGCAACCGGACTTGGTTTATATCGTATTCCCGTTTTGCCGCTCAGCAATTTTCAGAAGTAATTGAAGTATGGTTATTGTTGTCTCTGTTTGTGTGGCATGTAATGTTGGGTATTCATTCATATCGGTTATCTCATTTATAATGGGTTAAGTCACGGGGAGAGGGATTGGATTACATTCCCCTGTAGATCTGCGGATAGCATGGGATACAATGGAAGACTGATGATGGTCTGATAAAAATTTCTTGAAGCTCCCACTGTCGCTCCGAATTCTGGCTGATAGTAAGGTTGAGAAAATATCGGAATATAGTGCACATTCACCCCGATGTCCGTTGCTCGTAGTTGCTCGAACAGTGTTTTTCTTTTTTCTGCCTGTATTTTGATGACAAACAAGTGCCATGCGCTCAGGCGATCATCTCGATTGGCCAGTACCTCAATATCTAGTTCGGGTAGTTCAGCCTGATAGCGGGTGGCAATTGCTCGGCGTTTGTCCAAGAATTCGTCCAGATTCGCCATTTGATTCAGCCCCAATGCCGCCTGGATATCGGTCATACGGTAGTTGAAGCCGAGCATCTGCTGCTCATAGTACCAAGGGCCGTCTGGCTCATTGATAAAGTCTTCCGGTTCACGGGTGATGCCATGGCTACGGAGCATGCACATCGTCTTGGCAAGCGCAGGGTCGTTGGTCATGGCCATCCCCCCTTCGCCTGTGGTGATGATCTTCACCGGGTGGAAGCTGAAGACGGTGATGTCGCTGTATCGGCCGTTGCCGGTGGGTTCATCGTGATAGCGAGCCCCCAAGGCGTGACAGGCATCTTCGATGATCCGAAAGCCATATTCTTGCCCCAACCGATGGATCTCTTTCATATCGCAGGGGAGGCCGGCAAAGTGCACCGGTATGACTACTTTGGGTAGCTTTCCTTCCGCCTTGGCTGCAATCAGCTTCCTCTCCAGCTCCAAAGCACACATGTTACCGGTATCCGGTTCAATATCGACAAAATCGACTTGTGCACCGCAGTAGAGAGCACAGTTGGCGGATGCAACAAAGCTGATGGGGGATGTCCAGACCCAGTCGCCGGGGCCAACGCCAAGTGCCAGACAGGCTATATGGAGTGCTGCGGTACCTGAATTGACTGCCACCCCGAATTTGGCACCACAGTAATCGGCTACTGCTTGCTCGAAGCGGGGGACGACGGGTCCCTGGGTCAGGAAGTCGGACTTGAGAACGTCCACAACAGCATCGATATCTGCCTGGCTAATAGATTGACGGCCGTAGGGGATCATTCTGCTACCTTGCTCTGGTTCATCTTCTGCAGCTGTTTAATAGAGAAAAAGTCAGGGTTGCTGCGAGAGTTGTATTCGAAGCCCTGCTCTACCATTTTTCCTTTTTCGCCCGCCGCCGTTTTGGAGAAATCGTTGTTTCGATTATTGAAGTTGATGGTTGGGCCAATCACGAAGAAGTCATCAAATTCAAAGGTGTGATAAGAGTCATCGGCAGGGCACATCACTTCATGGAGCTTCTCTCCCGGGCGAATGCCGATGATCTTGTGTGGCAGGTTTGGTGCCATGGCACTGGCCAAATCTGTGATGCGAACAGATGGCAATTTGGGAACGAATATTTCCCCCCCCTTCATCCGCCCAAAATTATCCAGAACGAAATCCACCCCTTGTTGCAAGGTGATCCAGAAACGAGTCATCTCTTCATGGGTGATGGGCAAGGCATCAATACCCTGATCAATCAGCTTTTGGAAGAAGGGGACGACAGAGCCGCGAGAACCCACAACGTTACCGTAACGAACCACGGCAAAACGGGTGGGATCCTGCCCCGCAATGTTGTTTGCTGCCACGAAGAGCTTGTCTGATGCCAGTTTGGTGGCACCGTAGAGATTGATTGGATTGGCGGCTTTGTCAGTGGAGAGGGCAATAACTTTTTTGACTTGATTGAGCAAAGCGGCCTGGATGACGTTCTCTGCACCATGGATATTGGTTTTAATACACTCCATGGGGTTGTATTCAGCGGCTGGAACCTGTTTCAGTGCTGCTGCATGAACCACGTAATCGACGCCACGCATTGCCATGGTAAGCCGGTTGGCGTCTCGGACATCACCGATAAAATAGCGCATGCAGGGGTCGTTAAACTCCTGCTGCATCTCGAACTGTTTCAACTCGTCGCGCGAGTAAATGATCAAGCGACGGGGTTCATAACGCTCCAGTATGGTCTTGATAAAAAGCTGGCCGAAAGAGCCTGTGCCACCGGTGATCAGGATCGTTTTATCATTGAACATAGTGAGCATCTCATTTAAAAAAACATTGATGAATCATATAGTAACAAATAAGACTCCAGAGTCTTGCAAGAAGAATGTGATCGACCGAGAAAATGATGACTTTACAGATATCGACGCATGTGGTGAAAAACTTGAATTTTATCATGCTGTCTTAACATGATGGGTCTACTAATCAGCACCTTGTCCCGTATGCGCATCCTCGATCGCCTCGCATACCTGCTCCACCGCGTTGAGGGCGCGGGGGGTGAAGCGGTGCAGCTCATCGGCGTTGATGAGGGCGAGCCGCCGCTGCTTGACGGCGTCCAGCATGGGCCACTGTTGCCAGTGCGCCAGCACCTCAGGGTCCTGGCTGCCGGCCAGGATGAGATCAGGGTCGGCCTTGATCACCTGCTCCAGCCCGACCTGGGGATAGGGGGTCGCCGCCTTGGCCATGATGTTGCGGCCGCCGCACAGGGTGATGGCCTGGCCGGGCCAGGTCGAATCATTGACGCTGGTCAGCGGCGGATACCAGAGCTGGTAGAAGACCGAGACGGACTTGGGCTTGCCATAGCGCGCCGCCAGGGCATTGAGTCTGGCCAGATAGGCGTCGGCTCTGGCGTCGGCTTGTTGTTCGACGCCAAGCAGGCGCCCCAGGCTGCGCATCTCGGTGGCCAGCGAGGCAAAGTCGGTGGGCTCCGAGTAGAAGACGGGGATACCGAGCTTCTCGACGGGTGCCAGCATGCGGGCCTGGGCCGAGCGCCAGGCCACCACCAGATCCGGCTTCTGGGCCAGCAGGGCTTCGAGGTTGATGCTGCGATAGTTGGCGACCCGCGGCAGGGGCGCCACCTCGGGGGGATAATCGGAGGCGTCGTCGGTGGCGACGATGCGATCCCCGGCTCCGATGTCATACAACAGCTCGGTCAGATGGGGAGTGAGGGTGATGATGCGCTGTGGCGCCGGAGGCGTTGCGGCCAGCAGGGGGGCGCTCAGCAGGCAGAGCAGCAGGCAGAGGGCCCGCCAGTGCAAGGGATTAGCCATGGTGCAGTACCAGCAGGGTCAGGAGCAATGCCACGGTCAGCCAGCCCCAGCCGATCAGCAGCAGGCGGTGCAGCAGGCGCCGGGGCAGGAGGGCATCGGGCTCTTCCCCCTCGCCCAGCACAGGGAAGCGCACCAGCTGGCCCCGATAGTAGCGCGGGCCGCCGAGCCGGTTGCCCGTGGTCAGGGCCAGCAGGGCGAGCAGGCAGCCCATGGCCGGATAGGGCCAGTGCAGGGCGGGGCGCAGCCTGCCGCCGAGGCGGCGCAGCCGGGTCAGGCACAGGGGGAGCGCCAGCAGCAGGATGGCGGGGGCGCAGAGTCCCTGGTACAGCGCCGCGGCGGGGCGGCCGAAGTGGACGAACTCGGCCTGCTTCGGGCTCCAGGCCTGGTTCATCAGCTGGACGAGGCGCCAAAGCAGGGCACCCTGCACCCCGGCGAGGGCAAAGCCCAGCAGGGGGCCGGCCCACTGGCCCACGAGGCGCAGCACGCAGGTCTCGCTCACCGCCTTGTTCAGCCCCATCACCGACAGCTTCCCCGTCTCGCGCCTGAGCCAGGGCGCCGCCTGCAGCCTCGCCACCACCAGGGTCTCCTGGGTGGCCAGGGCGCGGCTCCCCTGGGCGAGTTCGCGCAGGGGCCGGGATTCCAGCATCAGCAACAGAAACAGCAGGTCGAACAGGGGCTCCGACAGGGCGAGATTGCGCACCGCCCAGAGGCCGGCGGCGCAGGGCACCCAGACCACCAGCAGGGCCAGGAGCCCGGCCTGGCCCTGCTGGCGGGGCGTACCGTCGGGGCGATAGACCTTCTGGCCGAGGCGGGTCAGCAGGGGCACGACGGCGCCGGGTCGAAAGCGGGCCGGCCAGGGCAGCAGAGCCTCCAGCAGGGCCGCGCCCACCATGATGGCCGCCGTCGTCGAGGCGAGGGCAGCCATCAGGGCGTCCCAGGAGAGGGTATCGATCACAATTTACCGAGCAGCGCGATGATCACCTCGGCGGAGTGTTGACCCGCCACCTCGATGAAGGCATCGAAGGATTCCACCTGCTCCTTGCCGGCGATGTCGGACATGGCGCGCACCACCAGGTAGGGCACCTTGAACATGTGGCACACCTGGCCGATGGCGGCCCCTTCCATCTCGACTGCCAGCATCTGCGGGAAGTCGGCGCGGGCTTTCGCAATCGCCTCGGGCTTGCACATGAACTGGTCACCGGTACAGATGAGGCCGACCTTGGTCTGGTGCTTGCCTTGCTCGGCGATGCAGGCCTGGGCCAGGGCGATGAGCTTGTCATCGCAGGGGAAGGCGGCGGGCTGCTGGGCCATCTGGCCCATCTCGTAACCGAAGGCGGTCACGTCCACGTCGTGGAAGCGCATCTCGCTCGCGATGACCACGTCACCGATGTGCAGATCCTGGGCGAAACCGCCGGCGGAGCCGGTGTTGATGACGCAGTCGGGGGCGAATTTTTCCAGCAGCAGGCTGGTGGCGACGCTGGCGGCGACCTTGCCGATGCCGGAGCGGGTCAGGATCACCTCTTTACCGGCCAGGCGGCCCTGATAAAACTCGCAGCCGCCCAGTTGCAGGGTGGTGGGTTCGCTCAGCTGGCTGCGCAGCAGGGCCACTTCCTGCTCCATGGCGCCGATAATACCTACTTTCATCATCTACCTCGTCTCGATGGCCGCTGGGCCGAAAAAGTTGGCGGGGATGATAACAAAACTTGGCGATGGCGCCGAGCATTCCTATGGGGCTGGCGGGGCATCTCCTGCGTCAGTGGTAGTGCTGGACAAGGGCGGCCGGCTCGCCGCGCTCTGCAAGCCGTTGCAGTGTGCTGGCGAACAGGGCCAGCCGCTCGGGAAGCGCTTTGTGGAAGACTACGGAGTGCACGGGGGGCCGACGCGTTATCCCAGCGCGGTATCCAGGGTCATCATCAGGGCAAAGCCGACCATGAGGCCCAGGGTGGCGTGGGTCTGGTGGCCGTTGCGGTGGGTCTCGGGGATCACCTCGTGGGAGACCACGAACAGCATGGCGCCGGCCGCGAGCCCCAGGCCAATGGGATAGGCGATGGCCATGCCGCTGGCGAGCCCCACCCCGAGCAGGGCCCCGAGCGGTTCCAGCAGACCGCTGGCGATGGCCACCAGCACGGCCAGCGGGGGACGAAAACCGGCGGCGCACATGGCGAGCGCCACCGCCAGCCCCTCGGGAATGTCCTGCAGGGCGATGGCGGTGGTGAGCGGCAGACCGACGGCCATGTCACCCTGGGAGAAGCTGACCCCGATGGCCATGCCCTCCGGCAGGTTGTGCAGGGCGATGGCGAACACGAACAGCCAGACCCGGGAGCAGCTCTCGTGGCCGGGACCGCAGGGCCCCGTCTTGTCGTGCTCGTGGGGGGTGAACTGATCCAGCCCCAGCATCAGCAGGACGCCGAGAGCCATGCCCGTCACCACCACGGCGGCGGCGAGGAAGCCGTCGCCTGTGATCCCCTCCGCGGCCTCGAGGCCCGGCAGCAACAGGGAGAAGGCGCTGGCGGCCAGCATCATGCCGGCGGCAAAACCCAGCATGGCGTCTTCCACCCGTTGGGGAACGGCCCGCAGGAACAGGGCCGGCAGGGCGCCGAGCGCCGTGGCGGCAAAGCCGGCGGCACCGCCGATGAGGCCATAGCGCATGCCGGCGGTGATGTCACCGGCCGCCAGCACGACCAGACTCTGCAACAGGAGCAGCAGGACGGCGGCCAGGGCGAGCAGCAGCCCCAGGGCGACGAGGGGGCGAGCCTGGATCTGCTCGCGCAGTTGGACGGACCAGGAGGGGGAGAGTGTCGACGCGTTTTCCATGGAGCCTCGGGCGCTGTGATCAAGAGACGAGGGTGCCATTACATAACCTGGCCCCCCGTTTGTCCATGGCGCCGGGGCGATTGCGACAATCGGTTCAAGTTTGGCTCTCGGGTGGTCGCTCTGTAGCGGGCTCCCGGGCCGAACGACATAGGCCCGGGGTGGCGAGGGGAGGGGAAAGGCCCCGTCCTTGCTCGCGCGTCGTCATTTCCCGTCAGGAGTCTCGGGTCACCGCTTACACGGATGTGATCATTGTGTCACTGCGTCTTCGCAGTCGAGGATCACCAGCCAACATGTCTTACAAGCATCTCTCCATCGGCAAGAAGATTGCCGCCGTTTTCTCGGTCATCGCCGTCATCAACATACTGTTCGGGCTGTTTCTCGCCAGCGAACTGCGCGGCGTGCGGGACCGGGTGCTGAATTTCACCGACTCCACCCTGCCGAGCGTCATCTCGGTGGAAAACCTGCTCTACGACGTCTCCTATGTGCGGCGCGCCCAGTTTGCCCTGCTGATGGTGGAGGATGTCGTCGACAGGCAGGTCCGCCGCGGTCGTATCCAGGAGAGCCTGGGCAAGGTGGAGCAGGCGCTCGGCGCCTATGAGGCCACAGTGGGGGCCGAGCACGAACGCCGGGCGTTCAACCGGGTCAGGCAGCACTGGCTGCAGTATCTGGGGGCGGTCAACCGGGTCGATCAGCTGTTCTCTCTGGGGGACAGGGAGCAGGCCAGGGACGTGCTGTTCGGCTCCAATGCCGCCTATAGCGAACTGGAGCAGTCGGTGAACGCCCTGGTGGAGGTGAACCTGGGCTTCGTGCGGGAGAACCGCGGCAGCCTGCTTGGCAGCGTCAACAGGGTGACGCTCTTCGCCTCGGCGAGCATAGGCGCCCTGCTGCTGTTCATGGGGGTCATGACCTGGTTCCTGACCCGCCAGATCTGCCTGCCGCTGCAGGCCGTGGTCGCCCAGGCCAACGCCATCGCCCAGGGGGATCTGACCCACGATCTGGATCGCCGGCACATCGGACAGGATGAGCTCGAGATGCTGGCCAGGGCCTCCCTCAAGATGCAGGACAACCTGAGGGGCCTCATCGAGGAGGTCATCGCCGCCGTGACCCAGCTGGGCGCCGCCATCGAGGAGGTGAGCACCGTCTCCGAGCAGTCGGCCCAGGGGATCCAGAGCCAGCAACAGGAGATCGCCCAGGTGGCGACCGCCATGGCCCAGATGAAGGCGACGGTGGCGGATGTGGCGGGCAACACCGAGGTCGCCTCCGAGTCCGCGAGCTCCGCCAATGCCCTGGCTCGTCGCGGCAATCAGGATGTGCAGGGCACCCTAGTGGCCATTACCCGGGTCGCCGAGGAGATGGAGCAGGCCGGGACCCTGGTAGCCGAGCTGGAGCGGGAATCGGCCCAGATCAACCTGGTGGTGGATGTGATCCGCGGCATCGCCGAGCAGACCAACCTGCTGGCACTCAACGCCGCCATCGAGGCGGCCCGCGCCGGGGAGCAGGGCCGCGGCTTCGCCGTGGTGGCCGACGAGGTGCGCACCCTGGCGGGCCGCACCCAGGCCTCCACCGGCGAGATCGTCGCCATCATCGAGACCCTGCAGGTTCGCGCCAACTAGGCGAAGGCGGTGACCGGCCAGAGCTGCGAGATGATCCGTCAGTGCGTGAGCCAGAGCGAGCGGACCGGCTCGGGCATCCAGCAGATCGAGGAGGCGGTCGCCCAGATCGCCGACATGGCGATCCAGATCGCCAGCGCCTGTGGCGAGCAGGATGCGGTCTCCGACGAGCTTGGCCGCAACGTGGCGCGGATCAACGATTCCGCCAACGAGGTGGCGGGCGGGGCGGATCACACCGCCCGCGCCTGTCTGGAGCTGAGTCAGCTGGCGGCGGGGCTGCGCCAGACCATGGGGCGCTTTCGCCTGGCCTGACGGCCTGCCAATGAAAACGGGGCCCAGGGCCCCGTTGTTTGTATCACCGCCAGCACGGATTCAGACGCTGGTACCGAGACCGGTGCCGGCATCCTTCTTGGCGATCAGCTCAATCTTGTAGCCGTCCGGATCTTCCACGAAGGCGATGACGGTGGTGCCCCCCTTGACCGGGCCCGGCTCGCGGGTGATCTTGGCGCCGGCGGCACGCAGCGCCTCGCAGGTACCATAGATGTCATCCGCTTCCAGGGCGATGTGGCCGTAGGCGGACCCCAGCTCGTACTCGCTCACGCCCCAGTTGTAGGTGAGCTCGATGACGGCTTCGTCCTTCTCGTCGCCGTAACCGACGAAGGCCAGGGTGTACTTGTACTCGCTGTTCTCGCTCTTGCGCAGCAGTTTCATGCCCAGCACTCGGGTGTAGAAGTCGATGGAGCGTTGCAGATCGCCGACGCGCAGCATGGTATGCAGAATTCTCATTGCTCAATTCTCCGGGTTGGTGATTGGTACTGCCTGATGGCCCGAGGCCCGGCTCCGCAGACGCCTGCATGTCAGGCCGCGCCCTGCGGATCAGCTTTCGGGATAGACCTTCTCTTTGTATTCGCACAAGTCTTCGATGATGCAGGAGCCACAGCGCGGCTTGCGGGCGAGACAGGTGTAGCGGCCGTGCAGGATGAGCCAGTGGTGCACGTCCAGCTTGAACTCGGCGGGCACCACCTTGAGCAGCTTCTCTTCCACCTGATCCACGTTCTTGCCCACCGCGAAGCCGGTGCGGTTCGACACCCGGAAGATGTGGGTGTCGACGGCGATGGTGGGCCAGCCGAAAGCGGTGTTGAGCACCACGTTGGCGGTCTTGCGACCCACCCCCGGCAAGGCCTCGAGGGCCTCGCGATCCTCCGGTACCTCGCCGCCGTGGCGCTCCAGCAGGATGGCGCAGGTCTTGATGACGTTCTCGGCCTTGGTGTTGAACAGGCCGATGGTCTTGATGTACTCCTTGAGCCCCTCCACCCCGAGGGCCAGCATGGCGGCCGGGGTGTTGGCCACCGGATAGAGCTTGTCGGTGGCCTTGTTGACGCTCACATCCGTGGCCTGGGCCGACAGCAGCACGGCGATGAGCAGCTCGAACGGCGTGGTGAAGTTGAGCTCTGTGGTGGGGTGCGGATTGTCGTCCCGCAGTCGCTCCAGGATCTGCCTGCGTTTCTGGTTGTTCATGGCTCTCTCTTGTCTCAGAGCTGGGTGGCGCGGGCGCCCGCCGCCGGCACGCTGCAGTGGGCCCTGTCGGCGGCCTGCTTGCGGCCCATCCAGTCGTTGATGGCATTCTTGCCGGCGATGAGCAGGCCAAGGCCGATGAAGCCCCCCGGCGGCAGTATGGCCAGCAGCAGGCTGGCATCGGCGTGGAACAGCTCGATGCGCAGGGACTTGGCCCAGTCCCCCAGCAGCAGGTCGGCACCGTCGAACAGGGTGCCCATGCCGATGATCTCGCGAAGGCCCCCCAGCACCAGCAGCACCAGGGTGAAGCCGAGCCCCATCATGAAGCCGTCGACGGCCGCAAGCAAAGGGGGGTTCTTGGAGGCATAGGCCTCGGCCCGGCCTATGATGACGCAGTTGGTGACGATGAGGGCGATGAAGATGCCGAGCGCCTGATACAGGCCGTAGGTGTAGGCGTTCATCAAGAGCTGCACGCTGGTGACCAGAGCCGCGATGATCATCACGTAGACCGGGATGCGGATGTCCTTGGGCACCCAGTTTCGCACCAGGGAGATGGCGAGGTTGGAGCTTATCAGCACCACCATGGTGGCAAGACCCAGCCCCAGCGCATTGGTGAAGGTGGAAGAAACGGCCAGGGTGGGGCAGAGTCCCAGCACCTGCACCAGAGAGGGGTTGTTCTTCCACAGCCCCTGCAGCATCAGCTCCTTGAGCTCCTCGCGGCGGCCATTGCTCTCGCTGATCGGGCCCTGCCCGTCAATCACGTCGACTTGTTCCATAGCTTGTGCTCCGGCGTTAGGGGGTGGCGTCACAGGAGGGGGCGTCCCGCAGCAACTCGGGGTGCTCCTGTTGCAGCAGCAGCAGGTTTTTCACCGCCTTGACCACGGCCCGGGGGGTGATGGTGGCGCCGGTGAAGGCGTCGAATTCGCCCCCGTCCTTCTTCACCGCCCAGCTGGCCTCGTTCTCTGCATTGAGGGTACGGCCGACGAAGCTGTCGATCCAGTTGGACTTCTTCAGCTCTATCTTGTCCCCCAGGCCCGGGGTCTCCTTGTGGGTCAGTACCCGCACCGCGCTGATGGCACCCTTGGCGTCGGTGCCGACCACCATGCGGATGGCCCCACTGTAACCATCGGGGGCCACGGTTTCCAGCGCGTAGCCGGTGTGCACCCCCTTGAGGGTGGCGGTATAGAGCGGCATGGGCTGATCGCTGCCCAGGTATTCCCGGCTCCTGACCAGCTTGCAACTGGCCACCAGATCGTTGTCATAGCTTCCCTCCGGCAGCAGGGCCCCGAGGGTGCGCAACTGCTCCAGCTGCTGCTGGTGGGCGATGCGATCCCGGGTCAGCTCGTTGGTCAGCATCACCATGGCGGTGCAACCCAGAGCGAACAGGGCCAGGGTCAGGCCGTTCTTGCGCATGCTCTTCAACATGGGAGGCTCTCCGTCTCGCGTGTCCGGCAATTCAGATATGGGTTCATTTGCGACGGGCTCCATAGACCTTGGGGCGGGTCAGGCTGTCAATCAGCGGCACGCACAGGTTGGCCAGCAGCACCGCGAAGGCGAAGGCGTCCGGGTAGCCGCCAAAGCGGCGAATGAGATAGACCAGCACCCCGATGAGGGCACCGTAGACCAGGCGCCCCTTCGCCGTGGTGCTCGCGCTCACCGGATCGGTGGCGATGAAGAAGGCGCCCAGCATGGTGGCGCCGCTGAACAGGTGCAGCATGGGGGTGGCGGTGGCATCCGGCGTCGCCAGATAGCCCAAGGTGGATGCCAGCAGCAGTGAGCCCAGCACGGCGGCCGGAATGCGCCAGTTGATCACCTTCTGCTGCAACAGGAAGAGGCCCCCCAGCAGGTAGCCGAGGTTGACCCAGCTCCAGCCAATGCCACCCCAGCCCTCGAACACCTTGTGGGTCATCACCTCGCTAGCGGTGAGTCCCTGGGTCAGCCCGGTCTTGAGGGTATCGAGCGGCGTGGCCATGGTCAGGCCATCCACCCCCTGCTTGAGCTGCAGCATGCTGTAGCCGTCCAGGCTGAAGCCGGTGAAGATCACCGAGGCCGCATCGCCGAAGCCGATGTCATAGGCGGCGATGCTGGAGGGGGGAAGCCAGCTGGTCATCTGGACCGGGAAGGAGACCAGCAGCAGCACATAGGCCACCATGGCGGGGTTGAACAGGTTCTGACCGAGCCCCCCATAGAGGTGCTTGGCGATAATGATGGCAAAGGCGGTGCCGATCACCAGCATCCACCAGGGCAGCAGGGGGGGCAAGGCGAGGCCGATCAGCACGGCGGTGAGGGCCGCGCTGCCATCCAGCAGCGCCGGTTTGACGGGGCGCCCGCGCAGGCGAAGGACGAAGGCCTCACAGCCCAGTGCCGTGACCAGCGCCAGCAGGATCTGGATCAGGGTCCCCCAGCCGAAGAACCAGGTCTGGGCCAGAAAACCCGGCAGGCAGGCCAGGATCACCAGCACCATCATGGTCTGGGTCTGCCTGCGGTTGTGGGCAAAGGGCGCACTCGCGATATTGAACATGGGTCAGTGGCTCTTGTCGGTCGAAGAGGAAGGGGAAGAGGCCGCGGCCTCGGCGGCCAGCTTCCTGGCCTTGGCGCGGGCGATGGCGGCGGCCACGGCGGCCTTCTTGGGATCGGCGTCGGCGGGCTCGGCCTGGGTCGATGCGGGTGGGGCCTCGTCCCGGTGCTCCTGAGGGGGCTCGCTCACGGCGTCGTCCCCCGCAGCCTGGGCGGCTTTCCTGGCCTTGGCGCGGGCGATGGCGGCGGCCACGGCGGCCTTCTTGGGATCGGCGTCGGCGGGCTCGGCCAGGGTCGATGCGGGTGGGGCCTCGTCCCGGTGCTCCCGCGGGGGTTCGCTCAGGGCGTCGTCCCCCGCAGCCTGGGCGGCTTTTTTGGCCTTGGCGCGGGCGA
>NZ_CDBN01000098.1 GCF_000820085.1 Aeromonas sanarellii
TGTTTGCGTTGCCGCTTGCCGTGTCGATGGAGGCGCATTATAGGGAGCGGATTTGTTCTGGCAAGGAGATTATTGCAAAAAGATGACACTCACGGTTCGTTCGCTCACTAATGCAGCAATGTGCTGTACTGGCAGCCAATAAGGGTGCCATTCGCTCGCGTTTTATATTTATAGGGGGATAAGTGATGTCGACGGATCAAGGTTGTATCGAATTGGCTTTTCAGAACGCCATAACCATGATGATCGGGCTCCCGCCTTCGGGTAACATAGCGCCCCTTTGCGATTCTCACACTCTTGGGCTTTGGAGAGTTTAATGCCTTTTGCACTTGGCCAGCGTTGGATCAGTGATACAGAGACGGATCTGGGTTTGGGAACAGTCGTTGCTGTTGAAGGACGCATGGTTACCCTGTTGTTTCCGGCTACCGGTGAAAACCGCATGTATGCCAAAGAAGAGGCGCCGGTGACCCGGGTCAGCTTCAATGTGGGCGATCAGATAGCCAGTCACGAAGACTGGACCATGACGGTCGAAGAAGTGCAGGAGAAAGACGGCCTGCTTATATATGTCGGCACGCGCACCGACACCGATGAGCCTGTCGTCCTCAAGGAAGTGTTTCTCAACAACTTCATCAAGTTCAACAAGCCGCAGGATCGTCTGTTCGCCGGTCAAATCGACCGCATGTCCCGTTTCACCCTGCGTTATGAGGCGCTGGTCAACCAGCACCAGCGTCGTCGCAACCCGACTCGCGGCCTGGCGGGCGGTAAAGTCAGCCTGATCCCGCACCAGCTTTATATCGCTCACGAAGTGGGTCACCGCTACGCCCCGCGCGTGCTGCTGGCCGATGAGGTGGGCCTGGGCAAGACCATAGAAGCGGGTATGATCATCCATCAGCAACTGCTCTCCGGCCGTGCCCATCGCGTGCTCATCCTGCTTCCCGAAACCCTGCAGCACCAGTGGCTGGTCGAAATGCTCCGCCGCTTTAACCTGCATTTCTCCCTGTTCGATGAGGAGCGCTGCGTCGAGGCGTTCGCCGATGCGGAGAATCCCTTCGAGACCGAACAGCTGGTGATCTGCAGCCTCGACTTCCTGCGCAAGAAGCGCCGTCGCTTCGAGCAGGTGCTGGAAGCCGAGTGGGATCTGCTGGTCGTCGACGAGGCGCACCATCTGGAGTGGAGCGAGGAGGCGCCGAGCCGTGCCTACGAGATGGTGGAGGCGCTGGCCGAACAGGTGCCTGGCGTGCTGCTGCTCACCGCCACCCCGGATCAGCTGGGCCACCAGAGCCACTTCGCCCGTCTGCGCCTGCTCGACCCGGAGCGCTTCTACGACTACGACGCCTTCCTCGCCGAGGAGCAGGCCTATGGTCAGGTCGCGAGCGCCGCCCAGGAATTGCTGGATGGCGAGACGCTGAGCGATGAAGCCAAACAGCTCCTCGCCAGCCAGCTGGAAGGACTGGATCTGAGCGATGCCGCCGCCCGCCAACAGGCGGTCGCCAAGCTGCTGGATCAACACGGCACCGGCCGGGTGCTGTTTCGCAACAGCCGCGCCAACATCCAGGGCTTCCCCGAGCGCCATCTCAACGTCTACCCCATGCCGCTGCCGGAACAGTACAAGACCGCCATCAAGGTGATGGGCATGATGGGGGGCAACGGCGGTGATCTGCAGACCCGCGCCCTGCGCTACCTCTATCCCGAGAAGATCTTCCAGCAGTTCGAAGGTGACAACGCCAGCTGGACCCAGTTCGACCCGCGCGTCGACTGGCTGCTGGAGCTGCTGCTCGGCGCCCGTCAGAAGAAGGTGCTGGTGATCTGCTCCGAAGCGGCCACCGCCATCGCCCTGGAAGAGGCGCTGCGTACCCGCGAGGGGATCCGCGCCGCCGTGTTCCACGAGGGGATGTCCATCCTCGAGCGAGACAAGGCCTCCGCCTATTTCGCCCAGCAGGAGGGTGGCGCCCAGGTGCTGCTCTGCTCCGAGATCGGCTCCGAGGGTCGCAACTTCCAGTTTGCCAGCCATCTGGTACTGTTCGATCTGCCCCTCAACCCGGATCTGCTGGAACAGCGGATCGGCCGTCTCGATCGCATCGGTCAGCAGAACACCGTCGAAATCCACGTTCCCTATCTGGAGGGCACCTCCCAGCGCGCCCTGCAGCTCTGGTATCACGATGGTCTGGATGCGTTCGAGCAGACCTGCCCGACCGCCCGCCCGGTGTTTGAAGCGGTGTGTGACGAGCTGTTCGAGCTGCTGGCTGCCAATACCGGTGATCAGGCGCCCCTAGAAGCGCTGCTGACCCGCACCCGCGAGTTACACGAGCCGCTCAAGGCCAAGCTGGAACAGGGCCGCGATCGCCTGCTGGAGATCCACTCCAGCGGTGGCGAAGCCGCCAAACAGCTGGTCGAGAAGCTGGCCGCCGAAGATGACGACACCGGCATGATCTCCTTTGCTCTCAAGATGTTCGACGAGATCGGCGTCAATCAGGACGATCGCGGCGAGAATGCCCTGGTGCTGATGCCGGGCGATCACATGCTGGTGCCCAGCTTCCCGGGGCTGCCGCAAGACGGCATGACCATCACCTTTGATCGCACCACCGCCCTGTCGCGGGACGATATGTCGTTCCTCTCCTGGGATCACCCCATGATGCGCGGCGGTATCGACCTGATCCTCGGCTCCGAGATCGGTGCCACCTCGGTGGCTCTGCTCAAGAACAAGGCGCTGCCGGTCGGTTCCATCCTGCTGGAGCTGATCTTCGTCGCCGAGTCCGCGGCTCATCCCCAGCTTTACCGCTTCATGCCGCCGACCCCGATCCGGCTGCTGATGGACAAGAGCGGCAACAACCTGGGCGACAAGGTGGCATTCGATGCCTTCAATCGCCAGTTGACGCCGGTCAACCGCCACCTCGGCAGCAAGCTGGTCACCGCATCCCAGCCGGTGATCCACGGCCTCATCGGCCAGGGTCAGGCCATTGCCGAAGGGCTGAAGGCCGGGATTGTCGACAAGGCCCGTGCCCAGATGGCGCAGACCCTGCTGCAGGATCTGGATCGTCTGGAGGCGCTCAAGGCGGTCAATCCGAATGTGCGCGACAGCGAGCTGGATTATCTGCGCAATCTGCAGGCAGAATTGCACCACCTGATCGACCAGACTCAGCTCAAGCTGGATGCCATTCGCTTTATTGTGGTCACCCATAACTGACAAGGAGCCGATCGACGGCGGCCAGACTCAGCTCAAGCTGGGTACCCAGTGCCGCTATATCGCGGTTACCCATAACTGATGGGGTTCGCCCCTTGATTGAAGATGCGAGACGCTATGTTTGAATATTCACCGCCCCTGGAACCCTGGCTCGATATCCTGTTCAAGGACAAGGACATCATGGTGGTCAACAAGCCCACCGGCCTGCTGAGCGTGCCCGGGCGCGGCCCCGAGAATGAAGACAGCGTGCTCCATCGAGTGAAGCAGCAACACCCCAAGGCGGCGGCGGCCCATCGTCTCGACATGGCGACCACAGGCGTGCTGGTTATCCCCCTCAATCCCAACGCCCATCGGGAGCTGAGCCGGCAATTCCGCGAGCGGGAAACCGAGAAGCACTACCTCGCCTGGGTGTGGGGTGAACCGGAACAGGATGCGGGTGAGGTGGATCTGCCGCTCTGCGTCGACTGGCCCAACCGGCCGAAGCAGAAGGTGGATTTTGAGGAGGGGCGCCATGCCCTGACCCTGTGGCAGAAGCTGAAGGTGGAGAATGGCAACAGCCTGATCAAGCTGACCCCGATTACCGGTCGCTCCCATCAGCTGCGGGTTCATATGCTGGAGCTGGGTCACCCCATCCTCGGCGATAACCTCTACGCCAACCCGGATGCGCTGGCGGCGGCACCGCACCTTTATCTGCATGCGGCCAGTCTGACCATCAGCCACCCCCGCAGCGGCGAGCGGATGACCTTCGAGGCGCCGGCTCCCTTCCCGGTCTGAACATCGACCGACTCAGGGAAATCGTCTGGTAAAGCCCAATAAAAAAAGAAAGCCCCCATCGAGAGATGGGGGCTTTTTCGTTCAGATCAGACGCGAATGTCGATCCTGCTTCCGAGGGAAGCGCTGGCCGATGTCGGCACTGCCGGTGCGGATTGCGCTGCCGTTTCCAGCAGTTTCAGTGCGGATTCGCCCTCCTGGGTCTGCTGCTTCTTGGCCAGGCTGGCCACCATCAGAGCAGAACCGAACGACGCATTTGCAGAGCTAGAAATATCCATTGTGTACCTCCTGCCAAGAGACTATCGGCCGGGCCCGGTGAGACATGAGCCATATCGCTCAGCGCAGATATGCCTTGTCCGGCGAACGCCGCGCCAGCCAGCGCTCCTCCATCTCCAGCAAGGTCTGATAGGCCTTTTCAGCATGCTCCGGGCGACTGAACAGATAACCTTGGCCGTACAGGTGGATATCGGTCAGGGAGCGTAGCACGTCGAGCTGGCCCTGGGTTTCGATCCCTTCACACACCAGCTTCTTGCCCAGCATGGAGCCCATCCGGCAGATGTTGGCCACCAGCTCGGCCGCCTCGATGGAGGTATCGATGCCCTGGATGAAGGATCTGTCTATCTTCACCTTGCTCACCGGCAGCTTCTGCAGGTAGCTGAGGGAGGAGTAGCCAGTTCCGAAGTCGTCCAGCGCCAAGTGCACCCCCTGCTGGCTGAGGTCCTGCATCAACTGCAGGGAGTTCTTCACCTCGCGCATGGTGGTGTCTTCCGTCACCTCCAGCACCAGGCTGGCGGCGGGGATGTGGTGTTCCATAAGGGCCCGGGCCACCAGCTTCAGCAGGTTGCGCTGGTACATGCCGGGAGAGATGTTGACGCACATCTGCAGATCCACCAGCCCCAAGTGCTGCCACTGATGGAGCTGCTCGCACGCCGTGTTCAGGATCCAGCTCCCCAGCTTCTCGGCCAGTTGGAACTCCTCCGCCACCTGGATCACCTCGTTGGGGGGGATGAAGCCCAGTTCGGGGTGGCGCCAGCGCAGCAGCGCCTCGACGGCCTCGCAGCGTCCGCTCTCCAGATTGACGATGGGCTGGTAATAGAGCTCGAGGGCATTGTGCTCGAGCGCCATCACCATATCGGAGGCCAGGTGCTTGCGTCTGGCCGTCTCGTTGAGCAGCGAGCTGTCGTAAATGACGTAGGGGACATGGGTCTTGCGACTGTGGGACAGGGCCTGCTCCGCCCGGCTCAGCAGTTCCTGGGTCTGGTTGCTGTCCGTGGGGAAGAAGGCGATGCCTATGCCCACCTCCAGCCGGAAGGGATAGTTGTCGATGATGATGTCTTGCTTGATGGAGTGGAGCACTCTGGCCACCAGTTCCCTGACCTGGCGCAGATCGCTGCCCTCCCGTTGCAGCATGGCAAGCTGATCGCCCCCGAGACGCGCCACCCACTCGCCGTTCTCGCACAGGGCTCGCAGCCGCTTCGCCAGCTCTTGCAGCAGGATGTCCCCGGTGTTGTAGCCGAACTTGCTGTTGATGTCCCGAAAATCGTTGATATCGACCAGCACCAGACCGAAGGAGGTATCGCGGGTGACATAGGACTCCATCTTCTCCAGCAGGGCCAGCCGATTCGGCAATCCGGTCAGTGCGTCGACCCGGGCCATCCGGAAATGGCGCCTCGCCTCCCGCACCAGCAGACCGCTGAGCAGAATAACGGAGATCACCAGGCCCAGCACCATGAACAACAGCGCATCGCGCAGCTGGCCGAAGCGCTTGTCATTGCCCGAATAGACGTTGATGTTCTTCTGCATCATGGAGGCAAGGGAGTAGGAGAGCGGCTCCTGCAAGGGCGCAAGGGTCATCATGATCTGCTGGTAGTCCGGCGTCCCCGGCTTCAGCCTGGTCAGCTCAGGCTCCAGCTTGCGGATGCTGCTCTCGGTCAGCTGCACCAGCCGCAGCGTCTTCGGATTGTCCCCCAGGCTCTTGCGCAGTTGCCCGCCCAGCAGAATGGGAGTTCGGCTCCACAGGATGTCATAGCGCAGCAGCAGGGACTCGTGATCGAGTCCGCCATAGTGGTAAATCTCGACGGCATTGAGAAATCGGCCCAGCTCCAGCTGCAGCTGCATCAGGGCCCAGGAGACGTCATAGGTGTACTTTTCCATCACCCGGGTCGCATTCTGTATCTGCACCAGGCAATACAGAGTGCTACCCGTGAACAACAGAATGGATAGATAAAGAACGCCAAGTAAGGGCCAGGCCCTGGTCTTCGCTTTCACCCATGACTCCCGTAAACCACCGTCTCTACTGCTGAATATCGATCGCACTCAGTTGCCAGATCATCATGTCTGTGAACTCGGAACGCTTGAGTTCGGGATGCTGATCCAGTGGCAGGATAAACCAGAGTGGCCCCTTGTCACGTACCCGCATGGTCACCCCGTCGTCCTGCCAGGCCAGGATGGGATCGTATTGCCTGACCTTATCCCAGTTGATCCGTATCTGGAAACTGTTCAGGGCGGTGAGCGTGATGCTCTTGCCATTGGCCTTCACGGCCGTCAATACATCCGCCAACCTGGGCCCCACGTACTTGTGCGGCTTGTCCACCCAGGGATTGCTCGTCACTATCTCGTGCTGTGGCAGCGCCTGGATCATCGCCATGTCGAGCAGCACCTCCCCATCCGCCGGGTTGGAGGGATCCAGGTTCCCCGTCACCTTGAGGATCACCGGCCCCTGCGGGGCGGCCAGGGTCACGCCAGGCACGACAAGGGCGAAGAGTAACGGCAACAGACCTAAATATCGCATGTTCACCTCAATCATTTCACTATCAATAACTTCAGCTTAGTAGCACTAAAAAAAACGGCCCGCAAAAGCGAGCCGTTCGATAACTATGGCAGGCAGGATTACATCATACCCATGCCACCCATGCCACCCATATCAGGCATGGCAGGGGCATCTTTCTTCGGCAGCTCGGAGATCATGCACTCTGTGGTGATCATCAGGCCGGCCACGGAAGAGGCGAACTGCAGGGCGGAACGGGTGACCTTGGTCGGATCCAGGATACCCATGGCCAGCATGTCGCCATACTGTTCGGTGTAGGCGTTGTAGCCGAAGTTGCCTTCGCCGTTCTTCACGGCATTGGCGATGACGGAGGCTTCCTCACCGGCATTGATGACGATCTGACGCAGCGGGGCTTCCATGGCGCGCAGGGCGACCTTGATACCCACGTTCTGGTCTTCGTTGTCACCGCGCAGGGAGGCCAGCTTGGCGGCCACGCGCACCAGCGCCACACCACCACCGGCAACCACACCCTCTTCAACGGCGGCACGGGTCGCGTGCAGGGCGTCGTCGACACGGGCTTTCTTCTCTTTCATCTCGACTTCGGTGGCGGCACCCACCTTGATCACGGCAACACCGCCGGCCAGCTTGGCCACGCGCTCTTGCAGCTTCTCGCGATCGTAGTCGGAAGAGGTCTCTTCGATCTGCTGACGGATCTGGGCCACGCGGCTCTCGATCAGGGCGGCATCACCCACGCCATCGATGATGGTGGTGTTCTCTTTGGTGATGACGATGCGCTTGGCACGGCCCAGGTCTTCCAGGGTCGCTTTTTCCAGCTCCATGCCCACTTCTTCGGAGATCACGGTACCGCCGGTCAGGATGGCGATATCCTGCAGCATGGCCTTGCGACGATCGCCAAAGCCCGGTGCCTTGACGGCAGCCACTTTCACGATGCCACGCATGGTGTTGACCACCAGGGTCGCCAGCGCTTCGCCTTCCACGTCTTCGGCCACGATGATCAGCGGTTTGCCCGCCTTGGCCACGCCTTCCAGCACCGGCAGCATTTCGCGGATGTTGGAGACCTTCTTGTCCACCAGCAGGATGAAGGGGTCATCCAGCTCGACGGCACCGGTTTCCGGCTTGTTGACGAAGTAGGGGGAGAGGTAGCCGCGGTCGAACTGCATGCCTTCAACGACTGCCAGCTCATCTTCCAGACCCTGGCCATCTTCGACGGTGATGACGCCGTCACGGCCGACCTTGTCCATGGCTTCGGCGATCAGGGCGCCCACCTTCTCGTCGGAGTTGGCGGAGATGGTCCCGACCTGGGCGATGGCGTTGTTGTCGGCACAAGGGGTGGACAGCGCCTGCAGCTCGGCGACGGCGGCGGTCACGGCCTTGTCGATGCCGCGCTTCAGATCCATGGGGTTCATGCCGGCGGCAACGGCCTTCAGGCCTTCGTTGACGATGGCCTGAGCCAGTACGGTGGCGGTAGTGGTACCATCACCGGCGGCATCGTTGGCCTTGGAAGCGACTTCCTTGACCATCTGGGCGCCCATGTTCTGGAACTTGTCTTCCAGTTCGATTTCGCGGGCAACGGAGACGCCATCCTTGGTGATTGTCGGGGCGCCGAAGGACTTGTCCAGTACCACGTTGCGGCCTTTCGGGCCCAGGGTCACCTTGACGGCATCGGCCAGGATGTTCACGCCTTCCAGCATCTTGATGCGGGCTTCGTTGCCAAACTTAACTTCTTTAGCTGCCATGTTCTTCAATCCTTAAATCAATTCGGGAAAAGGGGAGTGATTACTCTTCGACAATCGCCAGGATGTCGGTCTCGGACAGGATCAGCACGTCCTGGCCATCCAGCTTCTCGGTCTTCACGCCGTAGCCTTCGTTGAAGATCACCTTGTCACCCACCTTGACGGCGAGGGCCTTGACATCCCCATTGTCCAGAATTCGACCAGTCCCCACGGCAAGAACTTCACCACGGGTGGACTTCTGGGCCGCAGTGCCAGTCAAGACGATACCGCCAGCGGATTTGGCTTCAGCTTCGATGCGCTTGATGATGACGCGGTCGTGCAGTGGACGAATTTTCATCGATAACTCTCCCAAAATGAGTCTCTGTGTTGCTTGAGGAATGGCCGCAGTCGGCCAAATTTGTTATGCCCCTGATCTGGGGCAATCTGGTTAGCCCTTCAAGGGCAAATACAAAAAAAATATTTTCACGTACTATGAACGCCTTTGATTGATCACCCACCCCCAATCAGGAAGGCGGATGGACACGGCCAGCATTCAGGCCCAAAGCACGTAGAGACATTGCCTTGAGCCGACCCAATCCCATGCTGATCGCCCCCATGACGCCAGTACTGCTGCGCATGACGGGCCCCATGATCCTCGGCATCATCGCCATCCTGGCCTTCAACCTGGTCGATACCTTCTTCATCGGCATGCTGGGTACCCAGGCGCTGGCGGCCATCAGTTTCACCTTCCCGGTCACCTTCGTGGTGACGTCGCTAACCATGGGGCTGGGGGCGGGCCTGTGCGCCCTGCTCGGCCATGCCCTGGGCCAGGGTCGCCACGACGAGGCGGCCCGCATCACCACAGACTGCCTGTTCCTCGCCGTCGTGCTGGTGACCCTGCTCGCCCTGCTGGGGGCGCTGACCATTACCCCGCTGTTCAGCCTGCTGGGGGCCAGTGCCGAGCTCATCTCCCTCATTCACGACTACATGCTGATCTGGTACCTGACCGTCCCCCTGCTGGTCGTGCCCATGGTCGGCAATGCCGCCCTCCGGACCACGGGGGACACCAAGACCCCCAGCCTGGTGATGGGGGTGGCCGGCCTGGTCAACGGCGTGCTGGATCCCCTGCTCATCTTCGGGTCCGGCCCTTTCCCCGAATGGGGCATACGGGGGGCCGCCATCGCCACCTCCCTCTCCTGGTTGATGGCCATGCTGGTCAGCCTCCATCTGCTGCGCAAGCGGGAGAAGCTGCTGACCTGGCGCCTCTCCCCCCGCCCTCAACTGCTGGCCCACTGGCGGGCTCTGCTGCAGGTGGCGGTGCCGGCCTCCTTCACCAACATGCTCAATCCCCTGGCCAACGCCGTGCTGATGGTGATCTTCGCCGGCCTGGGTACCGAGGTGGTGGCCGCCTACGGCGCGGCATCCCGGGTCGAGGCCCTGCTGCTGATCGTGATGATGGCGCTCTCCTCCGTGCTGGCCCCCTTCGTCTCGCAGAACTGCGGGGCGGGCAATCCGGCCCGTGCCAAGGCGGCCCTGCTGCTCTGCATGCGCTTCGCCCTGCTGTTCCAGCTCGGAGTCTACGGCCTCGTCTGGCCGCTGGCCCCCACCATCGCCGAGCTGTTCAGCGATCATCCGCAAGTCGTGCGCCTCATCGTGCTCTATCTGCATCTGGTACCCATCGGCTACGGTTTTCAGGGCATGGTGATGCTGCTGGCCTCGGCGCTCAACGGGGTCAGGGCCTCCACTGTGTCACTGCTGATCAACGGCATCAGGTTGTTTGGCTTCCTGCTGCCAGGGGCCTGGCTGGGGGCAAGGCTGGGGGGAGAACAGGGGATCTATCTGGGGATACTGCTGGCGAACCTAGCGGCGGGCCTGTTGGCCTGGGGCTATGCCCACCGCCGGTTCGAGCGACTGTGTCATCAGGGGGCGCCCTGAGGTGACGCTGTGGAGGGAGGTTTACTCCTTGCGCTCGAACTCCCCTTCGATGGTGTTGCCGCCACGCGGGGGCTGTCCGGGTCTGTCATCCCCTGGCGCCGGCTCGAACGGCTGCTGGCGGGTCTGGAAGCCCCCCATCTGCATCCTGAACTGGTTGCTGCCGATCAGCTTGTCGGCCAGGCGGTTGCGCAGCCAGGGCTGCAACAGCAGTATGCCGAAGAAGTCGGTCACGAAGCCCGGGATGATCAGCAAGAGGCCAGCCAGCGCCAGCATCATGCCGCCCATCACCTCGCGGCCAGGCATCTCCCCCTGCTGCATCTTCTGCTGGGCGCTGAACAGGGTCTTGATCCCCTCGCTGCGCACCAGGGAGGAGCCCAGCACTGCGGTCAGCACCAGCAAGCCCACGGTCGGCAAGGCGCCGATCACGGACCCCACCTCGATCATCACGGTGAGCTCCAGCAATACCAGGCCAACCAACAACAGTAACAACTTGCCCATAGCAACCTCAGTGCAATGAATGAATGGTCCCGAACGGGATGCCGTCGGCGGAGCAGGGCTCCTGTGGGGGCAGCGGAACGGGTCTCCTGACATCAAGGTGGGGACATCTGGCCATTTTTCAAGCCCGTCCCGCCTCACCGCCCGGGATCCGGAAAAATATTTTCCTTGCCAACTGGGATCGAAATGATTGTTCTGTCACAGTTAATCGCTCGATTGCAATATCTGTTTAATGACCACAAGAAATTTGGGGTCGCCTCAAATTTAGTGATCCAGGTCTAATACCAGATACCCCGATTGAGGTAAGATCAACACCAGTCATTGCACAGGGAGCACGGGCTCCCAACTGCCCCACCCGATGTGTGGTGCTTCAGGATGAAATGTGCGTAGGGAAATCGCGACCACTCGGTGAGGATCGTTTCCATTTATCTGATTTCTGAGGCATTACAATGAGCGACATCAAGAACGTCCGCATTGAAGAAGACCTGCTGGGCACCAAAGAAGTTTCCAACGACCTCTATTACGGAGTGCACACCCTGCGCGCCGTCGAGAACTTCAAGATCAGCACTCAGAAGATTTCTGACGTTCCCGAATTCGTCCGTGGCATGGTCCTGACCAAGAAGGCCGCCGCACTGGCCAACGGTGAGCTGGGGACCATTCGTCCCGAGATCGCCGACAAGATCATCGAAGCCTGCGACCTGATGCTGAACACCGGCAAATGCTTCGACCAGTTCCCGGTCGACGTCTACCAGGGCGGCGCCGGCACCTCCGTCAACATGAACACCAACGAGGTGCTTGCCAACATCGCCCTCGAGCTGATGGGGCTGGAGAAGGGCCGCTACGACGTCATCAACCCGAACGATCACGTCAACAAGTGCCAGTCCACCAACGATGCCTACCCCACCGGTTTCCGCGTGGCCGTGGTCAACAGCACAGACACCACCCTGCACGCTCTGGAAGCGCTGATCGCCGCCTTCGACGTCAAGGCCAAGGAGTTCAAGAGCATCCTGAAGATGGGCCGTACCCAGCTGCAGGACGCCGTGCCCATGACCCTGGGCCAGGAGTTCCACGCCTTCGCCGTCACCCTGCGCGAGGAGATCAAGTCCATCAAGCGCTGCCAGGAGCTGCTGCTGGAAGTGAACCTGGGCGCCACCGCCATCGGTACCGGTCTGAACACCCCGCCCGAGTACTCCGCCCTGGCCATCAAGCGCCTGGCCGAGATCACCGGTCGTGCCTACGTACCGGCCGAGGATCTGATCGAAGCCACATCCGACTGCGGCGCCTACGTGATGCTGCACGGCGCCATCAAGCGCATGGCCATGAAGCTCTCCAAGATCTGTAACGACCTGCGTCTGCTCTCCTCCGGTCCGCGCACCGCGCTCAAAGAGATCAACCTGCCGGAAATGCAGGCCGGTTCCTCCATCATGCCGGCCAAGGTCAACCCGGTCATTCCGGAAGTGGTCAACCAGTCCTGCTTCAAGGTATTCGGCAACGACGTCACCATCACCTTCGCCGCCGAAGCCGGTCAGCTGCAGCTGAACGTCATGGAGCCGGTCATTGGTCAGGCCATGTTCGAATCCCTGAGCCTGATGGAAAAAGCCTGCATCTCCCTGCGCGAGAAGTGCGTGGAAGGGATCACCGCCAACCCGGAAATCTGCATGAACCACGTGCTGAACTCCATCGGCATCGTGACCTACCTGAACCCCTTCATCGGCCACCATGAAGGGGACATCGTCGGCAAGATCTGCGCCCAGACCGGCAAGAACGTCCGCGAAGTCGTGCTGGAACGCGGCCTGCTGACCGCCGAACAGCTGGACGAGATCCTCTCCATCGAGAACCTGATGAACCCGCAATACAAGGCCAAGCGTTACACCCGCGAAGCCACCGTATAAGCGAGCAGATGGGCCGGGGTTATCCCGGCCCATAGAGTCAATTCCCGAGCGGCCTCCTGCAAGCCCCATCGGGAATTGGCTTTTCAGCCCAATAAAACCTAAAAAAACTGGAAAATGGAGTGTTCGCTATGATTGGAATCGAGTTACTTGTGGTGCTCGCCGCTATCTATCTGGGGGCCCGGATAGGCAGCATCGGCATCGGCTTCGCCGGTGGTCTGGGGGTATTGGTGCTGACCTGGGGGCTGGGCATGCCCATCCCGAGCGATCAGCTGGTGACCTATGTGCCCTGGGACGTGATCATGATCATCGCGTCCGTCATCTGCGCCATCGCCTGCATGCAGCTGGCCGGCGGGATGGACTATCTGGTGCACCTGGCCGAGAAGGCCCTGCGCAAGAATCCCAAGCACATCACCTTCGCCGCCCCGGTCGTCACCTACCTGATGACCATGCTGGCCGGTACAGGTCACACCGCCTTCTCCACCCTGCCGGTGATCGCCGAGGTGGCCAAGGAGCAGGGCATACGCCCCTCCCGTCCGCTCTCCATCGCGGTCGTCGCCTCCCAGATCGCCATCACCGCATCCCCCATCTCGGCGGCCGTGGTCGCCTTCTCCGGCATGCTGGAGCCGCTCGGGGTGGATTACCTGACCCTGCTGGCCATCTGCATCCCGTCCAGCTTCATCGCCTGTCTGCTGGGGGCCTTCATCGCCAACCTGCTGGGCAAGCCGCTGGAGCAGGACGAGGTCTATCTGGAGCGCAAGGCCAAGGGTCTGATCAAGCTGCGCGGTACCAGCCAGATTGAAATCAAGCCCTATGCCAAGCTCTCCGTCGGCATCTTCGTCGCCGCCATCGTGGCCGTGATGGCCTATGCCACCGCCATCTCCGGCAACGTGGGCCTGATCACCAGCCCGCCCATCCCCCGTGACGGCGCCATCATGGGCATCATGCTCGCCGCCGCCACCCTGATGGTGCTGTTCTGCAAGCTGGACGCCGCCCAGATCACCAACATGCCCACCTTCAAGTCCGGCATGTCCGCCTGTATCTGCGTGCTGGGCGTGGCCTGGCTCGGCAACGTCTTCGTGAAGGGCAACATGGTCGAGATCCAGGCCTTCGCCGGCGATCTGCTGAGCCAGTACAGCTGGCTGCTGGCCGTGGTGCTGTTCTTCTCCTCCATGCTGCTCTACTCCCAGGGTGCCACCACCAAGGCGCTGATGCCCGCCGCCCTGGCGCTCGGCGTCAGCCCGCTGGCCGCCATCGCCTCCTTCGCCGCCGTGAGCGCCCTGTTCGTGCTGCCGACCTACCCGACCCTGCTGGCCGCGGTCGAGATGGACGACACCGGCTCCACCCGCATCGGCAAGGCCGTGTTCAACCACCCCTTCTTCATCCCGGGTGTGGCCACCATCGCCATGGCAGTTGCCCTGGGCTTCTTCTTCGGCGGCCTCATCCTCTGACCGAGGAAACGCCCCATGCAAAACGGCCCTTCGGGGCCGTTTTTTTATCTCCGGCCACCGCGGCCATCCCTCTGAGCCCCCATGAAAAAGCCGCTCAAGGGAGCGGCTCGCGTCAACGGGGGGTGGATCCTCAGGTGGTCTGCCGGGTACCGAAATAGTCGGCCAGGAAGTCGTCGAACGACAGGCTGTCGCTGCGCTCACGCTCCCGCTGCTTGGCCAGCGACTCCCGCGCCTCGCCGGCGAAGTAGGCCTGGTCCCAGTACTGCAGTTCGCCGGCCAGCATCTCTTCCCGGTAGCGGCTCGCCAGCTCGTCGCCGAAGCAGCCGTTGTCCTGACCGCTTTCCAGCAACTGCTTGAGCAGGCGGGCGGAGTAGGTCAGCTCGGGGTCGAGCAGCTTCTCGCGGTGCATGGCCAGCGTCTCGCGGTAGCGGTTGCGACCGCAGCAGCGATCCAGCAGCTCGGCCACCTGGCCCAGCTCGTCGAACAGCTTGAGGCCGTACTCCTTGAGGCCGATGGGGTTGCCCTGCTCGTCCTCCAGCTCGAGGCCGGGGCGGCGCCCCTCCAGCACCACCTTGTTCTGGTTGCGGCGATTGCGGGCGATTTCCTCGTCGCCCAGCACGGGGGACGGGCGCAGCAGGCACCAGACCAGGAAGAGATCGAAGAAGCGGATCTGATCCACCTCGATGCCGAACGGGGTGAAGGGGTTCACATCCACGGTGCGCAGCTCTATGTATTCGATGCCGCGCTGCTCCAGCGCATCCGACGGCTTCTCGCCGCTGCGTGGGGTGCGCTTGGGCCGGATCGGGGCGTACAGCTCGTTTTCCAGCTGCAGCACATTGTCGTTGAGCTGGCGGTACTCGCCGTTCACCTTGACGCCGATCTTGGCAAACTCGGGGTCATGGGTGTTGATGGCGCGGCGCAGGCTACTGACATAGGCCGGCAGGTTGTCGTGGCTGATCTTGAGCCCCGCCTGGGCGCTGTTGGTGTAGCCGAGATCGGACAGCCGCAGCGCCGTGGCATAGGGCAGGTAGAGGGTGCCCTTGCCGGTCTTCTGGAACGGCAGGTCGCTCTTGCGCCCCTTGAGGAAGGAGTCGCAGATGGCCGGCGAGGCGCCAAACAGATAGGGCACCAGCCAGCCGAAGCGGTAGACGTTACGGATCAGCCCCATGTATTTGTCGGAGATGAAACGCTGGCTGCAGCAACCCTCGCACACCAGATCCTGCCACTCGCACCAGAAGCTGTCGGGCATGGAGAAGTTGAAGTGCACCCCGGCGATCACCTGCATCAGGCTGCCGTAGCGGTTCTTCAGCCCCTGACGGTACAGGGTCTTCATCCGGCCTATGTTGGAGCTGCCGTACTGGGCCAGGCGGATGCTCTCCTCGTCGCCGACGAAGCAGGGCATGGAGAGCGGCCAGATCCGCTCCTCCCCCAGGTGGTGAATGGTGTGGCGGTGGATGTCTCCGAGCTGCTCGATCAGGCTCTCGATGGAGTCGGTGGCCGGGGTGATGAACTCCAGCAGGCTCTCGGCGTAGTCGGTGGTGATGTTGGCATGGGTCAGGGCCGACCCCAGGCTTCTGGGGTGATCGGTCTGGGCCAGGGTCCCTTGCGGGGTGATGCGCAGACATTCACGCTCGATCCCGCGCCGGATCCCCTTGAGGGCTGTCACGCGCTCCGGGGTTCCCAGCGCAGCCAGCAACTCGGTGAGCGACAAGCTAGTAGTGGTCATATTCACGGCTCATGTATGGCCGCCCCACCTGGGGCGGCACTCATTTTTGCAGCGCCCCTCAGGGCAGTTGCAGTGGATAGATGGGAAGATGAAGCTCGCTCAGGGGTTTTTCAAGCTTTTGCTTGTCCCCCACCACCACAATCACCATGTCGGCCGGGTCGAGCCAGCGGGCCGCGCTCGCCTTGAGCGTCTCGGACGACACCGTCTTGATCAGGTTGCTCTGGGCCTGCACATAGTCCGGCTTCAGGTCGTACATGATCATCTGCAGCAGGAAGCCCGCCTTCTGCCCCAGGGTCTCGTAGGAGAGGGCATCCTGCTGGGAGACGGCGCTGCGCATGTAGGCCAGCTCCACCGGGGTCGGTCCGCTCGCACGGTAGCCGTCCATCTCCTTGAGGAACTGGCGGATGGCGTCCACGGTCGCATCGGCCCGCACATTGGCGCCGGTGGCGAACACGCCCGCCTCGCGGTTGGCCTGGAAGCCCGAGCTGGCGCCATAGGTGTAGCCCTTGTCTTCCCGCAGGTTGAGGTTGATGCGGCTGTTGAAGTTGCCCCCCAGGTTGAAGTTCATCAGGTTGGCGACGAAGTAGTCTCCCGTGGTGTCGAACGCCATGGCGCGCCGACCGATGCGGATCACCGACTGGGGCGCCCCCGGCTTGTCCACCAGGTAGATGCCCGGCTTGGCCTGATCCCCCCTGGGCTTGAGATCCCCCAGGGTCGGGGCGGCGCCCTTCCACTGGGTCAGGAAGCCGAGCTGATCCTCCACTTGTGTCTGGGTCACGTCACCCACCACCACCACCTTGGCATTGGTCGGGTTGTAGTAGTCCTGGTAGAAGCGTTTCACGTCCGCCAGGGTCAGCTTCTCCACGTCGGTGAGCACCCCGTCGGTGGGCTGGCCGAGGCGATTGTCCTTGCCATACACCAGCTGACGGAACGCCTGACCCGCCAGCCACTCGGGCTGCTGCTCGTTCTGCTTCATCCCTTGCAGCATCTGCGCCTTGAGCCGCTCGAAGTCCGCCTCCCGCAGGCCGGGGCGCATCAACACCTCGCGCACCAGCGCCAGGGTCTGGGGCAGCTTGTCGGTCAGGCTGCTGATGGTGATCAGGTTGTTGTACTGGGCGGTGGAGACGCTGATGCTGGCACCGAGTTTTTGCAGCTCGTCGCTGAGCTCGGCCTCGGAGAGGCGCACCGTGCCCTGTTCCAGCATGGCGGCGGTGAGGCTGGCGAGCCCCAGCTCTCCCTTGCCTTCGGCACGGATGCCGCCCGGCAGGGCGATCATGATGGAGACCGCGGGGATCTCGTCGCTGTGGGTGCCGATGATCTCGATCCCCTTGTCCAGCTTGCCGTGCCAGATGGCCGGCACCTTGACGCTGACCGCCTCACCGGACTTGGGCTGCACGCTGCGATCGAAGTGGTCTTTCACCGGTCGCTCGGCCAGTACCTCCCCGTGCTTGCTGTAGTCCGGCAGCTCCCGCTCGGCGGGGGTGAAGTTCGGTGTGCCCGCCTGCCAGTCCACCTTGCCCTTGGGCACCACGCTCAGCACCACGGCTGGCTTGTTCGCGATGAACTGGTCGTAGGCGGCCTTGACGTCCGACGCCTTGACCGCGCCGATGGCATCCAGGTTCTTGAACACATAGTCGGGATCCCGGGCCAGCACCTGGCCCATGGCGAGCTGGCTCACCTTGCCCTCAATGCTGTCGAGCCCCCAGATGGCGGCGGCGCGATAGCTGCTGATGGCCTTCTCCAGATCCGCCGGCTTGATGCCACGTTGGGCAAAGTCGCCGATCACCTTGTCCACTTCCCCCTTGAGGGTCTTGAGGCTGCCGTCCACCGCCGGATTGGGGTAGGCGTAGATCGCCAGGGTACAGGCCAGCTCCTCGCAGGAGTGGGAAGCACCGACCTCGACGGCCTTGCCGGTCTTGACCAGGGCCTGGTAGAGCATGGAGCTGGCGGAGCCGCCGAGCACGTCGGCAAAGATGTCCAGCGCCGGTTCCCGGGGGTCGCCAAGCGACACCGTGGGGTAGCTGACATAGAGCAGCGGCAGGTGGACCTTGTCCTCCAGCGTCACATAGCGGGTCTCGGACAGGGTCACCGGCTCAGGGGTCGGCTCGGCCACGTCCGGCCCGCGCGGGATGGGGCCGAAGTACTGCTCGATCCAGGCCAGCGCCTGCTTGCTGTCGAAGTCGCCGCCCAGGGTCAGGGTGGCATTGTTCGGCCCGTACCAGCGCAGGAAGAACTGCTTGAGGTCGTTCACGTCGACCCGGTCGAGATCCTCCACATAGCCGATGGGCTGCCAGGAGTAGGGATGAGTGCGCGGATAGAGCGCCTCCCCCACCTTCTCTCCGACCAGGCCATAGGGCTGGTTGTCGATGCGCTGGGCCCGCTCGTTCTTGACGGTGGCGCGCTGGATCTCGAACTTCTTCTGGCTCACAGCGTCGAGCAGGAAGCCCATGCGATCCGCCTCCAGCCAGAGCACCTTCTCCAGCTGGTTGGCCGGCACGGTTTCGAAATAGTTGGTCCTGTCCTTGTTGGTGGTGCCGTTCATCTCGCCACCCGCCTCGTTGATGATCCGCATGTGTTCCTGATCGCCGACGTGCTTGGAGCCCTGGAACATCATGTGTTCGAAGAAGTGGGCGAAGCCGGACTTGCCCACCGTCTCCCGGGACGAACCCACGTGATAGGTCACGTCGAGGTGCACCAAAGGATCGGAGCGGTCGGGCGCCAGGATCACGGTCAGGCCGTTGTCCAGCCTGTACATCTGGTAGGGAATGCCGAGCCTGCCCTCCTGCCTGACCTGCTCGGACACCAGGGTCGGGGCCGCCAGTGCGGGCAGGGTGAAGCCCAGGAGAAGGCTTAATGGAATGAGTTTGTTCACGCTTACCTCGTGAGTGACAAAAAAGGGCTAGAAGACCTGACTGGCCAGCAGAAACACCAGGGCATAACGAAGCAATTTGCCGAGCCCGATCAAGATGAGGGAGCGCCAGAAGGAGAGGCGCAGCCAGCCGGCCAGCAGGCAGAGACCATCGCCGACCACAGGCGTCCAGGCGAGCAGCAGACACCAGTGGCCATGGAGTTTGAGCCAGGCGAGCGCCTTTTGTTCCCCACGGCCTTGAAAATCTTCCGGTTTTTTCTTGTGCGTGGCGAGCCGGCCGAGCCACCAGGTGGTCATGGAGCCCAGGGTATTGCCGAGCGTCGCCCAGAGCAACAGGCTGGTCATGCTCCACTCCCCCCGGGTCGCCATGGCCCCCAGCAGCACCTCGGAGCTGCCGGGCAGCAGGGTGGCGGAGGTGAAGGCGCTCAGAAACAGCCAGCCGAGCCCCATCTCGGCGATGCCGTTCATCCAGGCTGGCCATCGGCGGCGGGCATGCGCAGCAGCAGCTTGCCCCGCACATGACCGCCCTCGACGGCCCTGTGGGCCAGGGCGCCTTCCGCCAGGGGGAACTCGCCGGAGACGGTGATCTGCACCTCCCCCTGGCGCAGCAGCATCAGCATCTGGGTCAGCTGCTTGTGATCGGGGTGCACCAGCATGCCGAGCACCTCGACCCCCAGCGCAGCCCCCGCCTCCTTGATCTGCTGGGCCGTGATGGTGGGGACAGTCACCAGCCGGCCACCGGGCCTGACACAGGCAAGCGCCGCCTTGCCGCTCTCGCCCCCCACCAGATCCAGCACCAGATCCACCGGGCCGCCCTCAGCCAGGATCTGGGCAGGCCAGTCGGCGTCGTGATAGTCCACCATCTGGCTGGCCCCCAGCCCGTGCAGGAAGCTGTGGTTGTCGCGACTCGCCGTGACCACCACCTCGGCGCCATAGGCGCTGGCAAACTGCACCGCCAGGTGGCCCACCCCGCCAGCCGCGGCCAGGATCAGCACCCGCTGCCCGGCCTTGAGGGCTCCGTGCTCGAACAGCCCCTGCCAGGCGGTCAACCCCGCCAGCGGCAGCGCCGCCCCCTGTCTGAGGCCGATCCCGTCGAGCCTGACCAGCTCTCCCTCGGCCACCACCACGGTTTCGCCATAGCCGCCAGCCGAGAGCGGGAAACCCACCATGCCGCATACCCTGTCCCCCTCGGCCAGCAAGGTGACATTGGGGCCTATCTTCTCCACCACCCCGGCCACGTCGTAGCCCGGCGTCCAGGGCAGCTTGTCCTTGTTCTGGGCCGCCGCCCAACCGAGGCCAGCCCGGGTCTTGGCATCGATGGGGTTGACCCCCGCAAAGCAGATGCGCACCCGGACCTCCCCCTCTGCGGGCACCTTGTCCTGGGAAGGGTTGAGCCGAAGTACCGAGGGGTCACCGAATGCGGTAATCTGTAGCTGCGTCATTGCACAATCCATCCTGTTGATTGATCAAGGGTCAACAGAATAACAGCGAGGACACCATGGCTCGAATGTTTCTTATTCCTCTGTTGCTGGCCCTGGGGTGGTGGGCGTTTCTGCTCTACTTCCGCATCCCGCTCAAGCAGGGGGCCAAGGGGTTTTACTGGATCATCGGCATCGGTGGCGGGATCGCCGCCTTCCTCAGCCTGATGATGGTGCTCACCCATTGACGCTGCCGGCAACAAAAAGGCCACCCAGAGGTGGCCTGAAGATCAATTCCCCTGCGCGCTGAGATGGTAGTGGCGGTTGCTGCCCTGCCCCAGTACCCCCTGGGCCAGCAGATGCTGGAACACCCGGTCTACCTCCTCCAGCGACAGTGACAATGCCTCCGCCACCCCGCGCTTGCTGCACTTGAGCTCGCCGCGCTCCAGTGCACTGCGCACCTGAGCCACTACCGCCGGCTCGGGTTCCGGCCTGCTCGCTACCGCGGGCGCCGGGGCTGGCTGGACCCGCTCGCTCTCGGCCTGCTCCCTCTCCCGCTGCCACTGCCAGCTGCGGCGAAAGCGGTTCTCCTCGCCGATCAGGCTGACGAAATAGGCGCCAAACGCATCGAGCAGCACGGAGAGGAAGCAGACCAGCAGGAACTGCACCTGGCCGATGCTCATCCCCACCCCGTCCGCCAGGCTGCTCATCAACCCCAGCATGGAGGACTGCTCCCCCAGGGGCCTGGCGTCCCGCTCCTGACGCAGCTCGTCCTGGCGCAGCCTCAGCTTGGTGTTGGCCTGCTGCAGGCCGCTGACGCCGCTGGAGATGCGCGCCATCTCGATGTACTTGCGGGCCGCCTCCTCGTTGAGTTGGATCTGCCGTTCTATGCTGGCGATCTGCTCGTCGAAGCGGGCGATTTCCCGCTCATGGCGTGCCTGCTGATTGAGGATGGTATTGGTGGCGCTGTTGATACCGCCTATGCTGCCGCCGATGGAGATGGCGGCCAGCACGCCGTAGAACAACAACGACCAGAAGGCGCCAGCCAGATCGCGGCGTGCCTTGCACTCCCCGTATTCATACCAGACGTAGAACTTGCCCAGCTCGAAGATGATGGCGAGCCCGCCGAACAGCCACTTCATCAGAGGATTCTCGTCGATGGAGAGAAACAGCAGCAGGGAGAAGACGATGGACGCCAGGATGGCCAGCCCGGTAAAACTGTATACCGTGGTCAGGGCGAACCACCCCTTGGGGTAGCGCAATGTGGCGAAAGCCTGTGTGGTCATGATGAAGAGGGCGTGATATGCAGGAAAAGTTGGCTGCCGATTATAGTCACCGGGGCATCGGAGAGAAGGGGCATCCCCCGAATTCCTGCAGATGGGCGATCGGCTGCCCAGAGTGCGACCAAAACGCGCAAATCGGCAGCAAAAAAACACTACAATCCACCCAGACCTGAAGGACATCCACGGTTATGCCCGGGTTCAGCCCGCGGCACTACACTGTTTCCCATTGCCATACTTGAGGCCATCATGAACAGAACGACTGCTTTGCTGCTCTCTCTTTGTCTGATTACCGGCACATCTCTCTCCACCGCCGAGGCCCAGGAGGAGGGGGAGCAGACCTTCTCCGTCGATGAAGTCACCTTCAATCTGGACTGGAATGACACCCAATTTGACTGGTCACAGAACCACTGTCTCGATCTGGGGGTCGGTGAGGGCATGTCCGCCGACTGCAAGGGCATCGATATCGAGCCGGAGGAGGAGGTGCACCGCAACCAGCCTCCCAGCACCAACCAGATCCGCACGCAACCAGAGCAATAATCCACCACGACAGGAGCATCCTTGCCATGACCCATCCCAAGCGCAATACCATGACCCACCGCGGCCTCCTGCTGCTCCCCCTGCTCCTGGTGCAGGGGGTGGCCTTCGCCGCGCCCCCTTCCAAGCACAGCGACGACATCCAGATCTCCACCGACCGGGGCCAGATCAGCCTGGACTGGGACGACAAGGAGTACGAATGGTGGCAGGACAACTGCCTGGATGTCAGCACCCGGACCAGCCGCATCCAGCTCAACTGCGACAACATGGATGGCAAATACCGCGACCACTACAACCGCAGCATTCACAGTGGCAACAACCCGGGCAAGGGCCACGACAAGGGCGGCTGGGACAATGACAACGCCAAGAGCAAGGAGAAAGGAAACGGCAACGGGAAGGGCAAGAACAAGTGACAATTCAGGGGCCAGGGGCCCCTGAATTGTCTCGGCCCAAGTGGGGAGCATGCACAATGGAGAGCAGAGCATGGCACCTCACCCTGGCAATCCGGGTCGCCTTTCCCCTCGCAGCCAGGCTGTCAGTCACAGGATCGAGTCCGGTGCGTAGACCACAGCCAGGTCGGTGAAATGGCGCCGGGGTTCCGTTCTCGTTCAGCCTGGCGACCATAAAATGAGCGTCCTGCTGTCATCGAGGCCCCCATGCACAAACCCGTTTCCCACTTGCTCTCCCGACTGCTCAACAGTGGCGCCGCGTTCGACGCCCCCACCCACCACAACGGCACGGATCGTCAGGCAGCGGCTTCTCAAACGGTGCAGGCAGCGGGATGGCCGCGCCCTGGTGCCCCCCATGACGAGGCGCCATCGGATGACGGCAAGCGGCGAGATGACGGCCGCTAGCCTCCCCCCTGCTTACCAGTAATTCTCCATGCTGATGTTGCCGGGGGCCCGGCGCAGGTTCTTGGCCAGCCCCAGCTCCAGCAGGGTCTGCTGGGTCTCCTTCACCATGGCCGGGTTGCCGCAGATCATCACCTGACTGTGTTCGGGTGAAAATGCGAGCCCCACCCGCGCCTGCAGCTGGCCGCTGGCGATGGCGGCCGGGATCCGCCCGGCCATGGCGCCGGGCCAGGGTTCCCGGCTGACGAAGGGCACATAGTGAAAGCGGGGACCATACTGCTCGACCAGGCTGGTAATCAGGGCCTGATAAGTCAGCTCTTCCCCCCTGCGCACCCCGTGCACCAGCACCAGCGTCTCGAAGCGCTCGAAGGCCTCGCCCTCCGCCAGCATGGCGAGGAAGGGACCGATGGCGGTGCCGGTGGAGAGCAGCCAGAGATCCCGTCCCGGCGGGACTTCGTCCAGGGTCAGAAAACCTGTGGGCTGGGACTGCACCAGCACGGCATCCCCGGGCCGCAGGGCGCCGAGGGAGGGGCTCAGCTCCCCGTTCGGGATCTCGACCAGATAGAATTCGTGATAGGGCGTGCCGGGAGGATTGACGAAGGAGTAGGCCCGCTGGATCCGCTGTTCGCCCCGTTGCAGGGCCAGCTTGGTGAATTGTCCCGCCTTGTAGGGGGCAAGCTCCGCCTCCACGCGCAGGGAGAGCAGAGTGGGCGTCCACTCGATGCGCTCGATGACCCGACCTTCAACCCAGGCAGCCATAAAGGTTCTCCTCCAGAGGAACAGACCTTCAATTTACCCCTTGATCTGAAAATAAAAAACCCGCGCATGTGCGCGGGTTTTTTCTGCAAAGCGAAACGCTATTACAGAGCAACAACCTGGATTTGTACGGTTGCCTTGACGTCAGCGTGTAGCTGAACAACAACTTCGTACTCACCGGTGTTACGCAGAACGTTGCCCATGCGGACTTCGCTCTTGGCAACGGCTACGCCGGCAGCAGTGATGGCTTCAGCCACGTCACGGGTACCGATGGAACCGAACAGCTTGCCTTCGTCGCCAGACTTGGAGGCGATGACCACGGCAGCCAGTTCGGCCAGCTTGGCAGCGCGCTCTTCGGCAGCGGCCTTGTTGGCAGCCAGCTTGGCTTCCAGTTCGGCGCGACGAGCACCGAAGGCTTCGATGTTGGCCTTGGTGGCCATCACAGCTTTGCCTTGCGGGATCAGGTAGTTACGGGCATAACCAGCTTTAACGGAAACTTGGTCACCCAGACCGCCCAGTTTGGCGATCTTATCGAGCAGGATAACTTGCATTACCTTTCCTCTATAAATTTCGTTGAGTTAGGCGTAAGCGCCGGACCGATTCTTACTTGTTGTGCAGATCGGTGTACGGCAGCAGAGCCAGGTAACGAGCACGCTTGATGGCGCGTGCCAGCTGACGCTGATACTTGGCGCGGGTACCGGTGATACGGCTCGGTACGATCTTGCCAGATTCAGTGACGTAGTTTTTCAGAGTAACGATATCTTTGTAGTCGATCTCGGTAACGTTCTCGGCGGTGAAGCGGCAGAACTTACGACGACGGAAATAACGTGCCATGGCCTTTATCCTCTATGGAATGATCTTAAGAATTACTCTTCGGAAGACGCTTCAACAGCATCTTCGCGGCGCTCGTCGTCACGACGGGTGAAGCGCTCTTCCTTGGCCTTGGCCATCGGAGAAACTTCAGTCACGGCGTGCTTGGTGCGCATGATCATGTTGCGGATAACGGCATCGTTGAAGCGGAAGTTGGTTTCCAGCTCATCGATAACGGCCTGCTCGGCTTCAACGTTCATCAGAACGTAGTGAGCCTTGTGCAGCTTGTCGATCGGGTAAGCCAGCTGACGACGGCCCCAATCTTCCAGGCGATGGATGGTGCCACCAGCGGTGGTGATAGCGCCGGTGTAACGCTCGATCATGCCAGGTACTTGCTCGCTCTGGTCCGGATGAACCATGAAGACGATTTCGTAATGACGCATTTTAGCTCCTTACGGATTAATTCAGCCTCTGCCCAGGTGCAGCCAGACCTCGGAGGCAAGGAACATAGTGGTGTTTTGACGCTGCTTTCTAGGGCGGCGTATTGTACGAAATCCCCCCTGCCACTGCAACCGGCGTCAGCAGATGTTTTTGTCGATGGGCTTGATACAAAACTTCAATTGATAACAATTATCATTTAGATCTATGCTCTCGTCATATCCCCATGGAGGATGACGACATGCAACCCGCGCTGACCACGGCCATCCCGGCCCGCAAATTCAAGCTGAGCCTGCTCGGCCCCGCCTTCATCGCCGCCATCGGCTACATAGATCCGGGCAACTTCGCCACCAATATCCAGGCGGGTTCCACCTTCGGCTACCAGCTGCTGTGGGTGGTGGTCTGGGCCAACCTGATGGCCATGCTGGTACAGACCCTGTCCGCCAAGCTCGGCATCGTCACCGGCAAGAATCTGGCGGAACATATCCGGGACAAGCTGCCCAAGCCGGCGGTCTGGGCCTACTGGGTACAGGCGGAGATCATCGCCATGGCCACGGATCTCGCCGAATTTATCGGCGCGGCGGTGGGCTTCAAGCTGCTGCTGGGGGTCACCCTGCTGGAAGGCGCCTGCATCACTGCCGTGCTCACCTGGGGCATCCTCATGCTGCAATCCCGCGGCCAGAAGCCACTGGAATTCGCGGTGGGCGGCCTCCTGCTGTTCGTGGCGGCGGCCTACCTCGTCGAGCTGGTGTTCTCCCGCCCTCACCTGCCGAGCCTGCTGGAGGGCGCCCTCTTCCCCGGTCTGCCCAACGGCGACGCGGTTTACCTCGCGGCCGGCGTGCTGGGGGCGACCGTGATGCCTCACGTCATCTATCTGCACTCGGCGCTGACCCAGCACACCCAGGATCAGGGCACAGTGTCCCAGCGGCTGCACGGCACCCGGGTGGATGTGGCCATCGCCATGACCATCGCCGGTTTTGTCAACCTGGCCATGATGGCCATGGCCGCGGCAGCCTTCCACGGCACCGGCAACTCACAGGTGGCCGAGCTGGAGTCGGCCTACCAGACCCTGACCCCCTTGCTCGGCCAAGGGGCCGCCACCCTGTTCGGCCTCTCCCTGGTCGCCTCCGGCATCTCCTCCACCGTGGTGGGCACCCTCGCCGGGCAAGTGGTGATGCAGGGCTTCGTGCGCTTCACCATTCCGCTCTGGCTGCGCCGGGTCATCACCATGGCCCCCGCCTTCGTGGTGATCGCCATGGGCCTCAACACCACGGAGATCCTGGTGCTGAGCCAGGTGATCCTGAGCTTCGGCATCGCGCTCGCGCTCATTCCCCTGCTGATGCTGACCGGCGATCGCGCCCTGATGGGGGCGCATCGCAACCACCCCGTGACTCAGGCCGCCGGCCGCCTCATCGTCGCCCTGGTGATCGGCCTCAACGCCTACCTGCTGGTCGCCTTGATCTAGCGAGCTGCCGCAACAAAACAGAGAGGCTCATTAACCCAGGTTGATGAGCCTCTTCGCACTTTCGCGTATGCTGCCGCTTTTCCTTCTCCTTTTCTCGTTGCAGGAGCCCTGCCATGGAACATACCCGGGTCAGCTTCGTGCTGGGCCAACATCAGGAAGCGGCCAGCGTCCTCTATTGCGAGCGGGGAGACCCCACCCTGCTGGTCACAGATCTCACCCCCTTCCATCCCCAGAGTCACCTCTGGCCCGATCAGCCCGGTGATGTGGGCTGGGTACGCTGGGAGGGCGGCGAGGCGGTGGTCGGGCCCTGCGCCATGGGGGCCATCAGCCCGGAGGGGGCGCTGTTCGTGGATCTGGCCATCCCGGTCAAGCGAGGCGCCGAGGGCTGGGCCTTCGTGGTGGTCCATCCTCTCGCCGGTGCGTTCGACCTGGCCGCGGGCACGCCGGTGGAGCTCAGGGTGGACGCCGAGGCGCGCCACGCCCTGAGCCTGGGTCACAGCGCCTGCCATCTGGTGGCCCTGGCCCTGAACCGGACATTGATGCCTTACTGGCGCAAGGAGGTCGGCGAGCGGGATGCCCTGGATCAACCCGACTTCGATCGCCTCGCCATCCAGCGCTCCCGGGTCGAGCCCCGTGGTTCGCGGGAGCAGTACCGCATCGGCAAGAGTCTGCGCAAGAAGGGAGTGAACGCCGAGGCCCTGCTGGCGGAACTGGCGCAGGTAGAAGAGCGGATCAACCGGCAGCTGGCCGACTGGCTGGCCGCAGGGGACGAGATCCGCCGCAGCCGGGCCGGCGAGGCCATCATCGACTCCCGTTACTGGCACTGCACCCTGGACGGCCGGGAGGTCACCATCCCCTGTGGCGGCACCCATGCCGCCAGCCTGGCCGAACTGGGCCGGGTGCGGGTGCAACTGGCCCCCTGGGAAGAGGGGTTCATCCTCACCACCCGGGTCAGCCCCTGACCCACCGAGCCCTGCGCTCTGCTGCCGCCTCGCCCTAGCCGAGGCGGATCAGCAGCACGCCGCAGAGGATCACCAGGGCGGCCACCAGCCGGATCCGCCCCAACCGCTCCCCCAGCCAGCCCCAGGAGAGCAGCACCGCAAACAACACGCTGCTCTCGCGCAGCGCCGCCACCAGTCCGATGGGGGCCCGGGTCATGGCCCAGATGACGATACCGTACGCCAACAGCGAGAGGGCGCCGCCCAACGCCCCCGAGTACCAGTCGGCCCGGGTCAGGGTGCGCAAGGCGGTGCGGCTCTGCCATCTCATCAGCAGCGGCATCACCAGCGCGGTCAGGGTAAAGAGCCAGAGGGTGTAGCGCACCGGCTCCCCGGCCGAGCGGGCCCCCATGCCGTCAGACAGGGTATAGGCGGCGGTAAACAGCGCCGTGATGAGCACCGCCTGCAGGGCGGCCGGTGCCAGCCGGATGCCGCCGCGCCACGCCATCAACAGCACTCCGCCCACCAGCACCAGAGCCCCGATCACTGCCACCCCCCCTGGCACCTCGCCGAGCAGCAGGGCACCGAACAACAGGGTCATCAGGGGAGCACAGCCCCGGGCCAGCGGATAGACCTGGCCAAACTCCCCCAGCCGATAGGCACGGCCCAGGAAGAGACAATATCCGCTGTGCAGCAGAATGGAGAGCGCCAGCCAGGGATATTCGGCCGATGCGGGCAGCCCCACCAGGGGCAGGAAGGGCAGGCAGAACAACCCGGAGCAGAGCGAGACCAGCAGCACGCTGACCCGCCCCGCGGCCTGACGCTTGGCCAGCGCATTCCACAGGGCGTGAAGCAGGGCGGCCAGCAGAATGGCGGCGAAGATGGAGAGTGTCACGACGGGATTCCGATCAGCAAGGGAGCGCCATCATACCCGTTTGCGTCACTGTGGTGCGAGAGCCCGCTCATGGCCGTCCGCTTCCCCGGCCATGTGGCTGATCAGGCAGGCTGTCTGCGCATGCCCATGTGGGGAATGTCATCTTCCAGATACCCTTCCCCTTCGGCCACGAAGCCGTGCTTACCGTAGAAACCCTGCAGGTGAGCTTGTGCGCCGAGCCAGATGCTGTGCGCCGGCCAGCGGACCGTGCAGGCGGTCACCGCCTCATCGAGCAACCTGTGGCCCAGCCCGCCCCCTCGCGACCGAGGTGAAGTGACCACCCGGCCGATGGCGGCGCCCTGCTCGTCGCCTATGCCGGGGGCCATGATACGGGCATAGGCCACCAGCTGCTCCTCCTCATAACCGAGCAGGTGCAGTACGCCGTCCCGGCGATCCAGCCCGTCCAGATCCTGGAAGGGGCAGGTCTGCTCCACCACGAACACCTCGGCGCGCAGGGCGAGCAGCTCATACAATTCGTCCGTGGTGAGTTCACACCAGGGCTTGAGACTCCAGTTCATCGATCACTCCTCATGGATCCGGTCCGCCAGCATAGACTCTCGAACCGGCGCCGGCATTAACCTTGGTTAAGAGAGGCTTGAGCGGCCTGCAGATACGGCTCAGGCTGGCGCACAGGCGTGCACAGAACCTAGAGCCTGGCGCCGGCATCACGCTCTGCATCTGCCAGCCTGCACGCGCCACTTCGAGCAGGGATTACCCCTGGTCACGCGCCTTCAATCGCCTGCGGATGCGGCTCAAGCTGATAGGGGTGATGCCGAGGTAGGCGGCGATCTGGTGATCCGGTACCCTGGCCTCCAGCGCGGGGAAGCTTCGCAGAAAATGCTGATAGCGCGCCTCTGGGCTCCCGGTCAGCAGCAACAGCTCTTTCTCCTCCTTGATGCGCAGTTGCACTTCAAGGAGGTGGTGATACCAGGCGGGCCAGCAAGGGAGTCGGCGCAGATCCGCCAGCGGGAAAAGCTGCAGTCGGCAAGGCTCCAGCGCCTCCACGCTGTAGCGGGCGGGCTCACCACTGAGCAGGTGGTGGAAGTCGAGAAACTCGTCCCCCTCCCAGTAGAACTCCTTGATGTACTCGCGGCCATCCGCCAGCACCACCTTGGCCCGCAGCAACCCCTCCTCCACCCTGACCAGAAGTGCCGGACTGTCGCCGGAATGCCAGAGACAAGATTTGGAAGCGAGGGTCAACGGCCGGGCAAAAGAGAGGAGGCGCTCGGCCTCCTGCTCATCTGTGACCCGTTCCCAGACAAAGGGGGGTCTGTCGGTCATCGCCTTGTCAGCCGCGGCGCTGGCGCACGGCTTCGAACAGGCAGACACCGCTCGCCACCGAGACGTTGAGGCTGGAGACCGCCCCCGCCATGGGGATGCTCACCAGCTCGTCGCAGTGCTCGCGGGTCAGCCGGCGCATGCCCTTGCCCTCGGCCCCCATCACCAGCGCCAGGGGGCCGGTGAGTTTCGCCTGATAGAGGTCGTGATCCGCCTCGCCGGCAGTCCCGACGATCCAGACCCCGCGCTCCTGCAGTTCGCGCAGGGTGCGGGCCAGGTTGGTGACCTGGATGAGCGGCACCACTTCGGCGGCGCCGCAGGCGACCTTGCGCACCACGGACGTGAGGCCTGTGGCCTTGTCCCGCGGCACTATCACCCCGTGCACCCCGGCCGCATCGGCGCTGCGCAGGCAGGCGCCGAGGTTGTGCGGATCGGTCACCCCGTCCAGTACCAGCAGGAAAGGCTCAGCCTTCTGCTCGGCCAGACCGTCCAGCAGGCTGGCCAGGTCGTGCTCGGCCAGCTTGGGCGCTTCGATCACCTTGGCCATGATGCCCTGGTGATTATTGCCTTCCGCCTTGTCATCCAGCGTCTTGCGGTTCACGCTCTGCACTCTGATGCCGAGGGACTCCAGCTCCGCCAGCAGGGGCTGCAGCCGCTCGTCCTCGCGGCCCTTGAGGGCCCACACCTCGATGAAACGCTCCGGGGTACGCTCCAGCAGCGCGGAGACAGCGTGAATGCCGTAGATCAGTTCAGTACTCATTTAGTGCTCTTGGCCTTGTCGCGAGCCTTCTTGCTCGGTCTTCTGTTGCTGGACTTGGCACGGCCGCCCTTGGCGGATTTGCCGTGGTCCTTGTCCTCTTTGCGTTTTTCGTGGCGCTCGGCGCTCTTGGCCTTCTCCTTCTTGATCTCGGCCATCTTGCGCACCGCCTGCTTGGCATTCTTGCCGGAGATCTGGAGGGGCTCCTCCACCATCACGAAGTCGATCTTGCGATCATCCAGATTCACGCCCATCACCTTGACCCTCACCTTGTCACCCAGGCGGTAGCGACGGCGGAAGTTCTCGCCGATCAGTTGCTGGTGCAGCGGGTCGAATTGGTAGTAGTCGTTGGTGAGGGTGCTGACGTGCACCAGACCGTCGATGTGGATCTCGGCCAGGCGCACGAAGAAGCCGAAGCCGGTGACGCTGGCGATGACGCCGTCGAACTCGTCACCCACGTGATCCAGCATGTACTCGCACTTGAGCCAGTCGGCCACGTCGCGGGTGGCGTCGTCGGCCCGGCGCTCGGTCATGGAGCAGTGTTCGCCCATGGGATCCACTTCGTCCAGCTGGTAGTGGTAACCACCGCTCGGGGTCCACTTGTGGCGCAGGTTGCCCTGCTGCTCCTTGGCCGTCTGGTACTTGATGGCGCGATGCAGGATGAGATCGGGGTAGCGACGGATCGGCGAGGTGAAGTGGGCATAGGACTTCAGCGCCAGCCCGAAGTGACCTATGTTGTCGGCCTGATAGATGGCCTGACGCATGGAGCGCAGCAGCATGGTGGAGAGCAGCTCCGCATCCGGGCGCCCTTCGAACTTGGCGGCGAGCTCGGCGAAGTCCTTCGGCTCGGGCTCGAGCCCGCCCTTGAGCTCCAGGCCCAGCTCGGCCAGGAAGTCGCGGAAGCCGGTCAACCGCTCCTCACCCGGACGGTCGTGCACCCGGAACAAGGCTGAGGCTTCGTTCTTCTCGATGTAGCGGGCGGCAGCCACGTTCGCCTGGATCATGCACTCTTCGATGATCTTGTGGGCGTCGTTGCGCACCAGCGGCACGATGCGGTCGATCTTGCGCTGGGCGTTGAAGATGAAGCGGGTCTCCTCGCTCTCGAACTCCACCGCGCCACGCTGATGGCGGGCATGCTTGAGCGCCTTGTAGAGGTTGTTGAGCTCCTCGATATGGCCCACCAGGGGGTCATACTGCTGACGCAGCTTGGGATCCCCGTCAAGAATGGCGGCCACCTTGGTGTAGGTCAGGCGAGCGTGGGAGTTCATCACGGCTTCGTAGAACTTGTAGCCGGACATGCGGCCGGCGGCCGAGATGGTCATCTCGCAAACCATGCAGAGGCGGTCGACCTGGGGGTTGAGCGAGCAGAGGCCGTTGGAGAGCACCTCAGGCAGCATGGGCACCACGAACTCGGGGAAATAGACGGAGTTGCCGCGCTGGTAGGCTTCGGTGTCGAGGGCCGTGCCCGGTTTCACATAGGCGGAGACGTCCGCGATGGCGACCCAGAGGCGCCAACCGCCGCCGCGCTTGGCTTCACAGAAGACGGCGTCATCGAAGTCGCGGGCGTCTTCCCCGTCGATGGTGACCAGCGGCAGGGCACGCAGGTCGATGCGCCCCTCTTTGGCCTTCTCCGGCACCTGTTCGCCCAGGCCGGCGACCTCCTTGGTCACCTCCTCCGGCCAGGTGTGCGGGATGCCGTGGGTACGCAGGGCGATTTCGATCTCCATGCCCGGCGCCATGTTCTCGCCCAGCACTTCCAACACGGTGCCGACCGCGTTGAAGCGGGCGGTGGCACGCTGGTTGATGCGCACGACCACCACCTGGCTCTGGCGAGCGCCCTTGTTCTCCCCTTCCGGGATGATGATGTCCTGGCCGATGCGGCTGTCATCGGGCACCACGAAACCGACGCCGTTCTCGACGAAGTAGCGGCCGACGATGTCCGCCTCGCGGGCCTTGAGCAGGCGCACCAGGCGCGCCTCCTGGCGCCCCTTGCGGTCGATCTCGGTGGGCTGCACCAGGGCATAGTCGCCGTGCATCAGGCGCTGCATCTCGCGGTTGTTCAGGAACAGATCCGGTCCACCACCTTCGGGGCGCAGAAAACCGAATCCATCCTTGTGGCCAAGCACATAGCCTTTGACCAGATTCAGGCGATCCGGCAGGGCGTAACATTGGTTGCGCGTGAATACCAGCTGTCCATCGCGCTCCATGGCGCGCAGGCGGCGGCGAAGGGCTTCCAACGGCTCTTCTTCGGTCAGCTTGAGGACCTTGGCCAGCTCTTCACGGGACATGGGTTTTTCATGGCCCTTGATGAGCTCCAGCAGCATCTCGCGGCTGGCAATGGGGTTTTCGTATTTTTCGGCCTCGCGTTGGAGGAAAGGATCTTTTTGAGACATAAGCAGGCCTTAGGGTAGGTAGTAACGCAGACATTATATCGAAGGGGGGAGCTAATGGCATCCATCGACTGCCTTTTGGCCAATCTCTCTGTCATACTGGCCACAGTTTGCAGGTATGTGAGACTCGGAACTCATGAGCAAGGACTCGTTCGCCCAATCGGCCGCCTATTTGAAACAGGCGGTCCCCCTGATGATCAAGTATCAAATCCCCACCACACCGAACAATTACCACCTCTGGTACAGCTACGTCTCCGGAGGCATGCCGGAGCTGAATCAGGCCGTCGATCAGGCGATAAAACTGCAGGGCACCTTCTCCCTCACCACCTGCGAGCGCCTCTATCATCAACACCTCGCCAGCCAGGACGAGCAGCAGCTCGAGGCGATGAAACTCAATCTGGCGGCCATGGCCAACGAGCTCGGCAACTCCATGCAGGACGCCCTGATGGATACTGGCCAGTTCCAGGCCATGCTCGACAAGAGCTTCGACAAGCTGAGCCTCATCGATGACGAGGGGCTGAGCCTGGAGGACACCATGGGGATCCTGCGGGAACTGGTGCGCGAATCCAGGGAAGTGCGCATGTCCACCCTGCACTTTCGCAACCAGCTCAGCAGCGCCGAGAAGGAGATCAAGGAGCTGAAGCAGGCGTTGAGCGAGACCCGCAAGATGGCGACCGAGGACCCCCTGACCTCCCTGCTCAACCGCCGCGCCTTCGACCTGGAGATGGAGAGCCTGATCCGCAGCAAGCAACCCTTCTCGCTGATCATGACCGATATCGATCGCTTCAAGAACTTCAACGACGAATATGGCCACCTGCTCGGCGACCAGGTGCTGCGCATCGTCGGCAAGCGGCTGCGGGAGGCCAGCAAGGAGGGCATCACGGCCTATCGCCTGGGAGGCGAGGAGTTTGCCCTGCTGGTGCCGAGCCGCGCCCTGGCACTGACCCGGCAGATGGCGGAGAGCCTGCGCCGCGTCATCGAGCGGATGTCGATTCTGGATCGCAAGTCCGGCCGGCGCATCGATCACATCACCGCCTCGTTCGGGGTGGGGGAATACAATGGCCAGGAGACGGCGGATGCCCTGATAGAGCGAACCGACAAGCTGCTCTACAAGGCCAAGGAGCTGGGGCGCAACCGGGTGATGCCCCTGCCCTCCTGAGGACACCAGAACGCAAGAAGGCCGGTCAATGACCGGCCTTCCTTTTTCCATCTCGACTTAGAGGCTTTTCAGCTTCTCTTCCGGCAGGGCCAGCTCGTCGTTGCGGTTGACGCCGATGCCGCGCTCCAGCACCTGGCGGGCGATGGCGTGCGCCTCTTCCAGGGAGTGCATGCTGTAGGTGCCGCACTGATATTCGTTGAGCTCGGGGATCTTGCCCTGCTCCTGCACGGCCAGCACGTCGCTCATGGCGGCCTGCCAGGCGGCACCGACACGGGCCTCATCCGGCGCGCCGATCAGGCTCATGTAGAAGCCGGTCCGGCATCCCATGGGAGAGATGTCGATGATCTCCACCCCGTTGCCGTTGAGGTGATCTCGCATGAAACCCGCAAACAGATGCTCGAGGGTATGGATGCCACGCTCGGAGAGGATCTCCTGGTTCGGCACGCAGAAACGCAGGTCAAACACCGTGATGGTGTCCTTGTTCGGGGTCTGCATGGTCTTGGCCACCCGCACTGCAGGGGCTGCCATGCGGGTGTGGTCGACGGTAAAACTGTCCAATAACGGCATTTCTGACTCCTGATTGGTTAGGAGAACCAGCCCCCGCTGGGAAGCCGATCCTTGCATTGTCTGTATTGGGCACCGTAGCGCTGGGCGCGGGCCTCCACCTTGCGGGAGACCTTCATCAGCCACCCCTTGCTGCGGTAGCTGCCACGCCGGTAGCCACCCCAGCCTTCGTGATAATTGAGATACTGGCCATAGGCATCCCACTTGGAAGTGCCGTTGAGCCGCTGGGCCTTGTGAGTGTACCAGCCCATGAAATCGATGGCGTCGGCAAAGTCGTCGCGATCACTCCAGCCATTGCCGGTTTCCCGCTGGTAATCGTCCCAGGTTTCGTCCTTCACCTGGGCATAGCCGTAGGCGGAGCTCGCCCGCCCGGTCGGGATGAAGAGGAAGTACTGCATCGGCGGCTGGGCATCGTGCACGAAGGAGGACTCCTGATACATCATGGCCATCACCACGTGCACCGGCGTGCCCCACCGCTCGTTCATCCTGAGCGCAGCCTTGTGCCAGTCCGGCTTTTCGCGAAAGATCTGGCACAGGTTTTCCGGCTGGGCGGGCGGCCGGGTACTGCAGGCGCTCAGCGTCATCAACAGAGCGGCCGCCACCCTGAAACGCATCCGGGTCATCAGAGGGACAGGCCCTCAGCGTCGTTTGTCATCACGAGATACATCCACCACATCAGATTGCGTCTTCGTTCTCTTCACCGGTGCGGATACGAATGACGCGCTCCACCTCGCAGACGAAGATCTTGCCATCCCCGATCTTGCCGGTGCGGGCGGTGTTCTGGATCGCCTCCAGGCAGGCGTCGAGATCCTCGTCCTGCACCACGAGCTCCACCTTCACCTTGGGCAGGAAATCGACCATGTACTCGGCGCCGCGATAGAGTTCGGTATGGCCCTTCTGGCGGCCGAACCCCTTGACCTCGGAGACAGTCATGCCGTTGATGCCGATCTCGGCCAGGGCCTCGCGCACATCGTCCAGCTTGAACGGTTTGATGATGGCTTCAATCTTCTTCATGGTGACTCCTTACCAGTTCTGTTTGCCGAACCCGGACGTGATGGGGTAACGGCGATCCTTACCAAAGTTGCGGGCCGTGATGCGGGGGCCGACCGCCGCCTGACGGCGTTTGTATTCGTTGAGATCCACCAGACGGACCACCTTGCGCACCACCGCCTCTTCGAAGCCCTCGGCCACCATGTCGGCCACGGACGCATCCTCTTCCACGTAGCGCTTGAGGATGGCATCCAGGATGTCATAGGGAGGCAGGCTGTCCTGATCCACCTGATCCGGCGCCAATTCGGCCGACGGGGGACGATCGATGACCCGCTGCGGGATCACGTATTCCACGCTGTTGCGATACTCGCACAGCTTGAAGACCAGGGTCTTGGGGACATCCTTGAGCACGTCGAAACCCCCGGCCATGTCGCCATAGAGGGTCGCATAACCCACCGCCATCTCGCTCTTGTTGCCCGTGGTCAGCACGATGCGGCGGCGCTTGTTGGAGAGAGCCATCAACAGCACCCCGCGGCAGCGCGCCTGCAGGTTCTCTTCGGTGGTGTCGCGGGCAGTGCCTTCAAACAGCGGCGCCAGCTGAGCCATAAAGCCTTCGAACATGGGCTCGATGGAGATGATGTTGAACTCCACCCCCATGCGCTCGGCCTGCTCCTTGGCGTCTTCCACGCTCATCTGCGCGGTGTAGCGGAACGGCATCATCACCGCCTGCACCTTGTCCGCCCCGATGGCATCGGCTGCAATGGCCAGGGTCAACGCCGAGTCGATGCCGCCGGAGAGCCCCAGCACAGCCCCCAGGAAACCGTTCTTGGTGACATAGTCGCGCACCGCCAGCACCAGCGCCTGATAGGTTTCGGCCAGCGGCTCGAGCGGCGCGACCGGCTCACGCTCCTTCACCGGCTGACCATCGGCAAAGCGCACCAGCGCCATCTCTTCGGCAAACGGGGCCAGCTTGTGGGTCAGCTCGCCCCGGCTGTTGAACACCTTGGAACAGCCGTCGAAAATCAGCTCGTCCTGGCCGCACACCTGGTTGAGGTAGACCAGCGGCAACCCGGTCTGATTGCAGCGCTCGGTCATCAGCTCGCGGCGGATCCAGGGTTTCTCCTGATCGTAGGGAGAGGCGTTGATGGTGATCAGCACATCGGCCCCCGCCGCCTTGGCGGCCAGCGCTGGGCCGGGTTGCCACAAGTCCTCGCAGATGAGCAGCCCCAGTCGATGGCCACGGAACGGCACCACGCAGGTCTCGCTCGCCGCCGTGAAATAACGCTTCTCGTCGAACACCCCGTAGTTGGGCAGATCCTGTTTGAAGTAGCGCTCCACCAGCTGGCCATGCTCATAGAGAGAGGCGGCATTGTAGAGAGCCTCCCCTTCGCGCCAGGGGTGGCCCACCAGGATGGCGCAAGCCCCCTGCCATGCAGCGATGCGGGCCAGGGCCGCCTCTACCCGGATCATCAGGTCGGCGCGCAGCAGCAGATCCTCCGGCGGATAGCCGGTCAGGGCCAGCTCGGAGCAGACCAGCAGGTCGGCACCTTGTTGGTCAGCCTCGGCGGCGGCCGCCAACACCTTGTCACAGTTATCTTCGATGGCGCCTACCGTCAGATTCAACTGGGCAAGCATCAGAGAGAGGGCTTTTGCCATGGCGATGCATCTTGAATTCGAAAATGATGGGGAATGATAAAGAAAAGGCGCTGGCTGTGCCAGCGCCTTGGGGAGAAGGGCATCCGTTATTACTCCATCACGCTACCTATGACGGATGACGGATATACACATGCCTCCATATCACAGCACATCAGGCTAAGGCACTGTGGTGCACGTCGTCGTCGGCGTCGGCGTCGGTGCAGGTGATGCGGTCAGCAACGTCTCCTGTACCATCATCACACACCCTCCCACCGAGGTACCGCTGGCTGGCAGGGTAAATGTCTGGGAGGCCGGCGTGATCTGGTAACCGCTCTTGGAGAGGGTCAGCGTAAAGCTGCTGCCTGGTACGCCACTGCACGAATAGTTTGGTTTTGCCGGTTTGCCCAGGTCCAACACTTGACAGGTTACATTGGCATTGTTGACGCCAACGGTCAGGCCAATAGAGGTGGCATCGCAAGAGACTGAGGTGTTTTTCAAGCCGTTACCGTTGCCCGTCGTCTTCAGCTGCAAACATTCTACAATCCCGTGAATACTGGCAACCGGCTGATCTTGAATACTGACCAGCATGGTGGATGTCATGGCCGCAGTGACATCTTCAGGTAGGACGGGTGACCCCACAACCCCCGAATTACCCTGATAACTTTTCACCGTGATGGTGATTGGGCTATCGGCTGGCGGAGTGCCAGAGAAGGTCGTACTCTTGGCCGTCAGCACCCCCCGGCTATAGGTACCGTAATAGTTGTTGTCCGGGTCAACGATAGTGGCTATCGGCTGACTCGTCACGGTACCCTTGTTGGTGTCGCTGCTGCTCCATTCGCTTAGCAGCGTCATGTTCACATCCTGAAACGGGATTTTGGCCAGAATCGGTTCGCTCACTCCCCCTTTAAAGACCTCATCGCTTAGATAGCTGGGGGGCATGATATCCACGTAGATGCCACGGCTGATCAATTGCCTCGAGCCTATCGAAGTCGACAGGGCCGTGGTACTGTCACCAGCCCGGTTCGCCGCCAGCCAGCTATTGAATGACTGGATCGCCGGGGAGGAGTTGGGGGCAGACCAACTGCTGTCAGTTGTCCCAGCGAAAGCCGTTTTCTGCCATTTGGCATGCTCTGTCACCACATAGACCACATAAGCCTGATAGTTCGCCAGATTGGTGGCATCGTTCAGAAAGCTGGCGGAGAAACTGGTTAGGCTCGCAAGGCGCCAATCCGGTGCGGGGCGGTAGAAACCATCGATACGGATAAACCGGCAGGCATCCAGATAATCACCTGTGCTGGCCGCCACCAGGCTACTCCCGCTTGCTTGGTATCTGCCCCTGCTCGTGTTCAGTGGTGCGTAATAGCCGGCAAATCCTTGGGCGCTTACATCATAATGTTCATTGCAACAAGTCGAGCAGAGTGTTTCCTGCTGATTGGCATTGCCTTTCAGCACCCCGACAGACTTGCTCAACTGTATACCTGACTTCCAATATTGCAGATCATCGGACTCGATATAATAGGGACGTGTGGGCAAATAAGCCGTTCCTGTGCCACCGGAAAAAGTGCAGCTGCAATAAACCGTGGCAGTATCCTGAACCGACTGTCGCTGACTGCCGGTTCCTATAGTCTGGTAAGTCGCCGTATCAAATTGAATGGTTCGGCTGGAACTGGATCCTCCCGATATATGGGGTAAAGGCTTGCTCGTCTCTTTATTACTGCCATTCCCCAGCGCGACTGAAACCACGTCCGGCACGCTTCCCTGCGTATAGTCAACCGTGGGACTTTCACGAGGTTTGACCAGACCGTCTCCGGTTTCTTCGCTGGTGAAGGAACCTGTAGGGGAAATTGCGCCAACTAGCTCTAATGAACGGTCATCGCCACTGTTATCCTCCCAAGTTACCCTAACCAATATCTGCTTACGCTCGGGGTAGTCGTAAGGATAAGCGGCAGGCGGAGTTGCCGACCAGACACCACCATTCAGATACTGATTTGTGACCGTCCAGTTCACAGCATAACTGTCGTTCGAGAGTGACTGGCTGCCGCTACCGGTGGCAATATCCTTATAAGCGGTGAGTGGCGGGATCGCAGTGCGTACTTCGTTGAAGTTGCGAAACTCATCGAGCTTGGACTCGGCCAATCGCATGGCTATCTCGTACCGCCCTCCTTCCCGGGCCGTGCTCAACATGCCACGCGCCAGCGAGACCAGCCCTGCCACCCCCACCCCGAGCAGCACCAGGGTAATCAGGATCTCCAGCAGACCGAATCCTTTCTGCTTTTTCATATGCGTTCCTCGCCCTACCAATCCCGCCAACTACCGGGCACCATCTTTGTGGTCTGAAAACTGGCGCCCTGTTGAACACCGTCAAGCACGGATTGATCGTATTTGACATTGAAAGTACCGCTCGTGATATCGATAGGGGCATTGGCAATCAGGGAGCCATTCACCGTTGCCGTACCATTTGCTTTCACCCGCGGAGGATTACTCGGATCATCCGAATGCGCGAAAATGATGCCGTTGAATACCAAGCCGCCATTCATCGTCAGGTCACCATCCCGGACAATCAGCACAACGGGAGCCCCCGCACTTCCAATCGGACTCGCGGTGAAGTCACAATCGACGCCGACATCGACAATAAATATCCCGGTCGATGTCGCCCCCAGAGAGCTGCAATTGGGGATAGAAATCGCCCCGTTATCGAACATGTTGGCCCAGCCTTCATCTGTATCCGGCTCTCCAAACAGATACCAGAGCAGATCGTCTGGGAAGGTGGGATCACTTGCCTTTATATCCGGCCCGATATCATTATCATCGCTGAGATTAGTACTGCAGCTGCCGCCGCTAAAATCCCCTTGGTGACACGTCTGCCAGGATCCACTACCCCCTACAGCCTGATCAGACCAGACCGATAGCGGTACCCCTGGCCCCCCACCGTTTGGATTGGCAACCACAGTGAAGTTTCCCCCAATAGAGGCCCCTCCCGCGACCATCAGAGGTACAGCTTTGGCTGCGGAAAGCAGATGATAGGCCGCCACCTGAACCCGCACTGTGGCTGTTCCCAGATTGCTGGGCAAGGTGGCGGTGGACACCAACTCCACCGGGGTCACATCAAGAGTATTGGGGGGTGAGCCGACCGTGATCGGCGTTGTGTTGGTCGTAGTGAGCAGATAAGTGCCTTGTGCCGAGCTGACCGTCAAACCGCCGCTGGGGATGGCAATACCGGCGTCCTGCCGACTCAGACCATCAGTAATGCCCAGCTCAGCCAGCGCCAAGGCTTGCCGATATTGAACCTCGTTGACGCTAACCTTGCGATCGGCCACCATCAATTTCCCCACCAGCAGGGAAACTCCAACAAGGATAAGGATAAGCAGCAGGGTAACCGTAAAGGTGGTGAAACCGGCGTGACGTTTCATGGCATTAAAACCCGTCGTTGCGCAGCTTGATATCCCGCTGCAGAGTGAGCGCCAGGGCCGGGGATTTAATATCGTTGCCCGTGATAGTAAGTCTGATGGTTCTGACCCCCGTTGAGACAGAACCGGAGATCATGCTAAAGCTCAACGCACTGACCGCTATCGTATCTTCTGAACTGAGCTTGCTACCTGCCGAACAATTAGCTGTGCTACCTTGCCCCAGCCTCACCGCCTTATCGGCACTGCTGTAGTTATAAAACCGTGTCTCACCGGCCGCAGAGGTGTTGTCCAACACACCATCCGCGTTGTCGTCGTATTTCACCTTGATGCAGCCGCTCACCAGATCTGTGGCCGGATCAAAATAGAATGGGGAGGTCGCACCAGAAACCAACGTATGTGCAGCTGCACTGCCGTCATAGCCCGCACGCTGAATATCACGAGCCATCATGTCCGTAATCGACTGAAGTTCCTGATTGAGACGACTGACCTGCATGGCCGTCTTGTTGGCCTTGAGTATGCTAGCAAAGAGCGCCGAAGCAGCCGCAACCAGCAGCAAGCCCGCCACCATAGCAACCATCAGCTCAACCAAATTAAAGCCCTTAGATTTGCTTAAGCGCATGGCGATGTTCCTGTCACAACATCACTCCGGACACGCCCAATCTTGGAGACAATCAACGCGTATTCATGTTCTCCAATCTTCAGGCAAATGGAACCATTACTGACACCACCATAAAGACTTCGAAAGTCTCCGCGACGGTTATTGAACTCGAGCGCGATAGCCGTACCCGACTTGGTAAAGTTGGAGTCCAGAATCACGCTTCCAAATTCGTCTGCATTGACTCCTTTTCTCCCTTCAATACTAGAACATTGATCTGCACAGCTATTGCATGTCCCATCAATCGCAATGCGATAGCACCAGTTTGATTGACCGACATTGAAGAGTTTGAGCGTCAACGGCACACCGCGCTTGACCGCCTCGGACTTGAGCAGCATGACATCGGTATAGATGGCCTGTGTCGCAGCTCTGACCATCTGCTCCTGTCGTAATGACTGATAACTGGGGAGAGCGACGGCAACCAGGATCGCCACCAGTGCCAAGGCGAGTATCAGCTCTATCAGGGTAAAGCCGGACACCGGCCTGATCCGCATTTCCATGTTTGCCCAGACTCCTGTCTATAGCCCGTTCTTGGGCTGGCGAGTACTATCCTATGATAGTCTCAACTCACTTATGGAACCATGCCGATGCCAATACGCTTCGCAAGAGGAATTACGCTGATTGAACTGATGGTCGTGGTCGCCATCGTGGCCATCATTGCCGCCATCGCCTATCCCTCTTTCCAGAATGGATTGTTACACTCCCGACGCGCCGATGCATTCAAGACTCTGATGACCATGCAACTCAAACAGGAGGAGTATCGAATCACCAGCAGCGCTTACAGCACGAACCTAGCGGATCTTGGCAACCCCAGCAGCAACTATTACAGTTTTTCCGTGGTTGCAGCCTCGACCAGTGCCGCCACCTACAAGCTGCAAGCTCAGGCCAGCGGAGCTCAGAGCAATGATACCGGTTGTACCCTGCTCACCATCACCAAGGCCGATGTGAAGGAGCCTGCCGACTGCTGGAAGTGAGCCTTCATAACCATCAGCACCCAGTTGAAGATACCTGAGAGGAATACCTCTCATGCTTAGGTCATGGATAGGCAAAACACAGAAATAAGAAGAAAGTGAAGCCTGTGTCAATCATGGCCCTTCCCCGGAAGAGCCTTTAGCCTCGATGCTGGAGTTGCTCGCTCTGCCTACAAAAATGCCGGCGCTGGGCCGGCATTTCCATTAGAGGATACGAAGTTCGGGGGGGACCTCAAACACCACGTTTTCCTCGCGACCCGGATGTTCGGTCACTATCTTGCCACCCAGCTCGCGCAGGCGACCGATGACGTTCTGTACCAGCACATCGGGTGCAGAAGCCCCTGCCGTCACCCCGATACGTTCCACACCGTCCAGCCACTGTGTCTCAATCATGGAGGCATCATCGATGAGGTAGGCACGAGCCCCCACCTTCTCGGCCAGCTCCCGCAGGCGATTGGAGTTGGAGGAGTTGCGCGACCCCACCACCAGCATGGCATCCACCAGCCCGGCCATCTCCCGCACCGCGTCCTGACGGTTCTGGGTGGCGTAGCAGATGTCGTCCTTGCGCGGCCCCTGGATCTTCGGGAAGTGCTGGCGCAGCGCATCGATGACGTCAGAAGTCTCATCCACGCTGAGGGTGGTCTGGGTGACGAAGCAGAGATCGTCCGGATTCTTCACCCGGAGTTTCGCCACATCCTCCGGCGTCTCCACCAGATACATGCCCCCCTCGGGATTTTCGTACTGGCCCATGGTGCCGATCACCTCGGGGTGGCCGGCATGCCCGATGAGCACGGCCTCGGAGCCCTTGCGACTGGCGCGATGGACCTCCATGTGCACCTTGGTCACCAGCGGACAGGTCGCATCGAACACCTTGAGGGCGCGGGACTTGGCCATCTCGCGCACCGTCTTGGCCACGCCGTGGGCGGAGAAGATGACGATGCTGTCGTCCGGCACCTCGTCCAGCTCCTCGACGAAGACAGCGCCCGCCTCCTTCAGCTTGTTCACCACGTAGCGGTTGTGCACCACCTCGTGGCGGACATAGATGGGGGCACCGAACTTCTCCAGCGCGCTCTCGACGATGCTGATGGCCCGGTCGACACCGGCGCAGAAGCCACGGGGGTTAGCCAGCAGAATATCCATCAGTGAACCTTCTCCTCGTCATCAACCCCCAGGATCTCCACCTCGAAGGTGACGGTGTGACCGGCCAGGGGGTGGTTGAAATCGACCGTGACCGACATCCCTTCCACCGCCCGGATGATCCCGGGCAGCTCGCTGCCGTTGGGCTGGTCGAACAGTATGATGGTACCTACCTTGGGCTCTACATCTGCACCGAACTTGGCGCGGTCGAGATGGTAGATGTTATCGGGGTTGGAGAGGCCGAAGGCCTCTTCCGGCACCAGGGTGAAGCTCTTGCTCTCCCCTGCGCGCAGCCCCAGCAGGCATTGCTCGAAGCTCGGCGTCAGACTGCCGTCTCCCATCCGCAGACGGGCCGGCTTGCCGTGCAGCGCCGTGCTGTCGGCCACCGAGCCGTCTTCCAGTTTGATAGAGAAATGGAACAGCACGCTGCTGTCCGCAGCAATCGACTGGCTCATGAGGTCGCGTCCTGTTTTTTCTCGCCACGGAAGCCATCCAGCACGATCATGGCGGCACCGATGAAGATGAAGCTGTCCGCCAGGTTGAACGCCGGCCAGTGGGCACGCTGCCAGTAGAAGTCGAGGAAGTCGACCACATGGCCCAGCACCAGCCGGTCAAACACGTTGCCGAGCGCCCCGCCGATGATCAGGCTGTAGGCGATACCGCTCCAGCGCTGGGTCACCGACTGCTTGCGCAACCAGTGGATCAGCAGGCCGCAGATGGCAAACGCCAGCAGGGCGAAGAACCAGCGCTGCCAGCCGCCCTGATCGGCCAGGAAGCTGAAGGCCGCCCCCTTGTTGTAGACGTGGACCAGGTTGAAGAAGGGGGTGATCTCCACCCCCGGATAGCCAAACGGCAGCAGCTTGACCACGGCGAGCTTGCTCGCCTGGTCCAGTACGAAGGCCAGCACCGCCAGCCACAGCCAACGCAGGCCGGTTTTGTTGTTCATCTCGTTCTGAGTCATGTTCATCAGGCAAATTGACGCGTTTCGCCGTCACCCTCGACGTTGGTGACACAGCGGCCACAGATCTCTTCGTGACCCGCGATGGTACCCACGTCTTCCACATGGTGCCAGCAGCGGTCGCACTTGGCGGCGGCTGACTGGGCAACACTCAGCCACAGGTCGTCGCGCTCGGTCGCCACGGCCTCTGCCGGGGCGGCATCGGCGCTGACCACCCTGGCCTTGGAGGTGAGCAGCACGAAGCGCAGCTCATCGGCCAGGGCGTTCAGGCGGGCAGCCAGTTCCGGCTTGGCGAACAGGGTCAGCTCGGCCTGCAGGGAGCCACCGATGCGCTTCTCCCCACGAGCCACTTCCAGCGCCTTGTTCACTTCACCGCGCACGGCGAGGATCTCGGCCCAGAACTCGTCGTTCAGCACTTCGCCCGCTTCCAGCCCGAACAGGCCGTCGTACCACTCCTCGGTGAAGACGAATTCGCCACGCTCACCTGGCAGCAGAGCCCAGATCTCGTCGGCGGTGAAGCTCATGATGGGCGCCATCCAGCGCACCATGGCCTCGGCGATATGATAGAGGGCGGTCTGGCAGGAGCGACGGGCCAGGCTGTCAGCCTTGGCGGTGTACTGACGGTCCTTGATGACGTCCAGATAGAAGGAACCCATCTCGATGGAGCAGAACTGCATCAGCTTCTGGGTCACGCCGTGGAAGTTGTACTCGTCGAACGCAGTCACGATCTCGGCCTGTACCGCCTTGGCACGGCCCACGGCCCAGCGATCCACCACCACCATGTCGGCAGGCGCCACCATGTCGGTCGCCGGATTGAAGCCGTTCAGGTTGGCCAGCAGGAAGCGGGCGGTGTTGCGGATGCGACGATAGGCGTCGGCCGAGCGCTTGAGGATCTCGTCGGAGACGGTCATCTCGCCGGTGTAGTCGGTGCTGGCGACCCACAGACGCAGGATGTCGGCACCCAGCTTGTTCATCACGTCCTGCGGGCTGACCACGTTGCCGATGGACTTGGACATCTTGCGACCCTGGCCATCCACGGTGAAACCGTGAGTCAGCACCTGGTTGTAGGGGGCCTTGTCTTTCATGGCCACGCCGATCATGAGCGACGACATGAACCAGCCACGGTGCTGGTCGGAACCTTCCAGATACATGTCGGCTGGCTTGCCGTTGAATTCGGGACGGGCATCGACCACGGAGGCATGGGTGGAGCCGGAGTCGAACCAGACGTCCAGGGTGTCGGGCACCTTCTCGTAGTTGTCGGCGTCGGCTCCCAGCAGTTCGGCCTTGTCCAGATCCCACCAGGCCTGGATGCCGGACTGCTCGACCCGCTTGGCCACCTCTTCCATCAGGCGGACGGAATCCGGGTGCAGCTCCTGGGTATCCTTGTGAACGAACAGGGAGATGGGCACGCCCCAGGTACGCTGACGGGAGATGCACCAGTCGGGACGGTTCTCGACCATGGCCTGAATGCGGTTCTTGCCCCAGGCCGGCACCCAGCCGCTCTGGCCGTGCTGGGCAATGCCCTCTTTCTCGATGCGCTCGATCTCTTCGAGGGCACGCTTGCGCAGACCCTTCTGCTCCATGCTGATGAACCACTGCGGGGTGGCACGGAAGATGATCGGGGTCTTGTGGCGCCAGCAGTGCGGGTAGGAATGGTTGAACACCTTGTGGTGAAGCAAGGCGCCGCGCTCGGTCAGCACCTCGACCACGGAGGCGTTGGCCTTAAACACGTGCTGGCCGGCAAACAGCTCGGTATCCGGCAGATAGACGCCGTTGCTGCCAACCGGGTTGGCCACTTCCAGGCCGTACTTCTGACCGACCACGAAGTCTTCCTGACCGTGGCCAGGGGCGGTGTGCACCGCGCCGGTACCTGCGTCCAGGGTGACGTGGTCACCCAGCACCACGGGCACATCGAAGTGGTAGAAGGGGTGGTTGAAGCGCAGCAGTTCGAGCGCCGCGCCCTTGGCGTAGCCCAGGTTGTGGAACTTCTCGATGCCGGCCCTGTCCATCACGTCCTTGACCAGCTCGGCGGCCAGGATCAGGCGCTCGGGATGCTCGCCCTCCACCTGCACCAGGGCGTAGTCCAGATCGGCGTGCATGGCGATGGCGCGGTTGGCCGGCAGGGTCCAGGGGGTGGTGGTCCAGATCACGGCAGAGATCACGCCCTTGCCGGTGTGGCCTTCGGCGCAGTCAAACTTGGCGGCGACGGCAGCCTCGTCGACGGCCTTGAAGCGCACGTCGATGGAGGGGGAGTTCTTGTCGTAGTACTCCACTTCGGCCTCAGCCAGCGCGGAGCCGCAGTCGGTACACCAGTGCACCGGCTTGGAGCCCTTGTGCAGGTGGCCGTTGGCCACGATCTTCGCCATGGAGCGGATGATGTTGGCTTCAGTGCCGAAATCCATGGTCAGGTAGGGATGTTCCCAGTCACCCAGCACGCCCAGACGGATGAAGTCGGTCTTCTGCGCTTCGATCTGGGTCTTGGCGTATTTGCGGCACTCGGCGCGGAACTCGGCGGCGGAAACCTTCTCCCCCGGCTTGCCGACCATGCCTTCCACTTTCAGCTCGATGGGCAGACCGTGGCAATCCCAGCCCGGCACATAGGGGGAATCGAAGCCGGAGAGGCCCTTGGACTTGATGATGATGTCTTTGAGGATCTTGTTGACCGAGTGACCGATGTGAATACTGCCGTTCGCATAGGGGGGGCCATCGTGCAGAATGAAAGAAGGCTTGCCCGCTTTGGCGCGGCGAATGGCGCCGTAAAGATCCTGATCGTACCAACGTTTCAGCATGTTGGGTTCGCGCTTGGCCAGATCGCCACGCATCGGAAACTCTGTTTCCGGCAGATTCAGGGTGTGTTTATAGTCGCTCATCAGTCCTGGGTTCCCTTCTTTTCTAAAAGAGTGCTGGGTAAATGAAATTGTGGCAGCCCGAACCAGGCTCGGGCCGCCAGGGCATCTCGTTCGATCTGCTCTTTCAAGGCGGAGAAAGAGTCAAACTTCTGCTCTTCGCGCAGCTTGTGGCGAAGCAGCACCTTGACCTGCTGACCATATAGATCACCAGAAAAATCAAATAGATGTACTTCCAATCTGGCTTGTGTACCGCTCAAGGTCGGCCGTACACCCACATTGGCGACACCGGGGAAGGTCTTGCCGGAACATATCACTTCCACCGCAAACACGCCACCGACCGGGACAACCTGGCGTTTGAGGGCCAGATTGGCGGTGGGAAAACCTATAGTGCGCCCCAGCTTGTCGCCGTGGGCCACCCGACCGCTGATGGCATAGGGGCGACCGAGCATCAGCTCCACCTCCGCCATGCGCCCGGCCCTGAGGGCCTCGCGCACCAGGGTGCTGCTGACCCGCTGACGGGAAAGCTGGAAGCTCTGGGTGCTGATCACCTCGAACCCGAAGCGTCGCCCCGCCTCTTCCAGCAGATGGAAGTCCCCTTCCCGCCCCTTACCGAAGCGAAAATCGTCGCCCACCACCAAGTAATGCACCCCGAGCTTCTCCACCAGCAGCTGCTCGATGAAGGTGCTGGCCGCCTGCTCGGCGAAACGGTGGGTGAAGCGCACGCAGAGCATGCGGTCGATCCGCATGGCCTTGAGCGCTTCGTACTTCTCCCGCCAACGGCTGAGGCGGGCGGGCGCGGCGGCACCGGCAAACAACTCCAGCGGCTGGGGCTCGAACAGCATGACGCAGGCCGGCAGGCCGAGCTGCGCGGCCTTCTCCTGCAAACGGGCCAACACCGCATGGTGTCCCTGATGAACCCCATCGAAGTTGCCTATGGTCAATACACAGCCCCGGTGACGGGGCTTGATATTGTGAATGCCGCGAATGAGCTCCATCAGTGCCTTGTGCGTTGCTGCCATGGAAATCGGCGGATTATATATCAGGCAGCAATCAGGGTCAGCCCTGCCGTTGACCCGATTTCAGCTATCCGATGCCGTGTCCGACGCCATGGAGACGGGGTTGCTCCCTATTGGCGATCTGATTTCAGGTGTCTTGGCCGGATGCCCAGCGCCAGCAGGACTATCCCGTACAGCGCCCCGCCAAGGCAGAGCAGCAGGGTCAGCTCCAGGCTGGCCTTGCCCATGCTCCAGGCGCCCCACTGGGGGAGATCCGGTGACAGATAGGCCAGAAGCCCCCCCATCAATACCGTTGCCGCCAAGAGCTTGAGGCAGAACACCCCGGTGTTGCGGGAGGGGCGGTAGACGTTCTGCTGATAGAGCCCCTTGAACAGCAGGGCCGCGTTCAGGGTGCCGGAGCAGGCGGTCGCCAGCGCCAACCCCACGTAGCCCAGGGGATAGATGAAGAGGAGGTTGCACACCATGTTGGCCACCATGGCCATGATGCCGATGCGCACCGGGGTCTTGGTGTCCTGACGGGCGTAGTAGCCCGGTGCCAGCACCTTGATCAGCATCAGGGAGAGCAGGCCTGTGGTGGACGCCAGCAAGCTGGCGCTCGACATGCTCACCTCGTGCAGGCCGAACTCGCCGCGCATGAAGAGCACTCGCAGTATGGGCTCGCGCAGCACGGCGATTCCCACCATGGCGGGCAGGCCCAGCAGCATCACCATGCGCACCCCCCAGTCCATGGTGCGGGAGAAATCCGCCGGATCCGCGTCCACATGCTTGCGGGCCAGGGCTGGCAGGATCACCGTGCTGATGGCCACGGCAAAGAGGCCGAGGGGAAACTCCAGCAGCCTGTCCGAGTAATAGAGGTAGCTGATGGCACCTGTGGCCAGGAAGGAGGCCAGCATGGTGTTGATCAACAGGTTGATCTGGCTGACCGAGACACCGAACAGGGCGGGGATCATCAGGGTGCGGATCTTCACCACCCCGGGATGGTGCCAACCCCACTTGGGCCAGACCAGCATGTTGAGCTGGCGCAGGAAGGGGTACTGGAACAGGAACTGTACCAGACCGCCGAGGAAGACACCGATGGCCAGCGAGATCTCGGGGCGATCCAGCAATGGCGCTATCCACCATGCCGCCCCTATCATGGTGACGTTGAGAAACACCGGCGTGAACGACGAAACCGCGAAGCGCCCGAAGGTATTGAGGATGGCTCCCGCCATGGCGGTAAAGGTGATGAACCAGAGATAGGGGAAGGTGATCTTGAGCATCAGGCTGGCCAGCTCGAACTTCTCCGCCGCCGGGCCACCGTGCAGCCAGTCCCAGAACCAGCCCCAGCCGAACAGGGCCGTCAGGACGCCTGAACCCAGCACCCCGAGCAGGGTCACTACGGTGACGATACCGCCGAGGGTACCTGCCACCGCGGCCAGCAGATCGCGCAGCGCCTGCTCGTCACCGTTTTTCTTGTACTCCGTCATCACGGGGACGAAGGCCTGGTTGAACGCCCCTTCGGCAAACAGGCGGCGCAAGAAGTTGGGAATGCGATTGGCGAAGAAGAAGACGTCTGCGGCCACCCCGGCACCGAGCAGATTCGCGATGACCACATCGCGCACCAAGCCCATCACACGGGATGCCAGCGTCATTCCGGACACTATCATGCCGGATTTGATCAATTTCTTACTCAAGACGAGGCCTCTGGAACTGTCGGAAAGAAAAGAATGCTGTTAGAATCGGCCGACAGTTTAACCGTCTCCCATCTGACACACCACCGGGGGGCGGTGTTTATTTGCACAAATCATTTGACAATATGTGGTTGGGAAGGCATATTTCCGGGCCTTTTCAATACACTCGCTAAGACAGTTTTAGGAGTTTTACCTTGGCTAACATCAAATCTGCTAAGAAGCGTGCTCTTCAGTCAGAGAAACGTCGTCAGCACAACGCCAGCCGTCGTTCCATGACCCGTACCTACCTGAAGAAAGTGATCGCTGCCATCGCCTCTGGCGACAAGGCTGCTGCCACTGCCGCTTTCGCTGTTGCTCAGCCGATCATGGATCGTATGGCGACCAAAGGCCTGATCCACAAGAACAAAGCTGCTCGTCACAAGAGCCGCCTGTCTGCTCAGATCAAAGCCATGGCTTAATCAGCATCCGCTGATGAAAGCTGAAAAAACCGGCCTTAGTGCCGGTTTTTTATTTGGGTTCGCTGCAATACAGCCTGTGCAACAATCCGATCATCTCGCGTACCTCAAGGCTGCGCAGAGAATAGTAGACCGTCTGGGCCTCCTTTCTCGTCGCCACCAGCTCATCGCGCCTCAACACGGCCAGATGTTGTGACAGGGCCGACTGACTCAGCCCCAGCCGCTCATTGAGTTCCCCCACCGACAACTCCCGCTCCAGCAACTGACACAGAATGAACAGTCGCCGCTCGTTGGCCAGCGCCTTGAGCAGGGTGACGGCACGCCCGGCATTCGCCTCCATCTCTTCCAACTGCATCTCATCCCCTCTCCTGCAAGACAGCCATCATAACCCCGACCTCGACGATTTAAAAAGACAGGCTCGCTGGTTGAATGGCGGTGAAATCCTCCTGCCCGGCAAAGAGGAAGGAGAAGTCGCTCTCGCACACCCGTTTCACCGCAGGATGCTGGATCATCCGTTCGGCGAAGATGACGTAGTACTCCTCCATCAGATCCTGGGTCTCTCCCAGCAGCATCACCTCCTCCCCCTCCAGGATCTCCTCCCGGTAGATGGTCGGTGCCATGAAGATGCCCTGATTGAAGAAGCCGAACGCCTTCATCAGGGCCGCATCATCGAACTCCCCCAGGATGCTGGGAGAGATGCCCTGTTGCTCGAACCATTGGGTCAACTGGCGACCCATGGCGGTACGGCGACCGGGAATGAGCAGCTTGCGCTCCTCCAGACAGGCGGGAAAAGGCTTTTCGGGCAGCGGCGCCTTGCAGAAGAAGCTGACGCCACAGCCTCCGAGCCGCTTGGAGAGCAGCCCGGCATGCTGGCTGGAGTCCACCGGGCAGTCGGAGAGGATCATGTCGAGCTTGTGCTCACTCAACTGCTCCAGCAACAGCTCGTGGGTCGACTCGAAGCAGCGTAGGTGGATGGAGCCGTCGTTCGGGATGACGGAGAGCAGCACCCGGCTGGCGAGGCGCTTGGAGAGCGCATCGGCGATGCCGACGTCGAACAGGACCTGGCTCTCCTTGCGGTAGTTGACGATATCCAGCATCTCGTAGGAGAGGCTGAACATCTTGTCGGCATAGCGGAACACCAGCTGGCCAAGCTCGGTGGCTTCGAGAGATCTCCCTTTTCTGATCAACAACTTGCCGCCGAGGCGCTGCTCGAGCAGCTTTATCTGGCCGGTGACGGTCTGGGGTGTCAGGAAGAGGGCTTCCGCCGCCTGCGTGACGGAGCCCTTCTTCTGCGTCATCCAAAAATAGTAGAGGTGATTGTAATTAAGGTGTGACATCCGATGGGGTTCCCGCGCCAGGCGGGCTCCGGTAGCAGCTGAGTTCAACCGCCAGAATGTCATACATGTCGCTGATCGAGTCAACCTTGTTCGCGTCGAACTGCGCCTGCAAATGGGCCTTGAGACGAACGGGATCCGGCATCCGCTCGGAGCAGTAGCGCTTGTTGGACTGCTTGACCCGCTCGCCGGCCCGGCTGCTCAGGGCCCGCTCGGCGAAGGTCTCGCCAAACCGGGCCTTGGCCTGCTTGTCCCCCAGCATCAGGGCGCTGTCGACCACCCCGTTGAGATAGGCCGAACAACCGGCCGAGGCCGCATCCTGCTGGCAATCGGCCAGGCCGTTCCCCCAGACCACAGGACTCGCCAGCATGACTAACCATCCGAGTCGTTTCATAACCCCTCCGTGCTTTGATTCGCCTCCCGATTGGGCAGCGCCATCCGCAGGGCGATATAACCGGTCACGGCCGCCAGGGTGGACCCCGCCAGGATCCCGAGGCGCGAGTAGCTGCCGTAGTCCAGTCCGCCATGCTCGAACGCCAGCGACGCGATGAACATCGACATGGTGAAGCCGATGCCACACAGGATGCTGACGGCAAAGATTTGTCTGAAGTTCACTCCTTGCGGCAGCTGGGCGACACCGGTTTTCACCGCCAGCCAGCTGATGGTGAAGATCCCGAGCGGCTTGCCGACGAAGAGGCCCAGTATGATGCCCATGGGAAGCGGGTTGAGCAGGGCCGAGAGATAGATCCCCTCCAGAGAGACCCCCGCATTCGCGAAGGCGAACAGCGGCAGGATCAGGAAGGCGCTCCAGGGGTGCAGCACATGCTCCAGATGCTTGAGCGGTGACGCATAGCGCTTGCCGTTCAGCGGGATCATAAAGCCCACCACCACACCGGCCAGCGTCGCGTGGACGCCGGACTTGAGCACCGCGACCCAGAGCACCAGCCCCACCAGCATGTAGAGGCCAATTCTGTCCTCACCACGGCGGTTCATCCAGAGCAGGGTCAAGGTGGCCACCACACCTATCGCCAGCGCGGTCAGCGACAACTGCTGGGTATAGAACAAGGCGATGATGATGATGACCCCCAGGTCATCCATGATGGCCAAGGCCAGCAGGAAGACCTTGAGGCTGGTCGGTACCCGCTTGCCCAGCAATGCCATCACCCCGAGGGCGAAGGCGATGTCGGTCGCGGCCGGGATGGCCCAGCCAGCCCGGGTGGCCTCGTCCCCGTAGTTGAAGAGGCTGTAGATGATCGCGGGGGCCAGCATGCCGCCCACGGCGGCAATGGCCGGGAAGGTGGCCTGCACCCGGGAGGAGAGCGCCCCCTCCAGCATCTCGCGCTTCACTTCGAGGCCGACCAGCAGGAAGAAGATCGCCATGAAGCCGTCGTTGATCCAGAGCAGCAGCGGCTTGTTGATGTCGAGAGCCGCGATACGAACCTGCACCTCGGTATTGAGGAAGCTCTGATAGTGCTGCGCCAGGGCCGAGTTCGCCAGGCCCATGGCCAACAAGGCGGCCAGGATCAGAATTATTCCGGAAGCGGACTCCAGTTTGAGAAAACGCTTGAATACATCGCTCATGTCTAACTACCCGTAAAATTGCATCTTTTCAGTCTAGGGGTCGAGTAGTTCAATGAAAAATCGTTTCTAACAGCCAGTAACAACGAGAAAACCGAAGGCAAAATGAATTGTGTCTGCTATAAGCACCATCTTCCCCTCCCCTTCCCCCAGTTCCTTACGCCAAAAACTGCATAATAATTCACATGAGGCATGAAAAAGGCGCCCGCAGGCGCCAATGGAACAGGAGTGTCAAACCGTCTTCACTGTCCGTCTCCGGGGGCAAGGGGCCCCTCAGATAGCGACGGGGGCCTTGATGCCGGGATGGGGATCATAGCCCTGGATCTCGAAGTCCTCGAACCTGTAGTCGAAGATGGAGTCCGGCTTGCGCTTGATCACCAGCTGCGGCAAGGGCCGCGGCTCACGGCTGAGCTGCAGCGCCGTCTGCTCCATGTGGTTGGCATAGAGATGCACGTCGCCTCCGGTCCAGACGAAGTCCCCCACCTCGAGGTCACACTGCTGGGCCATCATGTGGGTCAGCAGAGCGTAGCTCGCGATGTTGAACGGCAGGCCGAGGAAGACATCGCAACTGCGCTGGTAGAGCTGGCAGGAGAGCTTGCCGTCCGCCACATAGAACTGGAAAAAGGCGTGGCAGGGAGCGAGCGCCATCTTGTCCAGCTCGCCCACGTTCCAAGCGGAGACGATGATGCGGCGAGAATCCGGGTTTTGCCTGATGTCGTCCACCGCCTTCTGGATCTGATCCACCACGCCACCGTCCGCGGTCGGCCAAGAACGCCACTGGGCACCGTAGACGGGCCCCAGATCACCGTGCTCGTCAGCCCACTCGTCCCAGATGCTGACGCCGTTCTCTTTCAGATAGGCGATATTGGTGTCACCGTTCAGGAACCAGAGCAGCTCGTGAATGATGGAGCGCAGGTGACACTTCTTGGTGGTCACCAGCGGGAATCCTTCCGCCAGATTGAAGCGCATCTGATGGCCGAACAGGGAGAGGGTACCGGTACCGGTGCGATCGGATTTGACTGCCCCTTCGTCCAGAATTTTCTGCATCAGATCGAGATAGGCACGCATTACTTGGCCTCCTTGGGCGCATTGCCGAACAGACGGGGCTGTTTATAGGCGGCCCAGACCATGAGCGCACCCGCCACTATCATCGGGGTGGAGAGGATCTGGCCCATGCTGATTTCGTTGAAGTAGAGGCCCAACTGGCTGTCCGGCTGACGGACGAACTCCACCAGGAAGCGGAACAGGCCGTAGAACAGCAGGAACAGGCCTGAGATGGCGCCGCGGGGTGGATGCTTGCGCCAGAACAGGTTCAGGATGATGAAGAGCACCACCCCTTCCAAGGCGAACTGGTAGAGCTGGGACGGATGGCGCGGCTCGGGGCCCGCCTCCGGGAAGATGATGGCCCAGGGCACATCGGTGACCCGCCCCCACAGCTCGCCATTCATGAAGTTGCCGATGCGACCGACGCCGAGGCCAAAGGGGATGAGCGGCGCCACGAAGTCGGCCACGGTGAAGAAGTGGCGCTGGGTCTTGTGGGCAAACCAGATCATGGCGGTGATGACCCCGATGAGACCACCGTGGAACGACATGCCCCCGGTCCAGATCTTGAACAGGTAGGTCGGGTCGGCGAGGAAGAGATCGAAGTTGTAGAACAGCACGTAGCCGATGCGGCCACCGAGAATGACCCCGAGGAAGCCGTAGAACAGCAGGTCGGAGACCTCGTTGCGGGTCCAGCCGCTGTTCGGCGCATCGGCGCGACGGCCCGCCAGCCACATGGCGAAGGCGAAGCCGAACAGGTACATGAGACCATACCAGCGAACCGATAGTGGTCCCAAACTGAATGCTACGGGATCAATCTGCGAGAAAATCCAATATCCGTCGTGCTGCATAAGCGGCCCCAGTCATAGGAAAAGCCGCATTCTCCGATCATTCGCCAGCAGGAACAAGACTGAATATCAATCTGGCAGCCTGACCTTGTGGCCCGCCCGCAGCAAGCCGCCCAGCCCGTGTTCTTCCAGGTAGCGGGCAAACAGGCCGCGCAGCACGTGGGGATTGTCGTGCTTGAGGCCATCGGCCAGCAGCGTCTTCAGCTCCCCGAGGTCGGATTGACGCAGCACGTACTTGATGCGCGAAATATTGTGGGTATTCATGCTGAAGCGGCGATAGCCCATGGCCAGCAGCAGCAGCACGCCGACCGGATCGCCGGCCAGCTCGCCACAGACCGAGACCGGCTTGTGGTAGCGCTGAGAGGCATCGACCAGCAGCTGCAGAGCGCGGATCACTGCGGGGTGGAAGGCGTCGTAGATGCTGGCGACCCGGGCGTTGTTACGGTCCACAGCCAGCAGATACTGGGTCAGGTCGTTGCTGCCCACCGACCAGAAGTCGATGAGGGGTGCCATCTCAGGCAGGATATAGAGGGCGGAGGGGACTTCAATCATCACCCCGAGGCTGGGGTAGCGGATCACCGCATCGCGGCTCGCCGCCTCCTCCGACACCTCGCGCCAGGCCTGATCCAGCAACCGGCGGGAGGCCTTGATCTCACTGACGCTACTGATCATCGGCAGCATGATGGCCAGATTGTCCAGCCCTTCGCTGGCCCGCAGCATGGCCTTGAGCTGAACCAGGAAGAGCTCGGGGTGATCCAGAGTGAGCCGGATCCCCCGCCAGCCAAGGAAGGGATTTTCCTCCACGATGGGGAAGTAGGGCAGCTGCTTGTCCCCTCCCACGTCCAGGGTGCGCATGCAGACCGGTCTGTCCCGGTAGGTCTCCAAGATCCCGCGATAGCGCGCCGTCTGCTCCCACTCCGAGGGGAAGCTGTCCTGCAGCATGAAGGGGATCTCGGTGCGATAGAGTCCGACGCCGTCCGCCAGATGGTTGAGGGAGATCTCGGTATCGGCGCTGAGGCCGGCATTGAGCAGCAGGGAGACAGGCGTGCCGTCGGCGGTCTCGGAGGGCTGGTTGTCGACGCTGCGCACCAGGGTATCCAGCGCCCGCTCCTCGCTCAGCAGTTGCCGGTACTCGGTCAGGATCACCTGGTTGGGTTCGATGAAGAGATCGCCGCTGTAGCCATCGATGACCAGGGTGCGCCCGCCGATGTCGCCGAGGGGCAGATCCACCCCCATGATGGCAGCCACCCCCATGGCACGGGCCAGGATGGCGGCGTGGGAGTTGGTCCCCCCCTTGAGCGACACCACGCCGCTCAGGAATTCCCGCGGGATCTCGGCGAGTATGGTGGCGGTCACCTCGTCGGCCACCAGTACCACGGACTCTCCTATGGTGAGCTGCTCGGGCTCGTCCTGCACCAGACGGCTGATGAGCCTCTGGGCGATGTCCTTCACATCGGTGGAGCGCTCTCTCAGGTAGGGATCCTTCATCCCCTTGAACTGTTCGATCAGGCGATCGCTGATGAGCTTGACCGCGGAGATCGCGGTCCAGTGCTCCTTGCTGACCTTGTTGCGGATCGGCTTGATGTAGCCAGGGTCGTCCAGCAGGTGCAGATAGATGTCGAAGATCGCGACCGAGTCCTGGCTGTAACTCTCGCGAAAGCGCAGCGCTAGGCTCTCCAGATCGTGGCGCACCTCCTCCACCGCCAGCTCGAGGCGGGCCAGCTGCTTGCCGTGGTCCTCGTCCTTGCGCGGCGTGATGGTGTTGAGCGCCTTGCGCGGGCGCCACACCCAGGCCTTGGCGATGGCGATGCCGCTGGCCCCGGCGATGCCGCGCAGGGGCTTGCTCCAGTCGGTCTTCTGCAACCACCCCTTGGCCTGGGCCTGGGCGATGCGAGCCGCCAGCTGGGCCGCCAGGGTGACCATGAAGGACTCTTCCCCTTCATCGAACAACCGACTCTCTTTCTGCTGCACCACCAGAATGCCCACCACCTGGCGCTGATGCATGATGGGGGCACCGAGGAAGGAGCGAAACGCCTCCTCGGCCACGTCGGGCAGGAACTTGAAACTGGGGTGGGCCGGGGCATCGGCCAGGTTGATCAGCTCTTCACGCTGACCCACCAGACCGACGATGCCCTGTTCGAAGGGCAGGGTCGCCTTGCCCACGGCCGACTCGGCCAGGCCATCGGTGGCCGCCAGCCGGTAGCGGCGCATCTCTGGCTCGGCGACATAGACAGAGCAACAGTCCACCGTCATGGCGAGCCGGGTCTGGCTCACCAATGCATGCAGGGCCTGTTCGAGGGTGTTGGCCTCGGCCATGCTTTCCACGATGCGTCTGAGTTCCGTCAGCAACTAGTTGTGCTCCTTAGCGCGAGCGGTTGCGCCGCCCATCCTTTCGATTAGCCTGCACCACGGGCACTGGCATGGCCAGCGGGGCAAACTCCTTCATCACCCGGCGGTAAACCTCCCGCTTGAAGGAGACGACCTGACGCACCGGGTACCAGAAGCTGACCCAACGCCAATCATCAAATTCCGGGTGACCATGGCAGCCAAACTGGATCCTGGACTCTTTACCGGGATCGAGCTGCAACAAAAACCACTTCTGCTTCTGGCCAATACAGACCGGTGAACTGTCCCAGCGAACGAGCCGTTTGGGTAAGCGATATTTCAACCAGTTGCGACTGGTCGCCAAGATGGTCACATCGTCCGGCTTGAGGCCTATCTCCTCATACAGCTCACGATACATGGCCTGTTCCGGCGATTCACCATCATCAACCCCCCCCTGCGGAAACTGCCAGGAGTGCTGCCCATAGCGCTTAGCCCACAATACTTGTCCGTCACGGTTACAGATCACGATGCCGACATTGGGACGAAATCCGTCGCCATCTATCACGTGATCACCTTATAAAGGCTGAATCTATAACGAGATTGTTCCACATTCACCCCGTGGCGGCAAACAGGGACTGTCATCTTCCATTCATGAATAACTTGGCTTTTCAAGCAAAGTTATAAACAAATTGGACATTCTAGCTGCCCAAGTTGCCCACCCAGACTGTGCATAAGCCTGTGATCAAGCAGGTATATACAGTAGTTTTATACTGTGGTGTCTCACGGCACCACATCATACCCGATTCACCACTAAATATAATATTCATTTAAATACATAAACTTACACTTTAAGTGCTGGATCAAGATCCATGTCTTTTGCGCCCAAGGATCCTCACCGTCAATTGTGAACAAGTTCGGCTGTTCAAAGATCCACCAAGGCTGATTTATCCACAGATATGGCGCATTATCTGCACCGAAATGGCGAGAAAAATCGGCGTGCTCTCACATTTATTTCTGATGCGGGGGGCTGCATCACCACTTTATCTCAGTTATCCAAGATTTCTGTGGATAACTATGTGAAACAGCTCGTCCAAACCCTTGGACAACTCGCTTCAGCAGGGATCCTTCTCCTCTCCGGGCTGGAGAAAAACACCAAAACTCTTTAAAATCATTACGATAGATAATAACCGGTAATCTTGCCCCCCCTGTGTATAGCCGGGCAAGGATCGGTTATAAAATCAGCGATCCCTTCGAGGGTCCACCATGCCCAACCCATTCCCTCTCACAGGAGCCCTCATGCCCGCCAATCCCCAGTCAGAACAGGAGCTGCTGACCCGCGCCTATGCCATGGCGGGCCTCACCCTGGCCCAGCTCGCCGCCACCGCCGGGATCCCGGTGCCGCGGGATCTCAGGCGTGACAAGGGCTGGACGGGGCAATTGATCGAATGGCATCTGGGGGCCAGCGCCGGCAGCCGGCCCGAGCAGGATTTCCCGGATCTCGGCATCGAGCTCAAGACGATCCCCGTCGATCCTCAAGGCCGGCCGCTCGAGACCACCTTCGTCTGCGTGGCCCCCCTCATCGGGATCAGCGGCCAGCGCTGGGAAGAGTCGAACGTGCGCAACAAGCTGTCGCGGGTGCTCTGGATCCCGGTGGAGGGGAGCCGCGACATCCCGGTCGGTGAACGCAGGGTCGGCATGCCGCTGCTGTGGAGCCCGAGCGAGGAGGAGGATGAGCTGCTGCGTCAGGACTGGGAGGAGCTGATGGACATGATAGTGCTGGGGGAAGTGGAGCAGATCAGTGCCCGCCACGGCCAGGTGATGCAACTGCGCCCCAAGGCGGCCAACAGCAAGGCCCTGACCCGCGCCATCGGTCGCAACGGCCAGCCGATCCAGACCCTGCCACGGGGGTTCTACCTCAAGATCCCGTTCACCCACCAGTTGCTGCAGCGCCACTTTGCCCTGCCCCTTTGATCTGTGTTATCAACATCCTTGTCATAGAGTGATATAAAAATGACCAGGAGTGCTTTCTTCGCAGCCAGTGACAAGGAGTCCATATGCCGATCAACAAGCAATTTCTCAAGTCCCGTCCCGAGGTCAAGGTGACCTTTGCAGTGGAAAAGGAGGCCGCCGGCGACGCCGAACAGGTCTTGCTGCTGGGTGAATTCAGCCAGTGGCAACCCATCGAACTGAAAAGGATGAAGAGCGGGGAGTTCAAGGCGACGCTCAACCTTCCCACCGACGGCCCCGCCCATTTCGAGTATTGCTACCAGCTGGTGCAACCGAATGGCGAGACCTTCTACGACAACGACTGGGAAGCGGATGACTATGTGCCCGGTCCCTTCGGGCGGGACAACTCAGTGGTGAGGGTCAGCCAGCCGGGCTGAGTGCCGGCCTGCCGAATCGCGGACACAAAAAAGGCTCGCCATTGGCGAGCCTTTTCACTACCTGTCGAGCTTTTCGCCGACATACCGACACCAATTCGAATCGAATTAGTTGAGCTTCTCTTTGATACGAGCAGCTTTGCCGGACAGGTTGCGCAGGTAGTACAGTTTGGCGCGGCGAACATCACCACGACGCTTCAGTTCTACGCTGTGGATCAGCGGAGAGTGAGTCTGGAATACACGCTCAACACCTTCGCCGTTGGAGATCTTGCGAACGGTGAAAGCAGAGTGCAGACCGCGGTTACGCTTGGCAATCACGATGCCTTCGAAAGCCTGCAGACGCTCTTTACCACCTTCTTTAACACGAACTTGAACACGTACGGTGTCGCCCTGGGCAAAAGCCGGGATGTCGGTACGCAGTTGCTCTTGTTCAAGCTGCTGAATAATCTTGCTCATTGTCTTTCCTTACCTAGGATAAACTGAAAACTCTACTAAACGTTGTCACGCACTTCGCGGACATACTCGGCAAGAAGTGATTCTTGCTCGTCAGTCAGAGCTAGGTTGTTAATAAGTTCCGGCCTTCTCTGCCAGGTTCGTCCGAGCGATTGCTTGAGACGCCAGCGCCGAATCACTTCGTGATTGCCGCTTGTCAGCGCCTCGGGCACCGTCAGCCCATCCAACACCTCCGGCCGAGTATAGTGGGGATGATCCAGCAGGCCATCCGTGAAGGAGTCCTGCTCGGCACTGGCCTGATCGCCCAAAACCCCCGGGACCAGACGCGAAACCGCATCGATCAGGGTCATGGCAGGCAGTTCGCCACCACTTAACACGTAATCCCCGATAGACCACTCTTCGTCGACTTCGGTTTGTATCACGCGTTCATCGATACCTTCGTATCGACCGGCGACCAGAATCAGTTTCTGATTCATCGCCAGCTCGGTTACGCCCGCTTGAGTCAGCTTGCGTCCCTGAGGGGAGAGATAGATGACTTTCACCCCGTCTCCCGCCGCTTGCTTGGCTGCATGAATGGCATCACGCAGCGGCTGAACCATCATCAACATGCCGGGCCCACCACCATAGGGACGATCATCGACCGTACGGTGTTTGTCGTGGGTAAAGTCCCGGGGGTTCCAGCACTCAATCTGCAGCAGGCCACTCTTGACGGCCCGACCCGTTACCCCGTGCTCGGTAATGGCTCGGAACATTTCAGGGAAGAGGCTGATCACCCCAATCCACATAAGAAACCTCCGGCACCCGTATCAGCGCGGGAAACTAGAAACCAGGATCCCAATCAACTTCGATTGTTCGAGCAGTCAGATCAATGTTCTTGATCACCTGCTCTTCCAGGAACGGAATCAACCGCTCCTTTGCACCAAAGGCATCTTTTACATTGGCCTCAACCACCAACACATCGTTGGAGCCGGTTTCCATCAACTCGGTCACCTTGCCCAGGTCGTATCCCTTGGTGGTCACTACGGTGCAACCGATGAGGTCACGCCAGTAGAACTCCCCTTCGGGCAACGCGGGCAACAGATCGGCGGGGACGCCAATCTCGACATTGGTCAATGCCAGGGCATCCTCGCGCACGTCGATACCATCGAGTTTGCAGATCAGACCCTTGTTGTGACGCTTCCAGGATGACACCCGGATTTCACGCCACGCCCCGTTCTGATTGATCAGCCAGGGGTTGTAATCGAAAATCGCTTCGGCAACATCGGTGAAGGAGTTCACTTTAAGCCAGCCCTTGATCCCGTAAACGGTGCCCAGGGTGCCCAGAACTACAGGTTTTTCCACCTTAACTCCCTACCGTTTGGCTGATTAAGCAGCTTTGGCAGCGTCTTTGATCAGCTTGGCAACGCGGTCAGAAACAGCGGCACCAGTAGCAACCCAATGCTCGATACGAGCCAGGTCCAGGTTCAGCTTTTCAGCGTTACCAGCAGCAACCGGGTTGAAGAAACCGACGCGCTCGATGAAACGACCGTCACGGGCGTTACGGCTGTCAGCAACTACTACCTGGTAGAACGGACGCTTTTTCGCGCCACCACGTTGTAAACGAATGGTTACCATATCGTCCTCATTAACATCTAATGAACAAGGCCCGCAAACACGCGGACCCTAGCTTAAAATAAGCCGCGTAATTCTACTTGGATTCGTAATAATTGCAACCAAGCCAGCCATTTTTTGCGCAGAGCGGCAATGAAAAGGGCCTGCCATGGGCAGACCCTCGATCAGCGATCCGGGTCGGATCAGAAGGGGCCGCGGCCGCCACCGAAGCCGGGGGGCAGCATGTTCTTCATCTGGCCCATCATCTTGCGCATGCCGCCCTTGCCGGACATCTTCTTCATCATGCGCTGCATCTCGGTGAACTGCTTGAGCAGCTTGTTCACGTCCTGCACCTGCATGCCGGAGCCCGCGGCGATGCGGCGCTTGCGGGAGCCCTTGATCAGATCGGGGTGGGCACGCTCCTTGGGCGTCATGGAGCTGATGATGGCCTCCATCCGCACGGTGAGTTTGTCATCCATCTGGTCCTTGATGTTGTCCGGCAGGCCGGACATGCCGGGCAGCTTGTCGAGCATGCCCATCATGCCGCCCATGTTGCGCATCTGGGCCAGCTGCTCGCGGAAGTCTTCCAGATCGAAGCCCTTGCCGCTCTTGACCTTGCTGGCCAGCTTGGCCGCCTTCTCCTTGTCGACGTTGCGCTCCACCTCTTCGATGAGCGACAGCACGTCGCCCATGCCGAGGATGCGGGAGGCCAGACGATCCGGATGGAAGGGCTCCAGCGCGTCTGTCTTCTCTCCCATGCCGATGAACTTGACCGGCTTGCCGGTGATGTGGCGCACCGACAGGGCGGCACCGCCGCGGGCGTCGCCGTCCGCCTTGGTGAGGATCACACCGGTGAGGGGCAGCGCCTCGTTGAATGCCTTGGCGGTGTTGGCGGCATCCTGACCCGTCATGGCATCCACCACGAACAGGGTCTCCACCGGCTTGATGGTGGCGTGCAGATCCTGGATCTCCGCCATCATCTCGCCATCGACGTGCAGACGACCGGCGGTATCGACGATCACCACGTCATAGAACTTCTTGCGCGCCTGATCGATGGCCGCGGTGGCGATGGCGACGGGTTTCTGGCTGGCATCGCTCGGGAAGAAGTCGACGCCGATGTCGCCGGCCAGGGTCTCCAGCTGCTTGATGGCCGCCGGGCGGTAAACGTCGGCACTGACCACCAGCACCTTCTTCTTGCTTCGCTCCTTGAGCAGCTTGGCCAGCTTGCCGACCGTGGTGGTCTTACCGGCCCCCTGCAGACCCGCCATCAGGATGATGGCCGGCGGCTGGGCCGCCAGGTTGAGCTGCTCGTTGGCCTCCCCCATCACGGTGACCAGTTCGCCGTGCACTATCTTGATGAAGGCCTGGCCCGGGCTCAGGGACTTGGCCACTTCCTGGCCCACCGCCCGCTCCTTGACGCGGGCAACGAAATCGCGCACCACCGGCAGGGCGACGTCCGCCTCGAGCAGCGCCATGCGCACTTCGCGCAGGGTATCCTTGATGTTCTCTTCCGTCAGGCGACCGCGGCCGCTGACGTTGCGCAGGGTGCGCGAGAGTCGTTCAGTCAAATTCTCAAACATGACGCTTTCCGGTTCTTGGCGTGACAATGGGGACATTATACCCCGGTCAGCACTGTGGGGACGATTACTCGCCGCTTGTGGCGGCAGCCAGCCTTCGAACGGGCAGGCTAACAAATGAGGGGCATTATACCCCAGTCCGCACTGCAGGGACGATGACTCGCCGCTTGCGGCAGCCTGCCATGAACGGGCAGGTCAACAAATGGCGGGCAGTATACCCCAGTCAACGCCGGAGGACGATTATTCGCCGCATGGAGCGCTTCTACTTATATGTGGGCAGTTGGCCCCTGGCACAACTGGCGAGCATATCTTGTGCAAGGTATACTGCCCCTCTTATCCCTAAAGCTTGTTTGACAACGACCTGGTTATGATCGTGATCTCTGTTCTGGCCCTGGCGTTTTACCTGCTGGCCATCATCGCCTCACTGCACCTGCTGCTCAGCGCCAAGCCTGTCGGGCAAGCGTCGCTGTTTGCCTGCATCGGCCTTGCCCTGACCGCCCATGGGGTGGCCGTGGGCAGCGAGGTACTGGCCACTCACTCCGGCCAGAACCTCAGCATGCTGAACGTGGCCTCCCTGGTCAGTCTGATCATCAGCAGCTTCATGACCTGCGTCACCCGCCGCTTCAACGGCTGGATCCTGCTGCCCGTCGTCTACAGCTTCTCGGCCCTGCTGCTGGCGGCCAGCGCCCTCATTCCCGGGCGCTACATCACCCATCTGGAGGCCCATCCTCAACTGTTGCTGCACATCGGGCTCGCCTTGCTGGCCTATTCGGTGCTGATGATAGCCTGCCTGTTTGCCCTCCAGCTTGCCTGTCTGGACAGGCAGCTGAAATCGAGAAAAATCAGTCATCTGCCTGCCATGCCGCCCCTGATGACGGTGGAGAAGCGCCTGTTCCAGCTGATCTCGGCGGGGCTGCTGTTGCTGACCCTCTCCATCGCCTCCGGCCTGTTCTTCCTGGAAGACATGTTCGCCCAGGGCAAGTCCCACAAGGCCATCCTCTCGATCCTGGCCTGGTGCGTCTACGCCCTGCTGCTGTGGGGCCATCACACCCGTGGCTGGCGGGGTCGCAAAGTCATCATGCTGAGCCTGGTCGGCAGCATCATCCTGACCCTGGCCTACTTTGGCAGTCGCTTCGTCAAGGAAGTGCTGCTGAGCTGACGACCCGCCCGCCCCTCAACCACAGACACAGGAGCCCTGCTTGGACAGTATCTCAACGAGTACATTGCTGATTGTGCTCGTTATCTTGATCCTCTTGTCAGCCTTCTTCTCCAGTTCCGAAACCGGTCTGATGTCCCTCAACCGCTACAAGTTGCGGCATCTGGCCCAGACCAAGCACAAGGCCGCCCGCCGGGTCGAAAAACTGCTGGCCCGGCCGGACAGGCTGCTCGGCCTCATTCTCATCGGCAACAACTTGGTCAACATCCTGGCTTCCGCCATCGCCACCATAGTCTGCATCCGGCTGTTCGGGGATCTCGGCGTCGCCATCGCCACCTTCGGCCTCACCCTGGTGGTGCTGGTGTTCGGGGAGGTCACCCCCAAGACCCTGGCCGCCATGTTCCCCGAGCGCATTGCCTACCCCGCCTCCTGGGTCCTCAAGGGCTTGATGGTGCCCTTCTCGCCCCTGGTCTGGCTCATCAACAGCATCACCAACCTGCTGCTCAAGCTCTTGCGCCTCGAACACCGCAAGGATGACGCCCTCAACACCGAGGAGCTGCGCACCATAGTCAACGAGGCGGGCAGCCTGATTCCCCAGCGCCATCAGGAGATGCTGATCAGCATCCTGGATCTGGACAAGATGACGGTGGAGAACATCATGGTGCCGCGCAGCGAGATCTCCGCCATCGACATCAACGACGACTGGAAGCTCATCCTGCGCCAGCTGGCCCACTGCGCCCACACCAAGATCCTGCTCTATCGCGACAACATCGACGATGTGGTTGGCTTCCTGCACGCACGCGACGCCCTGAGGCTGGTCGCACGGGATCAGTTCAGCAAGTCCAGTCTGCTGCGAGAGGTCGACCCCATCTACTTCATCCCCCAGGGGACGCCGCTCAATGTGCAGCTGGCCAAGTTCCAGCGCAACAAGGAGAGGATCGGGCTGATTGTCGACGAATATGGCGACATTCAGGGGTTGATCACCCTGGACGACATACTGGAAGAGATAGTCGGCGACTTCACTACCTCCATGACGCCGACCCCGAGCGACGAGATCCACCCCCAGCCGGACGGCTCCTTCCTGGTCGAGGGCTCCGCCAGCATCCGCGAGCTGAACAAGGAGATGGACTGGCACCTCCCCACCGATGGCCCGCGCACTCTCAACGGCGTGATCCTGGAGTACCTGGAGGAGATCCCCCAGCCCAACATCAGCGTCAGGCTGGCGGGCTACCCCATCGAGATCCTCGAGGTGGAGAACAACATGGTGAAGATGGCGAGGATCATGCCACACCTGTACCGTAACGATTCAGGGTACGAAGATTGAAAAAAGGCTGCCGATGGCAGCCTTTTCGTTTCACTCGCTCTCGTCATCCGGCTCCAGCACCAGGGTCGGGATCAACTCGCCGAACACCTGCTGCAGCTCGTCACGGTTGGCCAGCAGATCTTGCAGCGTATAGCCGTCCATCACCGCCAGGAACGCGTTCATCGCCTCCTTCAACGCGCTCTTGAGCAGGCAGACAGAGACGATATGGCAGACGGGGGAACCGCAGTCGATGCCGTCCAGATTGCCTTCCAGCGCCCGGATCACCTGGCCTATGTTTATGCTCTCGGGGGAGCAGGCCATGCGGATCCCGCCATTCTTGCCGCGCTGGGATTGCAGGTAGCCCAGCTTCACCAGCTGGTTTACCACCTTCACCATGTGGTTGCGGGAGACGTCGTACAGGGCGGACACCTTGGCCACGCTCGACAGTTCGCCCTCCGGCAGGGTGGCCAGATAGAGCAGGGCTCTCAATCCAAAATCGGTATAGCTAGTCAGTCTCATAGTGCCTGCGGCGCATAGCGCAAAGAATTGATGATTGATCCAGATCAATTAAACATTTAGGATGCAACTTATTAAGTGACATTCCAGATGTTCAATTAGAAAGGACCTCCTATGTTAGACCAAGCCACCATCGCCGTCATCAAGAGCACCATTCCTTTGCTCGAATCGGCGGGACCAGCCCTCACCCAGCACTTCTACCAGCGCTTGTTCAGCCACCATCCGGAATTGAAGGATGTATTCAATCTGGCTCACCAGCGCAGCGGCGGTCAGCCGTTGGCGCTGTTCAGTGCGGTGGCGGCCTATGCCAGGAACATCGACAACCTGGGCGCCCTGGCAGGGGCCGTGGAACGCATCGCCCACAAGCACACGGGTTTCCTCATCCAGCCGGAACAATATCACATTGTAGGTAGTCATCTCTTGGCCACGCTCAAAGAAATGGGTGGTAATGCGGTGACAGAGGAGGTGCTGGCGGCCTGGGGCAAGGCATATGGCGTGCTGGCCGACATCTTCATCGGCCGGGAGGGCGAGCTCTACCGGGAGCAGGCAAGCCAGGAGGGGGGCTGGCAGGGTACCCGTTCCTTCATCATCAGGGAGAAGCGCCAGGAGAGCGAACTCGTCACCTCCTTCGTGCTGGCCCCCGTCGACGGCATGCCCGTGCTGCGCTTCAAGCCGGGTCAATATCTCAGCATCAAGCTGGTTCATCCCAAGCTAGAACACCAGGAGATCCGCCAGTACTCTCTCTCCGATGCGCCCAATGGCCGCGACTACCGCATCAGCGTCAAGCGCGAGCCCCAGGGTCAGGCTTCCAACCTGCTGCACGACAAGCTGCACGTCGGTGACGAGGTGACAGTGATGCCACCGGCAGGCGACTTCTTCCTGCAAGAGGAGACTGCCACCCCAGTGGTGCTGCTCTCCGCCGGGGTGGGACTCACCCCCGTGCTGAGCATGCTCAACCACTTGCTGGCGAGCGGCCAGGATACCGAGATCCGCTGGCTGCACGCCTGCGAGCGCGGTGCCCAGCACGCGTTCAGAGAGGAGATCCGGGAGAAAAGCCGGCAGCACCCCAGATTGCAGAGCCGCACCTGGTATCGAGAGCCGGGAGAGCAGGATGTCCAGGGTGAGGATTACGACTTCATCGGCCCCCTGGCGCTGGAGCAGGTCACCGACCTCATCCCGGCCAACGCCCACTACTATTTCTGCGGCCCCCTTGGCTTTATGAAGGCGGTGAAGGGTCAACTGGTCGGTTTGGGCGTGCCTGCCGACCGGATGCACTACGAGATCTTCGGCCCCCATCAGGAGATCTGATCCCGCCTCACCGCCGCGCACAGCTGACAAGGCCCGGGCACCCAGGTGCCCGGGCCTTTTTCATGGTGTCTGGCCGCCAGTGATCAGCGCATCGCCTTGGCGCGGGCGATGGCGTTGGCGGGCATGCGGTTGCCGAGCCGGCTCAGCAGGCTGGCCGCCTTCTGGTGGGTGGCCTTGTCACCGATGACGGCGCCGTGCAGCCAGTGATAGGCCTCCTCGTAATCCAGCGGGCTCCCCATGCCCTGCAACAGCATCTCGACCCACTCCATCTGGGCCCGCAGGAAGCCGAGGCTGGCGGCCTCCCGCATCAGGGTTTCGGCCCGCACCAGATCCTTCTGCACCAAGATGCCCTTCCAGTAATAGCGACCGAGCTGCTCCAACGCGGGCGCCAGCCCCTGGTTCGCCGCCTCCCACATGTATTGCACGCCGATCTGGGCATCCGGCTTGACGCAGACGCCCCAGGCCAGCATGTCCCCCCACAGGAACTGATAGGCGGGGATCTTCATCACCGAGGCGCGGGCCTCGATATCCTGGGTCAGCTGGCATCGATCCTGCCTCACCCGGGTCAGGTGGCGCCCCTGCTCTATCCAGTTGAGCAGCTCGTCCTGCCGATAGAGCGGCACCGCCTGCAGTTCCCCCGCCGCCGCGGAGACTGCGCTTGCCGCCTTGGGCAAGGGTGCCGCCGCCGGGGCTGTCGAGGCCGCAGCGGATGCGGCAGGCGCGGCAATGGTCGAACGTTCAGGTGGTGACGTAACTGTGGCTGGGGGAGACGCGGTCGCCGCAGTCTGGGTTGGTATGGCGGCCGATGCCGGCTCGGCCCCCTGCAAGGGGAGGCTGCACAAACCGACGAGGCCGATGAGGATACTGGGTTTCATCATTAGGGATCTCCTGCTGCCCTCTGTTATCGGCAGCCGGGACCATCTCCTTAGCCCGCCACACCAACCCCCGAAAATGACAAAGGGGAGCCTGGGCTCCCCTTGCGATCGACGCGGCGACTTATTTGACGAAGTCGACACCCAGCTGGATGTCGGCCTTCAGGGTGGCCAGCATGCTGTCCATCGCCTCTTGCTCGAAGGCGCTCAGCTTGCCGTAGTCCAGCACGGACTCGACACCGTTCTTGCCGAGCAGTACCGGCTGCGCGAAGAAGGTGGCGTGCTCGCCGTTGCCTTCCACATAGGCGCACTCGATGACGTTGGCTTCCCCTTGCAGACCCTTGATGAGAGACAGACCGAAGCGACAGGCTGCCTGGCCCATGGAGAGGGTGGCGGAACCGCCACCGGCCTTGGCTTCCACAACCTCGGTACCGGCATTCTGGATGCGCTTGGTCATGGCGGCGACTTCTTCAGCAGTGAAAGACGCGCCTTCAACCTGAGAGAGCAGCGGCAGAATGGTCACGCCACTGTGGCCGCCGATGACGTTGACGCGCACCTTGTCGACGTTCAGCCCCTTGGCTTCGGCCACGAAGGTCTCGCCACGGATCACGTCCAGGGTGGTAACGCCGAACAGGCGGCGCTTGTCATAGACACCGGCCTTCTTCAGCACTTCGGCGGCGATGGCGACCGTGGTGTTGACCGGGTTGGTGATGATGCCGATCAGCGCTTTCGGGCAGGAGGCGGCACACTTCTCCACCAGATTCTTGACGATGCCGGCGTTGATGTTGAACAGGTCGGAACGATCCATGCCGGGCTTGCGGGCCACGCCAGCGGAGATCAGCACGACATCGGCGCCGACCAGAGCCGGGCTCGGATCTTCACCGCAGAAACCTTTTACTTTCACGTCAGTCGGGATATGGCTCAGGTCCGCCGCCACGCCCGGGGTGACCGGTGCGATGTCATACAGGCTCAGTTCGGAACCGGCAGGAAGGCGATTTTTCAACAGCAGAGCGAGGGCTTGGCCGATGCCACCGGCGGCACCCAGAACGGCAACTTTCATGATCAACTCCATGTCTAAGCGTAGGTTTAAGGTTGTTTCTAGTTGGGTTAACGCTGATTCTTATTGTGCGCCTCACCTTAAAGGATCCCCTCCCAAAAAACAATCTGATAACAGTTGTAATCACGGGTTCTGTGAGCCAGGGAACAAGCGGCGACGAAAGCGGAGAGGAATATGCGATAAATGGGAGGATAAGCACAGATTTCCTGTGCCCACCTCACCATTAAGAGGTAAATCAGACTGCCTCAGGACTGGAATGCCAGCGCTCTGCGCTCACACCAGCGGAAACCAATTGTTAACAATCCATTCATGGTCAGGTAGAGGGCCCCGGCCACGGTGAACACCGCCAGGGTGTCATAGGTCTGGGCGTTGAGGCGCTGGGCCAGCCCCATGATGTCCATGATGGTGATGGTACTGGCGAGCGAACTCCCCTTGAGCACCAGGATCACCTCGTTGGAATAGGCGGGCACCAGCCGGCGGGCGGCGTGGCGGGTCTTCATCCAGAGGGTCTGGCCGGCCGAGAAGCCGAGCGCCCGACAGGCCTCCACCTCGCCGGCGGGGATGGCGTCGAGGGCCCCCTTGAACAGCCGGGTGGAGTAGGCGGCGGTGTTGAAGCCGAGCGCCAGCACGGCGCAGAACCAGGGCTGTTTGAGCAGCGGCCAGAGCGGGCTCGCCTTGAGCCACTCGAACTGGCCAGGCCCGTAGTAGATGAGGAAGATCTGGATGAGCAGCGGCGTGCCGGTGAAGATCAGCACCCAGAGCTGCACCAGCTGGGTCGCCACCGGTATGCGGCGCTCCAGCACCCAGGTCATGCCGATCGCCAGCAACACCCCGAGCAGCAGGCTGAACGCGGTGAGCTGCAAGGTAATGGCCAGCCCCCCCAGCAGGGTCATCAGGTAATCCTGCATGATCAGCCTCCGTAACGGCGGGTAGAAGGAGCAGCCTGCTTGAACCCGCAGTCACCCAGCTGACTGAAGGCGGTCGGTTGCAGGGTGATAACAAATCCCCCCAGCAGGGTCATGAGATAGTCCTGCATGCTCAGCCTCCGTAGCGTCGGGTGTAACGAGCCGCCTGCTTGAGGCCGAACTCGCTCACCAGGCTGATGGCCAGGTAGATGAGTGCCGCGGCGGCGTACCAGGTGAAGGGTTGATAGGTGCTGGCCGACGCCATCTGCGCCTGGCGCATCATCTCGTTCACCCCGATGAGGGAGACCAGGGCGGTGTCCTTGAGCAGCACCAACCACTGGTTGCCCAGCCCCGGCAGGGCGTGGCGCCAAGCCTGGGGCAGCACGATGCGAAAGAAGGTGTGCCCCTTGCCCAGGCCGAGCGCCAGCGCGGCCAGCCGCTGCCCGGCAGGCACCGCATTGAGCGCGGCCCTCAGGGTCTGGGTGGCATAGCTCGCGAACAGCAGGGAGAGCGCCAGCACACCGCAGGCGAACGGGCTGAACTCCACGTACTCCCCGGTGATGAGGAACAGCACCTGGGTCGAGCCGAAGTAGATGAAGAGCACCACCAGCAGCTCGGGCAGACCGCGGATCAGGGTGGTCAGGGTGGCCACGGGCCACACCAACCAGCTGCGCTTGCTGAGCTCGGCAGCGCTGAACGCCAGCGCCAGCGCCATGCCCCCGACCAGGGATGCCAGGGCCAGCCCGAGGGTCATCCAGGCTGCATCCAACAACAGGCTCAGCATGGCTTACTGCGCGAAGTACTTGTCATAGATCTTCTGATAGGTGCCGTTGGCCTTGATCTCGGCCAGCCCCTTGTTCAGCTGGGTCAACAGCTCCTGGTTGCCCTTGGCCACCGCGATGCCGAAGCCGGTACCGAAGTACTTGGCGTCGGTCACCGGCGTCCCCACCACCGCATACTCCTTGTGCTGCTTGAGCCAGTCGGCGGCCACCGCCGTATCGGCAAACACGCCGTCGGTGCGGCCGTTCATCATGTCGAGGAAGGCGCTCTGGTAGCTGGCGTAGGGCACGGTCAGCAGACCCTTGCTCACCCAGTTGTCCACCAGATAGGACTGGTGGGAGGTGCCGTTCTGCACGCCGACTGTCTTGTCCACCAGATCTTCCGGCCCCTTGAAGGCGTCCTTCTTGGCGACGAAGACGGCGGAGTTCTCGTAATAGATGTCGGAGAAGTCGACCTGGGCGGCCCGCTCCGGGGTCACGTCCATGGCGGCGATGGCGGCGTCATAGCGGCGGAACTTGAGGCTGGGGATCAGGCTGTCGAAGGCCTGGTTGTGGAAGCTGCACTCCAGCTTGACCTGGGCGCAGACGGCGCGGGCCAGATCGATGTCAAAGCCCTGGAACTCGTTCTTGTCGTCCAGGTATTCGAACGGCGCATAGGTGGCCTCGGTGGCGAACTTGATCTCTTTCGCCAGCACAGAGGTGCTCAGCAGGCCCATGGCGGCGACCAGCAACAGACTCTTTTTCATGACAGCTTCCTTATCGACTCAATATCAATGCATCAAGAATTCGGCAAACCGGCTGGTTTGCGGGGCCTGGAAGATGGCGGCGGTGCCGGATTCGATGATCCGCCCCTTCTCCAGATAGATCACCTGACTGGCCACCTTGCGGGCGAACTCCACCTCGTGGGTCACCACCACCTGGGTGATGCCGGTCTGGCTCAGGGTGCGGATGATCTCCGCCACCTCTTTGGTAATTTCGGGGTCCAGGGCCGCAGTCGGTTCGTCAAACAACAGCACCTGGGGATCCATCATCAGGGTACGGGCGATGGCCACCCGCTGCTGCTGGCCACCGGAGAGGCGTGCCGGCCAGGCATCGCGCTTGTCGGCCAGCTGCAATTGGGCCAGCAGGTAGGCCCCCTTGTCGATGGCCGCCTCTCGGCTCATGCCGAGCACCTTGACCGGGGCTTCGATCAGGTTCTCCATCACGGTGAGATGGGGCCAGAGATTGTACTGCTGGAACACCATGCCCACCTTGCGGCGCAAGGCCTGAGCCTGACGGTTAAACTCGGCGGCGGAGAGGCTGGACGGGAAAGAAAATTCACTGCCCGCGATGCGCAGCACACCGGCGTCCGGGGTGTCCAGCAGGTTCATCATGCGCAGCAGGGAGCTCTTGCCCGCACCGCTCGGGCCCAGCAATACCAAGGTCTCGCCGGGAGCGGTCCGAAAGCTCACCTGTTGCAATACCGGCACCTTGTGCCAGGATTTTTCGACGCCGATTAATTCGATACCCATACAGCCCAATTGAATAAGTTTTCAAAATTTCGTCCTGATTCTAGCGCCGGCATACATTGATGCAAGCTATATTTGAATCAATATGCAGAACAAGCGCCGCTTCCTTGCCAAAAGAGGCATATGAATGCAAAATAGCAGCGCTGTTCGTATCTGCCGCCTGAGCGTGACAGGCGGTCACCCCCCTCATTCGTGAGTCCAAGATGAAACATAACGACAAGCAAGAAAAACTGGCCAAGGCCTTTAAAGCCTTGCTGAAAGAGGAGCGATTCGGCTCCCAGGCAGAGATAGTGACTGCCCTGCAAGAGATGGGCTTCGAGAACATCAACCAGTCCAAGGTCTCGCGCATGCTGAGCCGCTTCGGCGCCGTCCGCACCCGCAACGCCAAGATGGAGATGGTGTACTGCCTGCCGGTGGAGCTGGGTGTCCCCACCACCTCCAGCCCCCTCAAGAATCTGGTCCTTGACGTCGACCACAACGGCGCCCTGGTGGTGATCCACACCAGCCCGGGGGCGGCCCAGCTCATCGCCCGCCTGCTCGACTCCCTCGGCAAGGCCGAAGGGATCCTCGGCACCATCGCCGGTGACGACACCATCTTCATCACGCCGACCAGCGACACCGACATCGAGGAGCTCTACCTCTCCGCCCTCGAACTGTTCGAGCAGACCCCCTGATCGGGCGGCCGTCGTCGAGACGGCATCCCGAACGAAAAATCCCGGCCAAGGCCGGGATTTTTGTTATCTGCGAGTAAGACAGGCTTAACGGCCCTGGGCCTCCAGGAAGTCGACGGACGGGGCGAAGAAGGCCGCGCCGGTCACCGCCCGGGTGAAGCGCAGCAGGTGATCGAAGTGACTGCCCTCCCCCTTGTACATGCTGGCCAGCATGGCGTTGAAGTGCAGCGGCGTGCGGCAGCAGGAGATGAAGTAGAGCCCCTGCTCGCTCATGGTGCCCCAGGGCATGCTCTGGCGCAGTATCTCCATGGACTCCCCCTTCGAGGTCTTGAGGTTGACCCGCTTGATGTGGGAAGTGAGCGGCTTGTCGGCGGACTCGTATTCGATGTTGTCCACCTTGGTGCGGCCTATGATGTCTTCCTGCTCCTTCAGGGCCAGCTTCTCCCAGTCGCTCATGGCGTGGACCCAGCGCTGCACGTGGAGATAGGAGCCGCCGGCGAACTCGCCGCCGTCCAGCAGCGCCACTTCGGCCCTGTGCTCATCCTGCGGGTTCTCGGTGCCGTCGACGAAGCCGGTCAGATCCCGGCAGTCGAGGTTGCGAAAACCGCGCACCTCTTCGGCCAGCACCACCAGTCCGGCCAGCAGGGCCATCACCCGCTGGCCGGCGTGGTGCAGCACGTCGACCCGGTCGGCCCTCAGCTGCACGAACAGATCGAACGGAGTGTTCGGCGCCTTGTTGCCATTGGCCTCCTGCGCCATAAAGCCGCGGAACTGGGGTGGACGGGCCACCGGATAGATGGCATCCCAGCCCTCGGCACCCACGGCCACCAGGCCGCTGAAGGCGGCATCGGGGAAGTCGGCGCTCACCGCGTCCCACAGCGCCGGCAGGCTGGCCAGGCGGGCCGCCAGGGCGGCACCGTCGCCGGTGCGATTGAACATCAGATAGAGGGCATGCAGATTCGGCTCTGCGCAGATCCCGGCTTGGGCTTTCATTTCTCTCTCCAAAGACATTGGCTAAAGGCGTGGCGCGATTATAAACCAGTGCAACCCCAGTTCATTGATTTCACGACGATATCACGCCATCAGGGCAAAGGGTCAAACAACACCAGGGCATGGGGGGCCACGGTCACCCGCGCCCTCTTCCCTTCCAGGGGCTCGCCGATGCTGGCCTCCAGAGACTGGCCGGCACAATCCACCAGCACCCGGCAGTGATGACCCAGGAAGTGCTGCTCCCGCACCTCGAGTTCGCCATCAGCCGCCGCCGTCAGCGCCAGCTGCTGGGGCCTGAGCATGAGTTGCAGCCGCTCCCCGACCGTACGGCCATGGGGCTCCTGGCCACAGATGGTGCCCAGGATGGTCTTCACGCAGTGGCTGTCCACCACCTCGGCCGCCAGATAGTTGACCCCGCCGAGAAATTCCGCCACGAAGCGGTTCTGTGGGCGACGATAGAGCTGCTCAGGCTGCCCCACCTGCTCGATGTGACCGGCCCGAAACAGCGCCAGCCGGTCGGCGAAGGCGAACGCCTCCTCCTTGCTGTGGCTGACGAAGATGGCCCCTATGCCCTGCTGCTTGAGCAGGGTACGGATCTCGAGGATCAGCTTCATCCGCACCTGGGTGTCGATGTTGGAGAAGGGCTCGTCCAGCAGCATCAGCCTCGGCTTGCAGACCAGGGCGCGGGCGATGGCCACCCGCTGCTGCTGGCCGCCGGAGAGCTGATGGGGATAACGCTCCCCCAGGCCCTGCAGATTGACCAGCGCCAGCGCCTCTTCCACCTGCTGCTGGCGGCTGCCGCGATCGAGCCGGATCAGCCCGAAGCCGACATTCTGTGCCACCGTCAGATGGGGGAAGAGGGCGTAATCCTGGAAGATCATGCCGATGTGGCGCGCCTCCGGCGGCACGCTCTGGCCCTCTCCGTCCAGCAGCATATCGCCGAGACGGATCTCCCCTTCGGCCAGCGGCAACAGGCCGGCGACGGCCTTGAGCAAGGTGGTCTTGCCACAGCCGCTCGCCCCCAGCAGGCAGACGATCTCGTTGTCGGCCACCGTCAGGGATAGCTGTTCCAGCACATTGCGACCGTTGTAGCGGCAGCTGACCTTCTCGATATTCAGGCAGGACAAGGTACTTTTCCTCTCGCGTGTTGACGCCGGGCGGGACGACGCGCTCAGTGGCCCGGGCCGTCCAGACTGCGGTTGATCCAGACCAGGGGGACCAGCCCCACCAGCACGATGACGATGGCGCCGAGCGCTCCCCGCTCCAGCATCTCGTCCGAGACGAACTGGTAGACGTGGGTCGCCAGGGTCTCGAAGTTGAACGGCCGCAGCAACAGGGCGGCAGGCAGCTCCTTCATGGATTCGATGAATACCAGCATGGCGCCGGCAAAGAGGCCGCGTCGCACCAGCGGCAGGTGGATACGCCGCAGCATGCCGCCCGCCCCCTGCCCCAGGGAGCGGGCCGCCATGTCGAGACTGGGGGAGACCTTGTTCATGCTGCTCTCCACCGAGCCGATGGCGATGGCCACGAAGCGCACCAGGTAGCCGAACACGATGGCGGTGAGGGTGCCGGTCAAGAGCAGACCCGGCCCCTGCATCCCGAGCCAGTCGGCCAGATCGTTGATGCCAAAGTCCAGCGCCGTCAGCGGCACCAGCACCCCGATGGCGAGCACTGTGCCCGGCATGGCGTAGCCCATGGCGGCGATGCGCAGGGGCAGCAGGCTGCGGGTGCCCCCGTCAAGACGGCGGAAGAAGCCGAGCAGCAGGGCGATGGCCATGGCGAGCAGTGCGGTCAACGCCGAGACCGTCAGGCTGTTGCCGGCGAAGCGAACGAACTCCGGCGTCCACGACAGCGCGAAATAGCGCACCCCGTAGTCCAGCAGGATAGCGAACGGCAGGACGAAGCCCGCCAGCACCAGGCCCCAGCACCAGATCGCCGCCAGCACGCGGCGCCCTCCCTTGAGGGGATAGCGCATCGGCTGCTCGAACCCCATGGATTTCTGGAACACCTGCTGGCGCTGGCGGGAACGACGCTCAATGGCGATGAGCAGCACCACCGCCAGCAGCATCAGGCAGGAGAGCTTGGCGGCGGTGGCCAGACTGCCGTAACCGAGCCAGGTGTCATAGACCGCCGTGGTCAGGGTGTTGATGGCGAAGAAGTGGACGGTGGCGAAGTCCGCCAGGGTTTCCATCGCCACCAGGGATACCCCCACCATGATGGCGGGGCGGGCCAGCGGCAGGCTGAGACGGCGAAAGCTCTGCCAGGGGGTGCAGCCGAGCAGCCGGCTGGAGTGAATGAGGCTGACCGACTGCTCCAGGAAGGAGGCGCGCGCCAGCAGATAGACATAAGGGAAGAGCACCAGGGCCAGCACCCAGGCGGCACCGCCGAGGGAGCGGATGGCCGGGAACCAGTAGTCGGCCGGGCTCTGCCAGCCAAACAGGGTGCGCAGCCCCGCCTGCAACGGGCCCGAGTAGTCCAGCAGATCGGTATAGACGTAGGCCACTATGTAGGAGGGCATGGCCATGGGCAGCATCAGCGCCCACTGCAGGGCGCGGCGCCCCGGCACCTGGCACATGGCCACCAGCCAGGCGGTAGGCACCCCGAACAACAGGCTGAGCGCCGCCACCCCCAGCACCAGGCCCGAGGTGTTGCGAAGGTAATCGGTCAGTACCGTATCGGCAAGGTGGGCAAACAGATCCCCGTCGGCCGAGAAGGCGGAGAAGACGAGGGCAAGTACCGGCAAACCCAGCAGCAGGGCGGTGGCCCAGCTGCCGGCAATCCATCCAAAATGTTTCATGAGTCCACAGATGTTGATGGGGCCATCGGCCCCATCTGATTACAAGTCGAATTTCACTTCATCAAGCAGTTGCAAGGCGTCCTTGCGATGCTTGGCGTAGTCGCTGACCGGCAGGGAGTCAGACTTGAAACTGCCCCAGGACTTGACCATGGCGGAGGGTTCCACCCCGGCCTTGACCGGGTACTCGGCATTCACGTCCGCATACATGTGCTGGGCGGTGTCGCCGGAGAGGAACTCCATCAGCTTCTGGGCCGCCTCCTTGTTCTTGGCGTACTTGGTCATGGCCACGCCGCTCACGTTCACGTGGGCACCGCGATCCCCCTGGTTCGGGAAGTTGATCTCGACCGCCTCGGCCCAGGACTTCTGCGCCGGATCCTTCAGCATGGCGCCCAGGTAGTAGCTGTTGCCCAGGGAGACATCGCAGATGCCGTCCTTGATCGCCTTGACCTGATCCCGGTCGTTGCCCTGCGGCTTGCGTGCCAGGTTGGCCTTGACCCCTTCCAGCCAGGTTTTGGCATCCGCCATGCCGTGATGGGCGATCATGGAGGAAACCAGCGCCACATTGTACTCGTGCTTGCCGCTGCGGGTACAAATTTTTCCTTTGAATTCAGGCTTGGCCAGATCTTCGTAGCTGATGGTGGCGAGCTTGCCGAGGCGCTCCTTGCTGGAGTAGATGGCGCGCACCCGGGTGGTCAGGGCGAACCAGCGGTTCTCCGGATCCCGATAGATGGAGGGGATATTCTCCTGCAGGGTCTTGCTGTCCACCGGCTGCACCAGATCCTTGTTCACCAGGTCGGTCAGGCGGCTGATGTCGACGGTCAGCATCAAATCCGCCGGGGAGAGCTTGCCTTCCCGCTCCAGACGCTCGTTCAGCCCCTCTTTGGCGAACACCACGTTGACCTTGATCCCGGTCTCCTTCTCGAACTGCTGGATGATGGGCTTGATCAGCTCATCCTGACGGGTGGAGTAGACGTTCACTTCAGCGGCGAATGCCGACTGGGCGGCCAGGGTGGAGAGAGCCAGCGCCAGCATCTTCATTTTCATTGTCCGTTCCTTGTGTGCGTATCGATTGATAACCATTTTTGTTTGCATTCTGCACGAGTCACGGCCTCAGGATCAAGGCGCTTCAGGGAGGTAGGATCACATATTTAACCATTGAACAAATGAAAGGGACCGAATGATGTCTCATCCGGTCCCTTGATGACAGCCTCTCCCCGCCGAGGCGTCGCTGCCGGACCTTCACGGCCCCGCGGCGCGGGGTATCAGAGCGCCTCGTCGTCGCTCTCGCCGGTGCGGATCCGCACCGCCTGCAACAGGTCATAGACGAAGATCTTGCCGTCACCTATCTTGCCGGTGTAGGCCGCCTTGCAGATGGCCTCGATCACCCCTTCCACGTTCTCGTCGGCGGTGGCGATCTCCAGCTTTACCTTCGGCAGGAAGTCGACCTGGTACTCGGCCCCCCGGTATAATTCGGTGTGCCCCTTCTGGCGACCGAAGCCCTTGACCTCGGAGACGGTCAGGCCTTCCACCCCCAGGTTGGCGATGGCCTCGCGCACGTCGTCCAACTTGAAGGGTTTGATAATCGCAGTAATCAGCTTCATCTGGTTGCTCCCAATCCATGGTATGTCACGAATGGGTCATCAATTCTTGTGCCAAGTATTTTTATTGTTTATTTTCATTAAGATAGCCATCAACCCTTGAGCCATTACGGCTCAGGATCACCAAGGAAGCGCATCTCGCCCCATAATGAGGCACCAAGCTGCACCAGACTCCCTTGATGCACCAAATGAGAGCATCGCCCCATGTTAGTCATCTCCCAGAGCGTGATCATTCCCTGGCATGAGCTGCAGTTCCAGACCATGCGAGCCCAGGGGGCCGGGGGGCAGCACGTCAACAAGACCGACTCCGCCGTCTGGCTGCGTTTCGACTACAGAGACTCCCCCAGCCTGCCCCCCCTCTACAAGGAGGGGCTGGAGAGGCTCGCCGACAGCCGGGTCCACGACGGCTTCATCCAGATCAGGGTCGAGACCCACCGCAGTCAGGACATGAACCGCAAGGAGGCCATGAGCCGCCTGACCGAGCTGCTGAAAAAAGCCGCCTGGCGCCCCAAGGCGCGTCACGCCACCAAGCCGACCCGCAGCGCCCAGCGCAAGCGGGTCGAGGCCAAGAAGCGCAAGGGCGAGATCAAGTCCGCCCGCGGCAAACCCGGGCTGGAGTGACCTGCCTTGCCGCCCTCCGGAGGAGAAGAGGATGCAATACAGTTTTTGCGAGAGTCGTCACGGCCCCCTGCTCGTCGCCATCGATCGGCATGGCCTGCGTTATGTAGAGTTCGTCCGGGGAGAGCAGCCGGTCACCCCGACGGCGGAATGGCAACGGGATGATCAGGCCCTGGCCCCCTTCGTCGAGCAGTTCGCCGCCTACTTCGCCGGCCGGCTGCGCCAGTTCGATCTGCCCCTCGCCGCCCGGGGAACGCCGTTCCAGCAGTCGGTGTGGCACGCCCTGTGCGACATCCCCTATGGCGAGACCGTCAGCTACCTCGAGATTGCCCAGGCCATCGGCAACCCCAAGGCGGTGCGCGCCGTGGGCGCCGCCAACGGCCGCAACCCCTTGAGCATCATAGTGCCCTGCCACCGGGTGATCGGTCGCAGCGGCGCACTGACCGGTTATGCCGGCGGCATCCCCATCAAACGCTGGCTGCTGGCGCTGGAGCAACAGACTGCCGACAACTTCACGCTGACCCCCTGACCATCAGGCGGCACCCCATCAAGCGTTGGTTGCTGGCGCAGCAAGCTGCCGGGGATAAGCCCCTTGCGAGGAGGCAAGATAAAACTCTAGTCATTTGAATGAATGCAGCATGAGTCCTGCACCACACAGGCATCAGGCAGCATTTCCAAAATGAACAGAGTATGAAGAATCGCCTCAGAAGGGCTTCAGACACCGTCAGGCATCATGGCGTCACACTTGGATGGCACGGCTCATCCCTCATCCAGGTGGCACCCATGTGACGCTTCCAATCTGTCTTTTTCCCCGCGCCTCCCCAGAGGCGCTTTTTTTGTCCGTCGTCCGGCCACAAAAAAGCCCGCCGAAGCGGGCTCCTGTCCGATGCGTTGGCATCAGAGCGCGAGGAACAACCCCGCCAGGGAGGCGCTCATCAGGTTCGCCAGCACCCCCGCCAGGATGGCGCGCATGCCGTAGCGGGCGATGAAGGACTTGCGCTCCGGCACCATGGCCCCCAGGCCGCCGATGAGGATCGCCATGGAGGAGATGTTGGCAAAACCGCACAGGGCGAAGGTGACGATGGCCTTGCTCGACTCGTTCAGTGTCTGATCCTGTACCAGGGCGATGAAGGCGACGAACTCGTTGATGACGATCTTGGTGCCGATAAGCGCACCAGCCGCCTGGGCCTGCTCCCAGGGCACCCCGATGAGCCAGGAGACGGGGGCAAACAGCCAGCCCAGGATGATCTGGAAGCTCAACTCCAGCCCCACCAGGTCACCGGCCCAGCCCAGCAGGCCGTTGAGCAGGGCGATCACCCCGACGAAGGCCAGCAGGGTGGCCCCCACGGCAACCGCGATGTTGAGACCCGCCATGGCGCCATCGGCGGCCGCTTCAATGACGTTGGTGGCGCGGGGGATCTCCACGTCCTCGTGATGATCCACCTCTTCGGCAGCGGGCGGCACCAGGATCTTGGCCATGGCGAGCCCCGCAGGCGCGGACATGAAGGCGGCGGCGATCAGGTACTTCAGCTCGACCCCGATGCTGGCGTACCCCACCAGGGTGCCACCGGCCACCGAGGCCAGGCCGCAGCTCATCACGGCGAAGAACTGGGAGTCGGACATCCTGGAGAGATAGGGTTTGACCACCAGGGGCGCTTCCACCATGCCGACGAAGATGTTGGCGGTGGCGGAGAGGCTCTCGGCGCGGCCGGTACCCAGCAATTTCTGCAGTCCGCCGCCAAGCAGGGCGATGACTTTGGGCATCAGGCCGATGTGGTAGAGGATGGCGATCACGGCAGAGAAGAAGATGATCACCGGCAGCACGTTGAAGGCGAAGATGAAGCCCAGCTTGAACTTGGCCAGATCCCCGAACAGGAAGGCGATCCCCTCCTGGCCGTAACCGATGACGCTGCTGACGCTTTCGCTGACGCCGTTGAGCGCCTGCTGGCCGGCGGGCAGCCAGAGCACCAGGGCGGCGAAGAGCACTTGCAGGCAGAGGGCGAAGCCTACTGTTCGCAACGGGATACGACGACGATTATCGGAGCAGAGTGCGGCCAGGGCCAGGATGCTCAGGATACCAAGCAGGGCGATCATGGGGATTCCATCCAGTGGGGCAAAAGATGGGCGCGGATTCTGCTCCCCTGCCCTCGCCACTGCAAGCCAGCCTGGTTACAACCCTGTTAGCAAAAACGTTTGCACGATATCGGTTGCGTCAACTGATTGATTTGACTCGACTTTGAAGCCGGACTCAAGCCAGCGTTCTTGCATGGAAACGATCATTCCTCCAGGCCGGACAATTTGCCCCCGAGCCAGGGGGCCAGCCGCTGCGCCCAGTAGGGCTCGGGTCCGAAGCACTCCTTGAGGAAGTCGATGAAGAGGCGGATCTTGGGGTCCAGATGCTCTCGCCTGGCATAGACGGCGTGCACCGCCATCTTCTGGTTCGGTTGCCACTGGGGAAGCAGGGGGATGAGCTGGCCGGACTGCAACTCCTTGTCCAGCAGGTAGTTGGCCACATAGGCGATGCCGAGCCCGGCCAGAGCGGCGTCCCGTACCGCCTCAGCCAGATCCACCCGGTAGTTGCCCGCCACCTGCACCGTCTGCCGCTCCTTGCCCTGGCGAAACGACCACTCGTGGTAGCGCCGCTCCCGGCTCTGGTAGGTGATGCAGTTGTGGCGGGCCAGATCCCTCGGATGCAGCGGCGTGCCGTGACTCAGCAGATAGTCCGGCGAGGCCACCAGCACGAAGCCGATGTCCGCCAACCGCTGCCCCACCAGGGCCTCAGGCTTGTCCTCGTAGGTGGTGATCCAGAGATCCAGCCCCTCGTCCACCAGGTTGGTGCGGTGATCGAACAGGGACACCTCCAGCTCCAGATCCGGGTAGCGCGCCTGAAACGCCTTGAGCCGCGGGATCACGTGCAGTCGGCCGAAGGACTGGCCCACCCCCAGGTGGAGCACGCCGCTCACCTTGCCGCGGCGCTCCGCCACCATGGATTCCGCCTCCAGCGCCACCGCCACCAGAGCGCGGCAGTGGCGGGCATACTCCTGACCCAGTTCGGTGAGCGCGAAGCGGCGGGTGGTGCGCTGCACCAGCTGGGCCCCGAGCGCCGTTTCCAGCAGGGCGAGCTGCTTGCTGATGTGGGACTTGGAGACCCCGAGCCGGCGTGCGGCCGCCGAGATACCCTGCTCGCGGACCAGGGCGTCGAAGATCACCATTTGGGGAAGACGTTGCAGCACGGCATAACCAGGGTGGATGGCGGGCCCCTCATTATTCCAGAGCCGCCCGCCGTGGGATAGGGTCAGCGCCCGAGCGCCTCGAGGATCTGCCGCTTGAGAGGGTCGTCGGCCGGATTCTGGTTGGCGCCATAGCTCGCAATCAGCTTGCCATCGCGGCCCACCAGGTATTTGTGGAAGTTCCAGTTGGGGGCGTCACCGTCGGCGGCGGCCGCCAGCCCCTTGAACAGGGGCACCGCATCCGAGCCACGCACCGCCACCCGGTTGAACATGGGGAAGGTCACCCCGTAGTCGCGCCGGCACACCTCGGCGGTCTTGTTCTCGTTGCCCGCCTCCTGCCAGAAGTCGTTGGAGGGGAAGCCCAGCACCATCAGCCCCTTCTCCTTGTAACCCTGGTAGAGCGCCTCCAGATCCCGGAACTGGCCGCTGTACCCGCAGTAGGAGGCGGTGTTGACCACCAGCACCACCTTGCCCTCGGTCAGCCGGCAGAGGTTGTGGCGCTGGGTGCTGTTGAGCTCCCGCATCTCCACGTTGAAGTAGTCGGGGCAGGCGGCGGACGCCGCGCCCGAGCCGAGCAACAACAGCAGGGTGAACCATTTCATCGACGTGACTCCTCGGGTTTTCTCCATCATACGCAAGATCCCCGAACCTGGTTCAGGGATCAGTGCAGCGGGATCCCGGTCAGCCAGCCGTGGCCCCAGAAGATGAGCAGGGCCGTGAGCGCCAGCCCGGCCCCCAGGCTGATCCCGGTCCCCTGCCAGCTCGCCTCGGGCCGCGGCTTCTGCTGCCAGTCCCGCACCGAAATCCAGACGATGCTGACCAGTGCCCAGAGGCCGATGCCGCCGAACAGCACCAGGGAGCGGGCCTCGCTGTTGACCGTCAGATGGGCCCCCGACCAGAGCAGCACCCCGAGCAGTTGGGGATGCACCAGCCAGCGCCGGAAATGGTTCGCGCCCTGGCCTGCGCACAGCAGGATCAGCGAGACGGGCATGGCCACCATCACCAGAGTCGGCCCACAGGGAGGCAGGAAATAGAGCGGCAACGGGCTGGCGCTGCGCCAGCCGGCGAGGATGCAGCCGATGGCGACGAACACCAGCAGCGAGAAGAGCCCCTTGTAGCGGTTCTCCCCCAGCCGCTCACGCAGACGGGCGCGATGGGTCGCGGCGAAACAGGGATAGAGGTGCGTCAGGGCAAACAACACTACCCCCAGGGTCAGCAGGATCATGGGTTGTTCCTCAAAGATGGCTCCTCGCAATAAGGAGATCACTATGCCGCAAAGCCCCTCGCCAGAATACAAAAACCATATAAAAGACAGCGGGATAATAAAAAAGCCGATCCTGGGATCGGCAAGGTGCGTCAGAAGGTCTGCCGCGAGGCAGCCACATCCGCTACACGGGGCTGGGTGTGGCCGGCGCGTCGCGCCGGCCAGGAGAGGGGCTATTTGCGCAATAGATAGAGGGCGGCCACGTTGCGGGCCGTGAGCTGCAGGTTGGTGGTGGCGGTGGCTAGCGCCTCCGGCAGGGACATGGCGCGGTTGACCACGGCGAACACCGCATCGAGCCCGTGCTCATGCACCACGCCGCAATCATCGGTGAGGCAGCCGGCGATGCCGATCACCGGTTTGCCGAACCGCTTGGCACAGCGGGCCACCCCGATGGGCGTCTTGCCGTGGATGCTCTGGCTGTCGATGCGCCCCTCGCCGGTGATGACGAGATCCGCGTCGGCCACTGCCTCGGCCAGTTTCAGGGCTTCGATGACGATCTGGATGCCGGGCTTGAGCTCGGCGCCGAGCAGGCCCACCAGGGCGGCGCCCATGCCACCGGCGGCCCCCGCCCCCGGGATCTCCCTGACCTGCTTGCCGAGCGCCTGCTCGATGCAATCGGCGTAGCGGGCCAGGTTGGCGTCCAGCTGCGCCACCATCCCGGGGGTCGCCCCCTTCTGCGGGCCAAACACCGCAGAGGCCCCTTTCGGACCGCAGAGCGGATTGTCCACGTCGCAGGCCACCTCGATGTGGAGCCCGGCCAGGCGAGGATCCAGTCCGCTCAGGTCTATGGTCGCCAGCTCAGCCAGACCGGCGCCCCCCGACTCGATGGCAGAGCCATCGTCCTTGAGCAACTTGCCGCCGAGGGCCTGGATCATGCCGGCGCCGCCGTCGTTGGTGGCGCTGCCGCCAATGCCGAGGATAAGGTGAGTCACCCCCATCTCCAGCGCCGCCAGGATGAGCTCGCCGGTGCCAAAGCTCGAGGTATGCAGGGGATTGCGCCGCTCGGGTTCCACCAGATGCAGGCCGGAGGCGGCCGCCATCTCGATGACGGCCCGCTCGCCATCCCCCAGCAGACCGACGAAGCCCTGCACCCGGTTGCCGAGGGGGGCGGTCACCTCCACCGGCAGGATGCGGCCGCCGGTGGCGTCCACCAGGGACTGCACCGTCCCCTCGCCGCCATCCGCCATGGGCAGCTTGACGTAGGTGGCATCCGGCAGCACCTGCTTGAAACCGGCCTCGATGGCATCGGCCACCGCCATGGCACTGAGGCTCTCCTTGAATGAATCCGGGGCGATCACAATTTTCATATCAGTTCCTTAGGCGAGACCGAACACGCCAAACATCAGGGTGGAGACGGCGGCTATGGTCAGGCCGACGGCGGTTTCGTAGGGGATGAGCTTGAGCCGCTCGCCGACGCCCATGTGGACACTGCCCCCGGTGGCGTGGAAGAAGGAGCCGTGGGGCATGTGGTCGAACACGGTGGCCCCGGCGTGGATCATGGCGGCCCCCGCCAGGCTGCTGATGCCGAGCTCGATCAGGGTGGAGCTGAACACGTTGGAGGCGACGACGGTACCGGCGGTGGTCGAGGCGGTCGCCAGCGACATCAGGGCACCGGAGATGGGGGCCAGCAGGTAGGAAGGCAGACCGGAGGCGGTCAGGCCGCTGATCAGCACATCCTTGAGACCGGAGTTGGCGATGATGCCCGCCAGGGTACCGGTACCCAGCAGCATGATGGCCACCGGCGCCATGCGGGCCAGGCCCGAGACCGCAAACTGGTTCACCTTGCCGAACTTGCCCATCATCAGGGCGCCCACCAGACCGCCGAGGGGCAGCGCGATCAGCGGATCCACGACGATACCGGCCACAGGACGCAGGGCCAGCAGCAGTATGGCCACCAGGGGCGCGCTGATGGCGGCGGCAAAGCCGGGCAACTTGCTGCCATCGAAGCTCACCACCTCGTCGGCCGCGACCTTGCTGCCCCTGTTGTTCAGGCGCTTGGCGAGCCAGTAGGCCATCACCAGGCCGAACAGACCCGGGATGATGCCGGCTGCCATCACAGAGGTGAGGGGCAGGTGGAAGGCGTCAGACGCGGCGATGGCGTTGGGGTTGGGAGACATGACGTTGCCCGCCTTGCCGCCGCCTATCATGGCCAGCAGTATGGCCGCCTTGGAGAGATCGGCACGGCGGGCGATGGCGAGCGCTATGGGGGCGACCGTGATGACGGCCACGTCCACGAAGACACCGACCGCGGTCAGGATCAGGGTGGCCAGGGCCAGGGCCAGCAGGGCCCGGGTCTCGCCGAGCTTCTTGACTATGGTCTCGGCGATGGTGGTGGCGGCGCCCGATTCGATGAGCACGCCCGCCAGTACCCCCGCCGCCAGGATCCGCATCACCGCCGTGGTGATCCCCTGGGCGCCGCCGATCATCAGGGCGACGGTCTGGGTCAGATCGGCGCCGCCGATCAGGCCGCCGGCCAGGGCACCGACTATCATGCCGTAGGCGGGCGGCACCTTCTTCAGGATCAGGAAGATGGCGATGGAGAGCGCGGCGAGAGCGCCGAGCGCGGATACAGGGATCATGACGGGCACCTTTTGTTGTAATGAGTGGCCGCCATTATGGGGATCCCGGGCCAGAATGCTTTGGTCAGAAAGCCAAACTTTTCGCTGCCATCCCGATTGTTTTTGTTCAATCGAACAAATCAGCCGTCGAGATTCAGGCCGAGATAGAGCAGGAATTTGTCGTCTAACTTGTTGAAACTCAAGCCTGTTATCTGCTCTATCCGGGTCAGCCGGTAGCGCAGGGTGTTGGGATGGATGAACAGGGCTTCGGCACAGGGATGCAGATCACAATCCTGCAAGAAATACTGGCGCAGCGTCTTCTGCAGTACCCCCTTGGCGTCCTCCCTTGCCAGCCTGAGCAGGGGGGCGCGCAGCTGATCCGCCTGCCAGGAGTCCGCCAGGCTGCCGAGCAGCACCGGCAGCCGGTAATCCTCGAAGAAGTAGACCTGCTTGCGCGGCGCCTGGCGCATGCCCCGGCGCAAGGTGTCCCGCGCCGTCTGGTAGGAGAGCGCCAGCCCTTCGATCCCGGCGAAGTAATCACCCACCCCGATGCGCACCCGAAAGTGGGGGATACGGGTCAGCAACTGCCTGATGCGGCTACGCTCCTGCGCCGACTGCCAGACGCCTTCACTGAGCTGGGCCGGTTTGAGCACCACTATCTCGTCCAGGCCGTTGATGGCCACCAGGTTGTCCCGCTCCGGATTCTCCAGCAGATGCACCAGTTCCCGCAGACGGGCGGGCTCCGCCTCCTCCAGCGCCAGCACGGCCACCACCCTGGGCTGGGCCAGATCCAGCTCGAGGAAGCGGGCCGCCTGCTGCAACTGATCGGCCCGCCCCTCGCCGCGAATGAGCTGCAGCACCAGCTCCTCCTTGTGGCGCTTGTCCCACTGCAACTGCTCGGTGAGCGCCGCCTGCTCCAGGATAAGCTCGGCGGTCATACGCACCAGCTCGGCGTAAGCACGAACGATGTCCGGATCCCCCGAGATGCCGATGACCCCGAGCAGCTCCCCCTGATAGGCGATGGGCAGGTTGATACCGGGCCTCACCCCCTTGAGCTGGCGGGCGGTGGCGTCGCTGATCTCCACCACCCGGTTCTCGGTCAGGGCCAGTACGGCCCCCTCGTGGCGCTGGTGCAGCCGCTCCGGGTTGCCGGAGGCGATGATCAGGCCCCGCTCGTCCATCACGTTGACCGAGAACGATAGTATCTTCATCGCCCTGCTCACTATCTGCCGGGCCAGGGTCTCGTTTAGCTGCATAACATCTCCAACACGGGGACCGGGCTGGCTGTAAAGTGCCGGCGCCGGGGCAAAGATCCCACATCTTCAAGACAAGTGCGGGGGGGATCGCTAGAATAGGCCACTTTACGCCATCTGTGCCCCGCCCTGGATCAGGGATCCGGCGTCATGCCGCACCGTGGCAGGGTGGCTCCACCCATCCGGTATGGACTCCGCTATGGATTATGAATTTCGCCGCGACCCGTTCGGTGGCTATCGCGCCCGGTTCTCCATGGGCCACGAGGCCATAGGCCAGTGGCTGATCGACGAAGTGGGCAAGGACGAGGAGAAGCTCGACGAGCTGTTCGCCATCATCGACCAGCTCTCCGGCCGGACCCGCACCGAATATCGGCTGCTCGGCGGCGACTACTCCCTGCTGCTGACCCACGAGGAGGCCGAGGTGAAGGCCAATGTCCTCAATATCGAGCAGGACGCGGATCTCGACGATCTCTCCTACTACGATGATGAACAGCTGGCCATGTGCGGGCTGGAAGACTTTGCCCAGGTGCTTGTCTCCTGGCGCGCCTTTATCCGCAATGAGGATATGGGCTGATCTCTCATATTTCGGGCGAGCATGCCCATTGCAACCCAACAGGATTGACTATGTCTATTTACGATTTTGATGACGAACTGCCGGAAGACGAACAGGATCAACCGAAGAAAGCCGCCCAGCCCAAGAAGAAGGGCAAGCAGGTGCTGAATACCCAGGTCAACCTGAGCCCCCGAGACGCCAGCCGCCTGAACGGCATGCACGTGGAGGCCATCACCACCCTGGACGACGTCAGCCTGCCGAAGAACGTGATCTTCAAGGCCGGACTCATCGCCCTGGGCGAGCTGGAAGCGAGCAAGCGTGCCGACATCATCGCCCGGGTCATCGCCGAATCCGGCCGTTAATCTGGCTTGGGCCCCGTCAGCCTGGCCACCACCTCTCCCCAAAGCCGGAGCCTCAGCTCCGGCTTTTTATTGTCCAAGCCGGTCAGAACCCTCGGCAAGATAGTGCATCCAGGGCTCCGACCAGTCCATTGCGCCTTGTGCAAGAGGAAGCAGCTCGTTAAGGTGCGCCCCTTGGAACCAACAAGGAGACTCAATGCTGCCACTTCCCGATGCCCTGATCTGGGCCGCCCTTGCCCTGGCCGTACTGCTCTGCCTCGCCCGCCAACGCACACCCGGCCTTATCCTGCTGGGCATCGCCCTGCTCGGTGCCCTTGCCCTTGGCCGCATCACGCCTCCGGCCCTGCTAATCAGCCTCGCCGGACTGCTGCTGGCCTGGCAGACTCCCCGCCTGCCGCCACCCTGGCGCCCGATGGCCCTCGCCCTGGTGCTGCTCTGGGCCGTCGCCCTGACCCTGCATCTCGTCCCGGGGTTCAGCAATCTGAAGGTGCTGGACCAGGTGCGGGCCGGCCCCGCCAGCGTGCCGTTCAACATGTACCTCAATCTAGACAAGCCGCTGATCTTCTTCGGCCTGTTGCTGGCCTGGCCCGCGCTGCCGGGTCCGGGTGGTCCCCTGCGCTGGCGCCCGCTGGCCCTGCTGCTGTTGCCGCTGTCGGCCCTGCTGATCACCGCCTGGCAACTGGGGGCCCTGAGACCCGAGGTCGGTCTGCCTCACTGGTGGTGGCTGTTCGCCCTCAACAACCTGCTGTTCACCTGCGTGGCGGAGGAGGCGCTGTTCCGGGGCTTTCTCCAGCAGGCCATCACCCGGCGCACCCGGGTCTGGCTGGGCATTCTCATCGCCAGCCTGCTGTTCGGGGTGGCACACCTGGCCGGCGGCCCGCTGCTAGTGTTGTTCGCCACCCTGGCGGGGGCCTGCTACGGCCTGGCGTTCCAATGGAGTGGCCGCCTCGGCGTCGCCATCCTGCTGCACTTCCTGTTCAACTTCGCCCACCTGGCCCTGTTCACCTATCCGCTGGCCAGCCGCTAAGCCCGGGGGAACGGCCCCCTGCGGATAAAAAAATGCCCCGAACCTGCCGGTTCGGGGCATCCCATCTCACAGAGCGCCTAGTCGACGTAGAAGGTCTGCTGGAAGCTCAGCGTCTGCTGCTGCCCCTCCCCCATGATCGTCAGGGTGAACTGGTAGGTGTCCTCGTTGCGGTAGGGCAACACCGCCAGGTAGTAGATGGAATCCCCCTCCTTCACCTCCTGGAAGCTCAGGGTACGGATGGTGCCGGTGAGGTTCTTGGCCTCCCCGCTGATCCCCACTGCCTGCGCCACCCCCTGCTTGTTCTGCACCGCGATGTTGACGATGCCGTTGTAACGGCTGCGCTCCAGACCATAGGCCTTGGCCACCTCGGGGGTGAGGAAGCTGGAGTTGAAGGCGCTGTAGTGCACCTGCCAGGGGCCCAGTTCCTTCATCTGTTCGGCCCGCAGTGGCAACGTCATCAAGAGCGCCAGCAGGCAGCTCATCCAGACTGTTTTCATGATGTCATCCTTCTCGTGTTCCACTCTCCAGCAGGGCGGCGATCTCGGCGGGGATCTGCTTCGGCGCCTCGATGGCAACCGTCTTGTGGCGACCCAGCTCTCCCCGCACGATGCGAACCTGCCCCTTGGCCACCTTGCACTGCTTGGCCAGATACCTGATCAGGTGACTGTTGGCCTGGCCATCCACCGGCGGCGCCGTGATGGCCACTTTCAACTCGTCCCCGTGCAAACCGACGATCTGATCCCGGCTCGCCTTGGGCTGGATCATCAGATGCAATACCAGCTCGTCCCCTTCCAGCAGGACGGCGGGCATCAGATCATCCACCACAGCTGACCGAACAGATCCCCCAACAGATAGTTTATGGCCTGCAGCGCGATGAAGGCGACCAGCACGGAGAGATCCAGCCCTCCCAGGGCGGGCAGGATGCGGCGGATCGGTGCCAGGAAAGGCTCGGTCAGCTGGTGCATCACGTATTCGATGGGGTTGCGACCCTGGCTGACCCAGCTCAGGATGGCGCGGATCAGCAGGATCCAGAAGATCATGGAGCCCACCTTCTTCAGCACGGTGAGCAGTGCAAACAGGCTGAGGGTCAGCCAGTCTGTCAGCAGCACGTTCATGCTCTTGAGCAGCGCCAGCTTGGCGAAGGCGATGAGCAGCGCCAGCAGCACCGAGGCCATGTCCAGCCCGCCAAAGCCGGGAATGACGCGGCGCAGGGGCACCACCAGGGGATTGGTCAGCTTGACCACCATCTGGCTCATGGGGTTGTAGAAGTCGGCGCGGGCCCACTGCAGCCAGACCCGCAGCAGTACCACCATGAGGTAGAGATCAAAAACCGTGTTAATCAAAAAGTAAGCCGTGTTCATCCGGGCTCCTTGCTAAAAGAGGGTTCAAAAAAGGGTTTCCATCTCGCCGGCCCGGGTAACGGCCGCCTGCATGGCTCGTGCGGTCAGCGCCATCAGCCCCTGCTCCTGGAAGGTCTTGACGGCCTCGGCCGTGGTCCCCCCCTTGCTGGTCACCTGCTCCCGCAGGGTCTGCAGGGAGAGAGCCGGGTTCTGCTCCACCATGGCGGCGGCGCCCAGCGCCGTCTGCTGCACCAGCAGCCTGGCCTGTTCGGGGGAGAAGCCCATGGCCTCCGCCTCTTCGGCAATCGCCTGCATGAACAGGAAGAAGTAGGCCGGGGCACTGCCCGCCGCCGCGATGACGCCGTTGATGCCGGACTCCTGCTCCACCCAGAGGGTCTTGCCCACCGCCTGCATCATCTGCTCGGCGAAGTCGCGATCGGCCAGCTCGATGCCGGGCGGCGCGTAGAGCCCCGTCATCCCCAGCCCCAGCAGGGAGGGGGTGTTGGGCATGGTGCGGATGATGCGGCCATGGCCCCCCGCCATCTCCTGCAAACGCGCCACCCTGATGCCGGCGGCGATGGAGACGAGCAGCTTGCCCGCCAGCGACCCGAGTTCGGCCACCAGCGTCGTCAGCATGCCCGCCATCAGCTGGGGCTTGACCGCCAGCACGATCACCTCGGCCTCACGGGCCGCCTCGGCATTGTCCTGGGTGACGCGAATGCCAAACCGGCTGGCCAGTTCGTCCAGCTTGGGACGGCTGGGGTTGGCGGCGATGATACGATCGGCCGGGTAGCCGGCCTGGACGAGGCCGGCAATGATACTGCGGCTCATGTTGCCTGCGCCGATGAAGGCGAGAATTCTATGCTGCATCCTGGACTCCTGCTGATGAAATGGCTGCGAAGCCCGGCATGCCCGCCCCGATAAGGACGAGGGTTCTCTGCTGCATCAAACACTCCTGTTGCTGACAGCGCTGCGGATGCCCGTTCTGACCGCCCTGGGCCGGCAATGGCATCAAACGCTCCTGTTGCCTGAAAAAAGCGCAAGCCCCGCCTGACATCGCGGGGGCCTGCTCATGAATAGTCGCGGGCACCGAAGATGGCGGTACCGACCCGCACCATGGTGCTGCCATGGGCGATGGCGGGCTCGAGATCCTCGGTCATGCCCATCGAGAGGGTATCGACACTCGGGTATTGTTGCGCAAGCTCGGTGAACAGAGCCTGCATGCGTGCCATCTGGGCGGCCAGCACCGCCTCGTCACGGGTGTGCTCGGGGATCGCCATCAGGCCGCGCAGCACCAGGCGTTCACTCCGGGCCACCAGGGCGGCCAGGCGGAAAATCTCTTGCTCCGACGTACCGGATTTGCTGCTCTCTCCGCTAATATTGATTTGCAGACAGATATTTAGCGGCGCCAACCCGGCAGGACGCTGGTTGTTGAGACGCTCGATGAGCTTGTCGCGATCGACGCTTTGCACCCAGTCGAACCGCTCCGCCACCAGTTTGGACTTGTTCGATTGCAGCGGGCCGATAAAGTGCCACTCTATGTCTGTGCAGGCGGCCTGCTCACGCAGGGCATCTATCTTGAGGGCCGCCTCCTGGGCGTAGGATTCGCCGAAGCGCCGCTGACCGGCGGCATAGGCGGCCTGGATGTCCACCAGCGGCTTGGTCTTGCTGACCGCCAGCAACTGGATATGATCGGCGCCACGGCCGACGCGTCGGGCAGCCTCTACAATACGTTCCTTTACCTGAAGCAGGTGCTGGGCAATCTGGCTCATATTTCGTTCGTGATCTTGTGATGGGAGAATAACAAATCTATGGATATCACAGAGTTATTGGCATTCAGTGTAAAGCATAAGGCCTCGGATCTACACCTCTCCGCCGGGGTCCCTCCGATGATCAGGGTTGACGGGGAGGTTCGCAAGATCAATTTGCCCGCCCTGGATCACCGGGAAGTCCATGCCCTCATCTACGACATCATGAACGACCACCAGCGCAAGGAGCTGGAGGAGAACTTCGAGGTGGACTTCTCCTTCGAGGTGCCCGGCATGGCGCGCTTCCGGGTCAACGCCTTCCAGCAGGCGCGGGGCTCGGGCGCCGTGTTCCGTACCATTCCGAGCACAGTCCTGACCCTGGACGATCTGGCGGCACCCGAGATATTTCGCAAGATAGCGGAGTTTCCCCGCGGCCTGGTGCTGGTGACAGGGCCGACCGGTTCGGGCAAGTCCACCACCCTGGCGGCCATGGTTGACTACATCAACGACAACTTCCACCACCATATCCTCACCATCGAGGATCCCATCGAATTCGTGCACGAGAACAAGCGCTGCCTGGTCAACCAGCGGGAGGTGCACCGCGACACCAAGAGCTTCAGCAACGCCCTGCGCTCGGCCCTGCGGGAAGACCCGGACATCATACTGGTGGGGGAGATGCGCGACCTCGAGACCATCCGCCTCGCCATGACGGCAGCCGAGACCGGCCACCTGGTGTTTGGCACCCTGCACACCTCGTCGGCGGCCAAGACCATAGACCGTATCATCGACGTCTTCCCCGGCTCGGAGAAGGACATGGTGCGTTCCATGCTGTCCGAATCCCTGCGGGCGGTCATCTCCCAGACCCTGCTCAAGCGGATCGGGGGTGGCCGGGTGGCGGCCCACGAGATCATGATGGGCATTCCCGCCGTGCGCAACCTCATCCGGGAGGACAAGGTGGCCCAGCTCTATTCCGTCATCCAGACCGGGATGACCCACGGCATGCAGACCATGGACCAGAGCCTCAAGCAGCTGGTCAACCGGGGGATCGTCGCCGCCCTCGACGCCAAGGCCAAGGCGGTCGACCCCAACACCATTTAAGCTCGCACACCCAAGGAGATGCCATGGACATGGATGTTCTGCTCGCAGCACTGGTTGAACAAAAGGGCTCGGACCTCTTCATCACGGTCGATGCCCCCCCCACTCTCAAGGTGAATGGGCGCCTGGTGCCGCTCGGAGAAACCCCGCTGGACAGACAGACCGCGCTGGCCCTGGTCAAGAGCAGCCTGGATGCCGAGCATTTCGAACGCTACCAGCACACCCGGGAGGCCAACTACGCCATCCATCGCGAGGGGCTTGGGCGCTTTCGGGTCAGCGCCTTCTGGCAACAGGACCTGCCGGGCATGGTGCTGCGCCGCATCGAGACCCGCATTCCCACCTTCGACGAGCTGGTGCTGCCCCCGATATTGCAGGACGTCGCCATGGCCAAGCGCGGCCTGGTGCTGTTCGTCGGGGCCACGGGCGCCGGCAAATCCACCACCCAGGCGGCCATGCTCGGCTATCGCAACCAGCATGGCGACGGCCACATCCTGACGGTGGAAGACCCGGTGGAGTTCGTCCACCAGCACGGTCGCTGCCTGGTGACCCAGCGGGAGGTCGGCATCGACACCGGCTCCTTCGACGTGGCGCTCAGAAACTCCCTGCGCCAGGCACCGGACGTCATCCTGATCGGCGAGATCCGCAACCAGGAGACCATGGAGTTCGCCATCCAGTTTGCCGAGACGGGCCACCTCTGCCTCGCCACCCTGCACGCCAACAATGCCAACCAGGCGCTGGATCGCATCCTCCACCTGGTTCCCCAGGAGAAGCACCGCCAGTTCCTGTTCGATCTCTCCTTCAATCTGCGCGCCATCGTCGCACAACAACTGCTGCCGAGCATCGACGGGAGTCGCCGCTTCGCCGCCTTCGAGATCCTGCTCAACACCCCCCTCATCACCGACATCGTCCGCAAGGGGGAGATGCATCGGCTCAAGGAGGTGATGACCAAGTCCACCGAGCTCGGCATGCAGACCTTCGATCAGGCGCTGTTCACCCTGTTCTGCGCCGGCCAAATTGGCTACAGTGAGGCCCTTGCCCATGCCGACTCCGCCAACGACCTGCGACTGCTGATCAAGCTGTCGGGGCGCGAGCAGCTGGGTGCAGGTACTCTCGACAACGTCACCCTGGATGAATGAGGGGCGTGCGTCACCGCTATAAAGGATCGTTATGCTGATTGTGGTTTCCCCGGCCAAGACGCTGGATTACGAGTCGCCCCTGGTGACGTCCCGTTTCACCCAACCCGAGCTGCTGGACCACTCCGCCGAGCTGATCGGCCGGGCCCGCCAGCTGAGCCCGGATCAGATCGCCAGCCTGATGAAGATCAGCGACAAGCTGGCCGGCCTCAACGCCACCCGCTTTGCCCAGTGGCAACCCGACTTCAGCCCGGCCAACGCCCGCCAGGCCTTGCTGGCATTCAAGGGGGACGTCTACACGGGGCTGGCGGCGGACGACTTCGACGACGGGGATCTCGACTTCGCCCAGGAGCACCTGCGCATGCTCTCCGGCCTCTATGGGGTGCTGCGCCCGCTGGATCTGATGATGCCCTACCGGCTGGAGATGGGCATTCGCCTGGACAACGCGCGCGGCAAGGATCTCTACCAGTTCTGGGGCGACATCATCGCGGAACACCTGAACCAGGCGCTGGCCGCCCAGGGGGACGAGGTGCTGATCAACCTGGCTTCCGACGAATATTTCAAGTCGGTGCGCCCGAAGACCCTGCGGGGGCGCATCGTCACGCCGGTGTTCAAGGACGAGAAGAACGGCCAGTTCAAGATCATCAGCTTCTACGCCAAGAAGGCGCGCGGCATGATGGCCCGCCACATCATCAAGCACCGCCTCACCAGGGTGGAACAGTTGACCGGCTTCAACGCCGAAGGCTACTACTTCGTACCGGAAGAGTCCGATGCCAACACCCTGATGTTCAAGCGCGCTGAAAATTAATTACACCCAGCAGGGAACCAAGTCAGGGATCCTCGGGTCTGACTCTGTGAATCCTCTGTTGTAAGCACTTTTTGTTGGCCGACGTTCATGCGTCGGCTTTTTTCTTTTCCACCCCTCGGCAGGCGCCGGACAGCAGAACGGCCATCCGGGGATGGCCGTTCTGGCGGGCAGGCTTACTTCTTTTTCTTCTTGGCCGACTTCTTGGCATCCTTCGGCTTTTTCTTCTTCACCGGTACCCGCGCCTCCTTGTGCCTGGGGCGCAGCTCGTCGATCACCCGGCGCTTGAGGCGCTCCTCGGTGTAACGCTCGATCTTGGCCACCATGGCCATGTCGTGGGCCTCCACCAGGCTGATGGCACAGCCACGGTTGCCGGCACGGCCGGTGCGGCCGATGCGGTGCACGTAGACATCGGCGCCGTAGGGCATGTCGTAGTTGATGACATGGCTGACGTTCGGCAGGTCGATACCGCGGGCGGCCACGTCGGTGGCAATCAGGAAGGGCACCTCCCCTTCGTGGAACTTGCGGATCGACTCGATGCGCTTGGCCTGCTCCATCTCGCCGCGGATCCAGGCACAGGGCACGCCTGCCGCCTGCAACTGGCCGGAAAGCTCCGCCAATCGCTCACGGGTCTTGACGAAAATAATCGCCTTCTGGGTCTCCGGGTTTTTCAGGATATGCACCAGCAGAACCAGCTTGTGGGCGGCATCGTCCGCCAGGTGGATCCACTGGGTGATGGGGCGGCGCTCGCTGCGGGGCGGCTCGGCGTGCAGCTCAACCGGGTCTTTGAGGATCTCGCTTGCAAACTTCTCGAGGCCGGCGCCTTCCAGGGTGGCGGAAAAGAGCATGGTGTGCTTGCGGTAGCGCGCCTCTTCCACGATGCGGTTCACGTCCTTGATGAAGCCCATGTCCAGCATGCGGTCCGCTTCATCCAGCACCAGCACCTCGATGTCGTGGCTCTCGAACTCCTCTTTCTCGATGTACTCGAGCAGACGGCCCGGGGTGGCGACCACGATGTCGGTAGTCTTGGTCAGGGCGGGCAGTTGCTCCTCGTGGCTCACGCCGCCGATGATGGTCTCGATGCTCAGATGGGTGTGCACCGCCAGCGCCTTGGCATGGGCGCTGACCTGTAGGGCCAGCTCGCGGGTCGGAGTCAGGATCAGCATGCGGCACGGCCCCGGCTTGCGGCGCGGGAAATCCAGCAGGTGCTGCATGGCCGGCAACAGGAAGGCGGCTGTCTTGCCGGTGCCTGTCGGGGCGGATGCCAGAATATCGCGGCCGTCCAGGGCTGGCTCCAGCACCATCTGCTGAATGGTGGTGGGGCGGGTGAATCCCATCTCGGCCAAGGCCCGGCTGAGGGCTGGATTCAGGTCGAAATCATCAAAGGACTGGCTCATGGCAATACTCGGTCATTAAGGAAACGGCAGATTATAGGCGATTATGCCGCCGGCTCCTATGGTGACTGTGGCTTAGCCGCTATAATCGCCGACCATTTTCAACGGGCAGGTACAGGACGGGAGCCGGATGGGACGAAGCAGCGGTTTTACCTTCAAGCAATTTCACGTCGACCACGACCGTTGCGCCATGAAGGTGGGCACGGACGGTATCCTGCTGGGGGCCTGGGTACCGATCACCGGCGCCCGCCGGGTGCTGGACATCGGCACCGGCAGCGGTCTCATCGCCCTCATGCTGGCCCAGCGCAGCACGAACGACTGCCGGATCGACGGGGTGGAGCTGGATAAGGATGCAGCCGATCAGGCCAGGGAGAATGTCGCCGCCTCCCCCTGGCACAGCCGGGTCACCGTCATAGAGAGCGCCATTCAGGATTATCACGGCGAACCCTATGATCTGATCGTCTCCAACCCTCCCTACTTCGTGGCAGGCCAGCCATTTCGCGATCCGGCCAGGGCCCTGGCCCGTCACACGGGAGCGCTCGATCCCCACGGATTGCTGGCCGCAAGCAACCGTCTGCTGAACCGGCATGGACAGCTGGCTCTGGTGCTGCCGACGGCGATGGCGGATGAAATTTTATGCATTTCGTCGAGTTATGATCTGCATGCGAGTTGTTATCTGGCTGTTATCACCAGGGAGGGGAAAGAGGCAAATCGTGTTTTATTGCTACTTGGCAGAGGATTAAACAAGTGCAACAGGGGTGAAATTGTCATCCATTCTGCTACCGGCGGCTATTCCGACAGATATATCCAACTCACCAGCCCCTTCTATTTGAAGATGTAAATTTTGTCTTGAACTATTTTTTCACATCATTATGCTGACTGCTAAATGAGCGCCCGCTCCAGACCAGTTCAAACCACTGGTCGCGATGAAAAAATCAGCGGGGCTCTTTTTTTTACCCCTGAACAACGCCGGTCACCGACCAATAAAAAACTATAACAAGCAATAGTTTACAAGACAGACGAGGTTGAACTTGACGAAATCACTCACATTGTCCGACGTACTCGGATTGGGCTTCATGACCTTCGCCTTCTATCTGGGCGCAGGCAACATCATCTTCCCGCCCCTGGCCGGCTTCATGGCGGGCGAGCACCTCTCCCTGGCCATGCTGGGCTTCCTGGTCACCGCCGTGGGTCTGCCCCTGATCACCATCATCGCCGTCGCCAAGGCGGGCAACGGCTGGGCCGGCATGACCAAGCTGCTGCCGGCTGGCGTGGCCACCGCCCTGGCCGTCGCCATCTACATCATCATCGGCCCGGCCTTCGCCGCTCCCCGTACCGGCCTGGTAGCCTACGAGATGGGCCTCAAGCCCTTTATCGGTGATATGGGCCAGGCCGGGCTGATCGCCTACACTGTCGTCTTCTTTGGCATCTCCATCCTGGTCTCCATGAATCAGGGCAAGCTGATGGACGCCATCGGCAAGTACCTGACCCCGGTGCTGATGCTGCTGCTGCTGACCCTGGCCGTCGGTGTTTTCATCGCGCCCCAGGGCACCATGCCTGCCGCTTCCGGTGACTACCAGAACACCCCCTTCGTGAAAGGGATCCTGGAGGGCTACAACACCATGGACACCCTGGCGTCCCTGATGTTTGGCGCCCTGATCGTCGATCTGCTGCGCCAGAAGGGCATCAACGACTACCAGAGCCAGTTCAAGTACCTGGCCATCGCGGGCATCATCTCCGCCATCGGCCTGTCCGTGGTCTATGTCTCCCTGTTCCAGCTCGGCAACACCGCGGCCGGCGTCGCTACCGACGTCAGCAACGGCGGCGCCATCGTCAACGCCTATGTGCTGAGCCTGTTCGGCCAGCCGGGTCAGTTCATCCTGGCGGCCATCATCACCCTGGCCTGCTTCACCACCGCAGTGGGTCTGATCTCCGCCTGCTCCGACTTCTTCCACAACCTCACCGGCATGAGCTACAAGAAGCTGGTGGTGCTGCTGGGCGTCATCTGCGCCGTGGTAGCCAACGTGGGTCTGAGCCAGCTCATCAGCCTCTCCATCCCTGTGCTGGTCGCCATCTACCCGGTGGCCGTGGCGCTGGTGCTGGTCACCTTCCTAAAGGGTTACTTCGGTCGCCCCCGCCTAGTGTTCCGCTCCGTGCTGCTGGTCGCCTTCCTGTTCGGCTGCCTGGACGGCCTGGGCGCCGCCGGCATGAAGATGGATGCGTTCGCCTTCCTGCCGCTGTTTGACAAGGGCCTGGCCTGGTTGCTGCCGACCCTGCTGGCCTGTGGCCTGGGTGTCATGGTGCGTGGTGCCGACAAGCTGGCTGCCGAAGCCGCCTGACCGTCACCCCGGCGCCATCGCTAGATAAAAAAGAGGCCAGCATCTGCTGGCCTCTTTCATTGGTGTTGGTGGGTGCGAAATGGTCACTCGCTCAGAGCACGGGAGCAGGCTTGGGCTTGCCTGCCAGGCCGTACCAGTGATGTTCGAGCCGACCTGCGTGCCAGCGCAGGGTGCCCCAGGGCTGTTCGGCCTGCCAGCGCGGGAAACTGATCTGCACGCTGTTGTCCTCGTACTTGTAGAGGGAGGTGCGGATCTCGATATCCGACAGGATGAGCAGCACAACCCCTCCGATGACACTCCATTTCAGCATCTTCCACATGGCGATTACTCGAAGCAGATCTCTATGGTGGCGCGGCCATATTCAGAATCGAACGGCATCATGATCTTGGCGCCGTCGGCCCTGTGGGTAATGGTGTGATTGGGGCCGGAGACGATGATGGGGGTCGCCATGTCGAACTCATAGCCCTTCTCTCCCAGCATGCGCTTGGCGCCACCGGTCACCATGTTGGTGATCTCGCCCACCATGTCGGTCACCTCCTCGTTGAGGGTGGCCGGCGCCTCCCCCAGCATGCGGCGCATGATCTCAAGGGCCAGCCCTTTCTCGAAGCTGATGGAGAGGGAGCCCCGGGTCTGCGGACCCACCATGCCGATGAGGCCGGAGACGTCTCCCCGTGCCAGCTCGTCCGTCTTGCGCTTGGGAGCGCCAGGTTTGAGCTCCAGCTGCGCCATGGTGGAGAGCACGTTGAGCAGGGAGAGCAGGAACGGGTTTACAAAATCAGCCTTCATCTTGACTTCCTAGGATGGCAGAGCAATTAGCGCATTGGCCATGAGCTTCTATGGTCTTGTTGGTAATAGTAAAACCATGCTGGCGAGCCTGCTCGGAAAAGGCGCCGTCGATGGCCGGATCGTGCAGCTCCACCACCTCCTTGCAGCGGTCGCAGATCAACAATTGCATCGGATGGGCATGGTCGAAATGGCAGCAGAAGATGAAGGCGTTGAGCGACTCCACCTTGTGGGCAAACCCCTGCTCGAGCAGGAAGTCGAGCGCCCGGTAGACGGTGGGGGGCTTGGCATGGGCCTCGGTCCGCTGCAACTGGGCCAGCAGATCGTAGGCGCTGATGGCATTGCCATGAGCGGCAAGCAGCCGGAACACCTGGCGCCGGGTGGGGGTGAAGCGGATCCCGCGCTGCTCGCAGAGGCGCTCCGCTCGTTGTAGAAGTTGGTCTTGATTCATGATCACGCAGATACCCTGTCAATTAGCCGGATACTATCACAGGGCCTTCCCGGCGCGGCGACAAAATTCATTTTCGGAGCCTGTCTCACGTTGTGGTAGAATCCGCCCCCTTGTTTGGCCAACCCGGATGATTTTTATGCAGGCGCAGCGCTTTTCCATCGCCCCCATGCTGGACTGGACCGATCGGCATTGCCGATACTTCCACCGTCTGATGACCCGCCAGACCCTGCTCTATACCGAGATGGTGACCACGGGCGCCATCATCCATGGCAAGGGGGACTATCTGGGCTACAGCGAGCAGGAACACCCCCTCGCCCTGCAGCTGGGAGGCAGCAACCCGGCGGATCTGGCCCGCTGTGCCAAACTGGCCGAGGAGCGCGGCTATGACGAGATCAACCTCAACGTGGGCTGCCCGTCGGATCGTGTCCAGAACGGCCGCTTCGGTGCCTGCCTGATGGGCGAGCCCGCCCTGGTGGCCGACTGTGTCAAGGCGATGCGCGACGTGGTCAAGATCCCGGTAACCGTGAAGACCCGCATCGGCATCGACGAGCAGGACTCCTACGAGTTTTTGCAGACCTTCATCGAGCAGGTGCGCGACGCCGGCTGCGACACCTTCATCGTCCACGCCCGCAAGGCCTGGCTGAGCGGCCTGAGCCCGAAAGAGAACCGCGAGATCCCGCCGCTGGACTACCCCCGCGTCTACCGGGTCAAGCAGGATTATCCGGATCTGACCATCGCCATCAACGGCGGGGTCACCAGCCTGGAGCAGTCCCTCGAACACCTGCAACACCTCGACGGTGTCATGATGGGGCGCGAGGCCTACCAGAACCCCTACCTCCTGGCCGAGGTCGACAACCGGATCTTCGGCCTGGCGGGCGAGGTGCCGAGCCGCCACGAGGTGGTGCGGATGATGCTGCCCTACATCGAACAGGAACTGGCCAAGGGCAACTACCTCTCCCACATGACCCGCCACATGCTGGGTCTGTTCCAGAACATGCAGGGCGCCCGCGCCTGGCGTCGTCACCTGAGCGAGAATGCCTGCAAGCCGGGCGCCGGCATCCAGGTGGTGCTGGACGCCATGGCCAAGGTGCCGGAATTCGCCAGCGCCGAGTCGGTGGAGTAACCATGTATCGCTTCACCGGCTCCTGGCTGCACAAGGCCTTGGTGCGCCTCTGCGCCGGCCTGCTCGCCATCCTGGGCATCAAGCTCAGCGCCTTCTATTTCATCGGGCTGCTGATCGTGCTGGGCCTGCACCGGGATCAGCTGCTGGGCTGACACCCCAGACAGGAAAGCCGGCGCTGCGATGCGCCGGCTTTTTTTGTTTCCTTGACGGGAATGGGGGGGCCGATTCACTCCTCCGGCGCCACGAACTGCAGCTCGGGGGGGGACGAGGTCAGCACGTCGGCGCAGTAATCCCAGGTCGAGATGCGGTAATGCTGCAAGTCCTCGTCCAGATGCAGACCATCGGACTCCTGATGGAACCAGCTGGCGAAGCGGGACGGGATGATCAGCTGGATCTGCTCCTCGATGACGTGGCTGTCGCGCCCTTCCGCCAGATCGCAGTCTTCCATCACCCGCACCGCGAAGATGTGGCGGAAATTGACCCGGCAGAGGGGCTGCGGCGGCAGGTCTATGCTGCGGGCACGGCCCAGCATGATGGTCAGGGTGTCGCTCCAGATGTCCTGATGCAGCTCGGCCACCACCAGGCCGGGGGGGAGTTGACGAGAGGGGGCCCAGGGTACGGCCACCTGCCGAATGGCATTCTTCTGTTCCATATCCACCTCACTACAGCGCATGCCATATCCTGAGTGTATCTGAAACAAATTCTAACGAAGATGGCAAGAAAAAACCCGGCATGAGCCGGGTTTCATTTGATTACTTTACGCGATTACTTGACGGCGTCTTTCAGCGCCTTGCCTGCCACAAAGGACGGCACATTGGCGGCTGCAATCTGGATCTCTTTGCCAGTCTGCGGGTTGCGACCGGTGCGGCCCGCGCGATGGTTGACCTTGAAGGTACCAAAACCCACCAACTGAACGGCATCGCCCTCTTTCAGGCTCTGGGTAATACCATTGATGATCTCTTCCAGAGCGACTTTGGCCTGAGCTTTGCTCAGGTCTGCTTTGGCGGCAATTGCATCGACAAGTTGAGCTTTGTTCATAACATTTCCTTTATGATCGGGCATTTAGCACCGGGCCACTCTATTCAAAAAAAAACACTCAGGCAAAGGCTTTATCAGCCGGATTGGCTTGAATGCTGGGGTTTTCATCAAGATCTGCGGAAATAGTCACATATCTCGCCCCTTTGTCACCCAGATGGGCGACACGGCGCGCGAAACCGGCGGAGACTTGTATGCAGCCCCCAGCCTGATGTAACAATATCCCTACACTCCTATTGACGGTCAACAGGATTTTCCCTAGTTATAGGAGTGTCGTCAGTCGATGAGAATGACCGGAGGTGTGCGACCAGAGTGCCGCATGCCATGCCCATGGAGGGACTATGTTAACTGAACTGGAAAACACCAAGCGCGCACTGGCAGGAAAGCACAGAGCGATAGACGACTGGCTCGATGCCAGACAGGCGTTGCTGGTCGAGTACATGCGACTGGCCGGGCTCATGCCCACCAAGTCCAAGCAGCGATCCCTTCCCGGTCACATCGAGCTGCAACGCTTCTGCGAACAGCTGGTCGACTACGTCAGCGCCGGCCACTTCGAGATCTACAACCACGTGGTCACCGCCTTCGAGCAGGCCAGCGGCGACAAGCTGGAGCTGGCCAAACGCATCTACCCCCACATCCGGGCCTGTACCGAGTTCGCGCTGGAGTTCAACGACAAGTACAGCAATGCCGACGAGGCACAGCTGTTGCAACTCGACGAGGATCTGAACCAGCTGGGCCCCGTGCTGGAAGACAGGTTCAAGCAGGAAGACCGCCTGGTCAAGGCGCTGCAGGTGGTGGAATCCCTCAGCCATCAGCGGGTCTGATATCCAATACCGGAGCCAGTTCAACATCCTGATGCGCCAGCTACATTACACTCTGGAACATGAACGATGAGCACTGTGCTCGCACGCAGACCGGAGACGACCATGGCCGAGCGCCGCCACTTCACACGCATTTTCTATTTGACCGCCGCCAGGCTCACCCAGGGTGAACACCAGTGGCGCACCCAGCTGGTCGATGTCTCCCTGCAGGGAGCCCTGCTGCTCAGGCCCGAGGACTGGGTCGCCAGCGACGACAAGGAGTTCGAGATCTGCTTCGTGCTGGGGGGCAGCGACATCGAGATCAAGATGCAGGTCGAGCTGACCCACGAGGCCAGCAAGAAGCTGGGCTTCTATTGCCACCACATCGACATCGACAGCGCCACCCACCTCAAGCGGATGATCGAGCTGAACATCGGGGAAGAGCAGCTGCTCCATCGCGAGCTCGAGCAGTTGCTGCAAGAACACAGGGAGCACGTCCCGCCGACGACGCCCTGAGAGGCGCGGATACACAGAGGAGCGCCGAGGCGCTCCTTTTCATTGTCTGTCGACCGCCATCGGCTACAGGGCCTCGAGGGCATCGGAGAGTTTCTTCACCGGCACCACCTCCATCCCCTCAATGGGGTGTTTGGGGGCATTGGCGTGGGGCACGATGGCGCGGCGGAAACCGTGCTTGGCCGCCTCCTGCAGCCGCTCCTGGCCGGAGGGCACGGGCCTTATCTCGCCGGAGAGCCCCACCTCGCCGAACACCACCAGATCCTTGGGCAGGGCCTGATCCCTGAAGCTGGAGACCATGGCCAGCAGCAGCGCCAGATCCGCGCTGGTCTCCTCCACCTTGACGCCACCGACCACGTTGATGAAGACGTCCTGATCCGCCATCTGCAGCCCCCCGTGACGGTGCAGCACCGCCAGCAACATGGCGAGGCGGTTGTGATCCATACCCACCGCCACCCGGCGCGGGTTGGAGAGCTGGGAGTAGTCCACCAGCGCCTGCAGTTCCACCAAGAGCGGGCGGGTGCCCTCCCAGATCACCATGACGATGGAGCCGGGGGCCTGCTCCTCCCCCCGGCTGAGGAAGATGGCGGAGGGGTTGCTCACCTCCTTCATCCCCTGCCCCGTCATGGCGAACACGCCGAGCTCGTTGACCGCCCCGAAGCGGTTCTTGTGGGAGCGCAGGGTACGGAACCGGGAGTCATGACCCCCGTCCAGCAGCACGGAGCAGTCGATGCAGTGCTCCAGCACCTTGGGGCCGGCCAGGGTGCCATCCTTGGTGACGTGGCCCACCATGAAGATGGCCACGTGGTTCTGCTTGGCGTAGCGGGTGAGCAGGGCCGCGGACTCGCGCACCTGGGAGACGGAGCCCGGCGCGGACTGCACGTCCGCCACGTGCATCACCTGGATGGAGTCGATGACCATGATCTGCGGCTGCTCCTGCTGGGCGATGAGGCAGATCTGCTCGACGCTGGTCTCGGACAGCATGCGCAGCCGATCGGTGGGCAGGCCCAGCCGGCCGGCCCGCATCGCCACCTGCTGCAGGGACTCCTCCCCGGTCACGTAGAGGGTCTTCATCCGCTGCGCCAGGCCACACATGGTCTGCAGCAGCAGGGTCGACTTGCCCGCCCCCGGATTGCCGCCGATGAGGATGGCCGAGCCGGGCACCACGCCGCCGCCGAGCACCCGGTCCAGCTCCTTGAAGCCGGAGCTGAAACGGGGGATCTCGGTGGTGGCGATCTCCGCCAGGGTCTGCACCTGGCTGCCGACGGCACCGGCATAACCTGTGTAGCGGGCGCTCTTGCCGGGCGTCGCGACCCCCAACCTCACCTCGGTGATGGTGTTCCACTCCTTGCACTCGCTGCACTGACCTTGCCAGCGGGTGAAGTCGGCTCCACATTCGGAACAAACATAGGCGGTTTTGTTTTTGGCCATGGATAACTCGGGGACAGGATGAATTCCTGCTTGATATACTGGTTTGCGACCGACAGATCAAACCCAGAATCGGAAAAGTGACTTTCCGCGGCAGGAATACATGGATTCAGAACAGCCCCTACACCTGATAGAACAGCTTGTCCCCCTGCTTCGGGAAAAGGACTTCGACGACATCTTCAACCGCTTGACCCAGAACGAGAATACCAACGGCCGTTTCCTGCTGAAGATGGAGCTCAAGCGCAAGTGCACCCCCTGCCGACGCGTGATCGACATGCGCAACGAGCTCGGCGCCCTCTGCCAGGTATACGAGTTCGAGGGGGTCACCCACTTCATGCCCGCCGAGGCCATCGAGCTGTTTCAATCCCAGTGCTACCTCTACCGGGACGCCTATACCCTGGGGGTCTACGAGGCACTGCAAGCCTGGTACAGGCTCAATCAGGGGCGCAGCGAGCACCTCTCCCTGCCGCTCAATCCGTTTCAGCCCTTCGAGGTCAACGCCATCCCCTTCGCCAGCCACTACGGCAGGCAGGAGGAGCGGATGCACTTCAGCTCGCCCATGGTGCTGCACCTGGCGAGCGGGGAGAAACTGCAGGTCAAGAGCTCGGATATCTCCCTCGGCGGGATCCGGGTCTCGGTGCCCTACCTGCCCGAGTATCAGACCGGCGAGCAGATCGAGGTCTTCTTCACCGGCCTGGAGCGCGAACACCCTCACCCCGTGCTGCGCCAGTCGATCGGCTACCAGATCCTGGGGGAGGAGCAGAAAGAGGGGAAGTACTGGCTCCGCCTGGTGAAGAGCGGCGAGCACCCCGCCTTCGACAGCTTCCTGCGCGACTTCATCGAACACAACCGCAACCGCTACCGGGTCAGCGTCGACTACCTGCTGTCGGCCGCCATCATCAAGGGGTATGAACAGTTCTACCTGCCGCGCATGACGGGCATGCCGCTCTTCTTCGGCAAGGGCAGTGCCCCGGCCCTCGAGATCGCCCTGCGGACCGAAAACAACCAGCACATCCTGGAGTACTGGCGCGACGCCAAGAACCGCGACATGCTCGCCACCCTCTTCACGGCGGCGCGGATGCCCTCCCTGCTGCCGGACAGGGGGGGGCTGCGAGAGACCCTGATCTACAGCTTCACCCACTCGGTACGCAGCCACCTCTACTTCTTCTCCGCCACCCGGGAAGAGCTGGAGCAGAGCGGGCTGACCACCCTGTTCTTCCAGGTAGGCGCCCGCCGCCCCAGCTGGCGCGTCTACAAGTTCAGCCTGGAGGCCTGCACCCTGGCCGAGGCCGATCTCGACAACCAGCCGGGAGGGACGCACCAGCTGCAGGACAGGCTGCTGCGCGAGCGGCTAGACCAGCTGGGTTACGTGGGCATGCTGCAGGAGATAGGGCTCGACAATCAGCGCGAGGAATTCCGGTTCGACAGCCGCCAGGCGCACAACGCCAACGACTTGCAACGCTTCGGCCACGACATTCATGCGGTCCCCTTCGAAATAGAGACGCTGCACTATGTGCAACTGCGCAAGGAGGCCCGCTACGTCCACAAGACGGCCATCGTGGTCCGCCACCAGGATCGCGCCTGGCTCGGCTGGACCCGCGACATCTCGGCCCACGGCATGCAGATCGAGCTGGAGGAGCCGTTTGCCGGCGAGAAGGGGGAGATACTCCAGGTCGCCCTGCCCCGCCTGCAGGATCTCGCCAGGAACATGGATCTGCAGCGTCTCCCCTACCGGCTGGTCAGCCTCAACCAGAGTCGAACCGTGTTGCACCTGTGCATCGAGGGGGTGGCGGAGCGCCACATCGGCCACCAGTTCTTCAGCCTGCTGATAGAGAGCAACCAGAACAAGCTCAAGACCACCCGGGAGCACAAGCGCTACCGTGGCATGGCCAGGGCGCTGCGCAACCTCTATACCCACCACCTGTTCAACACCCCTGTCTACGTGAACAAGCTCAACGGGCCGCCCCGCCCCGCCGCCCTGGGGCTGGCCCCCAGGCCGCGCAGTCTCGCGGGCCTGTTGCAGGCTTGCGCCGAGCGGGAGGGGCAGGCGAACCTCTACCCCCTGCTGCAGGGCTCCCTGCTCAAGATCCTGCTGCTCGCCCCCCTGCGCACCATCCTTCGGGAAGACAAGCCGGAGGAGGAGGAGGTCTATATCGCCGGCCTGCACACCAAGGGGGGCGCGCCCCTGTTTCGCAGCCAGCTTGCCAGCAGCTTTGCATCGGTGGAGCAGAAACGCCGTTTCATCGAGTCGGCCCGGCAGCAGGGTGAGTTCTATTCGGTGCTGGTCGGCATCTCCCGCACCGGCCGGCCGGACACCAGCTTCATCGCCAACGAGCTGGACTACATCGCCAAGTTCGCCATTCACAAGGCCAAGAAGCTGGAAGAGGAGCTGTGGAGCGTGGTGGGGGTGGGCGAGCTGACCGATACCACCCAGGCCACCCTGTTCCGGCTCGGCATCGCCGCGCACTGACCCTGGCGGGGCGAGCGCCATTCACGACAAGGGCGGCCCCGGGGCCGCCCTTGTCCGTCTCAGGCCGCCTGCGGGTTGAGCAGCCAGGCCAGGATCTCGGGGAAGTGATCCTCCTGGGCCTGGGGCGCCGTCAGCATGTTGATGTGGTCGTAGTCGAGCCGGTTGCCGTTATCCCGCCCGAGGCGGGTATGACGGGTGGCCGAGCCCATCTCGTCGCTGAAACGGCGCACATCGGTCGGGTGACCCAGCACCTTGTCGGCCTTGGCCGAGATCATCCAGAGCGGCGGCCAGTTGACCCTGGCTGCCGCCTCCCCGTAGGCAAAGCCATCGAACGGATCCTGCCAGGGGCCGCACTTCACCCAGGGGATGGTCTCCTGCAGGTAGCGCAGCGGCTCATCGTCCGCCCCTATCCGCAACCGGCGCGCGGCCAGAAAACCGCGATGGCGCGCCAACCAGGGGGCCAGCCGGTTCCAGATCAGATCCACCTTCAACCAGCGCTCGGGATTCTGCACCGAGACCCCCCGCTTGGTGCCGAAAAACACCAGGCTGGCTATCTGGTCGGCCAGCGCGGGGAAGCGCACCAGGGTCGAGGCCATGATGACGCCCCCCCAGGAGTGCGCCATCCAGTGCACCCTGGCGCCGGCATGGCGAGCGGCGACCCAGCGTTGCAGGGCAGGCAGATCCTCGGTGATCAGCTCATGCTGGCCGTGACCGGCCCGTTCGGCGATGGCCGGGGTGCTGAGCCCCCGCCCCCGCAGATCCGCCACATACACCTGATAGCCGTGCCGTGCCAGGAAACAGGCCAGCCCCTTGCCGGATTCGGTGTAGAAGATGCGGCCGTTCTCGATGGCGCCGTGCACCATCAGGATGGGATCCGCATGCACCGCAACACCGGGCTGGATGTGGCGTACGTGCAGTCGATGCTCGCCGCAGGGGACGAACAGGGATTGTTGCAACAGTTCCATCTTGCTTTCAGCTCCTCCTTGAGCCTGCTCAGCCCCAGCGCCGGTCGCGACAGGCCAGCGCGCCGAGCAGGCAGAGCACCCCTTCCAGATCGTGGTGGTTGAGGGTGGCCGCCGCCTGGGCACGCACCAGTGGCTTGGCGTGGATGGCGATGCCCAGACCGGCCACCCCCATCATCCTGAGATCGTTGGCCCCATCGCCGACAGCCACCGTCTGACTGGCGGCGATGCCGTGCTCCGCCGCGAGCCGCTGCAGCACCTCGGCCTTGACGGCGGCATCCACTATGGGGCCGCTCACCTTGCCGGTCAGCAGACCCCCCTCCACCGCCAGCTCGTTGGCGAAGACGGCGTCCAGTCCAAGCTCCCGCTGCAATTGACCGGCGAACCGGGTAAAACCGCCCGAGGCGATCGCCACCTTCCAGCCCGCCTGTTTGAGGGTATCGACCATGAGTGGCAAGCCGGGCATCCAGGGCATGTTAGCCGCCACCTCGTCGAGGATGGTGACCGGTGCCCTTTCCAGCAGGGCCACCCTGGCCCTCAGGCTGTCGGCAAACTCCAGCTTGCCCTGCATGGCCGCCGCCGTGACGGCCGCCACCTGTTCGCCCACGCCCGCCAGCCGCGCTATCTCGTCGATGCACTCGATCCGGATCGCGGTGGAGTCCATGTCCATCACCAGCAAACCGGGTTCCCCCAGGGTGGGCAGGGTCGGCAGGTGGCACAGATCGATGTCCCACTCCTGGGCTTTCAATTCCTGCACCAGTTCAGGGGAGAAGCGGCTCGCCCCGAGCAGCAGCAGGGGGATGCCGGCCTGCTCCCCCACGGGATAGAGACTGGCCTCCACCTCGTGGCTGGCCAGCAGCCTGGCCAGCCGCCCCAGATGGCCGGCGTCCAGCGCCCTGCCAAACAGGACGAGCCAGGCGCCATCGTGGGCACGGGACGCAGGCAGCAGGGCTTCGGGAGTGAGCTGCCAGCAGGGCGCGCTGCACAGGGCACTGGACCAGTCGTGCAGGGAGCGGGGGAGTTGGGACAACAACATAAGAGAGACGCCTTCCTTGGAAATCATGGGGTTCATCATGCCGGCCCAGAGTAGCGTATTGCTTTTTGTACAGGCAAGCGCCAAGATCCCGCCTGCGGTGCCGCAGGCCCCTCCCGGCCCCGCCGAGGGGCCACCGGAAACCCGGCCCCTCCTTCATTCACCACCAGAGGCTCTGTGCTGTGCGTCACCTTCCCATCAAACGAGTCATCAGTCTGGCGGCAGGGATCCTGCTCGGCCTCTGGGTGCTGGTGCTGCTCATCCACATGCAGGGAGAGAGCCAGGCCGCGCTGCACAGTGCGGCACGGGACAGGGCCCAGGCGCTGGTCGCCTATGCCGCCCGGGACATGGGTCGCTGGATCAAGGAAGACAAGGAGAGCGAGCTGGAGCGGCTGGCGCAGGATCTCGCCGCCGACCCCGACATCCTGGATGTCACCCTCTACGACGCCCGCGGCATCCCCCTCGCCCAGTCGGATCAGGCGGTACCGCTGGACAGCCTGCTGCCCATCGGCACCGACAACAAGTCCCTGCCGGAGCAGGGCAAGGGGCGCATCCAGTTCGTCCAGGAGATCCTGGAGGGGAACCTGACCCTGGGCTACCTGAGGATCACCCTGGAGGAGCAGAAGCTGCTGGCCGCGCAGGACACCCAGCTCAAGATAAGCCAGGAGAAGCAGCGGCTGATGCTGCTGGTGATGCTGCTGGCCGGCCTGCTCATCTCCTACGGGGTGCGCCGCAACTACGTGCGGGTGCGCAAGCACAAGAAACGCCCGGCACCGCCCCAGACAGGCGACAATGCCCCACCGCCTGGCATCGAATAAGGTACTGCTCGCGATACCCGTCCCCCTCAACTGCTCGAGATGACTATCGAGCGGAGTATCGAGGCGCCTGGCACCGCCGTCGTCGCCGAAACGCCCGTCAACGAAGTGACCTCTCCTCGCTCACCTCATGCCGCCGTTGCCTGACCAGGCTATCCCGCCAGCAGCGCTGCACCGGCGTTCAACTGTCTGCCCATCTGATTCTGCTCACCTTAAGGTGCCAGGCATAGCCTGAGACAGGCGCACTCGAATTTTTCACGCCTTTCCTGCCGGCGTTGGGTGTGATCTCGATTCGTGGTTTATGTTTTCGGTATGAAACGCCCGCCTTGAATGCGATGAGATACCACATTTATGCAAATCATCAGGCAAGGGGTGCATCAGCCACTCCAGCAGAAGGAAGCACAGTCATGAAGCAACCCCTATTTCGCCGGAGCGTGTTGGCAGCCATGCTCGCCCTCAGCACGGGATTGGCTGCCTGCAAAGAGGAGCCGCCTTCCGTCGCGCAAAGTGTTCAGCCCAACGCGGTCTCGGCCGCCAGCACCACCAGTGCAGCGGTCGCACCGCAAGGGCAGCCCGTTAACGCGCAAGCATCGAAATATACCCCAGAGGCGCTTGAGACCCTGCTTGCACCCGTAGCGCTCTACCCGGATGCGTTATTGGCTCAGGTGCTGGCCAGCGCCACCAATCCGCAAGAGGTGCTCGATGCCGGCAACTGGCTGGTCGCCCACCCCAGTCTCAAGGGGAAGGAGCTGACAGCCGCCATTGCGCCGCTGGGCTTTACGCCGCCAACCATGTCGCTGATGCACTTCCCGACCGTCATGGACATGATGTGCTTGAAGATGGAGTGGACGACCGAGCTGGGCAGTGCCTTCCTGGCCGATGAGCCGGGCGTTCTGGCTGCCGTTCAGCGCCTGCGCCAGCAAGCAATGGAGGTGGGCAACCTGAAAGACTCCGAGCAGATGGACGTCGCCAAAGATGAACAGAACAATCAGCAGATCGTCACCATTGCTCCTGCCAACCCTGACGTCATTTATGCCCCGCAATACGACCCAACCGCCGTCTATAGCGCGCCGGCTGCCGGGCCGGCACCGGTGACCACAGAGACCACGACAACGACCGTGCCTGCGACAACGACCACGACAGTGGTGGAGCATGACGATCACGACCATGACAGCGATGACGATGATGAATACGACCGCGATGATATGGTCCTGACGGGCTTGCTCGCCTTTGGTGCGGGCATGCTGGTCAACGAAGTCTTCAACGACGATGACTATGAGGACGACTATCACCCCTATTACCCTAGGTGGGGAGCAGGTTATCCCAGCGGTTACGTCCCCTATCGTTACAACCCCAACTATGGCAACGGTTTTCGTCCCACCAGTGGCTACAACCGTCCGGTCAACTATCAGCGGGGCTCCAACAACAATATTTATATCAACGCCAAGGGGGACGATTACTTCAACAAGTTTGAGCGCGGCCCCAACAACTACCTGCGCCAGGCCGACAGCCCCATCACGGCGGCGCGCCCCAACCGCCCTGAGCTGGCGACCCAGGCACAGCGTCCACTGAATAACGCGGTAGGGGCGGTCCAACGAGACGCAGCACCCAAGGGGACTTATGCGGGGGCCGATCGCCAGCCTAAAGGCGAATACGCCGGCGCACCGCGCGCCGTCAACGAGGTGAACCGGGAGGCTCGCGCAACCGCCCCGAAGGGAAGCTATGCGGGAGCCAACCGCCAACCCCAAGGCGACAATGCCAAGGTGACGCGCGACGCCAGACAGGCGAACAGGGAGGCGAATGTGGCCCAGCGCACGCCGCGCCAGGGCGACTACGCGGGAAACAGGGTCAAGCGCCCGCAAATCACGCCACAAACCGCAGGAGCACGTGACCGCGGCTATGTCCAACCACGCACCACTCACACCAAGAGTGCGACACAGACGGCGGCGCGCAGAGCCCCTGTGGCCTCGGCCTCAACCTCGAGGAGTGCCTTCCAAGGGGTACATAACTCGGGCAGAACCGAACGCGCCGCCAGCCAACGTGGCCGCGAAAGCGTGGCCAGTAGCGCGCGTACAGGGCGCACCACTCAACCCAGACGGAGTACGCGATGATGAAGCGTTTGTTGAAATGGAGTTGGGCCCCCTCATGGGGTTTGGCCCTGCTGGCCCTGGTCTGCGCCAGCGATGCGAGCGCCATGGCGCAGCGCACCTTCGCGACCCCGGATGAGGCGGTGCAGGCCCTGATCACGGCCCTGGAGCAGAACGACGTCGCCGCACTGACGCTGTTGCTCGGTGAAAATAGTGAGGAGGCCGTCACTTCGGGGGATGAGGTGGCCGATGCCAATGATCGCTCCGCCTTCGTCGCGAGCTTCAAGAGCAAGCACCAACTGGTGGCCGAAGGCAGGGATAAAATGATCCTGGTCGTGGGGGAGTCGGATTGGCCACTGCCCATCCCCCTCGTGGCCGAAAATGGCAAGTGGTATCTCGATGGCGCCGCCGGAGCCAAAGAGATCGTCTATCGCCGCATCGGTCGCAATGAGCTGGGGGCCATTGCGGTGTGCCGTGGCTTTATCGACGCACAGCTGGAGTACGCCGCCCTGGGGCATGATGGCCAGCCTGCGGGACTCTTTGCGGCAAAACTGCGTAGTGATCCAGGACAGCACAATGGGCTCTATTGGCCCGTTGGCGAGGGTGAACCAGCCAGCCCGGCCGGAGAGGAGGTCGTCCGTGCCGCGGCCGAGGGCTACAGGGCCGTGGTCGGTCAACGCACCCCCTATCATGGCTACTACTACCGTATCCTGTATGCCCAGGGAGCCGCTGCCAATGGGGGCAAGAAAGAGTACTTTGTCGAAGGGCAGTTAAGAGACGGTGTCGCCCTGCTCGCCTGGCCTGCCGATTATGCCACCAGCGGGGTGATGACCTTCATGGTGAATCACGAGGGACGGGTGTATCAAAAGGATCTCGGGGCCGATACGGCCACCGCCGTCGAGGCGATCCAGCTGTTCGATCCCGACAAGAGCTGGTCGCTGGTGGTTAGCGCTGAGGGGGATTAGGGCACTTTATCTACCCTAGGAGCTTGGCAGCTAACATGGGCCGAGAGCAGCGTCATGGAGATCACAGAAGATGACGCGGGGCCGGTCGGTCCCTCGCTGACCCACCCGATGCTTGGGAGCAGAATGAAGATCGATTGGGTAAGCATATGCTTTCATTTCATGGCCTTACTCTCTTGATTGAGGCCAGGAAACCTAGGTGGCACAACCAGCCCTCTAGGCTTGCATCCCCAATGAGACATAAAAAAACGGCGACCCCAGGTCGCCGTTTTGTATGGAGCCGAAGCCGGGGATCAATCGCCCAGCAGCACGGAGTCCAGCGCGATTTCGATCATGTCGTTGAAGGTCAGCTGACGCTCTTCGGAGGTGGTCTGCTCGCCGGTACGGATGTGATCGGAAACGGTGCAGATGGTCAGCGCCTTGGCACCGTACTCGGCGGCCACGCCGTAGATACCGGCGGCTTCCATCTCGACACCCAGGATGCCGTACTTTTCCATGACGTCGAACATGGAGGGATCCGGGGTGTAGAACAAGTCGGCGGAGAAGATGTTGCCCACGCGCACGGCCACGCCCTTGTTCTTGGCAGCTTGCACGGCATTGGCCACCAGCTCGAAGTCGGCGATGGCGGCGAAGTCGTGATCCTTGAAGCGCAGACGGTTCACCTTGGAGTCGGTGCAGGCGCCCATGCCGATCACCACATCACGCAGTTTCACGTCTTCACGCACGGCACCGCAGGAGCCCACGCGGATCAGGGTCTTCACGCCGTAGTCGGTGATCAGCTCTTTTGCGTAGATGGAGCAGGACGGGATGCCCATGCCATGGCCCATGACGGAGATGCGACGGCCCTTGTAGGTGCCGGTGAAGCCGTACATGTTGCGCACGTCGCACACCTGCTCGACGTTCTCCAGGAAGGTCTCGGCGATGTACTTGGCACGCAGGGGGTCGCCCGGCATCAGCACGGTATCAGCAAAGGCGCCATCTTTCGCATTGATATGAGGAGTTGCCATTCTCTTTATTCCTTCACACTAGGTTGAGTTTTATTGTCTTTATTGGGTTGCCCGCCACCTCGCGGTGACGGGCCGGTGCATTACAGGAAACAGATCCCCTTTGCCTCCGGGGCAGGTCCGCCCCGGGTCGGCATCACAGGAAACTGGTGCCGTATTGCAGCTTGGGCAGACCGTGGTAGGCCGCGATGCTCTGGCCGATGTCGGCGAAGGTCTCGCGACGGCCAACGGAACCCGCCTTGACCGGCTTGCCGTAGAACAGCACAGGGATGTATTCGCGGGTGTGATCGGTGCCGCTCCAGGTCGGATCGCAGCCGTGGTCGGCGGTCAGCACCACCACGTCGCCATCCTGCATCAGCGCGAACAGCTCGGGCAGACGGGAGTCGAAGTACTCCAGCGCATCGGCGTAGCCCTTCACGTCGCGGCGGTGACCGTAGGAGGAGTCGAAGTCCACGAAGTTGGTGAAGACGATGGTGTTGTCACCGGCGGCCTTCACCTCTTCCAGGGTTCGGTCCCACAGCTCGGTCAGGCCGGTGCCCTTCACCTGCTTGGTGATGCCCTGCTGGGCATAGATGTCGGCGATCTTGCCGATGGAAACCACCTGGCCACCCGCCTCCTTCATGTAGTCCAGCACGGTCGGCGCCGGCGGCAGCACGGAGTAGTCGTGGCGATTGCCGGTGCGCTTGAAGTTGCCCTTGCCGCTGCCCACGAACGGACGCGCGATGACGCGGCCGATGTTGTAGGGCTCCAGCAGCTCGCGCACTATGTGGCACAGCTCATAGAGCTTCTCGAGGCCATAGGTCTCTTCGTGGCAGGCGATCTGGAACACGGAGTCGGCAGAGGTGTAGAGGATCGGCTTGCCGGTGCGCATGTGCTCTTCGCCCAGATCATCCAACACCTGGGTGCCGGAGGCGTGGCAGTTGCCGAGGTAACCGGGCAGACCGGCCTTCTCGACGATGGCGTCCAGCAGCTCCTGCGGGAAGCTGTTGTGGTGATCGTGGAAATAGCCCCACTCGAACAACACGGGCACGCCGGCGATCTCCCAGTGACCGGACGGGGTGTCCTTGCCGGAGGAGAGCTCCTGGGCGAAGCCGTAGGCGCCGATCACCTCGACATCCTTCTTCAACCCGGCCGGGAAGGTGCCGCTCGCGAGTTCACCCGCGTGACCCAGACCCAGCTTGTTGAGGTTCGGCAGATTGAGAGGGCCGCGGCCCTCGATCTCACCGGAGGCGCAGGCCTTGGCGATATGGCCAAGGGTGTTGGCGCCCACATCACCGAACTTGTCGGCATCGGCGGCAGCGCCGATACCGAAAGAGTCCATCATCAGAATAAAGGTACGTTTCATGGGACTTCCCCTTGTTACAAATCAGCCAGACCGATGCGACGGTAAACCTCGGGCAGCGCCTGGGGTCGGGTGTCGCCGATCTTGACGGCAGCCTGCACCATGCGGGCTGCCTCGGCAAATTGAGCCTCTGTCTGAGCGTGGATCAGGGCGAGCGGCTTGTCAGCCTCGACGCTCTGACCCAGGCGGATAAAGTCGGTCAGACCGACGGCGTAGTCGAGCTTGTCGCTGGCGGCGCGGCGACCACCACCCATGGCGACCACGGCCAGGCCCAGTTCGCGGGTATCCATGGCGGTCACGAAACCACTGCTGGCGGCATAGACGGGGCGCACTATGGCGGCCTTGGGCAGATAGCTGTCGTGGCGCTCGATGAAGTCGGCGGGACCGCCGAGGCCGGTCACCATGCGACCGAAGATCTCGGCAGCCTTGCCGTTGTCCAGCACCGCCTGCAGCTTGGCACGGGCCTCCGCATCGCTCTGGGCCAGGCCGGCGGAGATCAGCATCTCTGCGCACAGGGCCATGGTCACTTCGTGGATGCGCGGGTTGCGATAGGCACCGGTCAGGTAACGCACCGCCTCGCGTACTTCCACCGCGTTGCCGGCGCTGGAGGCCAGCACCTGGTTCATGTCGGTCAGCAAGGCAGAAGTACGGCAGCCGGCGCCGTTGGCCACCGCGACTATGCTCTTGGCCAGCTCTTCAGATGCTTCAAATGTCGGCATAAAGGCGCCGGAGCCCACTTTCACGTCCATCACCAGCGCTTCGAGCCCGGAGGCGAGCTTCTTGGAGAGGATGGAGCCGGTGATCATGGCGATGGATTCCACGGTGGCCGTGATGTCGCGCACCGCATAGATGCGCTTGTCGGCCGGGGCGAGATCGCCAGTCTGGCCTATGATGGCGACCCCGGCCTCCTTCACCACCTTCAGGAAGCGATCGTTGTCCACCGAGGTCTGATAGCCGGGAATGGCATCCAGCTTGTCCAAGGTACCGCCGGTGTGGCCCAGGCCACGGCCGGAGATCATCGGCACGAAACCGCCGCAGGCGGCGACCATGGGGCCCAGCATCAGGGAGACGACGTCACCCACGCCACCAGTAGAGTGCTTGTCGACGATGGGGCCACCCAGATTGAGGTGGTCCCAGGTCAGCACCATGCCGGAGTCGCGCATGGCGCAGGTCAGGGCAACCCGCTCGTCCATGGTCATGTCCTGGAAGTAGACCGCCATGGCGAGCGCCGCGATCTGCCCCTCGCCGATGGTGTTGTTGGTAATGCCCTGAATGAAGAATTGAATCTCTTGGGTACTGAGCGCTTCACCGTTGCGCTTCTTGCGAATAATTTCTTGAGGCAAAAACATCTTTCATTCCCTCCGTGCGTCACGCACGAACACAGACCGAACAGGATCCTAAGAGGGGGCGGCGCACCGCCCCCTGCCGTCGCTTAGTAACCGCTGGTGTTGGCCGGCTTGTCGCCGTGCCCCAGAGTTGCCAGCAGGCTGGCCAGCAGGCTGGAGGCACCGAAGCGGAAGGTGCGGGCGGATACCCAGTCCTTGCCCAGGATCTCTTCGGCCATGGCGAGGTACTCACCGGCCACGGCGGCGTCCTTCACACCACCCGCCGGCTTGAAGCCGACTTTCGGATCCTTGGCCTTGATCACTTCCATCATGATGCGGGCCGCTTCCGGGGTCGCGTTCACCGGCACCTTGCCGGTGGAGGTCTTGATGAAGTCGGCACCGGCGTCGATGGAGATCTCGGAGGCGCGGCGGATCAGCGCTTCTTCTTTCAGCTCGCCGGTCTCGATGATCACCTTCAGCAGCACCTTGGCACCACAGGCTTCCTTACAAGCTTTGACCAGATCGAAACCGACCTGTTCATTGCCAGCCATGAAGGCACGGTAGGGGAAGACCACGTCCACTTCATCGGCACCGTAAGCGACGGCGGCACGGGTCTCGGCCACGGCGATCTCGATGTCGTCGTTGCCGTGGGGGAAGTTGGTCACGGTCGCGATGCGCACGTCGGCGGCGCCGATCTCACGCAGGGTCTTGCGCGCGATGGGGATGAAACGGGGATAGATGCAGACGGCGGCGGTGAGGCCGGCCGGGGACTTGGCCTTGCGGCACAGATCGATCACCTTCTGATCGGTGTCGTCATCGTTCAGGGTGGTCAGGTCCATCAGGTTCAGGGCACGTTGGGCGGCCAGTTTCAGATCAGTCATGCTATGTCTCCAAAGTCTTGATAAGCCCCATCACCCGCGAACGGCCGTCACCGCACACTGAGGGTCGGCAAGAGACGCTCCCGGAGCAACGGGATATGGAATTGCAGCGCAAATGCACAGGCAATACGGCTGCAAATAAGGCAAGAGCCCTGTCACTTTCTTACAAAAGTGCGGACTTGGTTCCATGAAGACTTGAGAAAGGCAGACAAGGTCTGACCCGACTTCCCAATCAATTCCATTTGACCGCCAACACCCGAATTCATCGGGCATTAGTCAATGCCAGCACCCTGCTGGCATCGCCTATTTCAGCCGAGATACCCCGTGTTTGCAAGCCGGATTTGCCAATTTCAGAGGTACCTCACACCCGGCAAATCCAGCACTGTAAGGTGCTTTAGGAGAAGAAGCGGGTCAGGATCCAGGAGTAGGCAATCCCTCCCAGATACACCCCCACAATCCCCATTACCCCGGACAGTACGGGAGGCGCCGGGATCGGCAACTTGAGGAAAGAAAACAACACCCCAACGATAAAGCCGGCCGCCATTGCCAGTAGCACTTCATTCATAGAACCTCCGATTTGACTCATTTTATTATTAGTCTAGAAAGGAAAACGGTTGTCACCGCTCCAAACGAGAACGCCACAGCAAGTCGCTGTGGCGTTCGTCTTTACCCTCACGGTCAGGCAGTATTACATGCCGGACAGCGCCAGGAAGAAGCCTGCGATGGTGGCAGACATCAGGTTGGACAGAGAACCTGCCAGCACGGCCTTCAGACCGAACTTGGCGATGGTGCCGCGACGGTTCGGAGCCATGGAGCCCAGACCACCCAGCAGGATGGCGACGGAGGACAGGTTGGCGAAGCCGCACAGGGCGAAGGAGATGATGGCCTTAGTGTGCTCGGACATGGCCACGCCGTTGATCAGCACTTCATCCTTCAGGTAGGGGGCGAAATTCAGGTAGGCCACGAACTCGTTCACCACCAGCTTCTGACCGATGAAGGAGCCGGCGACCACGGCTTCGCTCCAGGGCACACCGATCAGGAAGGCCAGCGGGGAGAACAGCCAGCCCAGCAGCAGTTCCAGGGAGAGCTGCGGATAGCCGAACCAGCCACCCACGCCGGAGAAGATGCCGTTGATCATGGCGATGAGGCCGATGAAGGCCAGCAGCATGGCGCCGACGTTCAGAGCCAGTTGCAGACCGGCGGAAGCACCGGCGGCGGCGGCATCGATCACGTTGGCCGGCTTGTCGTCCAGCTCGCCCTCGGCGGTATTCTCGTCGTAGCTGGGGGTCTCGGTTTCCGGTACCAGCAGCTTGGCGAACAGCAGACCACCCGGGGCGGCCATGAAGGAGGCGGCGATCAGGTATTCCATCTTGACGCCCATGGAGGCGTAACCGGCCAGCACGGAACCGGCAACGGAGGCCAGGCCACCACACATGACGGCGAACAGCTCGGAGTCGGTCATCTTGGAGATGAAGGGGCGCACCACCAGCGGGGCTTCAGTCTGGCCGACGAAGATGTTGGCAGTGGCTGACAGGGACTCGGTACGGGAGGTGCCCAGCACCTTCTGCAGACCGCCACCCAGCAGCTTGATTACCCACTGCATGATGCCGAGGTAATACAGAACCGCAATCAGGGAAGAGAAGAAGATGATGACGGGCAGGACACGGAAGGCGAAGATGAAACCACCGCCACCGAACACTTCGAACATCTTGTTGCTGACCAGACCACCGAACAGGAATTCGATGCCGTTCTGACCATAACCGATGACGCTGGAAACGGCATCGGATACGCCCACCAGGATGTCGCGGCCAACCGGGACGTACAGCACGAAGGCACCCAGGCCGGCTTGGATTGCAAAGGCACCGGCGACGGTACGCACTCTTATTGCTTTGCGATTACTGGAAAATAGCACCGCGATAAGGACGAGCGTTGCCATCCCTACCAGACCCATTATCAGATTCATTATTCAGACTTCCTCTTTAGTAGCACCAGCCAGCTTGTTAACGATTTGTGTATTAAAGCCGCTAATCAAGGGTGCGCATTATACTAATTACGGTGCGACAAAATAGAATACTGGTCACATTTTATAAGCCAGAAACGGGCTGAACATCGTTTAATTAGACCGAAAACGATTTTTATGGACGTTGTTTTTTATCACATCGGCATCAATCGTTAACAAGGTGTTGCACTTTAATTTTCCCAGTGGGAAAAGTTGCCGGGTGGATTCATGTAACACCGATATAACATCCTCCAGCGGCTGCTGGCGCAATTGTGCCAGCATGTCGGCGATCACCGGCAGGCTCCCCGGGGTATTGATCTCCCCCTGTCGCCCCTGCAACGGCATGTCGGGGGCATCGGTTTCCAGCACCAGGGCTTCCAGCGGCATGGCTCTGATCGCCTCCCGGGTCTTGTTGGCCCGCTCATAGCTGATGACGCCCCCTATCCCCAGCCTGAACCCCAGCTGCCAGAACGCCTCTGCCTGATGCTGAGATCCGCTGAAGGCGTGGATGACCCCCCCTCTCGCCGGCTTGAAGCGCCGCAGTATCTTGGCGACGGTGTCATTGGCCCGCACCGAGTGGACGATGAGGGGCAGATCGTAAGTCATGGCCAGCCTTACTTGCGCCTCGAACATCTCGATCTGCCCCTCCTGAGACACCTGGGTGCGCAGATCCAGCCCGCACTCCCCGACCGCCACCAGCCCAGGGGGCCGGCTCGCCAGCAGGGACTCCAGCCTGGCCAGCACCCCCTCCGTCTGGGCCCCCACATACCAGGGATGGATCCCCAGCCCATAGCGGATCTCGTCGTGGCGCTCGGCCAGCGTCCTGATCCGTCCCCAGTTCTCCTCTCCCACGGCGGGGATGATATACTCGCCCACGCCCAACTGGCGCCACTGGACCAGCAGGGCCTCCCGCTCGGCATCGAAGACGGGAAAGTCCAGGTGGCAATGGGTGTCTATCAGTTCCATATCGCGCCTATCCGTTTGTCGTACTCACTGGGTTCATCTCATGTCAACACGCGTTTCCCGCGGCTTTACCCTGCTAGAACTGGTGCTGGTCATCGTCGTGCTGGGGATCCTGGCCGTCACCGCCCTGCCCCGTTTCATCAACATCCAGGACGATGCACTCAAGAGCAGCGTCTCGGCGACGGCGGGCAGTTTTGCCAGCGCCGTGCAGCTCGCCCACGCTGGCTGGGCGGTCAAGGTGAAGGGGGAGCCGCTGGCACTCTACAACTTTAGCGGCATGGGCAAGCAGGATCTCGACATCAACCGCCATGGCTGGCCGGTGGGGACCAAGGAGGATCAGGGGGGTCAGGGCCCCGATGCAATCTTCCCCGGTGGCGACAGCGATCAGATCTCCGTCAGCAGCCGGGACGATTGCGAGAGCCTGTTCGGCGCCCTGCTCGACACCGACCTGACGGCAGCCGATGAACGCCATACAGATTCAAAAAGCGACTATATCTCACGGCTGATCCCGGCCAATGATCAACTCGAAGGCAATCTGCGCCACGACAACTGCCGCTATATCCTGCGCGATTCCATCGGCCGCTTTCCGGCGTATCCGGAGGGGCTCTCGTTCGACTACAACAGCGTCACCGGCGCCGTGACGCGCAATTATCATTGAGGGCGTCGTCGCGCGTTTCTGGCGCATCCTCGTCTTCGTCATGGCGCACCGGCGCGCAACAGCGCCGGTTCTCCGGGGTGAGTCCCCACTCCTGGCACCAGGCGTCGTAGCGGGCGAGCCAGCGTAACAAGATACCTTTCATCAGCGCGTTCCTCCCTTCATCAAGCCGTCGGACACTCTGTCGCCTCCCCCTCCAGGTCAGCCAAGTCATTGCGCTCCGGGCGGCAGCAGCAACCCCATGCTGATCTCGTCCACGTAGCCATCATCCAGCCGATAGGCCCGCCGCCGCAACCCCTCGTCCCGGAAGCCGCACTTGCGATAGAGGGCGTGGGCCACCTCGTTGTGGGCCATCACCCCCAGCTCCAACCGCTGGATCCCGAGCTCGCCGGCGGCCGCAATCAGGGTGCGCAGTAACCGCTCACCCCATCCCAGCCCGCGAACTCTCGACCGCAGCCCCATCACCACCAGGGCGCAGTGGCGGTTGCGCGCCAGGCCGCCGCCGATGAGCACGGCAAACCCTTGCACCTCCCCGGCCAGCACCAGCAGCCACATGGCCTGATTGGGGGCCGCCGCCATGGCCTCGAGCCGCTGGCGCTGCCCCTCGATATCCGAGGGGCGCTCCCCCGCCTCATACAGCATGAAGCGGGTCTCCCTGTCCAGTTGCCCAAAGAAGTGATCCAGCGCCGCTGCATCCTCCACCCCTGCCAGACGAATCATCACCCCTGATCTCCCTGCCTGGTGGTTACACCGGTCCACGGCCATAAAAAAACGACTCCATTTGGAGTCGTTTTTATCAGAGCCATCTGGCTAATTCAATTCAGGCCTTGGCCGGCAGGCTCAGACGAGCGACCGCTTCGACGTGCATGGAGTGCGGGAACATGTCCACCGGCTGCACCTCGTCCAGCACGAAGCCCTGCTTGACCAGCCAGGCGAGATCCCGGGCCAGGGTCTGCGGGTTGCAGGAGACATAGACCAACCGGCGCGGGGCCATGGCGACCAGGGTCTGCAGCACCGCCTTGTCACAACCCTTGCGGGGGGGATCCATCACCACCACGTCGGCGGTCACGCCGTCGGCATGCAGCACGGGCATCAGCTGCTCCGCCTTGCCCACGTGGAATTCGGTGTGCTCGATGCCGTTCAGGGCCGCGTTGCGGCGGGCGTCGCTGATGGCGCTCTCCACCGACTCTATCCCCACCACCCTGGCGGCCTTGCCCGCCAGGAACAGGGAGATGGTGCCGATTCCGCAATAGATGTCGAACACCGTCTCGCTGCCGGTCAGCTCGCAATATTCCAGCGCCTTGGAGTAGAGCACGTCGGTCTGGCCCGGATTGTTCTGGAAGAAGGAGAGGGGCGAGATCTCGAACTCGAGCTCGTGGATCTTGTCGCGGATCACCCCGCTACCCAGCAGCACCCGGTTCTTGTCGCCCAGGATGCGGTTGGTGCGTTCGCCATTGATGTTCTGCACCAGGGTAGTGACGGGCAGATCGCTTAAGCACGCCAGCAACTCGGCCTCGAACGGCAGCTCCTCGCCCAGGGTCACCAGCACCACCATCAGCTCGCCGCTCTTGAAGCCCTTGCGGGTCATCAGGTTGCGTATGCAGCCGGTGTGGGCCACCTCGTCGTAGGCCGCGACCTCGTGCTCGCGCATCCACTGGCGCACCCGGGCGTTGAGCTCGACGTGGAGCGAGTCCTGCACCGCGCAATCGTCGGCGGTGATGAGATCGTGGGAGTGCTTGCGATAGAAGCCGATCTCGGCCCCCGCCTCGCTGCCGCGCACGGCATACTGCGCCTTGTTGCGATAGGCGAAGGGGCTGTCCATGCCGAGGATGGGATTGACGATGGTCTCGCCCAGCCCCATCTGCTCCAGCGCGCTCTGCACTAGAGTCTGCTTGAGAGCGAGCTGGGCCGGGTAGGCCAGCGGGCGCACCTGGCAGCCACCGCACTCTGTGTTGGGGCAGAAATCGGGCACCCGATCGGCAGAGGGCCCGGTCAGCTCGACCAGCTTGCCGTGCAGGTAGTTGGGCTTGACCTCGGTCAACTCGACCAACGCCTGCTCACCGGGCAGCAGACCCTCGACAAACAGGGGGCGATCGAACAGGCGACCCTTGCCATCCCCCTTGTCGGTCAGTTCCAGAATATCGATCCGATGTTGGTGTCCCACTAACGGCATGAGCGGCTCCGAAGGCGTATAAGAAAGGGTGGCGGCAGGGCTGACCCGGCGACCCCGCATAAAGGGTGGCAGAGTTTAGCGAAGATCCGCCCAAAATGCAGGCACTAAACCGCCTCTTCATGCAAATAACGACGGGGCCCCTTCCCCGCCCCGTAGCGCCATAAAAAAACCGCCGGGCAATGCCGGCGGTCTCGAGTCAGGGGAAGGGGATCACAGGCTGTAGGCTTTCTCGCCGTGGCTGGTCACGTCCAGACCCTCCCGCTCCGCATCTTCCTTCACCCGCAGGCCGATCAGCAGGTCCACCAGCTTGTAGGCCACGGCGGAGACCAGGGCGGTCCAGACCACGGTCACCCCTACGCCGATCACCTGCACCTTCACCTGGGCCAGGATGGAGTAGCCTTCGGCCACCTGGTTGGTCACATAGTCCCAGACCCCGGTGCCGCCCAGATCCGGGCTGGCAAACACGCCGGTCAACACGGCCCCCAGGATCCCGCACACCCCGTGCAGGCCGAACACGTCCAGGCTGTCATCGGCTCCCAGCAGGCGCTTGAGACCGTGCACGCCCCACAGACCGGCCACACCGCTCAGCAGACCTATGACGAGGGCGCCGCCCACGCCGACGAAACCGGCGGCAGGGGTGATGGCCACCAGGCCCGCCACGGCACCGGACACGGCACCCAGCAGGGAGGGACGTCCCTTCATCGCCCACTCGGCGAAGGTCCAGGAGAGGGCGGCACCGGCTGGCGCCAGCCAGGTGTTGGCGAAGGCCAGGGCCGCCGTGCCGTTGGCTTCCAGGGAGGAGCCGGCGTTGAAGCCGAACCAGCCGAACCACAGCAGGGCGCCACCAATCATGGTCATGGTCAGGCTGTGGGGGGTCATGGGATCCCGGCCGTACCCGACCCGCTTGCCGACCATGAAGGCACCAACCAGACCGGCAACCGCTGCATTGATGTGCACCACGGTACCGCCGGCGAAATCAAGGGCGCCATGCTGGAACAGATAGCCCGCGGTGGCACCGGCCGCCTCGGCGGCTGCAGCATCCGTATAGGCATCCGGGCCGGCCCAGTACCACACCATGTGCGCCATCGGAATGTAGGCGAAGGTGAACCAGATCACCGCGAACAGCAGCACGGCCGAGAACTTCATCCGCTCGGCGAAACCGCCGACGATGAGCCCGCAGGTGATGGCGGCAAAGGCCCCCTGGAACACCACATAGATGAACTCGCTGATCCCCACCCCCTTGTTGAAGGTGGCGGCGATGGAATCCGGCGTCACCCCGGCCAGCAGCACCTTGTCAAACGAACCGTAGAAGGCGCCCCCCTCGGTGAAGGTCAGCGAATAGCCGTAAACCACCCAGAGCACGGTGATGAGGCAGAACAGGGTGAACACCTGCATCAGCACGCTCAGCATGTTCTTGGCGCGCACCAGACCACCGTAGAACAGGGCGAGCCCCGGGATGGACATCAGGATCACCAGGGCCGACGCCACCATCAGCCAGGTGTTGTCCCCCTTGTTGATCGTCACGGTCGCGGCAGCCTGTACCACATCCGCCTGTGCGGCCACCTCTTCGGCCCAGCCAGGGGCGGCCATGGTAGCGCTCAACGCCAGCAGGCCAGTCATTACGAGTCTCTTGAACATACAGCCCTCTCCTTGTCGTCCCGGCATCCGGGTCCATTTCCTGATATGAATCTCAAACCTGCTCACTGCCCGCATCCTCGCCGCCATCAGGAGACGATGTCACGGGCTCGTCATGGCGACATGGAAGATGTAAAGCATAAAGCAGGCCAGAAAATATAATTGATTATTTTCAATTGGTTACCATCAACCCCCATCGACATCGCACCATATTGGAGCATGACGCCCCGCGACGGGTGGGAATTCGCACTTCGGCTGTGCAGCGCCGGACACCTGCACCAGGATGGCTCAATGGCATGCCGTGCACGGGGCGACAGGATGCCTGTGCCCCTCGCCAAGACATTTGCGAAACGAATGAAAAGGCCGGCGCCATGAAGAACACAGATGTGTTTTGTGCCCCGTGCGGGGAGAAGGGGCGAGGCAGGTCGTAGGCCCCTACGGCGTCGGGATCACCGGGTTTGACCCCGGCCGTCACATGAAGGCGCTCAGCCTCTGCGATCGCTCAGGGGGGCGGCGACGGATCGCTCAGAATATCGACTGACAAGGGCATGCGCGGCAAAACAAAAGGCCATCCGCGAGGATGGCCTTTTGTTTTGGAATCTGATGGTGCCCGGGGTCGGACTCGAACCGACACGTATTGCTACGGCGGATTTTGAATCCGCTGCGTCTACCGATTTCGCCACCCGGGCAGCTGCGAGGGATTATACGAATGGCGTTTGGGCATGCAAGGTGTTTTTCTTTCACCCACCGTCGTTTGCTCATTTATTCAACGCCTTGCCGATGCAGGATCAGTTACATAGAATGCCCGCATCATATTAATGGAATAATCACCATGGCCAAGCGCAAGACCCCCTCCTCCCTTCAGCCCCCCGCCCCCCAGCATCGACACCCGTCAGCCGGTCTGCTGCGGCGCCTGGGAGCCCTGCTCTACGACTATCTGGTGGTCATCGCCCTGCTGATCATCGCCGGCTTCATCGGCATGGGGGTGGCGCACCTGCTGCTGGCCACCGGCATGGCAACCGTGCCCGAAGGCAAGGATGCGGCCTGGCTGCTCACCAGCCCCCTCTACAGCGCCTGGCTGGCTCTGGTGATCTGCGGCTTCTACACCTGGTTCTGGACCCGTGCCGGCCAGACCATCGGCATGCGAGCCTGGCGGCTGCGCATCCAGAATGTGGACGGCAGCAATATCCGTATCACTCAGGCACTGATCCGGCTCGCGACCTCGGCCTTCGGCCTCGGCAACCTGCTCTGCGTGTTCAACCGCGAGCGGCCGCGCGCCTTCCAGGATATCTGGGCCGAGTGCGAGGTCGTGGTGCTGAGCAAAGAAGAGAATCTGGAACAGCTGAACAAGTGACCGACGCACCTGACGCAATAGAAAGAGGGCACCCATGGGTGCCCTCTTTGCATCTTGTCGCCTCAGACCACGCCGGCTTGCGACCCAGGATATAGAAGGAGATGCCGCCAGACAGCAGCACATCGGGAGCGATGGCCGCCTTTTGCCAGCGACGCCACCGCCCCTCAGACCGCTACTGCTTGCGGCTCAGGATGTAGAAGGAGATGCCGCCAAATAGCAGGCTGGGAGCGATGGCCGCCAGTATGGGGGGCACCGCATAGACCAGGCTGACGGGGCCAAAGACCCGATCGCTGACGTAGACGGCGAAGCCGGTCATGATCCCCATCAGCATCCGCGCCCCCATGCTCACCGAGCGCAGAGGGCCGAAGATGAAGGAGGAGGCGAGCAGTATCATGGCCACCACGGAGAGCGGCGACAGCAGCTTGCGCCACATCTCCAGCTTGTAACGACCGGCGTCCTGCTTGTTGGCGTCCAGATAGCCGATATAGTCCATCAGACCCGAGACGGGGAGGTTCTCGGGGTCTATGCTGACCACCCCGAGCTGCTTGGGAGTCAGCTCGGACTGCCACTCCATCTGGGCATGCTTTTCATCCAGGACTCGGGTGGGGTCGTCAAAGCGGGTGACATGCACCCCCTTGAGCAGCCAGTGATGCTGCTCGAACACCCCTTCCTGCGCCTGGACCACGTCGATCAGGTTGCGGGACGGCGTGAAGCGGTAGAGGGTGATGCCGGTCAGGGCGCCGTCGTTGCGCACCCCGTTGATGCTGACGAAGTTGTTGCCGTCGCGGGCCCAGACCCCGTAGGCCGAGACGGTCAGCCGCCCTTCCGACATGGCGCCCGCCTTGATGTCGTCCGCCATCCGCTTGGCAGCCGGGGCCACGTACTCTCCCATCAGCCCCACCAGCAACATCAGGGGGATCGCCGTCTTGAGCGCCGCCATCACGATGCTGATCTTGGAGCGGCCCGCCGCCTGCATCACCACCAGCTCGGAGCTGGTCGCCAGTTGTCCCAGACCGATGAGGCCGCCCAGCAGGGCCGCCAGCGGGAAGAAGAGCACCGCCTCTTTCGGCATGGAGAGCAGCACGAAGTAGAGGGCATTGAGCATGTCGTAGTTGCCCTCCCCGACCGCCTTCAACTGCTCCACGTACTTGATGAGCGCCGCCAGCCCCACCAGGGTCAGCTCGCACAGCAGGATCGACATGAAGATGACCCTGCCTATGTATCTATCGAGAATGCCGAACATCAGCAGAAACTCCTAGGTTGCAGCATCATGCTGATTGTCTCCGGAAGAAGTGCCCCTTCATCCCGTTCCACCAACTGGTGCCCTGCAGGTTGAGCGGCAGGCCGATCAGCAGCAGATAGACCAGGGGCACCAGGAACATGCCGGGCCAGTGGGGCAGACGCCCGCTGTCGATGGCCGACCGGGCGGCGCTGAGCAGCAGGAAGTAGGAGAGGTAGAGCAGGATGGCCGGCAGCAGCTTGGCGTAGCGCCCCTGACGGGGGTTGACCCGCGCCATCGGCACCACCAGGAAGGTGAGCACCAGGATGGAGAGCGGCAGCGACAGGCGCCACTGCAGCTCCGCCATCAGCTGGTTGTCCTGAGTGCCGAGCAGCGCCATGGTCGGCTTGGCCGCCGCCTTGCGGTTAGAGCGCTCCATCTCCTGCTGGCGGATCACCAGGCTGTATTCGTCGAACTGGGAGATCTGGAACTGGCGGGTATTGAAGTGCCCCTCGTAACGGGAACCGTCCTTCAGGGTGAGCCACTGCAGTCCGTTGTTGTCGACCGTGACCACCCCTTCCGTCGCCACCACCACCGAGGGCGGCGAGGTGCCTTCGGCCCGTTGCAGCACGAAGATCTTCTGCAACTCCGACCCCTTGTCGTTCAGATCCTGGATGTAGGCGACCAGCCGCCCCTTGTCGAGCTCCATGAAACGGCCGGCCTGCAGGAAGGAGATACCCGGATCGGCCTTGAACTCGTCGATCACCTGGTACTCGCGCTCCTTGGCCTGGGGGGCGATCCAGCCGGTGTTGAACGCCGCGACGGCCGCCGTCAGCAGGGCCAGCACCATGGCGCTGCCCATGATGAAACGGTGGCTGAAGCCCACCGCATGCATCACCGTCATCTCGCTTTCCGCATACAAACGGCCGTGAGCAAACAGAATGGCTAAAAACAGACTGATAGGCAGCATCAACAGCGCCATATTCGGCAGGTTGAGCAGCAGCAGGGTGGAAACCAGGCGCGTCGGCACCTCGCCATCGGCGGCATCGCCGATGATCTGGATAAATTGCTGGCTGACGAAGATAAGCAGCAGCACGAAGAGCACCGCCAGCTGGGTTTTCAGGGTCTCCCTGAACAAATATCGGAAAACGATCACAGTCATTCCCAAGTAAACTTGTGTTTTTAGTCGAATGCCTGAAAAATAGGGCCCTATATTGGATTTTTACCAGTTTGAACTGCGGAGCCTGTGGCTGTTCGCTCCGCCTCTGATACCCCAACAAGCACCGCATTATTCAATAAATGGTGCCTTTTGTCTTTAGGATGTAGGAGATTCCATGGAGTTCAGTGTAAAGAGTGGCAGTCCTGAGAAGCAACGCAGCGCCTGCGTCGTGGTCGGCGTTTTTGAGCCTCGCCGCCTCTCTCCGGTTGCCGAACAGCTGGACAAGATCAGCGACGGCTACCTCAGCTCGCTGCTGCGCCGCGGCGATCTGGAAGGCAAACCAGGCCAGATGCTGCTGCTGCACCAAGTACCGGGCGTGCTCAGCGAGCGCGTGCTGCTGGTCGGGTGCGGCAAAGAGCGGGAACTCGACGAACGCCAGTACAAGCAGATCATCAACAAGACCATCACCACCCTGAACGAGACCGGCTCCATGGAAGCGGTCTGCTTCCTGACCGAACTGCACGTCAAGGGACGGGATACCTACTGGAAGGTGCGTCAGGCGGTGGAAACCACCAAGGCGGGCCTCTACAGCTTCGATCAGTTCAAGACCAACAAGGCCGAACCCCGCCGCCCGCTGCGCAAGCTGGTGTTCAACGTGCCGACGCGTCGGGAACTGACCATAGGCGAGCGAGCCATCACCCACGGCCTGGCCGTGGCAAAGGGCGTGCGCGTCTGCCGCGACGTGGCGAACATGCCGCCCAACGTCTGCAACCCGGCCTACCTCGCCTCCCAGGCCCGTCGTCTGGCGGATGCCTATGACAACATCACCACCAAGGTGATCGGCGAGCAGGAGATGGCCGAGCTCGGCATGAACTCCTACCTGGCGGTGGCCCGCGGCTCCGAGAACGAGGCCATGATGGCCATCATCGAGTACAAGGGCAACGCCGACGCCAAGCCCATCGTGCTGGTGGGCAAGGGGCTGACCTTCGACTCCGGTGGCATCTCCATCAAGCCGGCCGAGGGTATGGACGAGATGAAGTACGACATGGGTGGTGCCGCCTCCGTGCTTGGTACCATGCACGCCCTGGCCCAGTTGCAACTGCCCATCAACGTCATCGGCGTGCTGGCGGGCTGCGAAAACATGCCGGGGGGCAACGCCTACCGCCCCGGTGACATCCTCACCACCATGTCCGGCCAGACCGTCGAGGTGCTCAACACCGACGCCGAAGGCCGCCTGGTGCTGTGCGATGCGCTGACCTACGTGGATCGCTTTGATCCGGAAACCGTGATCGACGTGGCGACCCTGACCGGGGCCTGCATCATCGCCCTTGGCCACCACACCTCTGGCCTGCTGGCGAACCACAACCCCCTGGCCCACGAGCTGCTCAACGCTTCCGAGCAGGCGGGTGATCGCGCCTGGCGCCTGCCCCTGTTCGACGAGTATCAGGAGCAGCTGGAGAGCCCGTTTGCGGACATGGCCAACATCGGCGGTCGCCCGGCCGGCACCATTACCGCCGCCGCCTTCCTGTCGCGCTTCACCAAGAAGTACAACTGGGCCCACCTGGATATCGCCGGGACCGCCTGGAAGAGCGGCAAGGAGAAGGGCTCCACCGGTCGTCCTGTGCCCCTGCTGACCCAGTTCCTGCTCAATCGAGCCGGCGTGGCAGACGTTGAGGATAAAGAGTAAAACCATCCTTGCCCGACAGTCCGTTGCCCCTGCCGAGCCAGCATCTTCCTGCTCAACCGGGCCGGCGTGGCGGACGTCGAAGACAAGGAGTGATGCCCTTCCCCATCGACTCGATGAGCGATGCGAGAAGGCGTTACCCTGTATCACAAGGAAGAGGCTCGCCTCTTCCTTGTTTCATTGAGAACATTGGGATACCGCGCACCGCACGGCGCCCCAGCAGACGGCCAATCGCTGTCCGTCACAGCCAAACGGGACCCACCTGATGAGCCAAGTGACCTTTTACCTGATGAGCCAGCCCGATGATGCGGATGCCTCCGCCGTCGAGCGCCTCGTCTGCCAGCTCGCGGCCGATGGCTGGAGTGGCGGCCACCTCTATCTGTTCTGTGACGACGAGGCCCAGGCCCTGCGCCTGGACGAGCTGCTGTGGCAGCTGCCAACCGATCGTTTCGTGCCGCACCAGTTGCAGGGGGAGAGCGGTCAGGCCCCGGTGGAGATCGGCCATCAGCCGCCGAAGCGGCGTTATGCCTGCCTCATCAACCTGGCCCGGCAGACACCTTTGTTTGCAGGACACTTCGCTCAAGTGGTAGATTTTGTCCCCACTGACGAAACGCAAAAGCAGCAAGCCCGCGAGCGCTACAAGCACTATCGCCAGGCGGGCCACACCCTCGAGATGAGGGATCAGCCCGTCCTTGCCGCACCGGATCCGGCGCAGCCCTGACTGCGCCACCCTCGATCCACGACGAATCAACACCAGAATCCATCCATCCAGAATACGGCGAGACCATGGAAAAGACTTTTAATCACAACGCCATCGAACAGGCGCTCTATCAGCACTGGGAAGCCCAGGGTTACTTCAAGCCCCACGGCGACACCAGCAAAGACTCCTTCTGCATCATGATCCCGCCGCCGAACGTCACCGGCAGCCTGCACATGGGTCACGCCTTCCAGCAGACCCTGATGGACACCCTGATCCGCTACAACCGCATGCAGGGCAAGAACACCCTGTGGCAGGCGGGCACCGACCACGCCGGTATCGCCACCCAGATGGTGGTGGAGCGCAAGATCGCCGCCGAAGAGGGCAAGACCCGCCACGATTACGGTCGTGAAGCCTTCATCGACAAGATCTGGCAGTGGAAGGAAGAGTCCGGCGGCACCATCACCCGTCAGATGCGCCGCCTCGGCGACTCCGTGGACTGGGAGCGCGAGCGCTTCACCATGGATGAAGGCCTCTCCGCCGCCGTGCAGGAAGTCTTCGTCCGCCTGTACGAAGATGGCCTGATGTACCGTGGCAAGCGTCTGGTGAACTGGGATCCCAAGCTCAACACCGCCATCTCCGACCTGGAAGTGGAAAACCGCGAGATCAAGGGCCACATGTGGCACCTGCGCTACCCGCTGGCCAACGGCGCCAAAACCGCCGAGGGTCAGGAACACCTGATCGTCGCCACCACCCGCCCCGAGACCATGCTGGGTGATACCGCGGTCGCGGTAAACCCGGAAGACCCCCGCTACAAGGCGCTGATCGGCCAGCACATCCTGCTGCCGCTGGTGAACCGTCTGATCCCCATCGTCGCCGACGAACACGCCGACATGGAGAAGGGCACCGGCTGTGTGAAGATCACCCCGGCCCACGACTTCAACGACAACGAGGTGGGCAAGCGCCACAACCTGCCGATGATCAACATCTTCACCCTGGACGCCCACGTGCGTGCCGAGGCCGAAGTGGTCGACACCAACGGCAACCCCAGCACCGCCTATGACGCCACCCTGCCGACCGAGTTCGCCGGGATGGAGCGCTTCGCCGCCCGCAAGGCCATCGTCGCCAAGCTGGACGAGCTGGGCCTCCTGGCCGAGATCAAGGATCACGTGCTGCAGCAGCCCTACGGCGATCGCGGCGGCGTGCCCATCGAGCCCATGCTGACCGACCAGTGGTACGTGCGCGTGGCCCCCATGGCCAAGACCGCCATCGAGGCGGTGGAAGATGGCCGCATCCAGTTCGTGCCCAAGCAGTACGAAAACATGTACTTCTCCTGGATGCGCGACATCCAGGACTGGTGCGTCTCCCGTCAGCTGTGGTGGGGTCACCGCATCCCGGCCTGGTATGACGATGCCGGCAACGTCTACGTGGGCCGCAACGAGGACGAAGTGCGCGCCAAGCACAGCATCCCGTCCGTGACCGTGCTGCGTCAGGACGAAGACGTGCTCGACACCTGGTTCAGCTCCGCCCTGTGGACCTTCTCCACCCTGGGCTGGCCAAACAACACCGAGGCGCTCAAGACCTTCCACCCCACCGACGTGCTGATGAGCGGCTTTGACATCATCTTCTTCTGGATCGCCCGGATGATCATGATGACCATGCACTTCATCAAGGACGAGAACGGCCAGCCGCAGGTACCGTTCAAGACCGTCTACATCACAGGCCTCATCCGTGACGAAGAAGGCCAGAAGATGTCCAAGTCCAAGGGCAACGTGCTGGACCCCCTCGACATGATCGACGGCATCTCCCTGGAAGATCTGCTGGAGAAGCGCACCGGCAACATGATGCAGCCGCAGATGGCCGAGAAGATCGCCAAGCGTACCGCCAAGCAGTTCCCGGAAGGGATCGACGCCCACGGTACCGACGCCCTGCGCTTCACCCTGGCGGCGCTGGCCTCTACCGGTCGTGACATCAACTGGGACATGAAGCGCCTGGATGGCTACAACAACTTCTGCAACAAGTTGTGGAACGCCTCCCGCTATGTGCTGATGAACACCGAAGATCAGGATTGCGGCTTTGCCGGTGGCGAGATGCAGTTCAGCCTGGCGGATCGCTGGATCCAGTCCCAGCTGCAAGTGGCCATCCGCGACTTCCGCACCGCGCTCGATACCTACCGCTTCGATATTGCGGCAGGCGTGCTGTACGAATTTATCTGGAACCAGTTCTGTGACTGGTATCTGGAGCTGACCAAGCCGGTGCTGACCAAGGGTTCCGAGGCCGAGCAGCGCGCTGCCCGCCACACCCTGGTGACCGTGCTGGAAACCCTGCTGCGTCTGGCGCACCCCATCATCCCCTTCATCACCGAGACCATCTGGAAATCGGTGGCCCCGCTGGCTGGCGTACACGCCGACACCATCATGATTCAGGCTTTCCCGGAATTCGACGCCGCCAAGGTGGACGAAGCCGCGATGGCGGATCAGGAGTGGGTGAAGGAGTTCATCGTCAGCATTCGCAACATCCGCGCCGAGATGAACGTGGCACCGAGCGTGCCCCTCAACGTGCTGCTCCAGTGCGATGCCAAGGATGCCGAGCGCGCCCAGGACAACGAGGCCTTCCTCAAGTCCCTGGCCCGTCTGGAGTCCATCCGCGTGCTGGCGGACGGTGAAACCGCCCCGCTGTCGGTGAAGAAGCTGATCGGTGCGACCGAGCTGATGATCCCGATGGCCGGTCTCATCGACAAGGATGCGGAACTGGCCCGTCTGGCCAAAGAGGTGGCCCGTCTGGTCGGCGAGTGCGGCCGGATCGAAGGCAAGCTCGGCAACGAAGCCTTCGTCGCCAAGGCGCCGGAAGCGGTCATCATCAAGGAGCGCGAGAAGCTGGAAGATTACCGTCTCCAGCTGACCAAGCTGGAAGCCCAGCAGGCCGAGATCGCGGCGCTCTAAGCGGCCCCTCCCCATCAAAAGCCCCCGTCCATCGGGGGTTTTTTCTTGTCCGGCCCCCACCGAAGCGGGCCTGGCCCTGTCCCGCTGCCGCAACCGGGGGAAGCCCCCTCGCGGAGCAACGCCGCCAACCCGGGAGGCGTATTGAAAAATTCACGAGCCAAATCACTTCCTTTCACAAGCGCATCGCCCGCAAATTCATTACACTGCCAGCGACCTTTTCTACCGGGAGTGCTGCTGCAGTATGGAAATATTGATCCTGCTTGGATTGATTTTGCTCAATGGTGTCTTTGCCATGTCGGAAATCGCCATCGTCACCGCCCGCAAGGCGCGTCTTGCCAAGATGGCCAGCGAGGGCAGCGGCGGTGCCGCCATCGCCCTCAAGCTGGGCGAGGATCCGACCCATTTCCTCTCTGCCGTCCAGATCGGCATCACCAGCATAGGCCTGCTCAACGGTATCTACGGCGAATCCCTGCTGGCGCAACCCTTCGCCCTCTGGCTGCAGGAGTGGGGGCTCTCCCCCAAGAGCAGCAGCCTGCTCGCCACCGTCATCGTCGTGGTGCTGGTCACCTATCTCTCCATCGTCGTGGGGGAGCTGGTGCCCAAGCGCCTCGGCCAGCTCAGCGCCGAGCGCATCGCCTGCCTGGTGGCCCGTCCCATGCTGTGGCTGGCGACCCTGACCCGCCCCTTCGTCTGGCTGCTCTCGGCCTCTACCAACGCCAGCCTGCGCCTGATGCGGGTCGATCAGAGCAGCGGCGCCAACGTCACCCAGGAGGAGATCCACGCCATGCTGGTGGAGGGCTCAGAGGCCGGGGTGATCGAGGATCACGAGCACACTATGTTACGGAACGTGTTCCGCCTCGACGAGCGCAGCCTGGCCTCCCTGATGGTGCCGCGCAGCGACATCCGCTATCTGGATCTCTCCCTGCCGCTGGAGACCAACCTGCAGCGCCTGGTGGAGTATCGCCACAGCTTCTTCCCGGTCTGTGACGGCAGCCTGTCGGATCTGGTGGGCATCCTCAACGTCGGCAAGGTGCTGCACGCCTACATCAAGGGGGAGCCCATCGATCTCGCGGCCCTGACCCAGGATGGCAGCCTGCTGCCGGAGACCCTGAACGGCCTGGAGCTACTCAACCATTTCCGTACCCACGCCGAGCACATGGTGCTGGTGGTGGACGAATATGGCGAGCTGCAAGGGCTGGTCACCCAGCAGGATCTGCTGGAAACCCTGGCCGGCGACTTCCAGCAGGAGGGGGGCGAGGACAACTGGGCCTTCCGGCGCGCCGACGGCAGCTGGCTGCTCGACGGCCTGATCCCGCTGCCCGAATTGAAGGACTGCCTGGAGCTGGTTCGACTGCCGGAAGAAGAAAAACATCACTATCACACCCTCGGAGGGCTTATCATGCTGCTCCTTGGCCGCCTTCCCCAGACCGGAGACCTGGTCACCCTGGAACAGTGGCAACTGGAAATAGTGGATATGGACGGCCTGCGCATCGACAAGGTGCTTGCCATGCCCTTGACCGACCAACCCAGCTAACCTGCGGAGTTTGCATGTATGGAGCAGTTTTACCACCTGGCTCACGCCTTCATTAATCAGGATCTGGCGACCCTTTCCAATCCCAATATGGTCTTCATGGTCTATGTCGTCCTGTTGACTTTTCTGGTGCTGGAAAATGGCTTCATCCCGACCGCCTTCCTGCCAGGGGACACCCTGCTGATCCTGACCGGCGTGCTGATCTATCAGGGGGTGCTGCCGCTGGCGGTCGTACCGCTGCTGATCCTGGCCACCTTCTTCGGCACCTGGCTTGGCTACATGCAGGGGCGCTTCCTCGGTCATACCCAGATGTACCACAGGCTGATGTCCCACCTGGATGACAAGCACAAGGAGAAGGTGCACTACCTGCTCAACAAGTACGGCATCATCACCCTGATCACCGCCCGCTACATCGCCTTCGTGCGTACCGCCTACCCCTATATCGTGGGTGCCAACGAGATCCCGCAAGGGCGTTTCCTGGTGGTCAACCTCATCAGCTCCATCATGTGGATCTGCCCCCTGGTCGGGCTGGGTTACTACCTGAGCCACACCAAGCTGGCCGCGCAGTATGAGTCCCAGTTTCTCAGCATCATCCTCTATCTGCCCGTGGTGTTGCTGGTGGGCGGGCTCATCGCCCTGGTCTGGCGCTGGTGGAGCAAACGCAGGGCCAGCGTCTCCAGAGAGTGAGACCAACAGGAGGGTCGCCGTCAGGCGGCCCTTTTTTATGGAAATAGTGACGAATTCCGCCAGGCCGCTCTTGTAAAGCGGGGGCAAAAATGAGTGAATCTAGCGCCTTTTTTCGCTGTGGATGGAGTCGGTTGTATGAGGTGTTGGATTCGCGCAATCGCGCTGTTGTGTGGCTTGATCGGAATGCAGGGGCTGCCCGCAGCCATGGCGGCCCCCAACCCGGCCAAGCTGCAGCTCAAGTCGGGCAGCGCCCTGGTCATGGACATCAACACCGGCAAGACGCTCTACCAGAAGAACCCTGCCCAGGTCAGGCCCATTGCCTCCCTCACCAAGCTGATGACGGCCCTGGTGGTGCTGGATGCCCGCCAGAACCTGAATCAGACCCTGACCATAGATCAGAACGACAGGGACAACATCAAGCACACCTACTCCCGGGTGCGCATGGGCACCAAGGTGAGTCGCCGCGACGCCCTGCATCTGGCGCTGATGTCCTCCGAGAACCGCATGGCTTCGGCGCTGGCCCGACACTATCCGGGTGGCCGCTCCGCCTTCATCCGCGCCATGAACAACAAGGCCAGGCAGCTCGGCATGCGCAACAGCCGTTTCTATGACTCCACCGGCCTGTCGACCCGCAACGTCTCCACCGCCCGGGATCTGGCCAAGCTCATCGCCGCCGCCTATCGCCAGCCGCTGATCCGCCAATTCACCCAGGACACCAGCAAGGAGATGCGCTTCACCAAGCCTGCCTACAGCCTGATGTTCAACAACACCAACCCGCTGGTGAAGAACCCGGATTGGGACGTGCGCCTCTCCAAGACCGGCTACACCGACGAGGCGGGCCGCTGCCTGCTGATGCGCGCCAAGCCGGACCGCCAGGAGCTCGCCATCGTACTGCTCAACTCGGTGGGCAAGCGCACCCCGGTCGGCGACGCCAACCGTATCCGCAAGTGGCTGAAGAGCTGAGTTCGTCCCATCAAGACCTGAAAGGATGCTGCGGCATCCTTTTTTATTGGCCGCCGAAGGGCGCCTGACGGCTGCCAGCGCGGTTATGGTGACGAGCCGCATGTGCTGACTGGAACCATGGTGAGTGGTCTGCAAGGTGCTGATGCGGCACAGGATAAGGAGGGTGAGGCAGGAGCAAGCAGGCATGAGGTGGAGAGCCGGAAATGGGTCCAGTGTGGATCCGGCCCATAAAAAAACAGCCCCGACCGAAGTCGAGGCTGTCTGTATGGTGCGCCCGAGAGGATTCGAACCTCTGACCACCTGGTTCGTAGCCAGGTACTCTATCCAGCTGAGCTACGGGCGCTCATAACTTGTTGCACTGCTTGAAATATGGTGCGCCCGAGAGGATTCGAACCTCTGACCACCTGGTTCGTAGCCAGGTACTCTATCCAGCTGAGCTACGGGCGCTCACAAATTGTTGCACTGCTTGAAACATGGTGCGCCCGAGAGGATTCGAACCTCTGACCACCTGGTTCGTAGCCAGGTACTCTATCCAGCTGAGCTACGGGCGCTCATAAATCATTGTATTCGTTGAAATGGTGCGCCCGAGAGGATTCGAACCTCTGACCACCTGGTTCGTAGCCAGGTACTCTATCCAGCTGAGCTACGGGCGCCCTGTTTTCAAACGATAAAAAAAGCTTACTCAACAGTAAGCCTTCTTTAGTGCCGACTTGCTGATGGTCAACACATGACTACAAGAGTCAAATATGGTGCGCCCGAGAGGATTCGAACCTCTGACCACCTGGTTCGTAGCCAGGTACTCTATCCAGCTGAGCTACGGGCGCTAATGGCGGAGAAGGGGGGATTCGAACCCCCGATGCGGGTATAAGCCGCATACTCCCTTAGCAGGGGAGCGCCTTCAGCCTCTCGGCCACCTCTCCGTTTGCGGGGCTGATAATACTTCACAGGGATTTTTAGTCAAACACTTTTTTGGAGAAAACAGCGTGTTCGCTCAGCATTTGGTCAAAGCGTGGAATATTCAAGCAATATCGACACTTACCCAGTACGGCCGCGCCCTGCAGGCCCATTGGCAAGGCCCGAAAAAACAAAAGGCGACACCTGGGATGTCGCCTTGGCAGCTGTCGATCAGACGGCTTAGAAATTCGGTTGGCCCGGGACTTTCTCGGCCTGTATCCGCATATAGATCTCTTCGCGATGCACGGAGACCTCTTTCGGCGCGTTCACGCCGATGCGGACCTGGTTGCCCTTCACGCCCAGTACGGTCACGGTCACTTCGTCACCGATCATCAGGGTTTCCCCTACACGACGAGTCAAAATAAGCATTCGCTTGCTCCTGTATCCTGTTTTGTATTTATATCGATATGCGCCATTATCTTACAAAGATACCGATATGGTAAATGGTTGAAACTAAATCAATCAGGGATTGTTCCCCAAGGGCTGCTCATGAGGCTCATTATCCAGCCCGAAGGCCGAATGCAACGAGCGCACGGCCAGCTCCAGGTACTTCTCGTCAATCACCACGGATATCTTGATTTCAGAGGTGGAGATCAGCTGCATGTTGATCCCCTCCTCGCCCAATACCTTGAACATGGTGCGAGCAACGCCGGGGTGATTCCACATGCCGACCCCGACGATGGAGACCTTGGCGATCTCCCCGTTGCCCTGCACGCAGGCGGCCCCCAGCAAGGTGGCGGTCTCCTCCAGCAGGGCGCGGGCCCGGCGATAGTCATCCCGATTCACCGTGAAGGTAAAATCGGCGGTGCCATCCCCCATGGTGTTCTGCACTATCATGTCGACATCGATGTTGGCGTCACTGATCGGATTCAGGATCTGTGCGGCCACCGTCGGCCTGTCCGGCACACCCAGAATGGTCAGACTGGCCTCGTTGCGATTGAACGCAATGCCGGATACCAGGGGTGCTTCCATCCTCTCACCTCCATATGTGATTAAGGTTCCCTCTCCGTCGACGAAACTCGACAGCACCCGCAGCGGCACGCGGTACTTGCCCGCGAATTCCACCGAACGGATCTGCAGCACCTTGGCCCCCAGGCTCGCCATCTCCAGCATCTCCTCGAAGGTGATGGTATCGAGGCGACGCGCCTTGGGCTCGATGCGCGGATCCGTGGTATAGACACCATCCACATCGGTAAAGATCTGGCATTCGTCGGCCTTGATGGCCGCCGCCACGGCCACGGCCGTGGTATCCGAACCGCCTCGGCCCAGGGTCGTGATGGCGTTGTGCTCGTCACGCCCCTGGAAGCCGGCGATCACCACCACCTTGCCCGCGCCGAGTTCGGCCTGAACCTGCTCGGTGTCGATGTGGGTGATGCGCGCCTTGCCATAGGCGGAATCTGTGTGGATACGGACCTGATCGCCAGTCATCGAGACCGCCGGGCAACCGCGCTTGTTCAGCGCGATCGCCAGCAGCGCTATGGTGACCTGCTCACCGGTCGAGATCAGCACATCCATCTCGCGCCGATTGGCATCCTGATCCAGCTGCTGGGCCATGCCCAGCAACCGGTTGGTTTCGCCCGACATGGCGGAGACGACCACCACCACGTCATGTCCCTGGGCCCGGGTCAGCTGAACGCGATCGGCGACCGCCTCGATCCGCTCCAGCGTACCCACCGAGGTACCGCCGTACTTCTGTACATAGAGTGCCACAGATCACCTCGCCCGCTTACAGGCGCTCTTCCAGCCAGGAGTGAACGGATTGCAGCGCCGCCGGCACCGCCTCGGGCTGGGTTCCCCCCGCCTGGGCCATGTCGGGACGACCACCGCCCTTGCCACCCACCTGCTGGGCCACCAGGTTGACCAGCTCACCGGCCTTGACCTTGGCGGTCAGATCGTTGGTGACGCCGGCAATCAGGTTGACCTTGTCATCGCTGCTGGTTGCCAGCAGCACGACACCGGACTTCATCTGGTTCTTCAGCTCGTCCAGCATGCCGCGCAGAGACTTGGGATCGGCCCCTTCCAGCGCCGCGACCAGCACCTTCTGGCCCTTGATCTCGATGACCTGGCTCAGCAGATCGCTGCCGGCCTGGGCCGCCAGCTTGGCCTTGAGCTGCTCCAGCTCGCGCTCCATCAGCTTGGCCTTGTCCATCAGCTGGCGCACCTTGTCGGCGATGGAGAATTGATCCCCCTTCACCAGGGCGGCCGCCTCTTCGATCTGCTCGCCCAGCTGGTGCATGAAGTCGATGGCGCCCTTGCCGGTCACCGCCTCGATGCGGCGCACGCCGGCGGCGATGCCGCTCTCGGCGATGATCTTGAAGAAGCCGATGTCACCGGTGCGTTTGGCATGGGTACCGCCGCACAGCTCGGTGGAGTAGTCGCCCATGCGCACCACGCGCACGTCGTCTTCGTATTTCTCGCCGAACAGGGCCATGGCGCCGGCCGCCTTGGCGGCATCTAGGTTCATCAGCTCGGTGTTGACGGCGTGGTTGGCACGGATCTGGGCGTTGACCAGCTCTTCGATGCGGCGAATGGTCGCCATGGTCAGCCCTTCGAAGTGGGAGAAGTCAAAGCGCATGCGCTCGGCTCCCACCAGCGAACCCTTCTGGGTCACGTGCTCACCCAGCGCCTGGCGCAGGGCCGCGTGCAGCAGGTGAGTGACCGAGTGGTTCAGGGCCACGGCCTGGCGGCGATCCCCATCGACCACGGCCTCGACCTCGGCGCCCTTCTCCAGGGTACCCAGCTCTAGGTAGCCTTTGTGAATGATCGCCTTGCCCGCCTTCTGGGTATCGGTCACCGCGAAGATGCCGTCATCCACTTTCAGGATGCCGCTGTCACCCACCTGACCGCCGGATTCGGCATAGAAGGGGGTCTCTGCCAGCACCACCACGGCCTCTTCGCCCGCGATCAGGCCGCTGACCTCGACGCCATCCTTGTAGATGCCGACCACTTGGGTCATTTGGCTCAGCTGTTTGTAGCCGGTGAAGGGGGTCTCGAAGTCGAGTTTCAGGACGTCGTTGTAGTTCACGCCGAAGCTGGACGCCTCTTTCGCGCGGGCGCGCTGCTTCTCCATCTCCGCCTTGAAGCCCTCCTCGTCGATACCGATCTCGCGCTCACGCACCACGTCGGCGGTCAGGTCCGCCGGGAAGCCGTAGGTGTCGTACAGCTTGAAGACCACCTCGCCCGGGATCACCTTGGCATCGCCGAGGTTGGCCAGCACGTCTTCCAGCAACAGCAGACCGCGGTCCAGGGTGCGGACGAACTGCTCTTCCTCGATGCGCAGCACGCGCTCGACCAGCGGCAGCTGGGCGATCAGCTCGGCTGCCACGTCCTTCATCTGCACCGCCAGCTCGGCGGCCAGCTTGTAGAAGAAGACCTCGGTGGCCCCCAGCTTGCGACCGTGGCGCACGGCACGACGGATGATGCGACGCAGCACGTAGCCGCGGCCTTCGTTGGAAGGCATGACGCCGTCCGCCACCAGGAAGGCGCAGGAGCGGATGTGGTCCGCGATGACGCGCAGGGACTGGTTGCTCAGATCCGTGGTGCCGACGATCTCGGCCGCCTTCTTGATCAGCGCCTGGAAGATGTCGATCTCGTAGTTGGAGTGCACCCCCTGCATGATGGCGGAGATACGCTCCAGCCCCATGCCTGTGTCCACGGACGGACGGGGCAGCGGCTCCATGGTGCCGTCAGCCTGACGGTTGAACTGCATGAAGACCACGTTCCAGATCTCGATATAACGGTCGCCATCCTCTTCCGGGGAACCGGGAGGGCCGCCCCAGATGTGGTCGCCGTGGTCATAGAAGATCTCGGTGCAGGGGCCGCAAGGGCCGGTATCGCCCATCTGCCAGAAGTTATCGGATGCAAAGGCGGCACCCTTGTTGTCACCGATGCGCACGATGCGATCGGTCGGTACGCCGATCTCGTTGGCCCAGATGTTGAAAGCTTCGTCGTCCGTCTCATACACGGTCACCAGCAGGCGCTCTTTGGGCAGCTTGAGGGTACCGGTCAGGAATTCCCAGGCAAAACGAATGGCGTCCTGCTTGAAGTAGTCACCGAAGCTGAAGTTGCCCAGCATTTCGAAGAAGGTGTGGTGACGCGCGGTATAGCCGACGTTTTCCAGGTCGTTGTGCTTGCCGCCGGCCCGCACGCAGCGCTGGGCCGTGGTGGCGCGATTGTAGGCACGCTTGTCGGCGCCAAGGAACACGTCCTTGAACTGGTTCATCCCTGCGTTGGTGAACAGCAGGGTCGGGTCATTGTGCGGTACCAGCGAGCTGGAAGAGACAACCTGGTGCCCCTGGGTGCGGAAATACTCGAGAAACGCGGCGCGTATCTCTGACGTGGACATATACATGGAAAATCCTGCTTGATTCGAATACGGACTTTTAACCGCATTAATGTAAGTTTTCTGCCGGGTAAAGTAAAACGCGCGGGCCCGTCGCGGGTGAAAAAGCCCCCAAGGTTCGGGACTGCGGCAGCACGCCAGACAGGAGCAGGCGGTGAGGGGAGTCGGCTGGGTGGCGGATCATGGCCCCCTTGTCATCAGAGACAGGATAAAACAGGGAAAATGCCCTCTCCCTTCTTCACGGGACACAGGTTCCCCCCTGACCAGGACTAGCCCTTCATTCACTCCCCTGCTGCATGGCAGAGATGGCATAACGCGCCTGATCCTGGGTAAAGCCCCGCCCAAGCAGATACTTGAGCCACTTCATCCGCAGCTTGAAGTCATCCAGTTCGGCGACGCTGGCACGCCGCTCGAGCAGGGCGAACGCCAGTTCGAACCAGTCCAGCTCGGGCTGCTCGAAGGCAGCATCGATCTGGCCATCGTCCAGCCCCTTGCGGCGCAGGTCGAAGCGGATCTTGAGGGGGCCCTGTCCCTTGGCGGCACCGGCCCGCACCGCCATGGCGCCATAGCGCTCGTCATTGACCCAGTTGTAACCGCGGCAGTAGTCGAGCACCGCCTCGATCACCTCTTCCTGGTAGCCCTGCTGACGCAGGCGCCTGGCCAGTTCAGACTCGGCGCTCTCCCGTCGGGCCAGGCTGCGCATGGCATAGGCACGGGCGGCCGCCAATTGCTCTTCAAAGGTCGGTTCGACCGGCTCGGTAACGGATTCATCAACCATAAATGACAAGGCCGGGTATTCACCCGGCCTTTCCTGTTCCTTATTCGAACTCTTGTTCGTTTTCGGCTTCGTACTCGTCGTACTCGGCAGCGGGAGCCTTCTCTTCCACAGGAGCGGCACCGGAGAGCAGCAGCTCGCGCAGCTTGGCTTCAACCTCGGCGGCCAGCGCCTTGTTCTCGGAGAACAGCTTCATCACGTTGGCCTTGCCCTGGCCGATCTTCTCGCCGTTGTAGCTGTACCAGGCACCGGCTTTGTCGATCAGCTTGTGCTTGACGCCCAGGTCCACCAGTTCGCCTTCCTTGGAGATGCCGGCACCGTAGAAGATCTGGAACTCAGCCTGCTTGAAGGGTGGGGCCACCTTGTTCTTGACCACCTTGACGCGGGTCTCGTTGCCGACCACTTCGTCCCCTTCCTTGATGGCGCCGGTACGGCGGATGTCGAGGCGAACGGAGGCATAGAACTTGAGGGCATTACCACCCGTGGTGGTCTCCGGGCTGCCAAACATGACGCCGATCTTCATCCGGATCTGGTTGATGAAGATGCACAGGCAGTTCGCGTTCTTGATGTTGGCGGTCAGCTTGCGTAGGGCCTGGGACATCAGGCGGGCCTGCAGGCCGACGTGGGAGTCCCCCATCTCGCCCTCGATTTCCGCTTTCGGGGTCAGGGCGGCCACGGAGTCGACGATGATGACGTCGACGGCGTTGGAGCGCACCAGCATGTCGCAGATCTCCAGGGCCTGCTCGCCGGTATCCGGCTGGGAGATCAGCAGGTCATCGACGTTGACGCCCAGCTTGGCGGCATAGATGGGATCCAGCGCGTGCTCCGCATCGACGAAGGCGCAGGTCTTGCCCTTGCGCTGGGCCTCGGCGATCACCTGCAGGGTCAGCGTGGTCTTGCCGGAGGATTCCGGGCCATAGATCTCGACGATGCGACCGCACGGCAGACCGCCGATCCCGAGCGCCACGTCCAGGGAGAGGGAGCCGGTGGAGATGGCTTCGATGTCCATGGTCTTGCTGTCGCCCAGACGCATGATGGAGCCTTTGCCAAACTGCTTTTCGATCTGGCCCAGCGCAGCCGCCAGTGCCTTCTGTTTGTTCTGATCCATGCCAATCTCCGCTGGGAATCGTGAATAAGAAGTGAACTTGGGCTAAGTATACTGTTTATGCATACAGTATCAAGCCCAATTTATTTGAGCAGGGCCAGGAGTCCGGACAGGGCCTGTCTGACCGCCTGCTGGCGAACCTGATGGCGATCCCCGTCGAACCGGGCGAGCAGGGAGTGGTGACGGCCGGTGCGATCCGCCCAGGCGAACCAGACGGTGCCGACCGGTTTCTCCTCGCTGCCGCCACCTGGCCCGGCGATGCCGCTGACGGCCACGCAGATCCCCGCATCCGAGCGGGCCAGACAGCCCCGGGTCATCTCCAGCACCACGGCCTCGCTGACGGCGCCGTGGCGCAGCAGGCTGTCGATGCTGACCCCCAGCATCTGCTGCTTGGCCTCGTTGGTGTAAGTCACAAAGCCGCGATCGAACCAGGCCGAGCTGCCGGCGATATCCGTGATTGCAGTGGCGACGCCGCCCCCGGTACAGGACTCCGCCGTGGCGGCCAGCCAGCCTCGCGCCATCAGCGCGTCCCCCAGTTCCTGGGATAACCGGGCTATCTCCGTCTCAAGTCCCATCATAGTGCCCTCCGCTGGCCCTCTCGGGCGAAATATGGCGCTCATTATGCAATTGCCCCGCCCCCCGGGCAACCGACCGGGGGGCAGGCTGCGTCAGCAAGTTGTCACCGCTTAAGCTCCAGTACATGGGGGCTCCCTATAATCAGCAGGCACCGCCATGCGTGCGGTTTCTATCCGATGAGAACAAGGAGAAAGTCAGATGAAGCATCCGTTCAAAGTCGCCATGACAGCCCTGGCAATGTGCATCGCCACCAGTGCCTTCGCCACCGAGAGCAACGCCGAACTGCAGAGCGAAACCACCCTGGCACAGGAGCTGAACCTGTCCAGCGCCCAGGTGGAACAGATCAAGGGACTGCGCGAACAGGCGACCAAGGAGCTGAGTTCGGTCAAGCTCGACGCCATCGGCCAGGACGTGATCGTCAACATGATCAAGTCCGGCAAGTGGGACGAGGCGGCGGCCAAGAAGCAGTTGCAGACCATCAGCGACGTACAGGCGCAGGCCCGCTACTACCGCGCCCACTACCTGTTCGAGGTGAGCAAGGTGCTGACCGCTGAGCAGAAAGCCAAGCTGCACGAGATGCTGACCGGCAGCGAGGCCATGTACTGAGTCCTTGCCCTGACCAGAATCCCCGCGTCAAGGCGGGGATTTTGCTTTCTTCCATGACCCGCGTACTCTTGACCGCATCCCCCGGCGCTTCATCAGATCCCTTCTTCACGGCACTCGGCATGTCGCAAAATCCGCCCCCCCAAAACCGAGATAACCCCTCACCATCCCGGCCCGACCATGTAGAATGGCCCCCAGATTCAGACCATTGCGGCACAGGCTTGCCCGCAAGAACACCTTCTGGAATAGCACATGACAGCACAATACCAGGCGCCAGGCGCAGCCCTCAGCGCCCACACCCCCATGATGCAGCAGTACCTGACCCTCAAGGCCGAGAACCCGGAGATCCTGCTGTTCTACCGGATGGGCGACTTCTACGAGCTGTTCTACGACGATGCCCGCAAGGCCTCCCAGCTGCTCGACATCTCCCTGACCAAGCGCGGCCAGTCGGCCGGCAGCCCCATCCCCATGGCCGGGGTGCCCTATCACGCCATCGAGGGTTATCTGGCCAAGCTGGTGCAGCTCGGTGAATCTGCCGCCATCTGCGAACAGGTGGGGGATCCCGCCACCAGCAAGGGGCCGGTGGAGCGCAAGGTCATTCGCATCATCACCCCGGGCACCGTCTCCGACGAGGCGCTGCTCAGCGAGCGGCAGGACAACCTGATCGCCGCCGTCTACCACGATGGCCGCCGCTTCGGTTACGGCACCATGGACATCGGCTCCGGCCGCTTCTTCATCAACCAGTTCGAGAAAGAAGAGACCCTGCTGGCCGAGCTGCAACGCACCAATCCGGCCGAGCTCCTCTACCCCGAATCCTTCGCCTTCCTGCACCATGTCGAGGGTCGCCGCGGCCTGCGCCGCCGCCCGGAGTGGGAGTTTGAGCTGGGCACCGCCCGCAAGCTATTGTGCCAGCAGTTCGGCACCCAGGATCTGGTGGGCTTTGGGGTCGAACAGAGCGAGACCGCCCTGTGTGCCGCCGGCTGCCTGATGCAGTACGTGAAAGATACCCAGCGCACCGCCCTGCCCCACATCCGCGGCGTGCGCCTCGAGCAGCCCGATCATGCGGTCATCATGGATGCCGCCACCCGCCGCAATCTGGAGCTGACCCAGAATCTGGCCGGCGGTCACGACAACACCCTCTCCGCCGTGCTGGACTGTACCGCCACCCCCATGGGCAGCCGCCTGCTCAAGCGCTGGATCCACCAGCCGATCCGCGATCGGGTGATCCTCAAAGGCCGTCAGAGCACCATCAAGGAGCTTATCGAACAGAACCTCTACGACGAGCTGGGCGGATTGCTGCGCCAGGTCGGCGACGTGGAGCGGGTGTTGGCGCGCCTGGCCCTGCGCTCCGCCCGCCCGCGCGATCTGACTCGTCTGCGTCAGGCCTTTGCCCAGTTGCCGGAGCTGCAGCGCCTGCTGGCGGGCAGCGAGCACGAGGCGGTGCAGCAACTGCGCGAGCGGGCCAGCACCTTCCCCGAGCTGCATGACCTGCTGGAGCGCGCCGTGATGGAGGTGCCGCCCGTGCTGATCCGCGATGGCGGCGTCATTCGTGAAGGGTTCAACGCCGAGCTGGACGAGCTGCGGGATCTGGCCAACGGCGCCACCGCCAGCCTGGCCCGCATCGAGGAGCGCGAGCGGCTGCTGACCGGCATCAACACCCTCAAGGTGGGCTACAACAAGGTGCACGGTTTCTACATCGAGGTGAGCCGCGCCAACAGCCACCTGGTGCCGGCCCACTACATCCGCCGCCAGACCCTCAAGAACAACGAGCGCTACATCATCGATGAGCTGAAGAAATACGAGGACAAGGTGCTCACCGCCCAGGCCCAGGCGCTGGCGCTGGAGAAGCGCCTCTACGAGGAGCTGCTCGATGCCCTGCTGCCCCACCTTGGCGAGTTGCAGGAGTCCGCCGCCGCCCTGGCGGAGCTGGACGTGCTGGCGAACCTGGCCGAGCGGGCCGAAACCCTGGACTACCGTTGCCCGACCCTCATCGACGAGGATCAGATCCTGATCGAGGCCGGCCGCCATCCGGTGGTGGAGCAGGTGATGACGGACCCCTTCATCGCCAACCCCATCCGGCTGGAGCGGGAGCGGCGGATGCTGATCATCACGGGCCCCAACATGGGCGGTAAATCCACCTATATGCGCCAGACCGCGCTCATCGTGCTGCTGGCCCATATCGGCGCCTTCGTGCCCGCCGACAGCGCCCGCATCGGCCCCATCGACCGCATCTTCACCCGCATCGGGGCGTCGGATGACCTGGCATCGGGAAGATCCACCTTCATGGTGGAGATGACCGAGACCGCCAACATACTCAACAACGCCACCGCCCAGAGCCTGGTGCTGATGGACGAGATCGGCCGCGGCACCAGCACCTATGACGGCCTCTCGCTGGCCTGGGCCTGTGCCGAGCAGCTGGCGAGCAAGATTGGCGCCTACACCCTGTTCGCCACCCACTACTTCGAGCTGACCCGGCTGCCGGAGCTGATGAGCGGGCTGGCCAACGTCCACCTCGATGCGGTGGAGCACGGCGACACCATCGCCTTTATGCACGCGGTGCAGGAGGGGGCGGCCAGCCGCTCCTATGGCCTGCAGGTGGCGGCGCTGGCGGGAGTGCCGAAATCGGTGATCCATCAGGCCCGCCACAAGCTGGCGGAGCTGGAAAGCGCCACCCCGGTGGCCGCCGGCGAATCTCGCCCGGCCCCGGTGGCCATGGCGCCCCAGAGCCATCCGATAGTCGATGAGCTGGAAGCGGTGCGCCCCGACGAGCTCAGCCCACGTCAGGCGCTCGACCTGCTCTATCGCCTGAAGCAGATGCTGTAAGCACCGACCGTCGCTCAGACATGCAAAAAGGGGAACCGCGAGGTTCCCCTTTTCGTTGCACATGGCGCGCGTGACCCGTCAGGCCGGCCCTATGCGTTCCAGCAGGCTCATGTGGGTTGAACCGTCGTGGCGCTTGAGGTTCTGCCGGTACTCGAACTGGCGCCGGCTCTCCTGCTTCAGACCCAGCATCAGGGAGTAGCACATGGCCAGCATGATCACCGAGAAGGGCAACGCGGCTATGATGCTGGCGGCCTGCAGGGCGGCCAGGCCGCCGGAGACCAGCAGGATGGCCGCCACCAGCCCCTGGCCCAGCCCCCAGATGGCGCGGTGCAGCACGGGAGGATCCTGATCGCCGATGGAGAGCAGCGTCGTAATCACCAGCGTGCCCGAGTCGCTGGAGGTGATGAAGTAGGTGCAGATGAGCAGGGTCAGCACCCCCTTGGCAATCCAGCCGAAGGTCTCCCAATGCAGCAGCTCCACCGTCTTGTAGAGCGCCAGGGTAACGTCCTGGTTGACCGCTTCCACCACGCCGCCGCCACCGAACAGCTCCAGGTTCATGGCCGTGCCGCCGAACACGGTGAGCCAGAGCATGCCGAGCAGGGAGGGCACCAGCAGGACACCGAGCACGAATTCGCGGATGGTGCGCCCCTTGGAGATGCGGGCGATGAACATGCCGACAAAGGGTGCCCAGGCGATCCACCAGCCCCAGTAAAACGCCGTCCAGCTCGACTGCCAGGCCGAGGTGCCGTTGGCCTCTGTGTTGGTCCAGAAACTCAGACGGACGATGTTCTGCAGGTAGTCACCTATGTTCTGCACATAGGCGTTGAGGATGTAAGTGGTGGGCCCCAGCGCCAGGAAGAGCGCGAGCACGAAGACGCTGAGCCAGATATTGAGCTCGGAGAGGATCTTCACCCCGCGCCCGACACCGGAGATGGCCGACAGGGTGGCGATCAGGCTGATGCCGCCGATGAGCCAGAGCTGGTTCACCTGGGATACCTCCATCCCGAACATCTGGTTCAGGCCTGTGTTCATCTGGGAAACCCCGAGGCCGAGGGAGGTCGCCACCCCGAACACGGTGCCGAACACCGCCAGCACGTCGGCGGCATGGCCCCAGAAGCCGTAGATGCGATCCCCGAGGATGGGATAAAGCACAGAGCGGATGGCCAGTGGCAACTTGCGCCGGTAGCTGAAGAAGGCCAGCGACAGGCCGACGATCACATAGATGGCCCAGGGGTGCAGACCCCAGTGGAAGAAGGTGAGGCGCATGGCGATCTGGGCCGCCTCCGGCGTCATCCCTTCGGTGACGAAGGGGTTGCCCTGCAGGTGGTTCATGGGCTCGGCGATGCTCCAGAACACCAGGCCGATCCCCATGCCCGCACTGAACAGCATGGAGAACCAGGCAAAGTAGCCAAACTCCGGTACCTGGTCGTCGTCGCCCAGCCGGATGCTGCCAAAGCGGCTGAACATCAGGTAGACGGCGAAGAACAGGAACAGGGCGACCACCAGGATGTAGTACCACTTGAAACCTGCAATGATTTGATCCTTGGCCCCGGTAAACCAGGTGCCCGCCGTATCCGGATCAAAGACGCCGAACAGCAGGAAGAGGGTCACGACGGTGAGGGCCGTCATGGCCATGGTGGGGTTGAGGCCTTTCAAAAGCCCTTTGGTTGCTCTCATCTGGCCTCCTTTTAGTCGTTGTTGAAGAAGTCTTCGCCCACGTGATCGCCGGCGCCGCCGATGGCGCGATAGACCAGGCGACCGGCGGCCTGCTCACGGTGATCCACCAGGCTGACCGAAGGCTGGCCGTTCACCGCGTGGCGCTTGCCGAGGAAGATGGCCATGGGCACTCCCAGACCTGAGACACCGCTGGTGATCCAGAGGCGGTTGAAGTCGAAAGAACCGCCGATGAACTCCAGCTGGGCCAGGCCGTTGTCGAGGCCGGCGAGGTAGAAGTGCATGGCACTCTCGTCGGGGAAGAGGTGCACCAGCACATAGGCGTAGCGCAACTCATTGACCAACTCCTTTAGACTGAAAGAACCTGTGTTGCTGCAGGAGAGGGGCAACTCCCCATCGTAGTGATGTACCTTGAGGTTGTTGGGGTCCTCGTCATAGGCGGGTTGATAACGCACGAAAGCCGAGGTATCAGGCAGTTCATAGCGCACTCTGACCACGCGAAGGTCGGCAACCAGGGACTTGATATCCAGGTCGTCATTCATGATGTCACTCCTCAAATATCGGGTTTTAATGGGGCTATTGCCTAATAACCTATCACAAAATTAATTAGAGCAGAAATCATTACAGTGAAAACCATATTGACCTGGTGGTGAATTAGGCGGAGAATTTTGCGCCTCTCCACTGCCCTGCGATGACCCAGACCCCATGGAAAAACATGATGAAGTGCTGATCGCCCTGCGCCAGATCATCCGTGCCATCGACATGCACTCCAAGCGCCTGATCAAGGAGGCCGGACTGACGTCGCCGCAGCTCCTGCTGCTCAAGGGGATAGACGAACTGGGCCAGATCTCCATGCGCCAGCTGGCGGATCACACCAACATGAGCCAGGCCACCGCGACCACCATCATGGACCGGCTGGAGAGCCGTCAACTGGTGCAGCGCATTCGCAGCGAAACCGACAAACGCAAGGTCCATGCGACACTCACCGACGCGGGACGCGCCCTGCTGGCCCAGGCCCCCACTCCGCTGCAGGAGAGCTTCATCCAGCGCTTCCAGGCCCTGGAAAACTGGGAGCAGGGGTTGCTGCTCTCCTCCCTGCAGCGCATTTCGGCCATGATGAACGCCGACGGCATCGATGCCGCCCCCGTGCTGAGCGTCCGCCCCCTGACCGAAGAGCGGGCCTGATCGCCAGGCATAAAAAAAGCTCCCATTGGGAGCTTTTTTTATGGGAATCGAGCGAAAGGCTCACTCTTCCAGGCTGATGCCGATGTTGGAGACCCCGTCCTGGGCCGCAAAGGTGCGGATGGCAAGGATCCGATCGCTGTCTCGCTCATGAGCCACCCGCTTGAGCAACTCGACCTGGAACTCCAGCTCGGCCTCCATGTATTCGTGCTCGTAGAGCTCCTCGTCGCTCAGCTCACGACCTTCCAGCATGTCGATGAACCCTGCCACCGTCCCCACGGACGCGTGGCTGGCATCGTTCGCCTCCTCGCCCACCCGGCAGATCACCGAGTTGTAGGCGCAGCCCAGCGCCACGCAGGCATCCAGTGCCGGATAGGCGCCGTAGGATTCAAACTTGCGGGGATCGGGAATATAGACTTCAAACGCCTCCAGAATGGCGCCCAGATTGACGCGGGATCCCTTCACCGTCAGGTAGTTCCACATCTGATCCAGGGCGTGGCGAAACGCCTTCGCATCCCCGAAGCCGGCGGCCTGGGTAAACAGCGCATAGTTGGGGTACATGCGCTCTGCCAGCGCCAGGGTGTAGACCGTCTGCTGCCAGGGCTGCAGCTCGGCCAGTCGCTTATAAAACTTGTCACCAAACACTGGAGTCGGGTCCTTTGCAAAATGTGGGGCAGATTGTAGCCCACGAGGGGCGTGGCGAAAATGAAAAAGCGCCCCACTCGACTTTCTTGCCAGATCAACTGGGGTAAGATGGGGAGAGTACCCCCTTAGCCCTGCCGTAAACACGATAAGGAACAAGAGTATGAGCCAACGTACCCTGCTTCTGCTCAGCCAGGACAACAATCACTATGAACGCCTGCTCAAGGCGGCCCACCTCCCCTATCTGCACATACTGCGGGCCGACAACCAGAACGAGGCCGAGAAACTGATCGGCGAGGCGCACATCCTGATGGCCGAACCGGCCCGCGCCAGGCCGCTGCTGGCCAAGGCTGGCAAGCTCGTCTGGCTGCAATCCACCTATGCCGGAGTCGACGTGCTGCTGGATGCCAGCTGCCGTCGCGACTACCTGCTGACCAATGTCCGCGGCATCTTCGGCCCGCTGATGAGCGAATACGTGTTCGGCCACCTGCTCAGCCTCAGCCGCCAGCTGCCGCTCTATCGGGAGCAACAGCAGCAGACGCTGTGGCAGAGCCACCCCTATCAGGGGCTCAAGGGCAAGACCCTGCTGCTGCTCGGCACCGGCAGCATAGGCCAGCACATCGCCCACACCGGCAAGCACTTCGGCATGACGGTGCTCGGCATCAGCCACAGCGGCCGCGAACGCGCAGGGTTCGATCAGGTGTATCAACTGCCCGCACTCAACAAGATGCTGGCCCAGGCCGATGTCGTCGTCAGCGTGCTGCCGGCAACCCGCGAGACCCGTCACCTGTTCACCGCCGATCGCTTCAACCACTGCAAGCCGGGGGCTATCTTCTTCAACGTCGGCCGGGGCAATGCCGTGCACGAAGGCGACCTGCTGGTGGCATTGCGCAGCGGCAAGCTGGGCACTGCGGTGCTGGACGTGTTCGAGCAGGAGCCCCTGCCCGCCGACAGCCCGCTCTGGCATCAACCCAATCTCGTCATCACCCCCCACAACAGCGCCTACAGCTTCCCGGAAGATGTGGCCCAGATCTTCATCCGCAACTACATCCGCTTCATCGACGGCCAGCAGCTCGATGGCCGGATTGACTTCGACAAGGGTTACTGAGCCCGGTCCATGAAAAAGGCCCCGCCATCATGGCGGGGCCTTTTGCTATCTGGGAAAGAGGGAGGATCAACCCGCCTCCATCTCTTTGCGGTAACTCTTCACCTTGGCGAGGAACTGGCGCTTCTCCTTGCCGCTCAGGGGCTCCGCCATCGGCAGCTTGACCTTCATGGCATCGACCGGCCGGTTGTTGATCCGCACCTCGTAGTGCAGGTGGGCACCGGTGGAGCGGCCCGTGTTGCCGGAGAGCGCTATCTTGTCCCCCATCTTCACCTTCTGGCCCGGTTTCACCAGCAGCTTGCTCAGGTGCAGGTAACGGGTCGTCAGGGTCCGGCCGTGCTTGATCACCACATAGGTACCGGCCAGCGGGTGGCGGGTGGCCTTGAGCACCACGCCGTCCCCGGTGGCCATGACGGCCGTCCCGACCGGCAGCGCGAAGTCGGTGCCCTCGTGGGGACGCACCTGGCCCGTGATGGGATGACGCCGTGCCGGGTTGAAGTTGGAACTGACCCGATAGCGGCTGTGGGTCGGGTAACGGCGGAAACCCCGCTCCAGGCTGTTCGCCTGGCCGTCATAGTAGTTGCCATCCTCAGACAACCAGGCCGACGCCGCCTTGCCCTGGCTGAAGACTTCGACCCCGAGCAGCTGGGTGTTGCCCGTGCTCTTGCCCTCTACCGTCTCCTGGCGCACCAATACCTTGAATTTATCCCCTTTTTTCAGATCCTTAGCGAAGTTCAGGCGCCACTGAAACAGGTTGGCAATCTTCTGGATGTGGTTCGCCGGGATCCCCGCGTTGCGGGCGCTGACGTAGAAGCTGCCGTTGATGACGCCTTCATAACTCTTCTTCTGCCACTCCACCTCTTCGTTGAGCATGTTGGCACTGTAGGTGTCATCGGTGCGCTCCAGTACCAGGGTCTGCTTGATGTTCAGACGGATCTTCAGTTGCTGCAGTATGTTGTCCTGATCGATCAGCAGCTCTATGGTCTGGCCGGGCTTGAGGCGGGCCAGATGGTTCTTGGTGTCCGCATCCAGCACCTTGTAGAGGGTGGTGGTGGACAGGCCCAGGGTGTTGAAGATGGTGGTCAGGTTTTCGCCGTTGCGTACCCGGTAGTCCTGCCATTGGGGCGTGGGATCGGCCGGAATGTCGTCCTCCGGAGCTGCGGCCTCCACCAGCTCGTGATCCGGGATGTCGTTGAAGTCGGTATTGTCTTCGTTGGTTGCGGTGCCCGTGGTGGCGATCGGCAACTCCAGACGCAGTGGCCGCTCCAGGATGTCACCCGGGGCTGGCAATACGGCTACCGCTGACAGCGTCATGGCCGTGAGCAATAGCATGGCGTAAAAGTGTTTGCGGGGAACCGGGGGTTCCCAATTGGCAGCCTGTGCTACCAAGGGACGGAGACGTTTCATCCGCTATCCTGTTATTAGATCTAAGGGTGGTGTTTGTGGGTCTGTTTTTATGATTTTTTATTATGAAAACCGAATATCTGGCTTTTAGACCTAAATACTTACAAAAAGTTCATAGCTACATGCACGAAACTCACATTTTATGCATAACCTTCCAGCATGGGCAGAAATGATCGTCGTTTTTAGCCATTTTTTTCTATTTTTAAGAACCTAGTCCGGTTGTTTGGCGCTCCGGATCCGCAAATGTTGCAAAAACATCACCATGGAGTGGGTATGTCATTGGCAAAATTGTTAAATGTGATCATCCTAATCCTGTTCGCCATCGGTGCCGTCCTGCTGCTCATGCTGGAGATCACCACGGTACGACAATCCATTCTCGACCAGATGTCGGCCAATCTTGAGACCGCCATCACTGCCCTGGGTCTGGTACTCCAGGGCACCCTGCTCAATGATGACAAGGTTCTCGCGGAAACCATCGTCAATGCCATGTTCGACGGCGGCTTCGTCAGCTCGGTGGTCTTGCTGGATCCGGACGGTCAACTGCTGTTCCAGAAGGTCTTCCACACCGCACAACAAAACGTCCCCACCTGGCTTCCCTCGGTTATCGACATGCCCCCGGTCAAGATTGAGCAGGAGTTGACCGATGGCTGGCGCATCCTTGGGACTCTCACGCTGGAAGGGCACGAGGGGTATGCCTACCAGCACCTGTGGAACGCCATCAGCCGTACCGGGCTTGCCCTGCTCGCCGGACTACTGGTCTTTACTCTGGTCATCACCTGGGTATGCCGTCGCCTGCTGCGTCCGCTTGAACAGATCAGCCAGCAACTGACCCAGATCCGCAAACGTCAGTTCAGCGGCAACCTGCCTCTCCCCTGGCTTCGCGAGTTGCAGGAGGTCGCCACCTCCATCAATCAACTGGTGTCCGAACGCAAGCGGGATCTGCTGCAGCAACGGCTCAAAATCACCCAGCTCGGCAGGCTCGACGTCCCCCTGGCTCACCAGAAGCTGACGGGATTGACCGATACCGCAGGTGACATGTACCTGCAGCATTTCGTCTCCACTCAGGGCAACATCAGACTCTACAGCCGGCTCTTGCCCAAGCACCCCCCCACCACGGACAGTTCGCCCGATGAGATCAGGGCCCTGTTCAACGACTTTCTTGTCGAGAAAGCGGAAGGGCTTCAGCTGCCCCTCAGCCTGCTGAACCATCCCGACTGGGCACAGTTCGCCCCCTCTCTGGCCAATGCCAGAGGCAAGACCCTGGACTGGCGCTGGGATCTGGCCAGCCTGCCCCCCCTCGCCGAAGAGCGGCTGACGGCGCTTCAGACCCAGGGGATCGAGATGGCGTTCAGCAATGTCCCGATGAACAACGACAACCTGGCCAGGCTCGATCCCATCAGGCCTGTCTTCATCAGCTGCCAGCTGACCCAGGCTCCCCTCTATTGGAATCTGCTTTCCCAGTGCCTCCATGCTTCCGGCTACACCCTGCTGGCCGAAGCCAGCGAGGTGAGCGACGTAGACACCCTGCGCAACTGGGGCATCGATGGCTACGCCACTCAGGAGGCATCATGAGAACCCCGCTGTTGTTGCTTGCCCTGTTGTGGCAACCCGCTCCACACGCCGCCTCCCTGGCCATCAGCACGGGCGGTGAGCAGGGCATCTATTACCAGGTCATCAAGGAGTTCTGCCGGCTGGCCAACAAGAGTGACCCCACGTTGTCATGCAAGCCGCAAGCCAGTTCAGGTTCCATCGAGAATCTGCGCATACTGCAGGCAGGGGAGACCCCTTATGCCCTCGTCCAGTCCGACTGGCTCTATCAGGCCAGCCAGGGGATCGGGCCGTTCGCCAAGCAACCCCAACCCGAGCTGAGAACCCTCTTCGCCACCCATGCGGAACCTTTCACCATAGTGGTGCGAGCCGATGGCGACATCACCACCCTGGCGCAACTCAAGCTGTCCCCCATCGACATGGGGTTGAAGCACTCGGGCACCCGCCAGACGGCATTGGCCCTGTTCCACGCACTGGGCACCAGAGAGCAGGACCTCGACCTGAAGAGCGTGGCCAATCTCTCCGAGGCGCTGTGCAGCAAGCAGATCGATGCCTATGGCCTGGTGATGGGCCACCCCAACCGGATCGTGCTGGCCACGGCGAAGCGCTGCGCCATCCGCTTCCTGCCGATCGAGGGGGAGACGCGGGAGCGACTGCTCAAGGGGGTCAAGTATTATCAGCGCAGCCAGGTACCCGCTCGTATCTATCCCGGCAACCTCAAGGCAACACCGACCTTCGCCATTGCCGCCACTCTGGTGACCAATGCCGCTACACCAGACGAAGACGTCTATCGTCTGACCAAAGCGATGCTGAGCCAGCAGACCGGTTTCAACGAACAGACATATGGCTATGCCAACCTGTTCCACAAGGCGCGCAACAAGACGGGCCCGGTGCTGAGCGTCCCGCAGCACCCGGGGGCGGCAAGATACTTCGAAGAGTTGAAAAGCGCGGGCAAGCTATAGCTGACGGCGGGGGACGCGCAGGTGCTCGCTGGAGAACCGGCTCTGCATCGAGGTCCACTGGGTCAGGCGATCGGCGCTCCCCGCCAGGGTTCCCTCGCGACGCGACTTCATGACCCAGATGCTCTTGGCATCGAAACTGTAAACGGGTTGCAGATCATTGCGCTGGCTACCCGGCAGGATGCGGCCATTGATGTTGTCGAGCACCAGGGGATCTGACTTGGTGCTCGGGAAATAGAGCGTCACCATGTGAAACTGGTTGTAGCGGATCGCCTTCACATAGGCCAGCCGCAGTTTCTTCTCGTCGACGCCGAGCTCCATCAGGGTGTAGTACTTGGAGATGCTGTAATCCTCGCAATCCCCACCCCGGGCCCCGATGAATTCCAGGGGATTGGCCCAGTAATCCTCGTCACCCCAGAGTCTGGGATCCTCGCTGTAAGTCAGATTGTTGAAGTAGTTGTTGACCAGCTCCAGCTTCTGCTGATCCGTCGTGCCGGCCCTCGGGGTGAGCAGGCGGGAGAAGGCCTCGGCGCGCTGGATCGCCCTGGCACCGTAGACAGCCTGCATTTTTGCCCTCAGATCGGGGCTGGCGATGTGTTCGGAGAGGCGGGATGCCTGCACGCCGACCCCGGATAGGGCCAGCATGCAGATGGGGGCGAACAACCATTTCATGGCAGACACTCCATATCAGATGCTGGAGGTCAGTATAGTTGGCGCTGCCAGCCTCATCGGAAAAGCCGGGAAGAGCTCAACGGCACTGGGCAAAGGCCTCGGCCAGTTGCTGCATGAATTGCAGATAGGCATCCGGGCCGAGCGGCACCTGCTCGCCGACTTCATCCAGCAACAGCACCCTGGCCCCGGTGTTGCGGGCAACCGACTCGATCACCGCTGGCGAGAATTGCGGCTCGGCATAGATGCAGCTCGCCTGCTTCTCTTCCAGCGCCTTGCGGATCTCCACCAGGGTCTTGGCGCCGGGACGACGCTCAGGGCTCACGGTGAAGTGTCCCCTGGAACTCATGCCGTAGTGACGCTCCCAGTAGCCATAAGCCTCGTGGAACACGAAGTAGCCCTTCTCGTTCACCGCCTTCATCTGCTCGGCGATCACCTTGTCCAGGGCATCGACCTTGCCCTTGAAAGTAGCAAGATTGGCGGCATAACGCGTCTGGTTGGCCGGATCCTGCTTGCCAAGCTTGGTCGCGATCGCGGTGGCGATCGCCTTGGCCTGGGCCGGGCCCAGCCAGAGATGGGGATCCACACCTTCGTGATGGTGCCCTTCATGACCATCATCCTGATCACCGTGCTCGTGGGCCTCGTGTTCATGATCGTGGTCGTCGTGGCTCGCCTGGGTTGCGTAGTTGAACAAGGGCATGCCCGGCACCAGAGTCAGGGTCAGTGCATGGGGATGCTTTGCAAGCGGCTTTGCCATGAAGCTTTCCAGCTCGGGGCCTACCCAGACCACCAGATCGGCCTCGTTGATGCTGCGCATATCGGAGGGGCGCAGGGAATAGTCGTGGGGGGAAGCCCCCGTCGGCAGCAATACCTTGGGTTCGCTCACTCCCTCCGTGATGGCCGCCGCGATGAAGCCAAGGGGTTTGATGGTGGTCAGCACCTCGAGGGCACGGACAGGCAGACTCACCGCCAGCAGGGCAGTGATCAGGGCAAGAATTCGCATAGAGGTCTCGTCAGGGAGTGTGTGTGTGATAATATAACAAACCAACGTCGCTGTTATATTATAACTCTCACTGGCTGTAAACCCCGGAGCTGTCATGACCCAACTGGTGGAGCTGAAAGAGGTCTGTCTCTCATTTGACGGACGACTCGTGCTCGACAAGGTCTCCTTTACCCTGAACAAAGGCAAAATCACCACCCTGGTCGGCCCCAACGGAGCGGGCAAGAGCACCCTGAGCAAGCTGGTGCTGGGCTTGCTCAATCCGGACTCGGGCGAAATCATTCGCCGCCGCGATTTGCGGGTCGGTTATGTGCCGCAGCGCCTCTACCTGGACCCCACGCTGCCGCTGACGGTGCGCCGCTTCCTGCAGCTTGGCAAGAACGGCCGCCTCTCCATCGAGGAGGCCCTGGCGCGGGTCGGCGCCCAGGAGTTGCTGGACAACCGGATGCAGAAGCTCTCCGGCGGCGAGATGCAGCGGGTGCTGCTGGCCCGCGCCCTGCTGGTCAAGCCCGAGTTGCTGGTGCTGGACGAACCTGTCCAGGGAGTAGACATCACGGGCCAGATCGAGCTCTACGCCCTCATCGGCCAGCTCGCCGCCGAATTCCACTGCGCCGTGCTGATGGTCTCCCACGACCTGCACCTGGTGATGGCCAGCACCCACGAGGTGATCTGCCTCAATCGCCACGTCTGCTGTCACGGCGAGCCGGAGAGCGTGGCACGCCACCCGGAATTTGCCCGCCTGTTCGGGCGGCCGGAGCAGGAGGTGCTGGCGGTCTACACCCACCATCACCACTGCGATGGCGAGCATCACCACCATGAACCGCAGGCTCCCGTCATCCGCCTGCCCTCCCGCAACCCGTAACGCACGCAACAGGATCATCAAGTGGACAGCTTTCTGTTATACGCCCTCGCGGCCGGCCTCGGCATCGCCCTGCTGGCCGGCCCCCTCGGCAGCTTCGTGGTGTGGCGCAAGATGGCCTATTTTGGCGACACCCTCTCCCACGCCTGCCTGTTCGGCATAGCGCTCGGCATCCTGCTGCAGGTGGACCTCACCCTGGCGGTGGTGGTCTGCTGCCTCGCCATGGCCATGCTGCTGGTGATCATGAGCCGCAACCAGCAGGTCGCCACCGACACCCTGCTCGGCATCCTGGCCCACAGCGCCCTGTCGCTCGGCCTGGTGACCCTGAGCTTCATGGACAACGTGCGGGTGGATCTGATGGCCTACCTGTTCGGCGACCTGCTCTCGGTACAGCCCATGGATCTGCTCTGGATCTACGGCGGCGGCGCCCTGGTGCTGCTCACCCTGTGGCGGCTGTGGGACCCGCTGCTCTCCATGACCATCTCGGAAGAGCTGGCGCGGGTAGAGGGAGTGCGGGTCGATGTGCTGCGCTGCGTGCTGATGCTACTGATAGGTCTGGTCATCGCCGTGGCCATGAAGTTCGTCGGGGCGCTCATCATCACCTCCTTGCTGATCATCCCCGCCGCCACCGCCCGCCGCTTCAGCCAGACCCCGGAGCAGATGGCCGGCCTTGCGGCCCTCATCGGCTGCCTCGCCGTACTCGGCGGGCTGACCCTCTCCTGGTATCAGGACACCCCGGCGGGTCCATCTGTGGTGGTTTGCGCCACCACCTTGTTTGTACTGAGCCAGTTCAAGCGAACGTGAAGATCGATGGCGCTGGTATCACCAGCGCCATCAGCCCCCACAAACCAGGCCAGTCCGTCGTGGTCTGCACCGCCAGCCTCTTCGTACCAAGTCGGTTCAGACGCGCCTGAGGGGCTCGTTTTCTCCGGGCCTCAGGCTCGCCTGCGACTCCTGCCACAACCACTGGCGCAGCCGGCTGATGGCGGGTTCATGGGCGCGCGAGCGCTTGCAGACGAAATAGAAGTTGTCGCCGGTCTCGAGGGCGTGCAGCGGCAGCCGCACCAGGCGAGGGTCCTCCGGCTGCAGCATGTAGTCGTTGATGAGCGCCATCCCCTGGTCCCAGTTCGCCGCCTCCAGCGCCAGCAGGATATGGCTGAAATGGTGCACCCTCGCCTCGGGGGGAATGGTCAGGCCCCCCACCTCGGCCCAGCGCCGCCAGTCCTCCCCCTTCTCCTTGTAGATCGCCTGGATGGAGAGCAGCGGCAACTGCCACAGGGTCGCGGGCCACTCCCCCTCCACCTGCTGCCACAGGCGCCGGCTGCACACCGGCATCAGCCGCTCCCGATAGAGCAGATCGTGCAGGTACCCGGGCCCCTCGGGGGAGACGGTGATGAAGCCATCCGCCACCCTGTCGGAGAGCTCGGGGTCTTCCGCCACCATCTCCAGACTGAGATCCAGCTCGGGGTGGAGCTGGCGCAGTCCGGCCAGGCGGGGGATCAGCCACTTCACCGCAAAGGAGCTGTAGACAGCTAGCCGCACCCGCATCTCGCCGCCGCCGCGCAACTGCTCGCTGCTCTGGGCTATCTGGACCAGCCCGGCGGAGATCCCCTCGAAATAGGTCTCCCCCTGGGGCGTCAGGGAGAGCAGTCGACCCTGGCGCAGCAGCAACCGCTCCCCGAGGAAATCCTCCAGCAGGCGGATCTGGTGGCTGACCGCGCTCTGGCTGACGTTGAGCTCCAGGGCCGCGCGGGAAAAGCTCAGCAGGCGGGCCACCACCTCGAAATATTGAACGGCACGCAGGGGAGGCAGCTTCATTATCCAAAATTCTCATGCATGGTGACTTTTTATCATTTTACTGGATAACGGGCCGCGGGCTACCCTCCCCTCATCTGAATCTGGAGGTGGTATGAATGCAGTCGGAATAGGCATCCTCTATCTGGTGCTGGGCAACATGGTGGCGGTCTTCTCCGATGCACTGGTCAAGGTGCTGGAGCCGGACCAGCCCCTCTTCCAGTTCGTCTTCTTCCGCCAGCTCTCCGCCGCCCTGCTGCTCGCCCCCTGGCTGCTCTGGTCCTGGCGGCACAACCCGCCGGTGGCGCTCAAGTGGCACCTGCTGCGGGCCCACATCTGGGCCATCGGCGTCTGCCTGATGGTGGTCGCCCTCACCCGCCTGCCGCTCGCCACCGCCAACGCCCTCTTCTATGCTGCGCCGCTCCTGATGGTGCCGCTCGCGGTCTGGCTGGCGGGGGAAGCGCTGTCGCGCCAGAAGGTGCTGACTGCGCTGTTCGGCTTCGTCGGCGTGCTCATCGTGCTGCGCCCCACCGAGGTGAACTGGGCCGCCCTTGCGGCCCTGGGGGTGGCGCTCTCCCTGGCGGTCAACAATCTGCTGATCAAGCGGATCCCGCTCCAGCAGCCCATCGCCCAGACCCTGTTCTTCACCAACGTGCTGAGCATGCCCTTCATCCTGGCGCTGGCCTGGTGGGAAGGGGGCGAGTGGCAGTGGCAGATGTGGTGGCCCGCCTTCGGTTCCTCGGCGCTCATCATGGTCTATGCGGGGCTGTGCGTGATGGCCTATCGCAAGGCGGAGGCGAGCAAGATCGCCTCGGCGGAGTACACCGGGCTGCTGATGGCAGTCGCCATCGGGGTCTGGCTGTTTGACGAGCAGCCAGGGCTGCCGCTGCTGCTGGGGTGCCTGTGTATCATACTGCCGCTGGTCGCCATGGCCCGCAGCAAGCCCAAGCCGCAGGCCGAGCCGGCGCTCTAGCCGGCAGGGGCAAGCAGGGGGGCGACCCTCTGCTGCAGATGGGGGATCACGGCCTGCTCGAACCAGGGGTTCTTCCTGAGCCAGAGGGTGTTGCGCGGTGACGGGTGCGGCAGCGGCAACCAGGCCGGGCCAAAGTCCGCCCAGTGTCGCACCGTCTCGGTGAGGGATCCTTTCGCCGCCTCCCGCAGGTAGTAAGCCTGTGCATACTGGCCGATCAGCAGGGTCAGCTCGATGTTGGGCAACAGCATCAGCACCTTGTCGTGCCAGGTGGGGGCGCACTCCGGCCTGGGGGGCAGATCCCCCGACTTGCCCCGGCCCGGGTAACAGAGCCCCATGGGCATGATGGCGATGCGGGATTCGTCGTAGAAGACGCTCTTGTCCACCCCGAGCCACTGGCGCAGCCGATCGCCGGAGGGGTCGTCCCAGGGGATGCCGCTGGCGTGTACCCGGGTGCCGGGGGCCTGGCCGATGATGAGCAGACGGGCGTGCTCGTTGCCGCGGATCACCGGCCTTGGGCCGAGCGGCAGGTGGGCCTCGCACAGGCGGCAGGCCCGGATCTGTTCAAACAGGATATCGAGTCGGTTCATGGACCCGATAGTACCAGAGTTTTCTCCCCGCTCCCGCTTGTGAAAGTGGCGGCGGATACTTATCATGCAGCCGCCATTGTTTAGTTTAATAAACGGAGAGCGATGAAGAACTGGATGGGCACCGGCAGCGCGGCCCTCTCATTCGTGCTGTGGGGCATGCTGCCCCTCTATTACCAGTTCATGCCCGAGGTCAACATGTGGGAGCTGCTCTCCCACCGGGTGCTCTGGTCCGTGGTGCTGCTGGGAGGCCTGTTGCTGCTGCTCGGCCACCGGGTACCCTGGGCGGCCCTGCGCGGCGATCCCCGGCAGCTCGGCCTCGTGCTGCTGGCGGGCCCCGTGATGTCCATCAGCTGGTGCATGTTCACCTGGTGCCTGACCACGGGTCAGGTGCTGGCCACCAGCCTCGCCTTCTTCATGACCCCGCTGTTCAACATCGCCTTTGCGGTGCTCTTCCTGAAAGAGAGGCTCACCCCGCAGAAACACCTGGCGGTGGCGCTCGCCCTGGCGGGGCTCGCCTACATGCTCTTCTCCTACGGCGAGCTGCCCTGGTTCTCCCTCGTGATGGGGGCCAACTTTGCCCTCTACGGCCTCATCAAGAAGAAGGTGAGACTGGACGCCGGCACCAGCCTCTATCTGGAGTCCCTGGTGCAGTTGCCCGTCGCCCTGCTCGTCCTCGGCTGGCTGACCTTGCAGGGCACCAGCCAGTTTATGGCAGGAGACTGGGCCGACAAGCTGCTGCTGATGGGCAGTGCGCCCGCCACCCTGCTGCCGGTGGGGCTGTTCTGCTACGCGGTGACGCGCACCCCCATGAGCACCGTGGGCCTGTTGCAATACATAGAGCCGAGCCTCGCCTTCCTGCTCGCCCTCTTCTGGTTTGGCGAGATCCCGGATCCGGTGAAATCCGTGGGCTTTGCCTTCGTCTGGGCTGGCCTGCTGGTGAGCCTACTGCCCCTGCACCGGCTCGGGGGTCGGCGGGCAAGGTGGCGCACCTCGTGACCCTCGCCACCGACACGCCCTCCCCCTGGTTTGTCTATCTGGTGCGCACCGGCGCCGGGGCACTCTATGCGGGGATCAGCACGGATCCCGAGCGGCGCCTGCGTCAGCACCAGAGCGGCAAGGGGGCCAGAGCCCTGCGCGGCAAGGGGCCCCTGACGCTGGCGTGGCAGCAGGAGGTTCCCGGCAAACGCGAGGCGCTGCGCCTCGAGTACCGCCTCAAGCAGCAGAGCAAGGCGTTCAAGGAGCGCCTGGTGCAAGAGCCGGCGCTGTGGCACGACTGGAGCCTTTCCTGGCTTGCCACCCCGCACACCGAACCCGTGTCGCGCCCATAAAAAGGGCCACTGCAAGCAGTGGCCAAGGAAGGATGCGAGTTCAGGGAGGCTTAACGGTAGGTGTTCGACTGCCTGCGCCTGTTGCCAAGCAGCCAGCACACCACCAGCACCAGCAGCAACCAGGGCGCCAGCTTGATGATGAGGGCAAACATGCCGGCCAGGGCGCCAAACAGCACGAAGACCCCGCTCACCAGCAGCATGGCCAACACGGTGAATCCGGTCAGCGCCATGCCGATCAGCACCAGGATCAAGACGATAAATTCCAGCATGTTGTGCTCCTCACTGGGTTAATGCCGCTGAGTGACTCGGGTCAATCCAGCCAGCGCTTCAATTCACGGCGGGGCGGCATGATCAGCACCGCCAGCAGATAGGCGGCCAGCGCCAGGGGCGGCATCAGGATCAGCGCCAGCAGGGCCGCCACCCGCACCGTCACCCTGGACACCCCCAGCCCGTTGGCGAGGCCGGCGCAGACTCCGGTCAGCTTGCGATGGGCGAGATCCTTGGGCCAGGGTGTCATGATTAGGCCTCCGCCTTGTGGCCTTTTAGACGGGCCAGCTCGCGCTCAATCTCGTCGTTCAGCTCCAGCTCGCGGAACTGGGCCTCGAGGGACGGATTCTGCCCCAGGGTCGCCGCCTCCAGTTGGGCTTCCAGCTGATCGACCCGGTTCTGGAAGCCATCGAAGCGGGCCACCAGCTCGTGCATGCGCTGGTTGTCCACCTGGGCACGGGCACGAATGCGGCTATGGGCGGTCTGCTCGCGCAGGGTCAGCATCTTCTGCTTCTCCCGCGCCTCGGTCAGCTTGGCCGCCAGCCGCTCGCTGTCGGCGGTGAGCTGGGCCAGCACCTCGGCCACCCGCGCCTTGTCCTCTTCCAGCCGCTCGCACTGCTTCATCTCCGCCAGCTTCTCGGTGAGGGCGGCACGGGCGAGATCCTCGCGGCCCTTCTGGATGGCGAGTTCGGCCTTGGCTGTCCACTCCTGGATCCGGTGGCGCAGCGCCTGCTGATGGCGCTCCAGCTGTTTCTGTTCGGCGATGACGCGGGCGGCCTGGGTCCTCATCTCGACCTGGACCTGCTCCATCTCCTCGATCATCAGCCGCAGCATCTTCTCCGGCTCTTCGCTCTTGTCGAGCAGGCTGTGCAGGTTGGCATTGATCACGTCGGTCAGGCGGCTGAATACGCTCATGGTCTGGCTCCTTGTTGATGGGATGTCACTCTCTTTCCATGACATTACAAGAGCCGTGCCAGAATACTTTTTCCTTTTATTACATATAGATGACTCTTGATGACGAGAATTGAAGGGACGCGATATGGCGAAAAAAGCCAACTACATGGTGATTTTCACCAATAAAAAAGGGAGCCAGCGGCTCCCTCTCTCTGCAACCGGGTTCAAGCCGCCGGCCTATGGCCCAGCTTGCCATCCAGCTCCACCAGCTTGGCTTCCATCTTCTCCCGGCAGGTGTCGGACAACTCGCGGATCCCGGCGGCGCCGTGCTCCTTACTGCACAGGGGGGGCAGCATCTCCAGCAGCACCTCGCCGTTGTCCCAGCGGTTCAGATCGATCTGACCGAAGTAGCTGGAGCAGACGATGGGCACCACGGGCACCTCGGCCTGCACTGCGGTATGGAAGGCCCCGGCCTTGAACGGCAGCAGGCCGCGACCCTGGGAGCGGGTCCCTTCCGGGAACATCCAGATGGAGGTGCCGCGATGCTTGATGCGATCCACCACCTGGCCTATGGTGCCGATGGCGCGGGAGCGGTTGGATCTGTCGATCAGCACGTTGCCGGAGAGCCAGAAGATGAGGCCGAAGAAAGGCAGCCACAGCAGGCTCTTCTTGCCCACCGCCACCACGCCGGGGCGCACGGCACCGGTCACGGTGAAGATGTCGTAGTTGCTCTGATGGTTGCAGACGTAGACGGCCGGGCCCACCGACTTGACCTCCTCCGGAATGATCACCCGCACCTTGAGTCCGATCAGCGGGCAGACGGCGTGGTACATGCGGGCAAAGACATAGACGTTGTTGGGGTGGCGCGGGCGCACCAGACAGAGCAACAGGCCGAAGACGAACCAGAAGATGAGCAGCAGGGCCAGCAGCAGCACACGGGCAAGTTTGAGCATCGAACACCTCGGAATTTGACTCGGCGCAGTATACTGGTCCCCCTTTTAGCGAACAAGCGTTCGCCAGACAGAACCGACCAGCCTCGCACGTCCCCCTCCCCTTCCGGCTTGCCCCACCCGCCGTTGGTCGTTAGGATGTGCCCATCTTGATGAACGGGGCGAGCATGATTCACCAACAACGCTGGGCGACACGACTCCTGCTGCTGGTCTGCCTGCTGGTGCTCAATTGCGCGGCCCAGCCGCTGGCCCGACTCGCCCTGCTTGATCACGCCATCAGCTGCCAGGCCCTGCCCTCCTCCGTGACGGCCGACGACCAGGCCGACAAGGCCAGCACCTCCAGCCCCCAGCCCAACGGTTGCCAGCTCAACGGCAAGTGGCTGAGTGCCGCCAGCCTGCTCTGCGTCGAGCAGCTGTTCTTCGCGGTGGCGCTGCTCATCGCCCTGCTGGCGCCGCTCTGGCGCTACACGCCGCCACTGCCGCCGCCACGGGCCGTCTCGCCCCCGGAACGACGACTCCACCTCACCCTCTGTGTCTGGCGGGAATGAGTTCAGCCGCGTTGTTTCGTTAGCTGTCACTCATTTTTTGCGAGACCAAAAACATGTCAACTCTCTTCAAGGCGGTCCTGCTACTGGGCAGCCTGCTGTGGCAATCCAGTGGATTGGCCAGCGATACGGGGTGGCTCACCAGCCCCCGGAACGATCACGCCAGGGTCCGGCTGCAGGCCGACCGCAGCGCCCCTGACCACACCCGCATCCTGCTCGAGGTGGCCCTCGAATCCGGCTGGAAAACCTACTGGCACAGCCCGGGTGAAGGGGGCATAGCGCCCCGGATCCTGTGGGATCAGCCGGTCGGTGACTTCCAGTGGCACTGGCCCACGCCGCGCCCTTTCGAGGTGGCCGGGCTCAGCACCCAGGGCTATCAGGAGCAGGTGCGCTTCCCCCTGAGCCTCGACTACCCGGCCGGGCAGCCGCTCAAGGGCACCTTGCGCCTCTCCACCTGCAGCAATGTCTGCATCCTGACCGACTACCCCTTCACCCTGGCGGCGGATGGGCAGGCGCCGGCCGGTTTCGACTTCGCCTGGGCCCGGGCCATGAGCACGCTGCCCCAGCCCCTGCCCGCCGACACCCGGGTCGAGCTCGGCTACCAGCAAAACCAGCTGCAGCTGCGGGCCGAACGGGCGGATGGCTGGCAGTCGCCCACCCTCTTCATCGATGCGCTGGAGGGGGCCGAGTTTGGCAAGCCCGCGCTCGAGGTGAGCGGCACCACCCTGATCGCCCGGGTGCCGGTGAGCGACGGCTGGCAGGGGGATGCGCCCGACTTGCGCGGTCAGTCCCTCGGCCTGCTGCTCACCAGCGGCGATCAGGCCTGGCAGACCCGCGCCCCCATCGCCGGGCCCATCGCCCTGCCGACCCAGCACCAGCCCCTCCTCTGGCTGCTGGGGGCGGCGCTGCTCGGCGGCCTCATCCTCAACCTGATGCCCTGCGTGCTGCCGGTGCTGGCCCTGAAGCTCGGCTCTGTGCTGCAACAGCAGGAGAGCGAACAGCGCCGGGTGCGCAGGCAGTTCCTGGCCGCCAGCGCCGGCATCCTCGCCTCCTTCTGGGTGCTGGCGGCCATGAGCAGCCTGCTGCGCGCGACCCAGGGGGCGGTCGGCTGGGGGATCCAGTTCCAGAGCGCCGGCTTCATCGGCTTCATGGTGGCGGTGACCTTGCTGTTTTGCGCCAACCTGCTGGGGCTGTTCGAAATCCGCCTGCCCAGCAATCTCAGCACTCGTCTCGCCACCCGCGGCGGCAAGGGTCTCGGTGGCCACTTCCTGCAGGGGAGCTTCGCCACCCTGTTGGCGACCCCCTGCTCGGCCCCCTTCCTCGGCACCGCGGTGGCGTTCGCGCTGGCGGCCCCCCTCGGCCAGCTCTGGCTCATCTTCACGGCCCTCGGGATTGGCATGAGCCTGCCCTGGCTGCTGGTGGCAGCCCTGCCGCGCCTCGCCCTCTGGCTGCCCAAACCGGGCCGCTGGATGGGGCACCTGCGCATCCTGCTCGGGCTGATGATGCTGGGCTCCAGCCTCTGGCTGGCGAGCCTGCTCGGCAACCATCTGGGCAGCACGACCACCGGCTGGCTGATGGTGGCCATGGTGCTGGCGCTGCTGATTGGCATCATTTGGCGTTACGGCATGCGCGGCTTCACCCTGGCCCTCTCCCTCTCGGCACTCATCGGCGGCGCCCTGTTGCTGGGGGGCGCCCTCACGGCGCAGGGGTCGGGCAGCATAGACAGAGTCGCCTGGCAGCCCCTCTCCGAGCGGGCCATCGTCGAGGCGCTGGCCCAGCACAAGCGGGTCTTCGTGGACGTCACCGCCGACTGGTGCGTCACCTGCAAGGCCAACAAATACAACGTGCTGCTGCAGGGCGAGGTGCAGGAGGCCCTGTCCGCCCCGGACGTGGTGGCCCTGCGCGGCGACTGGAGCAGGCCGAGCGATGCCATCGCCGCCTTCCTGCGCCAGCGCGGCGCCGCCGCCGTCCCCTTCAACCAGATCTACGGGCCCGGCCTGCCCGAAGGGGAGAGCCTCTCCCCCCTGCTGGACAAGGCCGAGCTGCTCAACGTCTTGAACAAGGCCGGCCTCATCCAGCCCGGCCCCCATTTCTAAGGAGAATGCCATGAACCTGCGTACCCTGACCCTGTGTACCGCCCTGGTTGCCGGCGGCCTGAGCGCCCCACTGCTGCACGCCGCCCCCTTCACCCCGGAGCAGGAGGCCCGCATCAAGGAGCTCATTCGCGAGACTCTGGTGCAGAACCCGAAGATCCTGGACGAGGCGGCCGAATCCTGGGAGAAGCAGAACGCCGCCGCCCAGGAGGCCCAGCTCGGCGACTTCATCAAGAGCAACCAGGAGGTGCTGTTCAACAGCGCCACCAGCCCGCGCCTGGGCACCAAGCACCCCAAGCTGACCCTGGTGCTGTTCACCGACTACAACTGCCCCTACTGCAAGCAGTTCGATCCCCAGCTGACCCGGCTGCTCGAGGCCTATCCCGACGATCTGGGGCTGGTGATCAAGCTGCTGCCGTTCAAGGGGCAGACCTCCGCCAAGGCGGCCCAGTACAGCCTCACCCTGTGGCAGCAGGATCCGGCCCGCTTCCTCCCCCTGCACGACAAGCTGATGAGCAAGCAAGGGATGCTGACCGAGGCGGACATCAACAAGGCGCTGGCGGCCACCGATAACCTGACCCTCAAGCCGGAAGGCAAGGCCACCGAGGAGCTGCGCAACAGCCTGCGCATCGGCACTCTTCTTGGCGTGCAGGGCACTCCGGCGACGCTTATCGGCAACCAGCTGGTGCCTGGCGCCATCTCGTATGACGAGCTGGAACGGCTGGTGAAGGCCGAGCTGGCCAGGCGGAGCTAAACCATGGTTGAGGATGTCGCTGTAAAGGCACCGCGCTGGCGACGCTGGGGCAAGGAGGCGCTCTGGCTGATGCTGATGGCGCTGGTCGTCTCCACCCTGCTGGATCTCTGGCGCGGCCCCAGCCTGCCGGCGGGGGCCATTGAGGCCCCCCTCACCCTGCAGGATGCCACCACCACCAGCCTGGCCGAGCAGAGCCGGGGCAGGGCGCTGCTGGTCTACTACTGGGCCAGCTGGTGCGGCGTGTGCCGCTTCACCACCCCCACGGTTGAGCAGCTCTGGCAGGAAGGCGAGAACGTGCTGACGGTGGCCCTGCGCTCCGGCAACGCTGAACAGCTGAGTCAGGGGATGGGCAAGAAGGGGCTGACCTTCCCGACCCACAACGACGAGTCGGGGGATCTGGCTGCCCGCTGGCAGGTGGGAGTCACCCCCAGCTTTCTCATCATCAGGGATGGGAAGCTGGTGAGCAGCACCACGGGCTGGAGCAGCCGCTGGGGGCTCAAGCTGCGGCTGCTGTGGGCTCGCTGGTAAGCCGTCGCCACGCAAGGAATGCAAAGAGCCCGGTATCGCTACCGGGCTCTTTTTCCATCTTGAGGCTGGCAAGCCTATTGTTGCGCGGGCGCCATCATCCCCTGCCCGAGCCTCCCCCTGGCGCTGGCCCGCTCGGCCTCGTCGAGCACACCATCGCCATTCTTGTCCATCTTGGTGAAAACGGCCTCATGACGCTCCATGAACTGTGCCTTGGTGGTGTCCTGCATCGGCCTCATGTTTCCCATGTTCCCCATCTTGCCCGGCATGGCCTTGCCGGACTGCTGCATAGCCTCGTGCATCCTGGCCATGGCGGCCTCTCTCTCGGCCACCGACAGGGTGCCATCCTTGTCGGTGTCCTGCCGGGCGAAACGCTGCTCGGCTCTTTCCATGAACTGGGCCTTGGTAATATCCCCCTTCATGAACATCATGGGCTCGTCGAGGGGCTCCTCGGCGGCCAGGGCGGCGCCGCTCAACAACGCCAGGGACAGAAGATACTGTTTGAACATGGCTGTCTACTCCTTGTGATGGTCCGAGCCGGGTCCCGCTCCCCGGGACGGCCCGACGCCTCCTGTAGTGTAGCCCCGAGACGGTCACCCATCGGGAGGCGGATCCCAAGGCGCACCCGCCGCGCATTCCTCTGGTTACTTTTCTTCCTATTCATGGCGATGGAGGGCGGTTTCCGTTAAAATCTCCGGTTTTTGCCGAGCCTGGTTTGCCGACGTTCCGCCACCAGGCCGACACAGGATGAATTCCACCATGCCAGTGAGGCAGGATCCGTCATGAACAACTACTTCCGGGTGTTGGGCGTCAAGTCCAACGCCAGTGAAAACGACATCAAAAAAGCCTATCGTCGGCTGTCGAACCAGTACCACCCCGACAAGCTGCACGGGGCGAGCGAAGAAGAGAAAGAGCAGGCAGCCCTCAGGCTGCACCAGGTAAAGCAGGCTTATGAAGTGCTGTCCGATCCGAAACAGCGGGCCGCCTTTATCAAGGATTTCAACAACGTCATCGTGACCGATCCCGCTGCTGCCATGCAGGAGATGTGGGACCAGTTCTACCCCTGAGCCACCAGGCAAGAAGAGCGACTATGCAAAAAAAATGGGACCAGGCACGGCTCAAGGCCCTGCAAAGCGATGCCAGCGAAAATATCGAATCCTACCGGGATCAGGACGACCCCAAGGGGCTCGAGCAGTTCACCGACCAGATGAAGGCCCTGCTGCTGGCCGACATGAGCATGCTGGAGTTCATGCCCGAATACCTGCCGCTCGCCCTCTATGGCCGGGTGCAGTTCCCCCCCAAGGCCAAGGGGCAGTGGAACAAGTGGCTCGCCAGCGGCGAGCAGCCCTCCTGGGACGAGTTCAAGGTGAGCGTCGGCTTCAACAACGCCGCCCTGCCGCTGGTCAAGGCGGTACGGGCCCAGAGCGAAGATCAGCTGATGGAAGCCTGCGCCGTGCTGTTTCTGCTCGACAACCCGCTGCCCCGCGGCAGCCACAGTGCCGATGACGACTATGAGCTGCGGGACGAGGACGAAGATGACGGGGAAGATGCCGACGCCGACTATCATGGCGGTCAGGGCGAAGAAGACGATCAGGACATGTACGACGAAGTCCGTTTCTAATTGGGGCAAGGCATGAGCAACAGTCTGATAGAAATTACCGCCATCGAGATCAAAGAGCTGGCCGTCATCGAGCCGAAGCAGGCCAGCGAGAAGTTCGAGCTGATCGCCAAGACCATGTCTGACGACCAGCTGGCAGAAGTGATTGAAAACATTGATATCGTTACCCTGACCCAGATCAACGGCCAGCACGACATCTCCTTCCCCTCCATCATCTCCGAGCTGATGACCCCGGAGCGGATCCGCGACATCGTCTGCCAGCAGCCGCTCTACTGGGAAGAGGCGATCAAGAACAACGCCGACGAGCTGCAGCAGCATACCTTCGACTTCCTCAACTACCTGATCCGCACCCAGGATAGCGAGGCCAAGCAGCGGGAGATCCTCGAGTGCGTCGCCGAGGATCCGGCCGGTCTCTTCTACCTCGCCATCCCCTTTATCGAGTTCTATCGCGGCGATCGCTATGAAGAGGACGAAGGCTATCGCGACGTGCTGCACGCCGAGGAGGAGGATCTCGAAGAGTCCCTGCGCTACAGCGAGCGCCAGCAGGCCGAAGACAGCCACGACTACGCCCTGGACGACCCGCGCAGCCTCTTGATGCTCATTCGCGAGCTGGCCCCCGAGGTGGAGAAAGCCATCAAGTCGCTGCTGCGGAGCGAACACTCGACCTGGGACGGCATCATCAACAAGTTTGCCGCCGAGCTGGTGATGCAGGCCAAAGAGAAGAACAAGGTCGAGGAAGACGAGTACGGCGACGTCGACGACATGTTCAGCTTTCTGGATTAAGGAGCCCATTCATGCAGTTAGTCATTCGCGATGCCAACCAGGGCCCCTTTCTGACCCAGGTGCTGCGCTTTGGCCGCGACAATGAACGGCTGAGCGAGCAACAGCTGGCCGCCATCAAGGGCAAGGCGGTGCTGATGAGCCTCAAATTCGCCGACAAGTACTACAACAAGTACAAGATGCACCTGCTGGAGCAGGCCGCCCACGACGTCATCGGCGTGGTGAGCCTGGGATTGCAGGAGCTATCCCAGCGGGATCCGGCCAAGGCGCTGGCCCTGTTGCAGGCACCGGAAGGCCCCATCAAGCCGTTCCAGAAGGGCTGGTCCATGCTCATCACCGTCAGCCCAAAGCAGGCTGGCAACAGCCTCTACGGTGACGTGGATGCCCGCCTGCTGGACAAGATCTCGAGCCCCCCCGATATCGAGGAGTGGCAAGGGTGGCAGGAGTACGAAAAGGCGCTGGCCGAGCACAACAAGAGCCGGTTGATGGAGCTCATCGACCAACACTTCTTCGCCAGCGAGAGCGACCACCCCACCATGGAGGACAAGCTGGCCGAGGCCCTGCTCTACCGCATCCTCTGCGGCAAGGGCAGTGGCGCCGCCCCGCTCAAGGTGAAGCAGGATCTCAAGCGCAAACTGGCGAGGGAGATTGAACTCGACGAGGCCTGGTTCGCCACCGACTATCTCGCCGCCCAGCTCGCCCTGATGCTGAGCGCGCTGCCCGCCGACATGGCCGCGGCCCTGCGCCAGGAGCTGAGCCCGGGCTTCGTGCCGAACCTGCTGCATACCCTCGGCTTTGTGCGCCAGTACCAGCAGCTGCAAAAAGAGGACGCCTCCCCGGAGAAGCTCGACAACATGGAGATGCGCGCAGGTCTCAAGCACCCCCTGCTCGGCTGGCCGCTCTATCACGACTTCTGATGACGGGTCTTTCCCTTCTGCGTATTCCAACGCCCGGCTTGCCGGGCGTTGTCATCTTTGCAGCTCGCAGATGGCGGCGCCAACCCTATCGGGCAATGGTCCACATGGCGCTCTCCATCCCGGTCTCCCGAAAATCGATCACCACGGGATAGTCGTTGCCACAGCCCGTCACCGTCCAGCGCTCCTGCCAATAGCGACTGCCCGGCTCCCCCTCGGGAAGTTGCAGCACCACGGGTACGAAGCGCTCCGGCGCGTCACACCCCTTGGTGGCCACCCAGGATGCGACCCCCACCATGGCATCCCGGAGCAGCTGCTGATTGGCCAGGGTACCTTCCTGCACGGGTTCGCTCGGACTGGCCTCGGCCTGGCACACCAGGGGAAAAAGCAGCAGCAGGGCATAGGGTCTCATCACACCTCCAGAGGGGTCAGACAACAGTGGTTCGTTCGGGGCTTTCATCATGACCCGAAACGGCGCCAGACAGAAGAGGCCACCAGGGGGGAAGCAGGCGCAGGATCCGGGGCGCGGTGGCTTGCACTCAAGGCGGACTACCCCCTAAGCGTCATTGGCCCATATTTTGTCAGGGATATAATGACTCCCCCATACCAGAGCCGGGGAGCAAGGTCGTGAGCAGAAAGCCGGACCGCATTACCGCGATGCAGCAGATCATCGACGCCGTGAAGGCGGAATTTCCGCTCTATCAGCCGGATACCTTCAGGTGCGGGCCGGACAACAGCTGCATCGGCTGCCCCAAGAAGCTGATGGAGCTGGTCGACAGCGAGCTCTGCTACTGGCAATACCAGATCCAGCGCGGCATCCCGCCCACCTTCGACGAGCTCTATAGTTTTGGCAAGATGTGCAGGAATATCCGCCGGGCGCTGGTGAAGAACGGCCGCATCCCCGCCTGAGCGGCCATCAAGGGGGCGCTCACCCCAAGCCGGCAATAGCGTCAAGGAGCAGACCATGAACCAGGAGAGGATCCAGACCCGCTACCCCCTAGGTGGCCCCTTTGCCAGCCGCACCGAGCTGGAGCAGGCCATCACCCGGGCAATCGAAGCCCACAGGCCAGACTTCTTCCCCCTGCTGGAGCGGCTGGTGGATGAGGGCAATCCCGGCGTCCACCTCAGCCAAGAGCACCCGCCCCGGGTGCTGGGCATCTCGCTCGATCAGGATGGCGCCCGGGGGCTGGCCCGCCTCGGCTACGAATCCAACTTCTTCGAGGGCTGCCTTATCGTCGACAGATATGAGCAGCACCAGACCGACCTGCCCTTTCGCCTCGAAGAGGATGCGCTTCTCTTCGATATCGAACTGCCCATCGCGTGGGATTTCAATCGTTGAGGGGTTCGCCCGCCTCATCATCACAAGAAAGGAGCCTTGCCGGCTCCTTTTTCGATGCTCCCCGCAGATGGCTGGCGAGGTGGCTTCACCCCTCCGCCCACGTCAGGTGAGATAGTAGCGCCACGACCGGACCGGCTCGGCGTAACCGACCCGGATGCAGAAGGGCGCCAGCTCGTGATTGGCCTGATCCAGGCTGAGGGTCTGGTGGGCATCCTGCTCGCACCACTGCACGAACTCGTCGCTGTTGAAGCTGTAGTGATCCCCGTGAAAGACCCCGTGGGCCTCGATCAGTCCGATGGCTTTGTCGATCTCCATGATTGGCCTCCTAGCACTGTGCTGCTCCCTTTAAGCTTAGCGAGCAGGGGCGAACAGGGTCGATTAGCGCAGCGTAATCGGCCGCACTATCGGCACCGTGGTGATGAGACAAAGGAGATAAGGGAGGTTGCAGCGGGACAGTGGAAGCCGGTTTTCGCGAACGTCTGATTACGCTTCGTTCATCAGAACTACAGTCCTACGTACCAGCAAAGTCTACAATAGGTTCGTTGTTCTAAGCTTTAAATTATTAACTTCTGAGAGGAAATGAATATGACCAAATCATGGTACATTTTATTCCCCCTGATTTTTTCTTCCATGGCAGCCTTTCCTGAAGAGAATTTCGGCGATTTTCTAGATAGCCTCAAAGGGGAGTTTGACCCAAATGCTAAACCACGGCCGACTTTTACGTTAGATAGTGATTTTAGATTTAGAGATCCAAACGGTGTAATGTGGACAACACCTTCTGGTACAGAAGTTGATGGAGCATCAATTCCTCAAGCACTATGGTCATTAATCGGGGGCCCATTTGAAGGAGCTTATATCAACGCATCTGTCATCCATGATTATTTCTGTAAGACAAAAGAAAAAACCGCTCATGATACACATAGGAATTTTTACTATGGTATGCGAGCAACCAATGTCCCTGAGTGGAAAGCAAAATTAATGTATTGGGCGGTTGAAACTTTTGGCCCATCTTGGACGATTGAGCGAAAAGTAGTGATCAAACAGAACTGTTTAAACACATCAACTGAAATCTCTACCTGTACCTCTGAACCATCTATTGAAGTTGTTGCTGTATCTAAGACTCCTGTTGACCTGTCAGACCCGATCATATTTGCTGCTGCTGTAAACAAAACAAATGCTGTAGCTAGAACCTTGTTGACTTCCAATGGGAAGTACCTTGACATAACCGAGAACGGAATTATTTCAGCAACAGAAAAAAACATTGAAAACAACTCAATGGAATATCGAAAAATATTTAAAGAAAAAGATTTCCTTAGTTCATATACCAGTCTAGGCGTCTTATCTCAGCCAAATGAAAAAGACATTTTCAAGGTTAGACCATGGCCTAACAAAAAAATCCCAACCATGAATGACGCTGTCATTTTAACAGATGAGAACATACCGAAAATTGATAATCAAGAACCATTTAAACTAGGGCCTCATAGCAAAACCTTAATACAGGACCGAATTGATTTAAAAATATTAAAAGCAACATCGACACTTGCAACAAAAGAATAAAGTCATTTGCTAATGAATTCACCTGTACTTTAAATTAAATAAAAGGGGCGCTTTCGCGCCCTTCTTATTACTTACCCTTCCTGATTTTCCCCGGCTGCCGGTTCTGCGCCGGCTGCAGGTTCAATCTCGATGCGATCGACTCGCTGCAGACCGCGGGGCAGCTTGGCGCCGCGGCGGCCGCGTTCGCCGCGGTAGTAATCGAGATCGGACGGCTTGAGTGTCAGCTTGCGCTTGCCGGCAAACAGGGTGACAGACTGGCCCTGCGGGATGACGGCAGCCATCACCACAAACTCCTCCCGCGCCTTCACCCGTGCCGAAGGGATGCTGATAAGCTTGTTGCCCTTGCCCTTGCCGAGCACCGGCAGGGTATTGAGCGGGAACAGCAGCATGCGCCCCTCGTTGGAGATGGCCATGCAGAGATCGGTCTCCGGCGCGCCTATCCTCTGGGGCGCCATGACGATGCCCCCTTCCGGCACGGTCAGCAGCGCCTTGCCGTTCTTGTTCTTGCCAATCAGGTCGTCGTATTTGCAGACGAAGCCGTAACCGGCGTCGGAGCAAATCAGGTACGGCTCGCCTTCGTTGCCCATCACCAGATGGCGCACCTCTTCGCCGGCCCCCAGAGCAAAGCGGCCGGTGAGCGGCTCGCCCTGACTGCGGGCGGAGGGCAGGGTGTGAGCCTCCAGCGAGTAGGTTCTCCCCAGGGTGGAGAGGAACACCGCCTGCTGGTTGCTGCGGCCATGGGCGTGGGCGAGATAGCCGTCCCCCGCCTTGTAGGAGAGACCTTCCACATCCACGTCGTGGCCCTTGGCGGCGCGTACCCAGCCCTTGTCGGAGAGGATCACGGTAACCGGCTCACTCGGGGTGAGCTCCTTCTCGGTCAGGGCCACGGCGGTGGCACGCTCCACCAGCGGGGTGCGGCGATCGTCGCCGTACTTCTCGGCGTCCGCCAGGATCTCTTTCTTCAGCAGGGTGCTGAGACGGCGCTCGGAACCCAGGATCAGTTCCAGCTTGTCGCGCTCTTCCGCCAGTTCGTTCTGTTCGGCGCGCAGCTTGAACTCTTCGAGCTTGGCCAGGTGGCGCAGTTTGAGCTCGAGGATCGCCTCGGCCTGGGTCTCGCTGATGTTGAAACGCTCCATCATCACCCGGCCCGGCTCCTCCTCGGTGCGGATGATCTCGATCACCTCGTCGATATTGAGGTAGGCAATGAGCAAGCCTTCGAGGATGTGCAGGCGGGCCAGCACCTTGTCGAGGCGATACTGCAGGCGGCGGCGCACCGTCTCGCGACGGAAGCTCAGCCACTCGGTGAGGATGGTCTTGAGGTCTTTGACCTGGGGTCGGTTGTCCAGACCCAGGATGTTGAGGTTGACCCTGTAGTTCTTCTCCAGGTCTGTGGTGGCGAACAGGTGTGCCATCAGCCCCTCCACATCCACCCGGTTGGAGCGCGGCACTATGACCAGACGGGTCGGGTTCTCGTGGTCCGATTCATCGCGCAGATCGGTGACCATGGGCAGCTTCTTGGCCACCATCTGGGCGGCGATCTGCTCCATGATCTTGGCGCCGGAGGCCTGATGAGGCAGCGCCGTGATGACGATGTCACCATCCTCCTCGCTCCACACCGCCCGCTGCTTGATGGAGCCCTTGCCGGTCTCGTAGATCTTGCGGATGTCATCGCGCGGCGTGATGATCTCGGCGTTGGTCGGGTAGTCCGGCCCCTGCACATGGGCCATCAGGGCGTCCAGGCCGGCATTGGGGTTGTCCAGCAGTTCCACGCAGGCATGGGCCACTTCGCGGGCGTTGTGGGGCGGGATGTCGGTCGCCATGCCCACCGCGATGCCGGTCACCCCGTTGAGCAGGATGTGGGGCAGGCGGGCGGGCAGCACCACGGGCTCTTTCATGGTGCCGTCGAAGTTCGGCGTCCACTCCACCGTGCCTTGGCCCAATTCCGAGAGCAGCAGCTCGGAGAAGCGCGACAGTCGCGCCTCGGTATAACGCATGGCGGCGAAGGATTTGGGATCGTCCGGCGCACCCCAGTTGCCCTGACCGTCCACCAGCGGATAGCGGTAGGAGAAGGGCTGGGCCATCAGCACCATGGCTTCGTAACAGGCGCTGTCGCCGTGGGGGTGATATTTACCCAGCACGTCACCCACGGTACGGGCTGACTTCTTGTGCTTGGAGAGCGCCGACAGACCCAGCTCGCTCATGGCGTAGATGATGCGCCGCTGCACGGGCTTGAGGCCGTCGCCGATATGCGGCAGGGCCCGATCCATGATGACGTACATGGAGTAGTTCAAGTAAGCCTGCTCGGTAAAGGTGCGCATTGGCTGGCGCTCAACCCCGTCCAGACTGAGCTCGATAGCATCACTCATGTGAAATTCTCTTTCGGTTTTGGAGCCGCCGCTTGGCGACTCCGGCTAATGCTTGCTGGCCCGCGCGGGCCAG